>NZ_JBIRZZ010000005.1:0-519497 GCF_044391385.1 Streptomyces sp. NPDC018693 | reverse complement strand
GAAGGTCCGCGAGGGCGGCCGGATCATCAACGTCCACGCGCTGATCGCGGTCGGCGTCAACGCCGACGGCCACCGCGAGATCCTCGGCCTGGATGTCGCCACCGCCGAGGACGGCGCCGGCTGGCTCGCCTTCCTGCGCTCGCTCATCGCCCGCGGCCTCACGGGCGTCCAGCTCGTCGTCTCCGACGCTCACGCCGGCCTTGTCGACGCCATCGGCGCCACCCTGCCCGGCGCGTCCTGGCAAAGGTGCCGCACCCACTACGCGCGCAACCTGCTCAGCCAGGTCCCGAAATCGGCCCAGCCCTGGGTGGCCACGCTGCTGCGGACGGTCTTCGAACAGCCCGACACCGACGCGGTGAAGGCACAGATGCGACACGTTCTGGATGCACTGGAGGTCAAGTTCCCCATAGCGGCAGCCCACTTGGACACCGCTCAGCACGACCTGCTGGCCTTCGCGGCCTTCCCGCGCGAGATCTGGAAGCAGATCTGGTCGAACAACCCGCAGGAACGGCTGAACAAGGAGATCCGCCGCCGCACCGACGTGGTCGGGATCTTCCCCGACCGCACCGCCGTGATCCGTCTCGTCGGCGCGGTCCTGGCCGAGCAGAACGACGAGTGGACCGAGGCCCGCCGCTACATGGGCCGTGAACTCCTCGCCAAGGCCCGCCTCCACCCGATCGAGTCAGAAACCGACGAACCCACCATCCCGACCGAACTCACTGCATAGCCTCAAAGACGAGATCACCGAGTGGCCGTCGATACACCACTCCAGCGGACGTGACCCGGCGATCCGCTGCCTGACCGGCAGCGGATCCCACGGCGACTGGCTCACGAACTGCTGCAGCGCCTGCATGTTCCCATCCGGCAGACGCTCGGCCATCGGCTGGATCGACTTGCGCCGACCGTCCAGCATCAGGCCCCGCAGATAGCACTCGCCCCACCGGCGCTGATCCCGCCGCGGAAACGACCCGAACGCATCGGCAACGAACTCCGCCAACTCACCCCGGAGCCGTTCCACTTCCCCCAACCTCACCCCGGGAAGCTGCCCACGAACAGTCGAGATCACTCAACGTAACGAAGCACCACTAAGGGTTGCCCCGTAACTGATCTTTGGCAGCACGAGAGTGCCTGGCCGGGATCGCATCCCACCCTTTTTGGGGAGGCACCGACCTCGGTTCACCCCTGGGACCGCACGACACCGGAGCGGACAGCAGGGGCCCTCCTCCCGACAACGTGCGGACCTACCCACCCAGGGGAGATGAGCAGGACCCCTGTTATCGTGCGCCGATGTCAACGATCAAACAGTTCCAAGTGACCTTCGACTGCGCGGAACCTGCGCGCCTCGCCGCTTTCTGGTGCGAGGTGCTGGGGTACGTCGTACCGACAGTCCCCGAGGGCTTTGACACGTGGGAGGAGTACCACCGCTCGCTGCCGCCTGAGGATGAGATCTACTTCGCGTGCGCTGATCCCTCCGGCGTGGGTCCACGCCTGCTCTTCCAGCGAGTTCCCGAAGGCAAGGTCGTCAAGAACCGGGTGCATCTCTGTGTGCGGGCCGGCGCCGGGCTCGTGGGTGACGAGCGCCTGGCCACACTCGAGGCTGAATGCGCACGGCTGATGGCTCTTGGCGCGAAACACGTGCTGACGCAGCGCGCCGATGGCGTCAACGAGTCGTGCATCACGATGCAGGACATCGAGGGCAACGAGTTCTGCCTCGACTGAATCTCCTCCAAGACTGCGAGGTGGGGAGCCGCCTCCCGTGGACCTCTCAGGTCCCGCATGCGGCAGGAGCTACCCCGTGAGAGCAAGGTTGTGCAGACGGGCGATGCCGAGCATGGCGTGGTGGACGCCGTCGCCGCGCAGTCGCAGTCGCAGTCGCAGTCGCAGTCGCAGTCGCTGAGGATCTTCCACGTCTTCATGCGGGCGAAGCAGTGCTCGACGCGGGCGCGGACTTGCTTGTGCGATTTGTTGTGGGCCTGCTTCCGGTCGGGCAGCTCCTTGCCCGGGCGGCGGCGGTGCGGCATCACCAGGCCGGTGCCCGGGTAGCCGCCGTCGGCGATCGTGGTGGTGTTGCCGACGGCGGCCTTGGCGCCGGACTCGGACCAGGCCCGGCTGTCGTGCCGGTTGCCCGGCAGCGGTCGGCCAAGGGCGACGACCAGGCGGCTGTCGGCGTCGATGACGACCTGGTGGTTGGTGGAGTAGCGGTAGTTCTTGGACTGTTCGGCCACCATATGGTCGCGGGTGGGCACCAGAGTGCGGTCCACGATGAGCACGGCGTCCTTGGCGAACCGCTGGCGGGGCCGGAGCGCCAAGAGCGGTCCGAGGTTGTCGATGACCCGGTCGGCGGCGGACTTCGAAACCCCGAACAGCGGGGCCAGTTGCCGCATCGTCAGGTTGGTCCGCCAGTACGCGGCGACCAAGAGGACCCGGTCCTCCAGCGACAGCTTCCACGGTCGGCCACGACCAGGGGCGTCGACACCCTCGCGGCGCAGCCGCGTCGCCAACTGGCCGAAGGCACGCGGGCTCAACCCGGTGAACGGGACTATCCAGGACGACCCAGACGCCGTGATCACACCAGCCACAGCCGAGATCATCCCACAGCAAGATCACTTACGGGACGGCCCTTAGTACTCCAGTTGCACTTCGCTATTACCGCTGGTCAGAGGATGGTTTCTGAGCATACTCAGCTGACGCCTCGTCATGTGGCGGAAGTGCTCCGGGTCCTGCCGTGCGCGCCGTGGGCCGCCAGGCCGTCCACGATGGGCTCATCGATCAGGCTCTGGGACGCCGTCCGTGTGGCCGAAGACGGCGATCAGGGCGCGCTGGGACAGTCCGTAGTTGAGCGCGGCCGCGGCGGGCGGGTCGCTGTCTTGCGTGCGAGACGTCTCGGTGCCGACGGGGACCGCGCCGTGGATCGCGGCCAGGGCGCGGGCGACGGCCAGGAGCCGGTACGCCTGCGCGCGGCTGATGCCGAACTCCGCGTCGCAGTACGACGCCCAGCGGCGGTGCCCGAGGGGATGCCAGACCCGGGCGGCGAGCACCGCCAAGGAGCGCCGGACGTCGTCCATCGCCTCGCGCAGCCCGGCTGTCATCTTCCGGGCCTGCGCAGTGGTCAGCGGCGACCGCGCCGGTTCGGTCACGCGGTCCTGGTCCTGGTCGTGCTCGCCCATGGCTCCATCGTCCTCTGCGGCGGCGGGCAACCCACCCGAAGTGATCACCGTGTTGATCGGGACCAACGACGCCCGAGCGAGCCTTGCCGGCTACCCCGTCGAGCAGGCCATGAAGCGCAAACAGCTCCCCGATCGCCCGTCGGCAGGCTGGTTCCAACAGTGCCTGGGAGCCGTCGTCGCACGGCTGCGAGCGGAGACCGACGCGACGATCGGTCTGCTGTCGCTACCGGTACTCGGCCAACAACTCGACGGAGCAGCGGCACAGGCATCGCAGGCGTACAGCCGGATGATCGCCGAGGTCGCCGCCACCAACGAGGTGGCCTGCTGCGCCGCAGCCTCGACACGATCTCGCGGCGGCGAGGTCTCGTGCTCACGACCGACCACATCCACCAGAACAGCCGCGGCGCCACCCTTATCGCTGAGGTCATCGACGCCGGCCTGCTGACCCAGAGCGCGTAGCTGGGTCCGGCGCCGGGCCAGTCGGATGCCATCTACCAAGCGGAGGTGGCATCCGATCCAGGCGGTCAACGCCTACGCCATCCGGATGACGAGGAGGTCACAGATCTCGGGAAGCCGTCGCGGAGCGTTACCTCGATGTTCGATTGCGAGGGACTGGCTTGTGCGAGACGGCGTACGCCTTGGTGTCTGACAGCCTGAAGTGACACCCCCTCAGGTGCATTCCGTTCGCTGCTCTGGTCGGTTGTGGACGGTGATGGTACTGGTCATGCAGATCGACGCACCGTTATGGAACTCGCTGGTATTCGAGGGGATCGACGAGGTGAAGGCCGAGGCGGTCACGGCCGCGTTCGACACCATCGAGGTGGTGGCGAGAGGCCGTGCGGGCGGCGCCGCATGTCCGGACTGCGTCCGCTCCTCGGACCGGTCCACGACCGATACCAGCGCAGGCTGAGGGACTTTCCTCTGGCTCAGGGCTGCGGTGAGAGATGCCGCAGTAAATGCCGGATTCACTGCGGCAGAGCCCCTACCGTGATCACCGCGACCCGCGCCGGACCAATCCAGCCGCCGGGGCGAGGTGTACGCATTTGCTGCGGCAGTGCCGGAAGGGCGGGACGGCGTGACGATCGAACCGGTGACCGAACTCGGGAGCGGGGGCGCACTTCGGTTGCCGCGCGCTCCGCCCGCCACGGCGGCTGCGGCTCCATGGAGGCCACGTTGACGACCATCACTCGCTCCAGCCCGTGCCGCTCGCGGAAGTCCGTGAGGTCGTCCACCAGCACCCGCACTGCCTGCTCCTGCGTTCCGCCGAAGCGTTCGACCCGCTCATCGGGGTCACGCCGCAGAGCTGCCGCGCCTGCCGACGCCGGACAGACAGCAGGACACCCCTGTGCGGATCTCCCGGTCCGCGTCGGTCAGGCGTCCTCGACGGCCGTGACCATCCGTCCTGGCAGGACACCGGCTTCCACCAGGTTTTCGGCACGCTTGGCCAGCGGAGTGCCGACCAGGTCGTGCCCGCCGAACACCAGCGAGCCCACACCCGGGAGTGCGTCGCCGGGGAAGTCGGGACGCTCCGTCACGCACCCGGTCGGCTCTGCGAGCCCCGCCCGCAGTGCAGCGGCACCGAACACCGCCGTCGTCGCCACCGACCCCGTCCGCCCACCAGCCATACCCCGACCTGCTCCGGCGGCCTCTTCGGCGCCCCACGCATCACAGTCGCCCTGCCTGGCACAGCCTCGTCACCTCCTGCCGCCTCCAGTGCCTGTCGCCGCTCGGGGACCGGCCGTACGTCGCCCACGACGGCTCCCAATGGCTGCCACCGGACAGCCGGCGAAACATGTGAGCGATGCCCGTGTCGCGTGGGGGGTGCAGCGGTCGCCGGCGCACCCGGATGAGCCGGTGACGACCATCGCCCGCCGTCTGAGTTTTCCCGGCCCCACCAGTGGCGGGCGCGGCCGATGCTATTCGATGCGCTTCGACAATCATGTCCGCAAGTGAAAGAAATGTGTGTTCCTGCGCAGAGCCTTGCTGCCCAGACATCCCATCATTACTGTCCGGGAGACGCAAGCGCTTCGACACTTCGTCCACCTGCGTCTGGCAAGTCCGGTGCTTGAAAGTAAGGGGACCGAGCACCGTTCCCGCATTCCTTGAGCGCGCCACCTCGACGAAACGAGCCATCCACCATCGCGAGCAGCACCACATGCGAACGGAGTGAAGGTGTCAACACGTCAGCTGATCGAACGTCTCGGCCGCCTCGCTTTCGTCGGGACTCCGATCAGTCGGCAGACCGGGGGGTCCGGAACAACCCATCGCCGTCCTTGGAGGGACACATGAGATGGCAAGCCCGTAAATCCGTCAGCAGCAAGTCGGCCGGGTTCGGTCGGCTGGCCCTGATCGTCGCCGTGATCGCCGGGTTCCTGAGCTTCGCGTCTCCTGCGCAGGCCCAGGTGCACTCCACCTGCGACCGGTGGGGTCAGTACACCCAGGGCACCTGGACGATCTACAACAACATCTGGGGCGAAAACCACGGCACACAGTGCCTGACCGTCAACAGCATCAAGTCCTGGTACGTCGATGCCAACCACTCCGGCGGCGGGATCAAGTCCTACCCGAACACCTCGGTCCGGCCCCAGACGCCGCTGTCGCAGTTGAACTCGGCGGGCTTCTGGTACAACACGTCGTCGGCTCCCGTCGCCGGCGGTGACCACTGGAACTGGACGAGCGACCTCTGGTCGACCGGCAACCAGGACGAGATCATGGTCTTCACCAGCTGGTCCGGTGGGACGGCAGGCGGCTGGGGAAGGCAGATCGCGTCCAACGTGACCATCGGCGGCATCCTGTACGCGTCGGTCTGGCAGGCCGATCCCGGCTGGAACGTCCTGCAGCTCATCCCCGCCCAGCAGAGCAACACCGGCACCATCGACGCCTCGGCGGTCTGGCGATGGGCCGCGTCGCAGAACCTCCTGCGCAACACCACCTTCGACACGATGCAGTTCGGCCTCGAGATCACCTCGACCAGCGGCGTGCAGAAGCGGTACTCGCTGAACGCCTACAGCGCATGGTGGAACAACACCTCCGGCGGCGGATCAAGCATCTAGCCGCAAATACGCGCGACACGACGGTGCACTCCGTCCGCGCATAGAGACGCACGCCGGAGCGATTCCCCACCGCACACCTTTCCGCCGGGCCTCGAACGACAAACTCCGGCGGCAAGGTTTGCGGTTGTCACCACCGCCGGGGGCGGTCGGTACGGGTAGGCGGCCGTCCTGGAGGGCGAACGGTTCGGTGATGCCCTGGGCGAAGCACCGGTTGAGGCGGAGGTGCCGCCGAGGAGGGTGTGGCTGTACACAGGACGGGCCCGGTGGCCGGAGAACCGGCTAGGAGTCGGCAACGGCGGCGCGGCGTCGGGTCTCCGCGAGGTGGACGCCGATGTACCGGGTGAGGGCCAGCGCGTCCTTCGGCTCGTCGGCCTGGAAGGTGACAAGGCGCAGGAGACTGACCCCGTCGAGCCCGACGCCTTCTCGGGCGAGGACGAAAACGAGGGCGAGGAAGGCCGACCGGGCGTTGCCGTCGTGGAAGGGATGGAAGAAGCAGACGTCGAGATAGGCACGTGCGGCCCGGGCTGTGAGGGGAAGGGGCCGCTCGGCGTCCCTTGCGCTCTGCGCCAGGCACGCGTCGAGGCGGGCCCGGGTGTCCGGGCCGATTCCGTAGCGTTCACGGCCTTGCTTGGCAAAAGCGGGCAGGTCGCGGAACAGCGGTGGCTGCGGTGTGCCCAGGACGTGTTGCTGCCAGCGCTGGAGCAGATCGAAGTCGAGCAAGGCGCCGCGCGCGGCGTCGTCCCTCAGCAGTTCCACGGCGGCGAGCAGGCCCTGGGCGCGTACGGGGTCCAGGGCGCCGTCGAAGGCGCGGATGTACTCCGCCACGCCGTCACGCAACGGGACCACAGGCTTCTCCCCACCACTGTCCGCAGCCTCCAGCCACGGCACGGTCTCGCGCACTGCGAGCCAGCGCTCGAGGTGGTCCGGTGCCGGCTCGGGCGACCCCGCCTGATCGTCCGGCCGCAGCGACAGCGCGAGCCGCTCCGCGACGTCATCGACCACCTCCGGGTCGGGGCCGGTCCAGCTCGCGAACCGCCCGCCGATCGCCTCGTCGACCAGCTCCTGCGCGAGGCCGGGAGCGACGCCCCAGCGGCTGAGGAACCAGGTGAGCACCTGATGACAGTGCCCGTGCCAGCCGCTGCCGCAGCCAGTGCGGTCGGTCACCTGCAGGATCAGGTTGCGGGCGGCGCGTTCCCACAGGATCCGCTGGTCCTCGACATCGGTCAGGTCCAGCGGGTACGCGTCGAACCACCCGGCGAGACTTTCCAGCCACTCGCGCCACTCACACAGCGCCGCGACGACACGGGCGAGCGTCTCCTCAGGTGTGGTGATGGAGTCCCGCGGGCAGCACCAGCTCCCTACGGGTCCTCCGTCGAAGTCCCCTTCGTCGTGCGCCCAGCGCCAGCCCACGGTCCACCGGCCGTAGTGCTCGGACAGGGCGTGCGACATGGCGTCGGCCCAGGGACGGCCGGTGTCCCGGCTCCAGGCGCCCATCGCCGGGTCACCGAAAGGGACGTCGGGACGGCTGGGCACCCGCCGGGCGGGCCCTAGCGACCGCACCACCTGCGGCGCCGACGAGCTGTCGAAGAAATGACGGGAGGGATCCACATCGTCCCAAGCCAGAAAACCGGGGGCCAGCTCGACAATCACCGCGCAAGCCTGCCACGTCCACCCCACCTTGATTCAAGCGGATTACCGCAAGGCCATGGAGAACGTGCCGGGGCCTTCGCGACACGCTTGCTCAGCTGGAGAGTGCTTCTTTCCGTGCAGCCAACAGGACCCTGGACAAGTCCCATCGTTGCAGGTCAGAAGCACTCTCCATTTGTTTGATCAAGACGTGGAGTGTCAGGCCGGGTGGCTGAGAAGGGTCAGCCGGCGTCGCCGATCAGCTTCCAGGGCTCGTGGTCGGCGTCGACCCCGGTGCCCGGGGCACTGCCCCTCGTCTCCCACTTGGCCTTCCATACCTTGCCGTTGTACTTGACCGTGGTCTGCTCGATCGGCTGGCTGGCCGGGGAGTAGATCTTGGTCGCGTCCCAGTTCGCGGCACTGCAGCCACCGGCCGGCGGGGTCGCCGTACCGAGTCCCTTGAGGTTGTCGGTCGCCGGCGCGTACGCCGTACCGCCGATCGACAGACTCGTGTTCACCGGACCGGTGATCGGGAGGAAGTAGATGATCGGCAGGTCGAGCGACTTCCCGGCCGGGATGATCTGGCAGTAGTCCAGTGTCGTGCTGACCCGGTGGAACGTCGAACCGGCCGCCAGCTGCCACTGGCCACCTTGGGCACCGGTCTGCCAGTTGGCGTCCTTGACCAGCGGTGACGTCGAGGCCGGAATGTCGAACGACAGCTTCGTGTCCTTGCCACCGCCGAGCGTGCGCCCGGTGTTGTTGGTGATCCGGACGGTCGGCTGCAACGGCCACAGGTTCGCCGTGGAGGTCGGGTAGTCGACCAACTCGACGCTCACGTCGGCGGTCACCGTCGGCGCGGCACCACCGGTGCCGGCGCGCAGACTGTTGCTGTAGGCGCCGATGTTGCCCAGCTTCTCGTTCAGCCGGGTGGTCAGCGTGTACCCCATCCCACACGGGGTGTCCGGCTGGACGTCCGCCGGGCAGGAGTAGTCGCCGCCGAGCTCCCACATCATCACGCCGCCCGCACCGGTCGACTTGACCAGGTCGGTGACCGCGTCGATGCCCTGCTCGTCCTCGGTCGACAGGAACACCTTCTTCTCGGCGTTCCACAGCCACGACGTCTTCGTGGCGTCGTCCCAGTACCGGATGTACTGGCCCGTGCGCCGGTCGGTGATGTCGGTCTGCGGCTTCAGCCCGACACTGGGGGCGTAGACCGGCGTGATGTTCTTCTCCAGGTTCTTGGTGTGCCACAGCGGGTTCGTCCCGGAGCCGAGCTCGCTGCCGTTGTTGGTCTCGTCGTGCCAGATGTTGTCGATGCCGATGGCACCGTCACCGCACGGCCGCTTGATGCCGGTACCCGGTTCGCAGCCGTTCGGCTTCTGCGACGTGCCCCACAGACCGTTCGTACCGCCGGTGACGTTCTGCCAGCCGCGCGTGTAGTAGGGCACACCGATGTTGACGCGCCCGGCCTGCATCGCGCCGCGCATGTACTTCATCGCCCAGTCGGTGTTGAAGTACCCGATCTTCCCGTACTCCTCAGTGGCGTACTGATCGGCCAGTTCCGGGTCCTTGCCGTCGTCGAACAGCGCCGCGTTCGGACCCACGACGTCGTTCCAGGTGCCGTGGTAGTCGTAGGCCATCAGGTTGGTGAAGTCCTGGTACTTCAGCGCGGTCTGGTTCGCCATCCCGCGGGCCAGGTAGCCGGAGGCCGACGACGCCGAGGTGAGCAGGTAGTACTTGCCGTCCGCGACCGAAGCCCGGTTCAGCGAGTCCCGCAGCGTCTTCATCAACGCGGCGTACGTCGTGGGCAGACCCTTGCGACGCGGGTTCGACACCGCCCAGTCGGTCGGATTGCCGGTGTCCTCGAGGACCGTGGGGTACTCGAAGTCGATGTCGACACCGTCGAACCCGTAGGTCCGCAGGAAGTCCACGACCGAGCTCGCGAACGTGTCGATCCCGCCCTGGTTGACCGAGCCGTCGGCGTTGGTGGTCATCGTGTAGAAGCCACCGGAACCGGCCCAGCCACCGACCGAGATCAGCGTCTTCACCCGCGGGTGAAGGCGTTTGTACTTCGTCAGCAGGTTGAAGTGCCCCTTGTACGGCAGCGAGGGATCCATCTCCGCGCCGACCTCGCCGGGCCACTCCATCTGGGTGGCGTTCGAGTCGACCTTGATCTTGTTGTTCTCCACCGACGCGAACGCGTAGTTGAGGTGGGTCACCTTCGACCACGGGATGTTCTTCACCAGGTAGTGCGGCGTGCCGTCGGCACCCGTGCGGCCACCGTTGAAGTAGCCCACGACCCGGCGGCCCCGGCCCTCGCCGAGCCATTCCCGGCCGTCACTCTGGTAGACCTTGCAGTACGGCGTCGCCACGCCCGGCGTCGTCGCCAGACCCTCCGGTCGGCAGTCGCCGGACGCAGCCGGCCGCGTACCGCCGTCGTCGCCACCGGGGTGTGACTCCATCGGGTCACCGACACCACCGTTGATACCGAGATCGCCGGCGCCGCCGTCGGTGCGGCTGCCGTCGCCGTAGCTCGGCACCAGCCAGCCCTCGATGTCACCGGCACCACTCGCCACGGCCACCGCCCTGACGGCCGTCGTGGCGGCGGTCTTCGCCGTCGTAGTGGTACCGGAGCGGGTCAAGGCGAAGTCCTCGATCCCGTCGCCGTTCAGGTCGGCGAAGCTCCCGAAGGTGCCCTGGAACGGGTCGTCGGAGCGGATCACCCGGACCTCGCCGGTGGTGAACTCGACCCGAACCGTGTCGGCCTTGCCGTCACCGGTGATGTCGGCGAAGGCGACCTGCGCGCCGCGCGCCTCACCCGGGGTGGCGAAACCCGAGATCCTGGTCCAGCCGCCCTCGGTCGGCATGCCCTTGCCCTTGTTCTGCCAGGCGGTCGGGAAGCTCATCCGGTCCAGCGTGATCAGGTCGTCGCGACCGTCACCGTCGAGGTCGGTGAAGTACAACTCCGGCTCGTAGCCGAGGTTGTTCGCGACGATCGTCGCACTGCCCCAGCTGACCTTGTCACCACTGCTGGTGTTCCGCGACATCCGCATCGCGGCGATGCCGGTCGGCGAGTCGGCCGCCGGCAGGATCCGGACGTAGTCGTCCTTGCCGTCACCGTCCAGGTCGGCGAAGTAGACCAGCGCCGGGTTGTTCCCCCGGTCGGCCGGGCTGATGTCGCCCAGCGAGACGGCTTCCTTGGTCGGGTCGTCGTTGCGCCAGCCGGTGACCTTGCCGTCCGTACCGACCACCGCGTAGTCGGCCTTGCCGTCGCCGTTCAGGTCGGGGAAGGCGATCTTCGAGCCGGTCGCGGCGGCGTCCCGGATCTTGCCGATCGGCTTCCATACGTACGAGCGGTTGCTGATCAGGCCCTGCAGGACCGCGATCCGGGTGCCCGCGCCGAAGGCTTCCGCGATCTTCTTGTAGCCGGCGTCGGTCGGGTAGATCTCGTTGGTGATGTCCTCCGTGGTCACCGCGCCCAGGTCGACCAGCACCAGCCGTGCGCCGGCCTGGATCTTGGCGTAGGCCATCGTGCGGAGCGCGCGGTTGTAAGCGTCGATTCGAGCCTGGTACGTCGGGTTCGTCGACGGCGGCAGGGTCCCGAGCAGGATCGTGGTCGTCGGCGAGGTCCGGTGGATCGCGTCCACGAAGCCCTGCATCTTCTCGGCCGTCGCGGCGCCATCGGCACCGCCGGTCAGGTCGGCCGTGCCCGCGAGCAGGGTCATCATGTTCGGGCGCAGTGTCTGCAGCGCGGGGATCGTCCGGGCCTTGATGTCGTCGATGCCCTTGCCGTCGAAGCCCATGTGGTCGGGGTCCCCGCGCGTGCCGTTCTTCAGCTCGCCGACGAAGTCCGTGCGCTTGAAGATGAGGCTGGCACCGATCACCCCCGCGGTGGTCATGCCCTTGACGATGGTGCCCAGGTAGTCCCGGAAGCCGGTCTCGTCGGTGCTGTTCACACCGGCCGTGATCCCGTCGCCGACCGCCATCACCCGGGCCTCGTCGATCTCCGGGCCGGCGGCGGGCGACGGAGTGGGCCCGGCCGCTCTGAGCTGGTTGGCCCGGACCGGCCAGTGGTCGGAGGTGCCCTCGCCGGTGACCGTGACAGGCAGATTGAGGGTCTGGTGGGTGGTGACGAAGTAGTCCAGCTCACCTCCATGGACGTGGGTCGCCAGACCCGAGCTGTGGATCCGCATGTCCTGCGACGGGAAGCTCGCCCGCTGGCCGAGGTCCTCCGGGTCGACGTTGAAGTCGCCACCGACCGTCGCGTGGTAGGTCACGCCACGCTGGGTCGCGAGGGCCCTGATCCGGTCGTGAACGGCCCTCATCATCGGCCCGGAGTCACCGCCACCGCCGGACAGACCGTGGAAGGTGAAGTACCACTCGTTGCCGAACCGCGCCCCGAGCGCGTTCCGGCCGGCGTCGATCGGGTTGCCGACGACGATCAGCTCGTCGGGCGTGTCGCGCAGGACGAGCGCGATGTTGACCCGGCCGCCGATCCGACGCGGGTTGGTCGCGTCGTCGGCGGTCTGCAGGTAGTAGACCTCACGGGTCGGATAGGGGGAGCGGCCACTGCTGTTGACGTCCCACCTGTGGTGCAACACGGTGTACTGATGCGTGGCGCCCGTGCTGTCGGTCGTGGTGAAGGTCTGGGAAGGCTGCGCGACGCTGTTCTCGGGCGGCTGCGGGCCGACCTCCTGAAGCATCAGGATCGGCGACTCCTGCGCAAGCCCCACGACCGTGTTGGTCCACTTGCTGCCCGTCTGGTCGTCGTTGTTGGCCCCCTGCATGTTCCAGGAGATCAAGTGCGTGCTGCCCGCAGGGAAATCGGCGGCGGAGGCCGGAACGACAACAAGTGCGGTTGCCAGCCCGGCCATCACCACCACTGCGGCGAATAAGCGGCGGAACAAGAGTTCCCCCCGTTTCTCACATCCAACAGATCGGGAGCAACCGGATCGCTGGAAACTAATTGACCTCTCAACTATAAGCCTCGATCGTTCATGAGGCCCCGTCAGCTTGCCGATCGGGCCTTTGCGGCGAGGCGGAGGATGCGGCGGCGGCCGGTGGTGACGAGTTGGGCGGCGGCGGAGAGAGGGCGGAGCCGCGGGCGGCGGGGCTCCCAGAGCCGGGCCTTTGCCGCTGGATGATCTCCAGCCAGATGTGGTTCTGCTCGGCGTCGTGCAGCGGCAGACTACGCAGACCAGTGGCGCGGGCGGCGCGGATGCGGTCCTCGACCCGGGTCCGCTGCCGGCAGGTCAACCGCATGCCGTTCGGCGTGGATGAAGCGCAACTGGGCGCCGGGGTGTGGCCGTTCCTTGCGCACGCAGCCACAGCCCCTTCGGCCGGCCGGTCAGGCAGTCGCCGGCGAGTTCGCCTACCCAGGCGCCGTCGCGGATGTCGCCGTCGGGTTCAACGGCCGGCGTCCAGGCCGAGGCAGGGACCTTCGAGACGGCCTGGTTGATGGCGTCGGCGAGCGATGGTCATGCCGACCGAGTACGACAGCCACCGCCCGCGCCGGGTGAACCGGGCGACGAACTCGTGGGTGCCGCCGCCGGAGTCGGTTGAGGGTCCGGCGTCCCCGCCGGAGGTGTTTCGGCATCTGGGCCGGGGCCAGTTTCGTGACTTCGACGTGGTCGGCGGCAGGGTCGGAGCCCGCGTTGGCAGGCCGCAGCAGGCCCACGAGCGGCTCGCCGGAGCCGCCCCGGGCATGTGGTCGACGAACCCCGTCAGCGGGTGGTGGCCGAAGGCCGTCTTCCAGGTCGCGGCGTCGTCCCGCGTCCGGCATCGCATCACCAGCCAACTTACAGACATGTTCGCGCACTTCGGCGCGAGCGGTGCGCGGCGCGGCCAAGACCCGCTTGCCGCACGACGCCAGCTGGCCGGCCAGGCGGGAGACCGTCGGGTCGGAGGCCACCGTCCGAACACGGCCGGCTCGGCCCGCAGCAGCGCCACATCGGCCAGGCAGTCCCCGCCCAACGCGGCCGCGAGCGCCAGATCCAGCAGGATCTTGCCCGGATCGTGCACCGCCCGGCATTCCGCCACGGCTCAAGCGCCGCCGATATCGCCGCATCCGGACCGGACTTGCGGACCGTCTCGGCAAGCAACACCGCCCCGGCCTGCGAAACCACTCCTCGACCGCCGCCCTCCCACCTCGTGAAAGCGCGAGGCGAGGAGATCCACCGCCGCACCGACGTCGTCAGCATTACCGGTATGAGCACGAAGACATGTCCGGACCGTCGCAGAGCGGGCGGGACGCCCGGATCCCTGGCCGCCCAAGCAACCGTCGCCGTCGGGTGGCCGAACGCCGACCCGGCACGCCGTCACTTGGCCGAGCGGCTTCGGCGTCGGCGGCCACGGCACAGATGCCACCGCAGCGCTGTGGCAACCCCGGGCGGCAGCGGGGGCAGGCGTGCGCTGCGCATGCCGCTGAAGGGACTGGATGCGCATCATCCGCCCGGCACCGGCGGCCCCCATCGTTTGCCGCCCTGCGGGCAGCCGGCCGCCCCGGGCTGCGGACCGAGTCAGGCGCCGAGCGCGGTGAAGCCTCCGACGATGGCGCCGTAGCCGATGTGGGCGACGACGGTGACCACGGGAGTGCTCAGTCCGTAGTTGAGCATCAGGAAGCCGGGGGGTTCCAGAAGGGCCACCTCGGGAGCGCTGGTGAGCGGGCTGCCCATCCGGGGGTGGACGAGCGGCAGGAGAACGCTGACCAGCGCGGTGCCGGCGAACAGGCCGTGCAAGAGACCGAACATGGCGCCCTGCCACCATCCGGCCATGCCGATCGCGAGGAAGACGGCGTAGTACATGAAGGCGAAGATCTCGCCGTTGAGGAAGTGCATCAGGTAGCCGAGGGCCTTGGCGCGCGTGCGGTTGACGGTCACCGCCGTGCCGAGCAGGAAGGGCAGGTCCATCCGCGTCAGACGCATCTCGCCGGCGGCGCGCAACGCAGTGGTCAGCACCAGCGTGCCGACGAACGCCCCGGCGGCCGTCCCCCACGCGCTCACCCGCTCGCCTCCCTGTCGGCGGCGCTGACGGCATGGGCGGCGCTGATCAGCGCCAGGTGGCTCAGACCCTGGGGCAGGTTTCCCAGGAAGTCACCGGTGGCCGGATCGATCTCCTCGCTGTACAGGCCCACGTCGTTGGCGAGTTGGATGAGGTCGTCCATCAGTTCGACGGCCTGGGCGAGCTGTCCGGTGCCGGCAAGGGCTTCGGCAAGCCAGAAGGAGCAGGCGAGGAAGGCACCCTCGGGCCCGTTCAGGCCGTCTTCGCCGGAGTAGCGGTCGACGAACGGCCCGTGCCGCAGATCTTGCCCCACCGCCGTGATCGTGGCCCGCATCCGCTGAACGTCACCGTCGTAGCCGTAGAGGTGACCGAGGAGGACGGCGGCGTCCAGGTCCTCGCTGCCGGCGGAGCGCACGTAGCAGTTGCGGTGTGGCAAGACGCAGCGGGTCTCGATGAATGTGGCGACCTCTTGGCGGGCGACCTGCCAGCGGGCCAGGTGCCGGTCGGGAATCAGGCCGTGTTCGGCGAGGTGTGCCGCACGGTCGAGGGCGACCCAGCACATCATCTTCGACTGGGTGAAGTGGCGCGGTGCGCTGCGTACTTCCCAGATCCCCGAGTCGGGCTCCTGCCAGGTGGCGCAGACGAGGTCGGCGAGTTCAGCGAGGCGCCGGGCTACGTCGGCGTCCAGCCTTCCGGCGGCCTGGGCGTACAGCCAGGCGGTCTGCATCAGCTCGCCGTAGGTGTCGAGCTGGACCTGATCGGCAGCCGCGTTGCCGATGCGGACCGGCGTCGAGCCGCGGTAGCCCTCCCACGGCAGGGTCTCCTCCCTGGTGTGGGCACCTCCGTCCAGCCGGTAGAGGACCTGCAGGCGGGGGTGGGTGAGCTGGGAGGCGTGCATCAGCCACCAGAAGTAGGCATGTGCTTCCGCGGGGCAGCCGAGCCGGAGAAAGGCGGCCAGGGTGAAGGCCGAGTCACGCACCCACGAGAAGCGGTAGTCCCAGTTCCGCTCGCCGCCGACGTGTTCCGGCAGCGATGTCGTGACCGCGGCCGCGACCGCACCCGACGGGGCGAACACCAGCAACCTCAGCGTGAGCAGGCTGCGCATCACCGCCTCATGCCACCTGCCGGTGGAGATCCGGTCGTCCGCCCAACGGCGCCAGGAAGCGCACGTACGCTCCAGGCGTGCCTCACATTCGGCCCGGGCCGGCAGGACCAGCGGCTCCTGATGAGCGAAGGGCATGGCGATCAGAGCGCTCCGGCCCGGCGTCGCAAGGAAGCTGCCGCTGATCGCATCCCCCTCAAGTCGGGGTTCGCCGGCATCCCAGGCGCAGATGGCGAGCGCGTCGCTGCCTGCCGTCGCAACCGGGACTCCGGCGCGCCGAGCCAACCGCGTGGTGCGGGTGCCATAGCCGAATCGAGGCTGCGCCCTCCACCGCATCGGCACCCGCCCGGACACACCGTCGATACGCCGTTGCAGCTCGCGCATCGGGGCGAGCAGGCCATCGTCGTGCAGACTCAACGCGTCGGTGACCCGGACGATGCCCTGCGGCGTGACGAACGTGGTCTCCAGGACGTTCGTCCCCGGCACATAGCGGCGCTCGCTGCGGTACGGCACCGCCGGCTCCAGGAGGAACCGGCCGCCGCGGTCGGCGTCAAGCATGGCACCGAACACCGGCGGCGAGTCCAGATCCGGCAACCCGAGCCAGTCGACCGACCCGTCGCGGGCGATCAGTGCCGCGGTCCGTCCGTCGCCGATCACCGCGTAGTCGCGCAGCGGAACGTAGCCATCGGTCCGCGAGACCACCGGGCGATGGCGATCGGTTCTGGGAGAAGCTCCCATGACTTCACCATCTCATCGGGCCTGCTCCATCGCTCCGCACGAAGCCGATCATGATTCCACGCGGAGGGGTGGCCGGGCGGGTGGGGCGGTGAGGCTCCACCCGCCGGACGGGCTCAGTGCGCTCGTCGTCCGTCCACGGCCGCTACCGCTTGGCGTGGTAACGCTGGGCGAGCCGTGCCAGCGCGACGGCGCCGAGGAGCAGTCCGAAGTCGCGCAGGGCCACGTCGTAGTGGTCCGGGATGGTCAGCAGGTTGACGATGATGCCCGCCAGCCATCCCGCCACCAGCCAGCCCCCGAAGCGCGGAGCCAGCGCCACGGCGACACCGGCCACGATCTCGACCACGCCCACGGCGTACATGGCCGCCTGGGCGCTGCCAGGAACGATGTCGTCGATCCACGGCGCGAGGTAGGTGGGCCAGTCCACGAGCAGGTTGGCGAACTTGTCCAGCCCGAACAGGATCGGCGCCACCGTGAAGCCGGTACGCAGGATCACGAACGCCTGGTAGCCGGGGTCGGCGAGCTCCGCCCGCCGCGAGGTGCGGGTTGTGGTGTGTGTGGTTACGGAGGACATGGCTTGCCATCTCCTTCTATCGACAACGTTCATTTCCTATAGAAGACCACTCTCGCTCTTTAGTCAATGACCGTGGGTTTTACACTGGTGTTCGTGGACACTCCCAAGGAAGTACGCGACTCCGACGTCTCCGCCGTCGCCGCCCTCGACGAGCCGACCCGCAGGAGGCTGTACGACCACGTCGTGCGCCAGCCGAGCCCGGTAAGCCGTGACGAGGCGGCGGCCGCCCTCGGGCTGGCCCGGAAGACCGCCGCGTTCCACCTGGACCGACTGGCCGACGAATTTCTGCTCGACGTCGTCTACGAGCGCCGCAGCGGACGCTCCGGGCCGGGCGCGGGAAGGCCGGCCAAGCTTTATCGCCGCTCGGCGAAGCAGATCGCCGTCACCCTGCCGGACCGCCGCTACGAGCTGGCCGGGAGGCTGCTCGCCCAAGCCGTGGAGGAGTCCGACGCGACCGGCGAGCCGGTGCGCGAGGTGTTGCACCGCAAGGCCGACGAACTCGGCACACAACTGGGCGAGCAGAACAGGACGAACGTCTTCGACCTGCTGGAGAAGTACGGCTTCGAGCCACGCCGCGAGGGCGATGTCATCGTTCTCTCCAACTGCCCCTTCCACACGCTGGCCCAGGAACACACCCAGACCGTGTGCGGCATGAACCTCCACCTGCTGAGCGGCATCCTCAACGGCCTGGACGCGGCAGGACTCGAGGCATGCCTGGCACCCGGTCCCGGACGCTGCTGCGTCCGGCTGCAGCCGGCGGCCTGAGGAAAGCTTCGTCCGTCAGCGGGCGACTTCCCGGTTCGTCAGCACCGGCAGGGCCCGCACCAGAGCGCCGCGGGTGCCCGGGTCGCCGGGGTGGAGTGGTGGCGCGGCTACCGTGGGTGCACTGCGTAGGTCAGGTGCGTCACCCGCGACGACGGCTCCGAACGGACCGGCTCCAGCGCGACCCTGGACGCGTCCACGCCCTCGAACAGACGGATTCCGGAGCCGAACAGCACGGGCGACAGCGCGATCGAGAACTCGTCGACCAGGCCGGCGTTCACGTACTCCAGGATCGTCGCGCCGCCGCCCGCGATGCGGACGTCGCGGTCGCCGGCGGCTTCACGGGCCTGGTCGAGCGCGGTCTCGATGCCATCGTTGACGAAGTGGAACGTGGTCCCGCCCGGCCGCTCCCAGGGATCACGCTTGGTGTGCGTCACGACGAAGACCGGCGTGTGGAACGGCGCCTCCTCCGGCCACATCTGCTCACCGGCGTCGAACATGCGCTTGCCCATGACGCTCGCGCCGGTGCGCTCGAACGTCTCCCGCACGATGTCGTTGTCGCGCCCCTCCTCGCCGCCCTCGCCCAGCTTCAGGTTCTCCCGGAAGAACCGCTGCGGGAAGATCCACTGCTGGAGTTCCCTCCACCGCTGCCCCATCAAGTCCCCGAGGGAATCGGGCGCGAGGAACCCGTCCAGCGACATCGACACGCTGAAGAACACCTTCCCGGCCATCAGCCCTCCACCCCCTTCCGAACGATCTCGGTGACGTAGGCCGCCAGGTTGCTCAGGGTCTGCCGGCCGCCCTCGATCGCGTGGTACTTCTCGACCGCCTCGTCGCGCAGTTCCTTGGTGGGGAACACGGTGCGCATCACGATCCGGGTCGCCGCGCCGTCCGGCGCGAAGGTCAGGACCGACTGGAAGGCGTTCGGGTCGTCGCGGTACTCACCGTGCAGCAGCACGATCCGCTCCGGCGGGGCGATCCGCAGCCAGCGGATCCACTCGGAGTAGTCGGTCCCGTCCGGCCCGTGCAGCACGAAGTCCCACTCCCCGCCCTCGCGGAACTCGAAGGACCGCGTGGTGGTGGTGAACCCCTCCGGACCCCACCACCGCGACAGGTGCCGGACCTCGGTGAACGCCTCGAACACCAGCTCCCGCGGGGCGTCGATGACCCGGGTGATCACGATCTCCCGGTCGGCCGTCGCCGGCTCCGCCCCAGTTTCGTGCCTTGCTGTCCCTGCCATCGGTCATTCCTCCTGCCGTGTCTGCTTGAGGTCCTGCACGTAGGTGTCCAGCCGGTCGAAACTCTCGTTCCAGAACCGCTCGAATCCGCCGACCCACTCGTGGACGGGCCGCAGCCCGCGGGCATCCAGGCCGTAGAGGCGCTGCTTGCCCGCCTCGCGGACCCGCACCAGCCCCACCTCCCGGAGCACCCGCAGGTGCTTGGACGCCCGCGGCTGGCTCATCCCCAGCTCCTCGGCCAGGTCGGTCACCGGCCGCTCACCCGCCCGCAGCAGCGCCAGGATGTCCCGGCGCTGCGGCTCGGCGATCGCATTGAACGCGTCCGACGTCGTCGCTGCTCGTGCCATGCCCCCCATCATATTCCCATATCGGAATATGATCAAGCCGGTTGGGAATCGGGCAAGGACTTGTCGGATGGCGATTGCAGGCGGTGGGGATCGTCGTCAGGTCGGTGACCCACAGCCGGTTCGGTCCAGACGGCATGGGCGCGGGGCGAGCCGTGGATGCCGCCGGAGTCGGTGCGGATGTGCCGGATCCGCTCGGTCAGTACGGCATCCTGACGCTTGTGCGTCCTCGTCGAGGAGCGCGGTCACCTGGCCCCGGTCGGGTCGAGTTGCGCCGCTCCCTGCGCAGCGCGGCGGGCTCGGCGCGTTCGTCGGCGGTCAGCCGGTCCGTCACGCTCGCCGGCATCCGCCTCGGCCTGCCGGATCCAGCCCCGCAGAGCCTCGGGATGCACACCGAGCTGGATGGCCAGGCGCTCGATCTGCGGCTTCGGGTCGACGTCCGATACATCCGCACCGCACGCTCACGCAACTCCAACGAGTACTTCCTGGGCCAGCCAGGGTCGGAGCCATCTGACCCCCTGTCACCGTCCTCCACATCTCGGGGGAACCTCAGACACGAACATGCAGCCGCCGGGGCCCGGCTCGGGGTACGAACCGCCGAGCGTGTCGGGTGATCAGATGCCGGGGCCGTGCGCTCGGCGGGTCTTGTCGCGTAGCAGGTCGTGGACCTGCTGGGTGGTGCCGCCCACTTCCCACTTCGCGTTGTCTCCCGAAGGTCACGCACCCGCGCCGAAGAGCGGCTCGACCGCCGGAGGATCACGAGCCCGACGGCCGGGAGTGCCGGCTCGGCTCGCACCTCGCCCGAGCAGCGGAGATGATGGAATAGTCGCTTTTGCGGGGTTTTGTCACAATCGGTTGAAGGGAGCGCTGGATGCCCTTCACAGCGGAACTGCGCGGTCTGCTTCCCCTGCGCCCAGCCGGACTCCTGACCCGCCCCGTCGACATCGGGGTCGCCCGCCGCCTGGCGGCCTCCCTCGGACCCGATGACTCCATTCACGACGACCCGCGCGGGACACGGCGCACTGTCTCCGATCTCCTGGTGTTCCACCTCGATGCGGGAGCGCGGCCCGCGGTGGTCAAGCACCCCCGCAGCAGGCGCGCGGCCGCGTCGCTGGAGCACGAATGCGCCGCCGTACGGCAACTGGCCTGTGACGAGCGCCTGGGCCCGTGGCGGCGCCTGCTGCCCGAGGTGGAGCAGTGCCGCCTGGAGGGACCGTTGCCCGTGGTGGTGCAGAGCTGCCTGCCCGGCGTGGAAGCCGACGCGCTGCTGCGGCGTTCCCCGCAACTGGCCCGCCGGGTCACGCGGTCCGCTCTCGGGGCGATCCGCGAGCTGCACCGGGCCACCGGGCGGACGGAAGAGGTGACGGCCCGTGTGGGCGACTGGGTCGACCCCCGGCTGGCCGTCCTGGCCGACGAGGTCCGCTGGTGTCGCCGCGGCAAGGGCGCGGAAGCCATGGCCATCCTGCGCGAGCACATGGTCCGTGCCCTGGCCGGACGTCGGCTGCTGGTGGCGTGGACGCACGGCGATTTCCATCCGGGGAACGTTCTGCTGGATCGGGGACAGGCGGAGCTGAGCGGGGTGATCGACTGGGGAGGCGCCATCCCCGACGGTCCGTCCCTGCTCGACTGCCACACGTTCGTCCTGACCTTGCGGCACCAGCTCGGACGGCAGCAGTTCGGGCGGGTTGTCGCCGACGCGCTGCGGGACGCCTCGCTCCTGCCCGAGGACCGGCAGATGCTCGCAGAGGCGAGCGCGCTGCCCTCCGATGCCGAGAGCGAGATCGCGTTCACGTTGTTGACGTGGCTGTGGCATGTCGCGGGAAACGTCGCCAAATCGGCGCGGTACGGGCGCAGTCACCGCTGGGTCGCCGACAACGTGGTGCCCGTGCTCAGCGAGGTGGCCACGCACCCGCCCCGCTGACGGCCTGGCGGCGACGCTACGAAATGCCCGGCCCCGCCCCCCTGCATACGATCGATCCATGGAGGCAGGTGGGCCTTCAGCCGCAAGCTTCGTTCCGGAACCCACGCCCTGCGGGAGAGAAGGCCGTGAACACACCTGCTGAACTCCTGGACCACACTCCGGCCGGCACCGCCCGCATCACGACTCCGGCACCACGGGAGACCTGGTGGGAGGTGTGCGGACAGGACGCGGACGCACATGTCAGCCAGACGCCGGCCTGGATGGACTGCCTGTGCGGCACAGGGCCGTACCGGGACGCGAGCCGGCTGTACGAGTTCGAGGGCGGGAGCCGGATCGTCGTGCCCCTTGTCCGCAGAAGACGGCGTGCGGCTTGGGCGGACGCGGAGGAGTCCTGGCCGGCCGACTGGGGCATCGGAGGACCGCTGTCCTCCGGCGGAGTCGGTCCGCCTGAGGCGAGGGCGGTCTTCGAGGACCTCGCCCGGCGGCCGGCTCTGCGGGTCGGCGTGCGTTTCCGGCCGGAGGGCAGCGACCTCTGGGAGGCGGCCGCGCCCGGGGGTTTCTGGCGGGAGCACCACATGACACAGACGGTGGACCTCGACGGCGGATTCGGGACCGTCTGGGAGCGTCGCTTCCGCCCGCACGTGCGGCGCGAGGTCCGCAAGGCGGAACGCTCGAAGGCCGAGGTCGAGGTCGATCGCACCGGTCGGCTCGTTCCGGAGTTCTACCGCCTGTACGAGCAGTCGATCGAACGCTGGGCCGCACAGCAGCACGAACCCCTGGCTCTGGCGCGGTGGCGCAGGAGAAGGGCGTTTCCCAGGAGCCGGCTGGAAGCGGTGGCCGCTCGCTTCGGCGAGTCGTGCGCCATCTGGATGGCCTGGAGCCACGGGGAACCGGCCGCCGCCATCGTCGTACTGGGCCATGGCAGTCACGCGCGGCTGTGGCGTGCTGCCATGAACCGGGACCTGGCCCACCCGCTCCGGGTCAATCCGCTGCTGCAGAGGCTGGCGATCGAGGACGCCTGCGCCGCGGGCTACCGGTACTACGACATGGGTGAGTCGCGCCCCGGATCGTCTCTCGCTTCCTTCAAGGCGGGGTTCGGCGCGGCGAGTCGCTCCTCACCCCGTTACGTCCGTGAGCGGCTTCCCGTCTCCGCGGCCCAGCACCGGCTGCGCAGGGGCGTCAAGAAGGTACTGCGCTTCCAGGACGCGTGACGCGCCTTCCCGGGACCGGCGCGCGGGTCAGGCGCTGTCCTTCCAGACGTCGAGGGGCTTGGCCTCGGCGCTGTGGCCCAGCGGATCGAGGTCGTAGGCGTCGAGCAGGGTGCGCAGCAGCCCGTACAGGTTGTTCGGCTGGTCGTGGTCGCCGGGCCGGACCCGCTCGCCGACCAGGATGGTCGGAATGTGGTTGTCCTCGTCCCCTCCGCCCTCGTCCTCGTCCCAGGTGACGACCAGCAGACTGTTGTGCGTCATCGCCCAGCGGACGTAGTCCCCGATGTTCTGCCGCAGCCAGGTGTCGGCCCGTCGGACGCTGCCGTCGTGCATGTCGTTGTCGAGGTTCGGGATGACGAAGGACACCGTCGGCAGGTGCGAGAAGTCCCGTGGGAAGTCGGTCCACGGACGGTTGATCGAGGCCGGCAGCTGGGTGAAGTTGACCCAGGGGCTGTGCCGCCGCACGTAGGGACCGCTCGTGCAGCCGGTGTAGCCGACGTGCGGCAGGCTCTCCGCGTATCCGACGAATGTCAGGTCGGCCCGGATCAGTTCGGAGGCCAGGTTGCGGCCGGTGAACTCGTTGGGGCAGTCGTTTCCGTCGACACCCTGTGTGGAGCCGGAGAACAGGGCGAGATAGTTGGGCTGGCTCGGGTGGGTGATGGCGTAGAACTGAGTCAGATTGGCACCCTGCCGGGCGAGTTCGTTCAGGTACGGGGCTTCGGGCGACCCGATGACGTCCTCGTAGTTCCGGTTCTCCTCGATGACCACCACGACGTGGTCCGGCCGGGGGACGGCGCTGCCCTTGTCCGACGCGCCGCACCCCACGGTCGGCGGGAGCGCCGCCAGGGCGGCCGACGCGGCGATGAGCGTCATCTTCGTACGGCGCGGAAGCCGCCGGCAGGACGTCACTCGTAGTCTCACTGCTCTCCCTCTGACGATCGGTCGGTCCGACCGGTGAGGACCGACCCGACGCGCGTCTCCCCCGCACCGGACGGTCTGGCCACACTGCCAGTCACATCGAACAGCAGTAACGTACGGTTTGGCAGCATATGTCCCTGATCGGCCGATATAGGTCGCTGGTGAACCGACGAATGGAGCACGCGTGTTCCGACGACGGACGGGAGCGCCGCCGGACTCCTCCCCCGGTGCGGTCGTCGTACCCCTCGTGCGGGAGGCGTCCCCGTGGACAAGCACTCGACGCTGACGGACGGCCAGGGCACGCCGGAAGCCGGCGTCGAGTCGCGGCGACCGAGTGCGTTCGCCGCCACCGCGCGGGGTCCGCGCCGTACCACAGCAGCCCAGTGGGCGGTCCGGGCCGCGCTGCCCGTCGCGCTCATCCTGTGGTTGGCGTCCCTGCGCGGGGTGAACCTCCGCGGAATGAACGACTACGGCCTGCTGCAGGTGCTGCCGGTGCTCTTCTGGGTCGGCCTGGGCCTGCTCGCCGTGGGGTTCTGTGTCGCCCTGTCCGACCGGCGGACACCCGGTGGCTGGTACGCGGCCTACGTTCTCGGCCTGATCGCGATCGTCCACGCCACTCCCTCGCTGCTGTACCCCACACTCCGCTACGGCTGGGCGTGGAAGCATGTCGCGGTCGTCGACGCGATGGTGCGCAACGGCGGCAGCGTGCCGGGCGCGGAGAAGCTCGACGTCTACGACCAGTGGCCCGGCTTCTTCCATCTCAACGCCTTCCTGGTGCAGACAACGGGCCTGGAGTCGTCGCTCGGCTACGCGGTCTGGACCCCACCCGTCCTGAACGCGTTGCTGCTCGCCCCCCTGCTGCTGCTCTACCGGTCCGTGACCCGTGACCGGAGACTGATCTGGGGGGCGGCATGGGTCTACTACTCCTGCTCCTGGGTGGGGCAGGACTACTTCGCGCCGCAGGCGTTCGCTTTCCTGCTCTTCGTCACGATGATCGCTCTCGTCATGGGGCAGTTGCCGTCGTCGGAGCGCGGAGCCGCGGATTCCAGGCCGACGGGGTGGTCCGTCGGCAGGCTCGTCACGGTGCTGCTGGTCCAGGCCGCGATCGTCTGTTCGCATCCGCTCACGCCGCTGATGGTGATCAGCGCGCTGGTGGCGCTGTCGCTCGTGCGCCGCAACAGACGTGTGGTGCTGCCCGTCCTGGCTTCCGCGGTGCTGCTGACCGTGCTGTGGGACGCGACGGTCGCGCGGCCGTATGTCTCCGCACACCTCAGCGAGTTCACGGGGGCGCTGCTGGAGCCGGACGCCAATGCGGTCTCCGGGCTGGCGGCGCTCGGTACCGCGGCCCCTGGCCAGGTGCTGGTCTCCTGGATCGACCGCGGCCTGTCCGCCGCGGTGTTCCTCATGGCGGCCCTCGCCTTCGCGATCCGGCCCTGGATCCGCCGCACGGGGATCTGGCTGCTGGTACTCGCCCCGCTGCCGATCCTGGTGGCCAACTCCTACGGCGGCGAGATGATCTTCCGCGCCTATCTGTTCGCGCTGCCCGCGGCCGCTTTCCTGATCTCGGCACTGCTGTTCCAGTGGGGAAGGCGGCCGCGGCTGCGGGCGGTGGTCGTCCTCCCGGTACTCCTGGCGATGCTCGGCGGGCTGCTGTTCGGCTATTACGGGAAGGAGGCCGCGAACTACTTCACCCAAGACGAGGTGGCCGCCGTTCGCTTCGTCACGGCCACGACGCCACCCGGCTCACTGATCGTCTCACTCACCGCGGACGTTCCCGGCCTGGAGATGAACTACGACAAGCACCCGCGGATCCAACTCGACGAACAGGACATCGAGGACAGGCGACGACTGGTCAGGAACCCGCTCGAGGGACTGGAACCGTTCATCGAGGGTGCCACCGAGCGTGAGCCGGCCTACATCGTTCTCAGCCGCGCCCAGGCCGCAGCGTGCTATCTCTACGGGACACTGCCCGCGGACACGATGCAGCGGCTGGAGTCCGCGATGTCGCAGACATGGGGATTTGTGCGCGTTTACCACAACAAGGACGCCGTGGTCTACCGGTACCAGAACCCGGACGCGAGGCAGGAGCCATGAGCACGCTGCGTACGGCGCTACGACCCCACTGGGGATGGCCGCTTCGTGTGGGCCTCGCCCTGTCCGGCTGGCTCGCCCTGGCCGTGACCGGCGCCCTGCCGGACGCGGCCGTCCTGCGCGTGCTGATCACCACGGCGTTCCTCGTGCCGGCCCCGGGGCTGGCAGCCGTGCGGTGGGTCCGGCCGGCCGCGAGGGGAGAGCGGGGCCGGCCGGTCGTCCTGGAGGCCGCCTTCCTGGCCCTGATCCTCAGCATGTGCCTGGCACTTCTCACCGTGGAGCCCTTCTATCTCAGCGGCTCGTTCACCACGACGCGAGCGCTGGCCGTCCTGGCAGTCGTCACCTCCGCCCTGGCTCTGCTGCCCGTTCCCGCACGCGCCCGGCACCGGGCAGTACCCGTCGTCGAGGAGGGGGCGTCCGCCGGGCCGGCCACCGATCCCCCGTCCGGGCCCGCGGCGGACGGAGCGGAGGCCACCCTGGAGGCGGTTCCAGGCATCCGCTCCGCGCCGACAAGGGGTCCCGCCCCGCGAAGCCGGGGAAGGTCCGCCGGCCGCCTTCCCGTGGCCGTCGTCGGAGCCGGCCCGTACGGGCTGGCCACCGCCTGCCATCTGCGCGCCGCCCGCATGCCGATGAGAATCTTCGGCGAGGTCATGGAGTCGTGGCGGGTCCACATGCCGCAGGGCATGTTCCTGAGGACCACCGCTGCGGCGTCGGCGATCGCGGCGCCCGAACGCGGACACACGTTCGCGGACTTCCGCACGGCGCAGGGCATGCCCCCGGCCGACGACCGCCGGCCGGTGCCCCTGGCGGAGTACGTCGACTACGGACGGTGGTTCCAGGAACGCCTGGTACCCGAGCTGGAACCGTCGCGGGTGCGGCGGATCCAGCCGGCCGACGGCGGCTTCGGCCTGCTGCTCGACTCCGGTGAGGAACTGCTCGCCGCCTCCGTGGTGCTCGCCACCGGCGCCGTTCCCTTCGCCTACGTCCCCCGCGAACTGCACGAGTGCGTCAAGGCGGGCATGGCCTCGCACACCAGCGCACACCCGGATCTCAGTGCGCTCGCCGGCCTGCGAGTGGCTGTCCTGGGAGCGGGCCAGTCCGCCCTGGAGAGCGCGACGCTGCTGCACGAGGTGGGGGCCCACCCCACGCTGATCGCCCGCAGCGCGACCGTGGTCTTCGAGTCCCCCCCGCCGCCGGACGGAACGAGCGGCCACCCTCGTCCCGCGCAGCAACCGCTGAAGCCGGACTCGCCCCTTGGGCGCGGATGGCTGCGGCTGGCCTGCCACCACGGCGGCGCGGCGTACCGCCGTCTTCCGGCACCCGCGCGCCTGCACCTGTTGCGCACCGTGCCGAAGCCGTCCGGCGCCTGGTGGCTGAGGGAACGGGCGCAGGGCCGGTTTCCGGTTCTGTGCGGCCGGACGCTCCTGTCCGCGCTGCCCCGAGGCGGGACGGTGCGTCTGCGCCTGACGGACGCGCACGGACGCTCGGAGACCCTGGTGGCGGACCACGTCCTGGCCGCCACGGGCTACCGGGTCAACGTGCACCGGCTGGGGATGCTGGAGCCCGGCCTCGGACAGGCGGTGCGGACCTTCGCCGGCGCACCGCTGCTCTCGTCAGGTCTTGAGTCCTCGGTGCCGGGCCTGTACTTCACCGGTCTGGCGGCCGGTCCCACGTTCGGTCCCTCGCTGAGATTCGTCAGCGGCACCGGGTTCGCCGCCAGGCGCCTCACCGGCGCGGTCGTGGCCCGCAACACGGAGCGACCGTGAGGTTCCGCCGACCGGGAACGGCGCTGGCGGCAGCCACGGCGCTGCTGCTGGCGACGGCCTGTTCCGACGGTGATCCGAAGCCGCCCCCGCCGCCGGTCATAGAGGGCTGGAAACTGGCCTTCCACGACGAGTTCGACGGCTCGGAACTCAACACGGGCCGGTGGGCCACCTGCTACGACTGGAATCGCGAGGGGTGCACCAACAGCGGCAACGACGAGGAGCAGTGGTATCTGCCCGGCCAGGTGTCCGTGGGGCGGGGTGTCCTGACCCTGACGGCGGAACGACGCACCACACAGGGCAGCGACGGCGAGACGTACCCGTGGAGGTCCGGCATGATCTCGACCGGCCGCGACCACTGGGACGCCCGTCCGCGGCGGACCTTCACCTACGGGTACTTCGAGGCGTCCATCAAGATTCCCGCACAGGCCGGTATGTTCCCGGCCTTCTGGATGATGCCGGTCTCCCGGTTCACGCCCCCGGAGTTGGACATCATGGAGTTCCTCGGGGACACCCGGCAGGTCTTCATGTACACCCACTGGCGAACCCCCGAGGGCGACCGCAGCGCGCGGGGCACCTACGGACCGGTCGCCTTCCCGGCCGAGTACCACGTGTTCGCCCTGCTGTGGACCCCCGACGAACTGACCTGGTACGTGGACGGTGTCCGGCGGTTCCGGGTGACGGAGCCCGAGCGCATCCCGCACGTCCCCATGGAGGTCCTGGTCAATCTCGCCGTAGGAGTGCCGCAGTCCCCGCCCCGTGACGTGGACCGGGCCGAGATGAAGGTGGACTGGGTGCGCGTCTGGCAGAGGTGACGGGCCGTCTTCAGCACGCCGTGTAGGGCCGGTTGACGGCGGCCCGCAGGCGGCGGTAGGTCCGCCAGGCGCGCGTTCGCGGCCCCTCGTCGAACGGGGCCACCCGGGCTCCCGCACCACCCGTCCACGACAGGAACCGCTTGCGGCCGGTGTCGGCCCGCACCATCAGCCGGGCGATGCGCAGCGGCTCGTCCGCGTCCGAACTGAACCCGTCGCGGACGGCGGCCGCCGAGGTGAAGCCGGCCGCACCGACCGCGCGGCGCACCGCAGGGCTCGAATACCCGTGCGGGTAGGCGAAGGAATCGACGCGATGCCCGAGCACGTCCTGGAGCTGCTCCCTGCAGCCCTCGATCTCCTCCCGGACACGGTGCCGGGGCAGGGCGTCCAGTTGCGGATGGGTCCGGGAGTGCCCGCCGATCTCGACGCCCATCGAGTCCAGCTCCACGACCTCACGCCACGTCAGCATGGCGGCGGGCGGGAAGCGGCTTGCGCCGTCCGCCGCAGCGACGGGCTCGCGCAGGGCGTCCGTGGTGACGTACAGGGTCGCCGGCAGTTCCCGTTCGGCCAGCAGCGGAGCCACGGTGGTACGGAAGTCGGCGAACCCGTCGTCGAAGGTCAGCACGGCGGACCGGGGTGGCACGGGCGGACCGCCGTACAGCGCCGCCACGAGGTCCCGCAGTGGGACGACCGTCAGCCCGCTGTCCTGCAGAAGGGTGAGCTGCTCGGCGAAGACCCGAGGCGTCACCGTGAACGGCGCGATCCACGAGGGCGGGTCCGCGGACACCGAGTGGTACACGAAGACGGGGACGGGTTCGCGGGTCATGTCCGGCTTCCCTTCGCCGGTACGGTGTCGCCGGACTCCGTGACCGTGTCCGGGGCGGGACCGGCGGAACGCCGGGCGCGCACACGGCCCACGGCGTATCCCGTGGTGGTGGCCCCCACACCGAGGGACAGCGCCGCGAGGGTGCGCGCGGGCGAGGGTGCTCCCGGGTGCAGTGCCCGCAGGAGGGCACGAGGGATCGTGGACCTGAGGTACGTGCGCTCGCTGGTCAGGGCGGCGATGCCGTTGCTGTGCCGGGCGACCAGTGCCTTGGACAGCCCTTCGGCGTAGCAGCGTGACCTGAAGTACGACCAGCTCGCACGGGACGCGGGAACCCGGTGCCGGACCGCCGCCGACGGGTCGTACACCAGTACGGCGTCGGGGTCGCGGGAGGCGATCCGCATGCACAGTTCCGTCTCCTCGCAGCCGAGCGGCCGGGTCCCCACCCGTCCGAGGTCGGTGCGGAAGCCGCCGGCAGCGAGCAGTTCCGCCCTGCGGAAGGACATGTTGGCTCCGATGAAGTTGCGCACCTGCGCGGGCTGTTCGGGCAGCCCGCGGTACGAGCAGCCGACCACCCAGTCGAACTCCGGCGGGAACCAGTCCGGCCTGCCGGTGTGCCACCAGGGAAGGACGAGCCCTCCGACGCCCACGACGTGGGGGTCCTCGTACCGGTTCAGGAGCCGCTCGGTCCACGAGGGGTGAGCGGTCGCGTCGTCGTCGAGGAAGGCGACCACCTCCCCGGCGGCCGCTTCCACACCCGTGTTGCGCGCGCCGGACAGGCCCTTGCGGTACCTGTTGGGAAGGACACGCACTGCGGACAGCCGGCTGCGGGCGATCCGGAGCAGTTCCGGGCAGTGGTCGACGACCAGCACGATGTCGTCCGCCGAAAGGCGCTGCGAGTGCACCGAGGAGAGGGCGGCCTGCAGATCGGTCCAGCGGTCGAGTGTGTAGGCGCATATGACGACCGACAGGCGCGGCGTGGTCTTCATACTGTCCTCCCTCAGGTGGAAACCAGCCATCGAGATCGCCAGATCAGCAACGGCGCGGCGATGAGGCATTCAGCCATGAGCCAGGCGAGCCCTGCTCCGGTCACGCCGAGCACCGGCAGGAGGAGTCCCGCCAGTCCGAGCACCAGGACGCACAGCGCGACCTGGAGCCCGACGACCAGACGCATGCGCCTGCGTGCTCGCAGCACGTCCACGGCCAGGCTGAAGACCAGATTGGGAAGCGCGGACAGGGCCAGCAGGCGGAGCAGCGTGGTGCCGTGCTCGGAGTAGCCGGCCCCGAACAGGGCGAGCATCCACGGCGCGCCCGCCACGATCACGACGACGCCGCTCAGCAGCAGCATCCCTGTGTGGCGGAGCACCCGCCGCCCCTGCTCGACGAGACGGTCGGGGCGGCGCACCGTCTCGACGACCAGCGAGCTGCCCATGTTGCGCACGACCAGGAACAGCAGGTAGCCGATGATCCAGGCGAGTGAGTAGTAGGCGCTCTGCTCCGCGCCCAGGGTGTTGAGCACCAGCAGCGGCGGGAGCGTGTAGGCGGCCATCCGGAACAGGGAGCCGAAGTAGTCGGCTGCGGCGTAGCTCAGCAGACGGGGCGGTCGCGAAGCCTCCCGGTTCTCCCGCTCGTGGCGGGGCACCGCCCGCCGCAGCAGGAGGTAGTTGGCGAACAGGAGGGAGACGACCAGAGACCCGGCCCAGGACAACAGGATCCCGGAGCGGATCGCCAGGACGGCCCCGCCCGCGAGCAGCAGGATCTTCGACACGGCGAAGACCATGTTCTCCGCCACCACCCAGCCGGGGCGGCGCATCGCCGTCAGCGCACCGTCCTGCAGGACGAAGATGGTGTATCCGGCTGTCGCGACCACGAACCAGACGCCGACCGCGGGGTTGCGGAGGAAGCCGAGGCCGGGCACAAGCGTGGGAATCAGGGCCAGGAAGGCGACAGCGACCAGGGCGCTCCACGAGGCGCTGACGGCGTAGCAGGTGAGGACCAGCTTGCGGGTGTGCCGTCCGGAGCACGGCAGGAAGCGGATCAGGAAGTCGTTGAGGTTGAGCTGGCCGATGTTGGCCAGCAGCAGAGAGGCCGAGAGAGCCGAGTAGCACACTCCCACGATCTCGTCGTCGTACCAGTGGGTGGCCAGCAACCAGAAGACCGAGCCCACCCCCGCGTTGACGAGTGAACTGATCGCCAGCAGATGGCCGTTGCGGACCAGGGGTTCGCTCGGCAGTACGCGGGCGATCCCCGCCCGCACGGCGCCGGCCAGGGGCCGCCGCCGGCCGGAGCCGGTCGAGGAGGCCGGCGGCTCGACCGCCCTGGAGCCGTCGAGTTCGTGTGAGAGGTACACGGTCCCTCCTCACGCACGGCCGCTGCCGGCGCGGTACAGACGGCGGCCGCGCAGATAGCCGTAGGGTCCGTACAGCAGCCCGCGCAGCTCCAGCAACGCGCGACGTCGGGACCCTTCGGTGCCCGCACTGCCATGGTCGCGTGCCCGGCGCAGGGCGTACCTGATGCCCCGGGGCAGCCTGACCAGCAGGCCCGGGATCATGCGGGGCTCATGGATCAGGGCGCCGGTGAGGTAGGCGCCGAGTCCGGCGCCGTAACCGAATGCCTGGGCATCCACGGCGTCCGGTGTGCGGCGATGGCGGTGCCAGACGACCGCGTCGGGCTGGTAGGCCAGGGTGTCGCCCGCCGCCAGCACGCGGAAGAAGGCGAGCAGATCGTCTCCGCCGTGTGCCGGGGTCCCGGTGCCGGTGGCCGGGTCGAACCCGCCCAGCGCGCGCAGGGACGCGACGCGGAAGGCCATGTTGGCTCCGGAGCCGAAGCGCCCGGCGGTGAAGGGGAACAGCGGGTCGTCCTGCCGCTCGTGCAGGGACCATCTGCGGGGCGTGAACCCCTTGGCGAACCCACCGTGGTGTTCCAGGGCCGCCTGGGCCTCCGTCCGCAGTTCGGCCGGGACGATGAGGCCGGTGACACAGCTGACTCCGGGGCCCTGGGCGAAGCTCTCGGCGATGGCGGACAGCCATCGCGAATCGACCAGGGTGTCGTCGTCGGTGAAGGCGGCGATGCTGCCGCGAGCGTTGGCCAGTCCGCGATTGTGCGCGTGTGCCAGGCCGGCCACGGGCTCGCGGAGGTAACGAACCCGTCCTTTGTACTGGTCCAGGACCAGCCGCTCGGCGGCGTCATCGGTCGGGGCGTTGTCCACGACGATCACCTCGAACGACGGATAGTCCAGGCGGAGCAGGGAATTCAGGCACTGCCGCAGCATGTCCGGCCGGTTGTGCGTGGCGACGATCACGCTGACCGGTGGCGGGCAGGCGGGTCGCGGAGCGGATCGGCCGCGGGGATGCGGCGAGCGCGTGGCGCGCGTGCCGCGGTCGTCGTGCGATGCGAGGTCGGGCGGGGCAAGGGGGCAGGTCGCACGGCAGTCCGCGCGCGGCGGGCCGGCCTGCTCGCCGAGTGCGGGAGACAGGGCGAGGGGGGTGGCGAACCGCCGCCGTGCCGTGTCGGCCATGCACCGCCACAGGGCACTTGGCCCAGCCCTGCGGGCCGGGTCACCGGATGCCGCGAGCAGGCCGAGCGGGTGGCCGCGCAGCCGTACCAGGGCCAGTACCGGTCCTCGCGGGTGGATCGGTCCGTCGCCACCGGGCGCACGGAACTCGTACGGCCGAGCCAGATCCATGTCGACGACCGCCACCGGTTCGTACGGAGCGCCGGCGGGTACCGCGCCCGTGCGTGAGCGCGCCCCGGTGACCGACCGCGGCATGGCTCTCACCCCGTGCTCCGCGCCGCGGACGATACGCCGGGCCGCTCGGACACCAGCGTGCGCAGTACTCGCCTGCCGTCGGAGATGGCGTGCAGGTTCGAACGGCCGCTGCGGCGCGGCAGTTCCAGACTGGGCACCTCGGCGATGCGCAGGCCCGAGCGCAGCGCGTGCGCCACCATCTCGGTCTCGATCTCGAAACCGGAGGAGTGCAGGTCGAGATCGTCCAGGAAGCTGCGGCGGAAGGCGCAGAACCCGTAGCACAGATCCGTCAGCGAGGCGTGGTAGAGGTGGTTCACGGCGGCGAGAAGGACCCGATTGCCCAGTCGCCGGAAGCGCGTGATGTCCAGCGAGCCACCGCCCGCGATGAATCTCGACCCCTTCACGAAGTCATAGCCGTTGTCGAGGAAGTGCAGGTAGTGCGGGATTTCCGCGGGCGCCATGCTGCCGTCCGCGTCCATCATCACGATGTAGTCGCCGCTCGCGGAGTGGAAACCGGTGCGCAGTGCGGTGCCCTTCCCGGGACCGCTCTGGCGGACGTTGTGGACGGTGGGCAGGCAATGCGTGGCCATGTGCACCGTGGCGTCGCTGGAGTCACCGTCGACCAGGATCACCTCGTCGACACAGTCCGGGATCTGCTCGAAGACCCACGGAATGTTGCGCGCCTCGTTGCGGGCGGGCACGACGAGGCTGACGGTGGCGCGGGGCGGGGGACGGTCCGCAGCCCGGCGCAGGGGGTGGGTGGGCCGGTCCGTGGACCGATGTCCGGCCTGCTGCCCGCGACCGGCACCGTCCGAGTGGGCGACGAGAACGGGGTGCGCGGTCACATGAGAGTCGCTGTTCATGGAGGCGTCTCCGGGGTGAATCGGGCGGGTGTCCGCAGCGCCGTCGGCCGGCGGACATCGCGCCGCTGCGAGGAGGCGAGCGGTCAGATGCCATCCGGGGCTGCGAGTGTTGCGGCTGCTCGCCTACGCCATACGTTTATGACGTATACGTACATCTTTGACCCGTTTTGGCGAGGGGTCAAGTGGGCCCTTCGGACCAGGTCAGGGGGCCACGACAAGGCATCGGGAGATGTCGCCCGAGGGCGCCCGGGGAGGCGTACAGCCGACCCCGCCGTCCTCGGCGTTGTACGCTCGAAGCACGGCAAGGTGCACGACGGCGTAGTCCTGATCATGAGTTCACCCATCGAGGATTACGCCCTCATCGGCGACCTGGAGACCGCCGCGTTGGTCGGCGGTGACGGGTCCATCGACTGGCTGTGTCTGCCCCGCTTCGACTCACCGGTCTGCCTGGCCGCGCTCCTGGGCACACGGGACAACGGATTCTGGCGGGTGGCTCCGCTTGCCGGTGGCCGGTGCACACGTCGGGCGTACCGACCGGACACGCTGATCCTGGAGACGGAGTGGGAGAGCGCCACCGGCGCGGTACGGGTCATCGACTTCATGCCACCGCGTACGCAGTCGCCGTGCGTGGTCCGCGTCGTCGAGGGAGTGTCGGGCACGCCACGCGTGCGCAGCGAGCTGCGGCTGCGCTTCCACCAGGGGCGGATCGTCCCGTGGATCCGCACCGGTGATTCCGGAACGGTCGCGGTCGCCGGCCCGGACGCCGTCTGGGTACGCGCCGACGGGCCGCCGACGCCGGCCGTCCACCCCGACCCGAACGTCCTGGACTTCGACGTCCCGGCCGGGCAGCGGCTGGCCCTGACCCTGGCGTGGTCGCCGTCGCACCTGCCCGAGGCGCCGACGGCTCTCTCCGTCCCGGCGGAAACGGCACTGAAGGAGACCGTCGACTTCTGGCGGCGCTGGACCGCCCGCTGCCGCTACCAGGGGCCGTGGCGCGAGGCCGTGGTGCGGTCCCTCATCACCCTCAAGGCGCTCACCTACGCCCCCACCGGCGGCATCGTCGCCGCACCGACCACCTCGCTACCCGGGTGTGTCGGCGGCGTACGGAACTGGGACCACCGGTACTGCTGGCTGCGCGACTCCACCCTCGCCCTGACCTGCCTGCTGCACAGCGGCTACCGCGACGAGGCCACGGCATGGCTGGACTGGCTGATGCGGGCCATCGCCGGCGACCCCGCGGATCTGCAGGCCGTGTACGGGGTCGGGGGCCAGCGTCTCCTGCCGGAGACGGAAGCCCCCTGGCTGATCGGCTACGAGGGGTCACAGCCGGTCCGGTTCGGGAACTCCGCGGTGGGTCAGTTCCAGCTGGACGTCTACGGGGAGATCCTCGACACGCTGTGGCAGTCGCTGCGGGCCGGGATCCCCCTGCCGGCTCATGTGTGGAGCCTGGTGGAATCCCTGATGGGCTACCTCCACCGGCACTGGCGCGAGCCGGACCACGGACTGTGGCAGGTACGCGGGCCGGGCCGCCAGTTCGTCCATTCCAAGGTCATGGTGTGGGTCGCCGCCGATCGCGCCGTGCGCATGGCGGAACTGCTGGGCAAGAACGGGCCCTCCGGCGACTGGCGGGCCCTGAGGGACGAGGTGCACCGGCAGGTGTGCCGGGAAGGCTGGGATCCGCGGCGGCGCTCCTTCGTGCAGTCCTACGGTTCGTCGGCCCTGGACGCCTCGGCCCTGATGATTCCGCGGCTCGGCTTCCTGCCCGCCCATGACGGGCGGGTACACGCCACCGTACGGGCGATGCGCGCACTGACCCAGCAAGGCTTCCTGCGACGGTACGCGGCGAACGGTGACGGCCCGCACGCCCTTGACGACATTCCCGGACGTGAGGGCGCGTTCGTGGCGTGCTCCTTGTGGTATGCCGACGCCCTCTGCGCGACCGGGCATCCGCAGCGGGCCAGAGACGTGTTCGAGCGCGTGCTCGCCGTACGCAGCGACGTGGGCCTGCTCTCGGAGCAGTGGGACCCCGACGCGGGCCGCCAACTGGGCAACGCGCCCGAGGCGATCAGCCACATCGCCCTGGTGGAGACGGCGCTCACTCTGTCGTCGGCACCATGCCCGGGGCCCCGGGGCCCGGCGGCCCCGGACCGGCGTTCGCCCGGAACGGCTGGAGCCGGCGGGCCGGGCGGACGAACACCTGAATGACGCTGCTCCGGCCATCGGCGGCGCCGGATGCCCTCAGGTGCCGCGACGGTCCCTGTGCCGCAGGACGGCCTCTCCCTCGTCCACCGTCATCGGCCGGGCGAACAGGAATCCCTGCCCGAACCGGCAACCGATGCCCGCCAGCAGCTCCCGCTGCTCCGGTTCCTCGATCCCCTCGGCGATCACCTCGAGCCCGAGGGTGTCGGCGAGGCGCACGATCCCCTCGACCAGGGCCATCTGCTGGGAGTCCCGTGATATGTCGTCGATATAAGTTTTGTCGATCTTCAGTACGTCGATGGGGAAGTCCCGGAGATAGCGCAGCGAGGCGTAGCCCGTGCCGAAGTCGTCGATCGCGATCCGCACGCCCACACCCTTCAGCTCCCGGATCAGGGCGTCGATCTGGTCGGTCCGCCGCATCAGCACCGACTCGGTGAGTTCCAGTTGCAGCGTGCCCGGAGCCAGCCGGGCGGTGTCCAGGGCGCCGCACACCTCGTGCAGGAAGCTCATGTCCTGCCACTGCCGGGCGGACACGTTGACGCTGAGATAGGGCGGTGAGTGCACCCGGACACGTCGCTGCAGCCGGGCGATGTCGGCGGTGGCATGGTGCAGCACCCAGGCGCCCAGCCCCGAGATGCGCCCGGACTCCTCGGCCAGGGGAATGAACTGCCCCGGCGGGACCGGTCCGGTGGACAGCCGCGGCCAGCGGGCCAGTGCCTCGAAACCCACCACCTCACCTCCGGCGATGTCCACGACCGGCTGGTAGCACAGGGAGAACTCCCCTCTGGCGATCGCTCCGTCCAGCTGAGCCTGCAGGTCGTGGCGCTCCACCAGACGGAGGCGCTGCTGGGGCTGGAAGCGCCGCCACTGCCGTTTCCCGGCCGCCTTGGCGGCGTACAGGGCCAGGTCCGAGAGGGCCAGGAGCTCCTCGGCGTCCGTGGTGTCCTGGGCCGTGGCCACGCCCACGCTGGCGGAGACGCTCACCGTGTCCCCCGACAGCTGGAAAGGCCGGTTCAGGGTCTGGATCACCTGCGCGGCCAGCAGCTCGGCGTCGAGGGGCTGCTTGGCGTCCTCCATCAGCACGGCGAACTCGTCGCCGCCGAGCCGCGCCGCCGTGTCGGTCCGGCGCAGCGCCCCCGACAGGCGCTCCGCCACGGCGCGCAGCAACTGGTCTCCGGCCGGGTGCCCGAGCGTGTCATTGACGATCTTGAAGTCGTCCAGATCGATGAAGAGCAGACAGGTGATCGCCGACTCCCGACGACCACGCAGCAGCGCGCGCTGGGTCCGCTCCAGCAGCAGCGTGCGGTTGGGCAGTCCGGTCAGGGAGTCGTGGAAGGCGCGCTGCGTGAGCTCGTGCTCCAGCCGGCGCTGCTCGGTGACGTCCCGCAGTGTGACGACCAGACCGCCCACGGTCCGGTCCTGCCGCAGGTCGCGGCAGCGCACCTCCACCTCGATGCGGTCGGAGTCCCGCACCACCCACCAGTGGTCGTGCGCCTCCTGCCGTCCCTCGCTCAGCAGGGCCGTCAGGGTCCGGCTCACCCGCTCCCGGTCCCGGGAGTCCACCAGTGCCTGCAGTTCGCTCCCGACCAGGCGGGCGCTGCCGAACACGGCACGCGCGGACGGGCTGGCGTACCGGACGGTCGTGTCGTCGACGATGAGGATGACGTCCGACGCGTTGTGCACCAGGGTGCGGAAGTACGCCTCGCTCTCCTTGCGAGTGATCTCCCGCCGCAGTGCGATGCGTTCCGCCGCCAGCGCCGCGTGCGAGGCCAGGATCTCCAGCGAACCGCGCATTTCGGCGAGATGCCGCTCGGGACCCGCCGCGAGCACCAGGCCGGAGGTCTCGCTGCCGGCCGGCCGGCCGGGCCGGACCATGGGGCAGAGCAGGGCTGTCGGCACGTTCCCGAGCTGTGCGGTGATGTCCGGCCCGAGTGCGGTGACGGGCACCATGAGGCTGCGGTGCCGGGTGACGCAGCCAGGTCCTCTCCGCGCAGGCTCACCGTTGGCCAGGCGAGTGGACAGCTCGTGCGCGTGCTGGGCCGACAGGACCATGGACGCGTGCCGGACCTTCGGTCCGAACAGCGCGGTGACCGCCGCCTGGCAGGCGTGGGCCACCTCCTCGGGCCAGAACGCCCCGACCAGTGAGGCGGCCGCCGTGCGCAGTGCCTGCTCCCGTGCCACGGCCTTGCGGTACGCGGCGACCATCAACGCGAGCCGCAGGATCACCAGTACGAACAGCGCACCGGACGACGCGCCCAGCACCGTGGCGTCGTGCACGCTGCCCGCCATCTCCTCGTGGATCAGGACCGCGGGCGGGATCAGACTGGCCACGGTGAGCAGCAGGAGCCGGCGCCAGGGCGGCAGCAGGGACTGGGCGTGGGCCTGCGACGCGGTCAGCTGCGCCATGGAGGGGTGCAGCGCGGCCAGTCCCCAGGCGGTACAGAAGACGATCCAGCCGGTGCCGAGCAGGGTGCCGGGCCGCCATGTGTCGTTCAGTTGCAGGATCCCGTAGGTGATGTCGACACAGAGCAGCGTGGACGCGCCCAGAACGAGCAGGAGGACGGCACGGTTGCGGCCGGACACCGGACGGGGTGCGAGGAGCTGGAGCAGCATCGCCAGCACCAGGACGTCCCCCAGCAGGTAGATGATGCTGGTTTCGCGCTGCCAGGCGGGACTCTCCAGGCGGGCCAGCGGCTGCACCAGGTAGACCCACACCGGCAGGGCGAGGCCGGCGGTGACGATCAGTGCGTCGAGAAGGCCGGGCAGATCGCGGCCCACCCAGCGGTGGCGCACCAGGCCGTACAGCCCGGCGGTGAAGAGGAGGTAGGCGGCGAGGTAGCAGGCGTCGGACGGGGGCCGGGCCGGGGCGGACGCATGGAAGTACGCCTCCTGCACGATGTACAAGGTGCCGCCCGCCGCGAAGGCTAGCAGTCCGGCCGCGAGCACCCACCACGGCCAGCGGTGCGCAGGCCGATGGACATGCGTACCGGCCACGACGGCGGCGACGCCTGCCAGGCCGATGACGGCCCACAGCGGCGCACGCAGGTCCGGGACGGTCATGTATACGCCGGTTATGGTGATGACCAGCGCAATGTGGCAGGCCATCAGGCGGCGGGCCGGCAACAAGGGCAAGCACCCCGAATCGCTGGAGGCCGAAGTGCGCGGTACGCGTCGCATGGGGCTTCCTTCGATCGTAGGCACGAGGGTCGCCGCGCCGCATGTCGTCCCGTGGCCGGTGGGAGCCGCTGTGGCGCGCTACTGCCTCGTCACCGGCCGCCGGGCGGAGTCGGCGTAGCCATCCGGGTTGAGCCGGTGGAAGCGCCAGGCGTCCCGGCACATCTCGGTGAGGTCCCGCAGGGGGCGCCAGCCCCATGCGTGCCGCACGGCGGACGGATCGGGGACGAGTTCGGCGACGTCGCCGGGGCGGCGGGGCTCGACGTCGTACGGGATGGGTCTGCCGCTGGCCCGGGAGAAGGCGGCGACCACGTCCAGGACCGAGCTGCCCTGGCCGGCGCCCAGGTTGTAGATGTGCATGCCCGGCCCGTCGGTGAGGTGGTCGAGGGCCAGTCGGTGCGCTTCAACGGCGTCCATGACGTGCAGATAGTCCCGCACGGGAGTGCCGTCCCGGGTCGGATAGTCGCCACCGAAGATCCCTAGCCGCCCGCGACGGCCGCTGGCCACCTGGGCCGCGTACCGCATCAGGTTGTCGGTTGTGCGGCGGGGATCCTCGCCGAGCAGTCCGCTGGGGTGGGCCCCGGCGGGGGTGGAGTAGCGCAGACACATCACGGTGTACTCGGGGCGGCTCCGGCAGACGTCCGCGAGGATCTGCTCGCAGATCCATTTGGAGGCGGCGTAGGGGGTCCTGGGCCGTGCGGGGGTGGTCTCGTCGAGCGGCCCGTGACCGGCGTCGCCGTAGACGGAGCACGACGAGGGATACACGAGCCGGTGCACCCCGTGGTCCTGCATGGCCCGCAGCAGGGTGGTCGTGCCCCCGACGTTGGTGTCGTGGAACTGGACGGGCATCCATGTCGACATCCCTGTGGCCTTGTGCGCGGCAAAGTGCACGACGGCGTCCACGGAGTGTCGGTCGAAGACGGCCGACAGGGCGTGCCGATCACGGATGTCCAGTTCGTAGACGGCGCCGACGAAGCGGCCCGCTATGCGCTCCACGCGGGCGAAGACCTGTGGCCTGCTGTTGACGTAGTTGTCGATCACGATCACTTCGTAGCCGTGATCGAGGAGATCCACGCAGGTATGGCTGCCGAGGAAGCCGGCCCCGCCCGTGACGAGCACCGTCGACGGGGCCCACGCCGGCTCCGATCCGGCTCGCGGGCGCAGCTCTGTGTCCACCGCGCCTCACCCGCCCTACCATCCATGTCCTACCTTGTACGTTTACGCCGTATATGCTCCACTTTGCTCCCGGGCCTCGCGGTAGTCAAGACGCCGCGTGCCTCGATCGGGGCATGCGGGGCCGGTGTGTCCCCGAGGCCGAAGCTGCCCACAAAGCGCCTCAGTGAGCCAACCGGTGCACGCATCACAAGACCGCAGGTGCGGCCCGTCCGTGGCCGAAGACGGTGCTCGAACCGGGCTTCACGATCACTGGGCAGGTGTTCCACAGCTCCACTCCCGCCCTGATCAGTTCCAGTGCCGCGCGTTGCTCCGCGGGAGTCCATGCGGCGCACTCATCTCCGAACAGCTTCTCGTAGGCGCTGTCATGCACCTCGCTCTGCGGGGGCAGCAGGTGGACCCCGCCGAGTCCTCGGGCCAGATCCTCGAAGAAGTTCCAAGCCTCCAGCACCGCACCCGAGGGAACGCGCCGACGCGTCGGGTCCTCCAGCCACTGCTGGACACGGACGAGTTCCAGAATGTCGGCCTCAGAAGTGGCCAGCCTCCGCCCCCGTCGGCTCGCATACACGCGTGCCTGGCGAACCGTCAGGAACACCGGCACCCGGCAGCGATCAGCCTCCGGCAACGCCACCACCTGATCAAGTTCGTCGCCCTCGCCACCGATCCACAGAACCACCACGCTGCGACCGAGCCCGCGCACCCGATACGCATGGAGATCTCCGCGCCTGCCGCGGCGTCCGGCCTCAAACACATCTGCCGTACCAGTCTTTGTCACGCCCTCACACTGACAGGTGCCAGGCCCTGGAGTGGCGCGTTGCCGCACGCGTCGGGCGGCGAGGAGCAGACCGCCGACCGCACCGGTGTCCGTGGCGGCGGGGGCTCTGAGCGATCCGACCCCGCAGGAGCAGGAGCGACTGCGGGAATTGGCCGGGGTGATCTGGACGCCGGAACTGGCGGCCGGATGGAACATGAACTCCGAGGTCGCTGACGTCCTGTCGACGGTTACGGGGCAGATCCTGCGTTGCAGCGAGAGGTTCTCCCTCGTACCGCGTCCGCCCGGCTTCGTCCCGGGACTCGGCTACCTCGTCAGTCACTGGAAGAACCTCCGCGATTATTTCCTCGCCGTGAAGGACAACCGGACCTACCGCGCCTGTGTGGTCACCAGCGCGGCCAACCACCGGTCAGCGATCGAGATGGCCTCACTCGGCATCTGAGAAGACAGGAATGGCCCTCAAGGGCATGAGCCGGGTCAGGGACTGCGGTGACCTGCGGATCGCCCGGCCTTCTGGTCAGCCGAAGAGGGCGTCGTACAGGCTGGTGAGTCCGGCCACCCAGATCGCCAGGAACGCGACGACCGCGACCAGGCATCCGGCCCCTGCCAGGAAGCCGGTGAAGGTGTTCCGTCCGCTGTCCTCCTCCGCCTCGGCCGGGACCGAGTCCCAGTCGACGGGGCGCCCCAGGGCGTCGGAGCAGGCCGTGCGCACGGCCGCGAGTTGCTCTCCGGCGAAGGCCGTTGCCGCGAGCGACTCGGGGCCGTGCCAGGCGAGGGCGCGCATGCGCTGCGGAGCTGTGGGGTACCGCGTCTCGAAGGCGGTGGTCTCCGCCGGGTCCCGGTCCGCTTCGAGGTACATCCAGCGACCGGCCTCCGCGGGCTCACCGTAGAGGCGGTAGATCTCGGCCAGGCGGCGGCGCAGGGTCAGGTCGTCCGGAAAGGACGACACCAGGCCGCGCAGGCGCTGGCGGGCGACGGGTATCCGGCCTGCGGCCAGGTCCGCGTCGACTCGGTCAAGGGTGTCTCTCAGCGCCATGAACGCATGATCGGGTACGGATGTCGCCCTCGTCGGCCCGTTTTGCCCGCTCGTTCCTGGTTTCCCCGTTTTCCCCCTCCCGTTGTTGTTCTATTGCAACGCGAACAGTCGGTCTAGGGGGGTTCGGATGAGCCGCCTGCGCAGAGGCGTCCTGACGGCCGGGCCGACGGCTTCATGGGCCGTCGCGCTCGGGTATCCGCTGGCCGCCACCGTCGTCGTCAACTCGGATGTCCTGGACCCGGTGCCACCGGCGCTCTGGTCCGGTGGCTGATCGGCTCCGGGCCGCGCCCGGCCCCCGCCTAACCGGCTCCCCCGCTGCCGTCGGCCGCCAGTGTCCGGGTCACCGTCGACCGGCGCGGGCTCACCGTCGCCTCGGACACGACGATGAGCAGGAGCATCGTCCCGCGTGCCAGGTCGGGGGCGGTGGTGTCGGTCGTCGTCACACAGCCAAGTCAGGAAGGCCACCGGTGCCGGGAAATCCGTCTTCGGTCTCGCCGCGGCCGGCCAAGGTGTGCGCCTGTGACACCAGGTGTGACATGACGGTCGGCGGGAGGGACGGGTTGGTGGCGGCGGCTTCCGCCACGTGGTCTTCGGCGTCGGCGAGGAGTTCGACGATGGTGGGCGGTGGCAGTGCCGGATGGGCGGCGGCCAAGGGGCGGGCCCGTGGGTCCGCCAGGCACGGGAGCAGCGCGGAGGCCGTCGCGTTGCGGTGGCGGGCGATCTCGCGCAGCGCCTTGCGGACCGGCGGCTGATGCCGGGTCAGGTCGTGCAGCAGCGCCGGTGACGCGTCAGGGTTGGCCGCCGCCTTCGCGGCGACCCGGGCTCCGTGCCGGTCGGTCATGGCGCGCAGCCGGGCGTCGCAGAGGCCGGGGTGCGGTGCGATGGAGGCGAGTACCTTCGCGTCGGGGTCCGTGGCGAGCGTGTCCCGGATCTCGGGCGGCAGATCGCGGCGGGCGGCCACGAGCATCCGTAGCGTCGGATTCGGTGAGGTGGCCAGCTCCCTGATCTCGGAGAGCGTGGCGGCGGCGATCCGCGGCAGCAGGGTCGGGCCGATTCTGGTGGCGCCGGTCAGGTCCGCGAGCACGTCGAGCGGCACGTGCGGATGGTGCGCGAGCCCGCGCTGCACGTCGTCGCTCCGGTCGGTGGCCAGGGCGCGGATCAGGGGCTCGTCGAGCCCGGCGTTCTCCGCGAGTTCGGCGCGGACGCCGGGGGCGGGATCGCGGGCGAGTCGCTCGTACACCGCCGGTGGCAGGCCGGGGCGGGCGGCCAGCAGGCGGCGCAGCAGCGTCGACGGGTGGTCGGCGAAGGCGATGGCGGCTGCGGCGGGGGTGGCCGGGTTTTGCAATGCCCTGGCGTACATGTTGTGCAGGGTCGACTCGTGGGAGCCGTCGCACGACGCGTTCGGCGGCAGATCGCAGTCGGTCCGCGGGCAGTTCGGGTCGTGCCTGAAGGGAATCCGCTCACGGTCGCAGACCAGGCATCCGCGTGCCGGGGGCAAGTCCGCCCCCGTGATCAGCGCCGCCAGTACGGCCGGTGGCGTGCGTTCGTTGGCGGCCACCGCGCTACGGACCTCCGCGTGCGGGTGCGCCGCGAGCCGGGCGGCTGTCTCCGGCGGCGCCCACAGGGCGAGTTCCGTGACGACCCGTACGTCGGCGTCGGAGGCGAGGGTCTCCACCACATCGGGCGGAAGGTCAGGACATGCGGCCAGCTTCTCCCGGTGCTCGACGACCGGGTCCGTCGCGAAGCGGCGTGCCCACTCGGGGGTGCCGGCGCCCTCGTCGAGGAGGGCGAGCGCGGCATCCGGTCGGGTCTCGGGATCGACGTCGGCGCAGGTCAGCCTGGTCTTGTGGGCCAGCTGGACCGCGGTGTCCGGGACGCGCAGAGCCAGAGCGACGGCCTGTGCCCGGCTGAGATCTGCGCGATCGGCCAGGACTTCGGCGACTTCGACGCCGGCGAGGCCGATCAGCTGGTCGACCAGTTCCCCCGGCAGGGCCGGGTTGGCGGCGAGACCGCACAGCACAGGATGCAGGTTCACAGGAGCATCCTGCCTGGGCGGCTCCCCTACGACACCTCGTTTTCGAACGGCCTCACCGCGCTCATGCCCCGCCCAGTCCGCGACGAGCCGGATCGTGCGGTCGATGTGCTCCTCGTGCAGGTAGTGGCCGGAGTCCGGCCAGTGTTCGACGCGGGAGCCGGTCGCAGGGAGGGTGCCGCGTGCCCAGTGCGCCACTTCCCCGGACGTCCAACGGTGATCCTCGTTGGTGTACATGCCGGTAGGACTGGGCGATGACGCGGTCGGGGGTGCCCGGCAGAGCTCGTGGTCCGGAAGTCTTGTGCGCTCGGTGGGTGGGGGACGGAGCGGCTTGTGCACGGGTGGTCACTGACCTCGTTCACAGGCTCCGGTGGCGCAGGCGGTGAGCCACTGGTCGAAGTCGGTGTCGTAGCGGGTGCCGATGTCGGTGGTGTAGACGGCGTGTCCGCCCGCGTAGTCCCCGGCGCGGAAGTGGTCGAGGATGCGCTGGATGTCCTCCGGGTGCCGCTCGGCCATGTAGCGCACCGCGAGGTAGCCCCAGGGGTAGGTGCGGATCACGTCGCTGTTGGCGTAGGTGTTCTGGAACAGGGTGCTCAGCCGGTACGTGTGCTTGCCGGCCTCCGTGATGGCCTGCTCGTCGGGCAGGCCGCGGTAGCCGTAGGAGACGTACTCGGCGACGCCCTCGATCCACCAGACGTCCGGGACGGAGGTCTGCTGGGTGAAGTCGCCCTTCAAGTTGTAGCGGGCGTCGAGGTAGTGCGTGTACTCGTGGTTGAGGTTCCAGATCCCGGCCGTGTGGCTGTCGTCGTGCTTCTTCTGGTACATGAGGGCGAGGGGCTGGTTGGCGGGGTCGGACGGGTTCCCGATCAGGGTGATGCCGCCGTTGTCGGTGCTGACGCCGAACATCGCTCCGGCGTAGGTGCGGTAGTCGGCGCGGCTGGCGAAGACGACGAGGTGGACGGTCGACAGGTACTGGTCGGGTATGGGGCCGTCGTCCCTCACGAGGTCGTGGAAGTAGGCGTCCTGGCCGAGGATGTTCGCGCATACGGCGGCCAGTTCGGCCGCGGTGAGGGCCTGGGCCCGGATGGTGCGGGACGCGTCGCAGGGGTGGGTGATCGGCAGGACCGCTCTGGACAGGCGGCCGGGCAGGTCGCAGATGTCGTAGTAGGAGCAGTGGGGGCGGTCGTAGTGGTCGGTCTGGGTGGCGACCGCGACCCACAGTGCGGCGGTGGGACCGGTGATCCGTGAGGCGTCCAGGAGGTTCTTGGCCAGCGGGCGGACGGTGTCGCGCAGCGCCGGGTGTTCGACGTAGCGGGCGAGGTTCGTCCCGGCGTTGGAGTTGAGGTGGGCGCGGTCGGTCCCGAGCAGGTCCAGGTGTTCGAGCGCGAAGGCGTGCAGGGTGCGGGCGATGCCCGGGTCGGCGGTGACCGCGGCCACGTAGCGCGGGTTCCAGTTGCCGCGCCAGAGCGGGGTGTGGACGCTGTTGACGGCCGCGATCATGCCGGCGATGCCGTCGTAGGAGCTGTCGTAGCTTTCGAGGAGTCGCTGGTAGACCTTGAGGTAGCGGGCCTGCTGGTCGGCGCTGTCGGTGAGGACGACGGCCTCGCTCAGGATGTCGCCGTTGGCCGGGGTGACGTCCTGGGAGCGGCGGTTGGCGAAGAAGGCGTCGAGGGCGCCGGTGGTGGCCCGGGTCAGGCGGGTGCCGTAGGGACCGACGTCGGCGGGGTGGTTGAACTGCACGTAGTAGCCGGCGCGCAGAAAGAGTACGAGCTGCTGGATCCGTGAGGTGTTGTCACCGCGGTAGCGGCGCGCCTCCTGCTGGAAGGCGCGGGCGACGGTGACCATCTGGGGCTGCCGGAAGACGCGGTGCGCGTCGGTGCCGGTGACCGCGAAGAGGGTGTTGACGCAGTCGGTGGTCGCGGCCTTGACGAAGGCGACGAGGGCGGTCCCCGTCCGGCTGCCGAAGGCGGCGGGATCGCAGGAGGCGGCCGTCCTGGGCTCGGTGTGCGGGCGGAGGGGCGTGGACGTCGGTCTCTGGGGCCGCAGTCGGTCCGCGGTGAGGGGGCGGTCCTGTACGGCGGGACGGTCGGTGGTGGCGTTCGTGTTCGGGCCGGACGGCGGCGGGGTCGAGGTCACCGTCCGGGTCACGGTCACCCGGCCGGCGCCGTCCTGGGCCGGGGGTGCCGCCGTCGCCGGTGCCGACAGCAGGCCGACGGCCGTGACGCAGACGGCGAAGGCGCCGGCCGTGCGTCGGGGCAGCGCCAAGCGGTTGCGCATCGGGTCTCCTCCACGGGTGGCTGCGCCTCGAAGGGGTGGTGAGGCGTGTGCGGCACCGTCTCAACGGGGGCCCGCCGGCACAATGCCGTGTGACATAGCACATGGCGTCGACCAGCCATAACAGCCGGGCGCCGAACAGCCATAAGACCCGTGGTGGCGGCCGGACTACACGCCGCTCGCGCTGCGGGTGCGGTCCGCCCAGAGCCGCAGGTGCGGGGAGATGTCCGCGAGTTCGCGGTACGCGGCCGTCGCCGACCGGAACAGCGCGTCCGCCACGTCCTCGGCGACGGCGTCGCGCCGCCACGTCAGTACGTAGCGACACCACAGGGGCGTTCCGGCGAGCGGTCTGATCACCACGTCCGGGATCGGGCGCAGTGTGGCCTGGACGAGGGACACACCGAGGCCGTCGGCGATCATGCGCTGCAACTGCGTCTGGTCGCCGAGGAACTCGTGCACCGCCACCGGGGCGAAGCCGGCCGCCTCGCACGCCGTGTAGAAGACGCCGGGCCAGCCCGCCCCGTCGTCCGGCGTCACGAACCAGGCGTCGTCGGCCAGCTCGGCGAGCGGCACCTGGGCGCGCCGTGCCAGCCGGTGCCGGGAAGGCAGCGCCACGAAGGTGGGCTCGGTGGCGATCCCGCGATGGGTGACCGCGTCCGAGTGCCGCAGCTCCATTCCCGGGTAGTCCGCGGCGACGGCCGCGTCCACCGTGCCCTCCTCCAGCAGTTCGACGATCCGTGAGGAGGCGTACACGCTGCTCACCGCGACCGGCAGGTCCGGCAGCCGGGCCCGGAGCCGTGACACCATGCCGGACAGCACCGGGGAGTTGGTGGCCGCGACCCGCAGCGGGCGCCGCGCCCGCGCCGCGTCGGCCGGACGGCGGCCGATCGCGGCGGCGCGGGCCAGGACGTCGCGCGCCTGCGCGACGACCTCCCTGCCGTACGGGGTCGGCCGTACGCCGGTCGCGCCGCGCACGAAGAGGGGCTCGCCGAAGTGGCGTTCGATGCGCCGGAGTTGGGTGCTGACGGCCGGCTGGGTGTAGCCCAGGTCGGCCGCGGCCCGGCCCACGCTGCCGGCGTCGGCCACCGCGCACACCACCCGCAGATGCCGCAGCTCCAGCTCCATCCGCCCGCTCCCCCGTCCGTTCCCTCGTGTCCCGTGTCCAGCGGTCAGGAAGGGTTCCATCACGCCGTCGTCCGCACAAGGCGGGGCTGCGCCACGTTCTCGGCAAGCCCTCGATATCGAGCATGCGTGCGACACGCGTAGGCGTCATCAGATGTGCGCGAACCGTCATGGGCAACGACCGGGTGGACTGCGGCGGCGGCTCCGCGGACAGCGTCTGGGCAACCGAGGCACGTTCCAGACCGGGGCGCGTTCGACGGGGAGGGCTCCGACCACTTCTCGTGGTCCCTGATCGCGCGGTGCGCAGCCATCCCCTGCTTCTCCGCGCCCTGTGGGCCCTCCCCGTCGCGTTCAGCTCATCACGGCGCCCGCCACGCCCGCCAGGGCCGTACGGCCCTGGCGGGCTCCCTCATGTCTCCTTGAAGAACCTGACGCTTTCGGAAGGCGCCCGCGGACCCGGCCGACCGGGGAACATTTCCGTGCCGGTCAGCGCTGCTCCTGATACCCGCGAGGGTATGTGAACCGGAGGAGTGTGGAGAGCGATGGCGACGACAGGACATGACCGGCCCCCGGCCGCGGAGGGCACCTCTCTCGTGACCGCCTGCGGGCGCAGGATCGCCGTGCGGTGCCTGCGGCTCGCGCCCGCGGACCGGCCCATCAGCCGGGTCGCCCTGGACGTGGGCCGGGACCAGGGCGATGAGCCCGGGGTGTGGGCGGCGCTCACCGCGGACGAAGCGCGCGACCTGGCCCGGCTGCTCCTCCGGCACGCCCGTGTCGCCGAGCACGTCGGGCGGTCGTAGTACGGGCTCCGGAGCGGCGGGCTCAGCGGCCGCGCAGGGTCGCGAGCGCGGCGTCCAGGTCGGCCGCGCGCGGGCGGTTGTGGGGCAGCTTGCCCAGCACGACGGCCATGCCGCAGGTGTTCGTGAGCGCGGAGAAGACGAGACCGCCCGCGATGCCCGCCGACAGCAGCTGGAAGGCCGGGTGCACCAGGAGACCGAGGACGAGGCCGAGCAGGACCAGCGCGCCGGCGGTGAAGCGCACCTGGCGTTCCATGCTCCAGCCGGACCGGGTGTCGCAGGCGGCGGGCTGGTCCAGGTCGTGTCCCCCGGCGGCCCAGGCTCCGGTGCCGCCGGCGAGCGTGGCGGTGGGGATGCCCTGTTCGGCCAGCATCCTGCAGGCGTTCTCGGAGCGGGCCCCGGAGGCGCAGACGACGAGGACGTCACCGCGCTCGGCGGCGTGCCGGATCTCCGGCAGGGCGCGGCGGACCTGGTCCAGGGGGATGTTCAGCGCGCCGGGGAGGTGACCGGAGGCGTACTCGGCGGGTGTGCGGACGTCGATGACGGTGAGTTCGTGCAGCCGGGTGCGGGCCTGGTCGGCACCGAGGGTGGCGGGGGTGGGGGAATTGACCATGGCAGGTGTGATCCTTTGTTCGTCGACGTGTCCCGAACCGGGACGTACATTACCCCTAGGGGTATTTCTTCGCGAGGAGTGATCGTGGAACTGGAGCTCGAGGGTGCGGACCTGAAGGCCGTGCTGAACCGGCTTCGCCGGGCGCAGGGCCAGATCTCCGGTGTGATCCGGATGATCGAGGAGGGCCGTGACTGCGAGGACGTGGTCACGCAGCTCGCCGCGGCCTCGCGCGCGCTCGACCGGGCCGGGTTCGCGATCATCGCCACCGGTCTGCAGCAGTGCGTGGCGGACATGGAGTCCGGCCGCAAGAACGGTGAGGACACGGCGGAGATGCGCGCCCGGCTGGAGAAGCTGTTCCTGTCGCTGGCGTGAGCGGGCGGCGTGGCACACCTCACACCGCCGCGTCGACCAGCATGAGCGCGTCCACTGCCAGCAGGGCCAGGGCGAAGACGCGCTGGAGCGTGGGCCCGGAGACCTTGGCCGCCGGCCGTTTCCCGTCCCACGCGCCGAGGATCGCGGCGCCGACGAACCGCGCGACGACCGCCCGGTCCAGTCGGTCGACCGTGCCGACGCGCGCGGCCGGCGCGGCCAGCGCGTTGACGGTGATGGCCAGCAGGCTGGTGCCCACCGCCTGACGCATGCGCAGGCCGAGCACGCCCACCAGCGCCGCTACGGCGAGAAGGCCGCCGCCGACCCCCGAGGACGCCGGTGACGTCGCCGAGCCCGGCCCCCGCGGCCGCCGCCCGGCCCGGCCGCACCGGCGCGACGGTGTCCGGGGCCCGGCCGATCCGCACGGAGCGCGGCGAACGCCGCCGTCAGCGCGGCCTCCGGGAGGCGCCCGGCGAGCGCGCCGCCCAGGATCGCCGGGCCGATGCCCCCGACCGCGAACAGCAGCCCCGTACGCCATCGGACGTGTCCGTCGCGGGCGTGCGCGAACAGGGCGGTGGCCGAGGTGACCGTGACGACGGCGGACACGGTGACGGGCGTGACCGGCGCGAGGCGATCGCGCCGGCGCCCACCGGTGCTTTCGGGGGCTACCCCGGCCCACCCCTCCGGGTCACCCCCGACACCACGCACCCCGGCTCCGGGGGCGGCGTGGCCGTCGGTGGAAGGGCCCGGTGGTCCCTCGATCCGGGTCTGGAGGACCCCGGCAGGCGTGATCGCTGAAGTTAGGCTTCCCTTACTGGCGTTGAGGGAGGCGCGGATGCGTGGTGGCGTGGAGGCCCGGACGGCGGCCGTGGCGCGGGAGGGCGCCGGGTGTGCCCTGGACGAGTTGGCGCCCGGGGACCGGGCCACGGTCGTCGCGGTCGTCGCGGACGGGGCACCGGAGCTGGCTCGTCGGCTCGGGGACCTCGGGTTCACGCCCGGGACGGTGGTGGAGGTGGTGCGCCGGGCACCGCTGCGCGACCCGGTCGTCTACCGGGTCAAGGACTACGAGGTCTGCCTGCGCCGGGCGCAGGCCGCCCGGGTGCGCATGAGCGGGCCGCATCGGTGACCGCGGACTGCCACGGCGCCGGCGGTGAGCGCACGACCACGGCCGGCGCGCCGCGCATCGCCCTGGTCGGCAGCCCCAACTCGGGCAAGAGCAGCGTCTTCAACGGTCTCACCGGCCTCAACGCCAAGACCGGCAACTACCCCGGCGTGACCGTCTCCCGGTCGGTCGGCACCTGCCGGGCCGGCGGGCGCACGTGTGTGGTCGAGGATCTGCCCGGCACCTACAGCCTGGACCCGATCAGCCCGGACGAGCGGATCCTCGTCGACGCCCTCGACGGCCGGCTGGCGGGCACGGCTCCGCCGGACGCGCTGCTGGTCGTGGTGGACGCCACCACCCTGCGCCGCTCGCTGGGGCTCGTGGCGCAGGTCCTCGCCCGTGGCCTGCCCACCTGTGTGGTGGTCACGTTCACCGATGAACTCGCCCGCCGCCAAGGTCGTCTCGACGTCGACGCGCTCGCCGAGGCGCTGGGTGTGCCGGTGGAAGCGGTGGTCGCCCACCGCGGCCATGGCATCGTAGGACTGCGTGAACGGCTGGCCGGGTGGCGGGACTGGCCGGTTCCGGTGCTGGCGCCGCCCGCGGATCCGGCCGAGCGGGACGCCTGGGCGGAGTCGGTGCTCGCCTTCGCCGACTACCGGGCCCCGGAGCGCCATCGTGTGACCCGGCGTGTCGACGCCGTGCTGCTGCACCCCTGGTGGGGCACGCTCGTGTTCTTCGCGGTGATGATGCTGTTCTTCCAGACCGTCTTCACGCTGGCCGCCCCGCTGCAGGACGGCGTGGAGTCGCTGTTCGGACGGCTGGCGGGTCTGGTCGCCGACCGTGTCGGCAGTCCGTGGCTCGCCAGTCTGCTCGGTGACGCCCTCATCGGCGGTGTCGGCGGAGTGCTGGTGTTCGTGCCGCAGATCCTGTTGCTGTTCCTGCTGCTCGCGCTGCTCGAAGGCGTCGGTTACATGGCGCGGGCCGCGTTCCTGATGGACCGGGTGATGGCCCGGGCCGGGCTGGAGGGGCGCGCGTTCGTGGCGCTGCTGTCGTCGTTCGCCTGCGCGATCCCCGGCGTCATGGCGACCCGTACGCTGCCGTCGGCCAGGGACCGGATCGCGACGATGATGGCGGCGCCGCTGATGACCTGTTCGGCCCGGCTGCCGGTCTACGTCCTGCTCATCGGGCTGCTCGTCGACCCGTCCGACCGGATCGGGCCGTTCGGCGCGCAGGGCGTGGTCATGTTCGGCCTGTACCTGCTCGGTGCCGTCTCGGCCATGGTGGCGGCCTGGGTGTTCAAGAAGCTCGGCGACCGGCGGGGTGCGCCGGTGCCGTTCCACATGGAGATGCCGCCGTACCGGCTGCCCGCGCCGCGTGCGGTGCTGATGGCGATGTGGTCGGCCGCGCGGGCCTTCCTGCGCAAGTGCACCACGGTCATCGTGGCCACCACCCTCGGGCTGTGGCTGCTGCTGAACCTGCCGCTGCACTCGGCCGCGCAGATGCGGGCGGCCGGCGTCGACACGACCGACTCGGCGGCCGTGTCCGCCTACACCGTGGACCACAGCTACGCCGCCGGTCTGGGGCGGCTGGTCGGTCCCGTCTTCGACCCGCTGGGCTTCGACTGGCGCGTCAACGTCGGTGTGCTGTCGGCCCAGTCGGCACGGGAGACGTTCGTCGCCACCCTCGGACAGGTCACCGCCGCCGAGAACCCCGAGGACCCGGCGCGGGCGCTGCGCGACATGACGTACCCCGACGGTCCGCGGGCCGGGCAACGGGTCTTCACACCGCCGGTGATCGCCGCTCTCCTCGTCTACTTCGCGTACGCGTTGCAGTGCATGGCCACGGTGGCGGTGATCCGCCGGGAGACCGGCACCTGGCGGTGGCCCGCGATCGCGTTCGGCTATCTGACCGGCCTGGCCTGGCTGTTGGCGTACGCGGCGAAGTCGGTCACCGCGGCGCTGGGCGGGTGAGGCGGCCGGTGGTTCCCCTGCATCCCCAGCGCGTTCCCGGCCGGCCCGACCGGCTGCGCTGGATCGTCCCCGCCGGTCTTCTCACCCGTACCGGCCGGATCACCGCGGCCCCCGCGCCGCTGGCCGCTCTGCTGGTCGACGGGACGCTGGCGGAGGTGACGGTGGAGCCGGCTGCCGTCGTCACCCGGCTCGGCGCGGGCCGCGGCTGGTCCGGCGAGGGCGCCCGGGTGCGCACCGCCCTGCACGCGGCGCTCGCCGACCCCGCCGGCTGGGTACCGGCCGACGAGGCCGGCCGCCCCGGTGAGGACGCGGCGCTGGAGGCCGCGGCACGGGAGCTGATCGCCGGTGCGGCCGGGCAGTTCGCCCGCTCCCACGGCGGCGCCATCGAACTGGTCGGCGTACGCAACGGTGTGGTCACCGTGCGGCTGGGAGGCGCCTGCCGGGCCTGTCCCGCCGCCTGGGGCACCCTGCACCAGCGTCTGGAGCGCCAGCTGCGCCGCCGGCACCCCGGACCGGTCGAGGTACGGGACATCGGACCGGCGAAGTGCCGTGATCCGTACGGCCAAGCGATGTGATCACTCGATCGTGAGTTCCGCCTCTTTCCCGCCCGGTGCGAGGCGACCCTGAGGACGTCGGTAGGTGACCGGTGGGTGGGGAGACGGCATGACAGGGGAAACGGGACGACCGTCGGGCCTGGACGGGCGGGCGGTGCTGCTGGTGGCCGGTCTGGCCGATCTGGCGGTGGGCACGCTGGGTTCGGCGCTGGGGACGGTGCGCGGGCTGCTGCGCCGTTCGGACACGGCGGAACTGGTCGCGGAGGCGGAGCAGGAGCTGACGGCGCGCGGTCGTCTGGTGCTGGACCGGTGCGCCACCGCGCCACCGGCCCATCTGGAGGTCCTCGCCCGGCACGTTCTGGCCCGGCGGGCCGCTGACGATGTCTGAGCGGTGGGATCCGGCCGCGTTCAAGAGCCGCGTCGACGCTGTGCTGCGCGGCTTCGTCGCCCGGGAGGCCGACCGGTTCGCCGAGGTCGACCCGGCTCTGGGGCCGGTGGCCGAGCAGGTCGAGGCGGCGGTCGCGGACGGCAAGCGGCTGCGGGCCGCGTTCTGCTACTGGGGCTGGCGTGCGGCCGGCCAGCCCGACAGTGACGCGCTGGTGCGGGCGGCGGCCGCCATGGAGTTGGTGCACGCCGCCGCCGTCGTGCACGACGACCTGATCGACGACAGCCCGCTGCGGCATGGCCGGCCCACCGCGCACGTCGCGCTGCGCGCAGTGTTACGCGGTCGGCCGCGGGCCGTCACCGCCGCGAGGTCGCTGGCCATGCTGGTCGGGGATCTGCTGATGTCGCTGGCCGGGCAGCTGTTCGCCGGATGTGGGCTGCCCGCCGTGTATCTGGCTCGGGCCCGCCCGTTGTGGTCGGTGCTGGCCCGGGAGCTGATCGCGGGTGAGTGCCTGGAGATCCTGCGGACCGGCGCGGCACCCGACACGGCGGCCTCGCTGAAGGTGGTCCGGTACAAGACGGCCAAGTACACCGTCGAGCATCCCCTGCTCATCGGCGGCGCCCTGGCCGGGGCCGGCGAGCGGCTGCGTGAGGGCTATTCGGCGTACGGTCTGCCGCTGGGCGAGGCGTTCCAGCTGCGGGACGACCTGCTCGGCCTGTTCGGTGACGCGGCGGACACCGGCAAGGCCAACGCCGACGATCTGCGCGGGCACCGGCCCACCGCCCTGCTGGCCGAGACCTGGCGGACCGCCGGTCCGGACGAGCGGCAGCAGTTGCGTGCCCTGCTGGGCCGGCGCGACCTGGACGGGGAGGCGCTGGGCGCGGTTCGTGAGCTGATGCGCGCGCTGAAGGCTCCCGACCGGGTAGAGGCCATGATCGCGGCGCGGGTCGAGGAGGCCCTGGGAGTGCTCGGCGGGCTGGGCGTACCCGCGCACGCCGCCACGGTCCTGACCGCGTTGGCGCACTCGGCGACCGTCCGCCTGTCCTGACCCTCCTGACCCTCCTGACCCAGGCAGTCCGCCTGTCCTGCCCCCCGGAAAGACGAGGACCTCTGCCATGCCCTACACCGAGGCATCCATGAACACCCTGCGGCAGTCCGGTGACGACCTCGCCGACGCCACCGTCGCCGCGCTCTTCGAACGCGGGGAGGTGGGCAGGTTCAACACCCTGATGCGGTACGTCTCCACGGCAGGCGCACCCCTGCCGGAGGGGCTGCCCGATGTCGCCCGGGAGTACCTGCGGGCCACGAGCGCGCCGCCGGACTGGGTGGACTGGGCGGAGATGGAGAAGGCCCGGCTGTTCTTCATCGACAACAGCGTGCACATCTCCACCGCGCTGTCTTTTGCCTCCATGCCCGCCTGCTATGTCGTGCCGCACGTGGCGAAGCTGCTGTCGACGACCCACGGGCTGAAGTACCCCTCCAAACGGATGGCGGAGACCGGCCAGTTCACCGTGTACCTGATGCAGCCCGGCGCGTTCGAGGCGGGCAGCCGCTTCGTCCCCGCCGCGCAGAAGGTCCGGTTGCTGCACGCCTCCATCCGCCACCATCTCCGGCGGGAGAACCGCTGGGACGCCGGTGCGCTCGGGGTGCCGATCTGTCAGGAGGACATGATCGGCGGGCAGATGCTCTTCTCGCTGCTCGTGCTCGACTCCCTGCACCGCCTCGGGATCCATCTGTCCACCGAGGGAGCGGAGGCGTACTACTACGCGTGGCGGGTGGTCGGTGCCATGCTCGGCGTCGACCAGGACGCCGTCCCCAAGTCCCTGGAGGAGGCACGGGAGTTCCTCGACCTGTACATGGTGCGCCACATGGGGCCGTCCGTGGAGGGCGCGCACCTCACGCGGCAGCTCATCGACCTCTACGAGGAGGTCGTGCCCGGCACCCTCTTCGACCCGGTCGTGTCCGCGCTGATCCGTCACCTCGTCGGTGACACCTGCGCCGACTGGCTGGAGGTTCCCCGCACGCCCTGGGACACGGTGGTCAGGGCCGTGCCGCACCTGCTCGGCGTGCTGGAGACCATCGAGGACCGGTCCCCGCTCGGCGCCTGGGCCCTGGACCGTCTCGGCCACCTCACGACGGTCCTCGAACTGTCCTCCCTCACCCGGGGACGCGTCATGCACTACGCCATCCCGGAACAGCTCAAGAAGGACTACGGCGTGTCCGGCGCGGTGCCTCGTCACCGTCGTTGGACGCCTCCCGCCGCCACGGTCCCGGGCGGCGGGCCGGCGGCGTGATGCCCCGTACGGGGCATCAGGGGTGTCCGGCGGCCGGGTCCCTCACAGGGGTGACAGCCCGTCGCCTCCCGGCCTGGGGCCGCGAGGGGGCAGCCCCGTGAGGGGCGGGGCCTGCATGACGCGTGCGAGGTCCCGCTGTATGCGCTCCGCCTCCGCGCGGGCCTGCATGGGGATGTCGCCGCGTTCGGAGACGAGCCGGTCGTAGATCGGGGTGAGGCTGTACACGGGTGGGTCTGCTTTCGTGGATGATCGGCCCGGCGTTCGCCACTGAGCCGACAGGGTGGGTCACAGCGCTTCGCTGCAGGTCGGGTGATGAGGCGAAGTCGAAGGTGGTGCCTGCCGCCGAGAGGCCGGTCTCGCGGTTCCCGGCACGGACCTGGTGGCGTACTCACCGAACTCGGTCGTGCGTTCCGGCACGGAATTCTCCCTCCTCCGACGAGGCAATCTATCGCGTCCGCCGGCGGCGCTCCCGGTCCGTCCACGCACACGGCCGCCCGACGGGCTCGGGGCGCCCGCGGTCAGGCGGGCGCACTGGGCGCCACCGGTGGGGTGGGCGGGCCGGGGCGCGCCGCGCGGGGTGCGGAGGTGGTCGCCCGCTTGGCCGGGCTCGGCTGCGCTCCGGGCCCGTCCGGTGCATGCTGAGGGCATGAATGGGCTGCCTCCCGTGGTCGTGCTTCCGCCGTCGCAGGACGGCGGACGGCAGGTGACGGTCAACGGTGAGCCCGTCGGCACCGCGTACAGCCTCTTCGAGGTGCTGGATCTGCTGCACTCCGTCGGACTGCCCGCCACCGACACGGCGATCGACGACCCCGAGCTGATCGAGTGGCGCGGCGGAGGGCCGTACGACTGGAACGGCACCACGTGACGGGACCGCGGCGGTGGCTGGGCCTCGGGCTGCTCGCCGCGGCCATGGTGACCGCCTGCTTCCTGCTGCCGCTCGACGGATTCGGTCCGCACCGTCCCGCCCTGAGCTGGACCGTCCTCGGCTGTGTGCTGGGGGCGATCGCCGTGTTGCTGCTGCGCCAGATCCGGGACGTCCTGCTCGACAGGCCCGGTATCCGCCCCGGCATCGTCATTGCGCTGCTGATGTGCCTGTCGGTGCTGGTCTTCTCGGCGGGGTACTTCGTCCTGGCCGGGCGGCCGGGCGAGTTCGCCGGGTTGCGCACCCGCCTGGACGCCCTGTACTTCACCATGGTCACTCTGGCGACCGTCGGCTTCGGCGACATCACCCCCACCGGTCAGGCGGCGCGGGTCGTGACCGTCGTACAGATCCTGTACTCCTTCGTGTTCCTCACGGCCGCGGCGACCGCGCTGAGCCGGCGGGTGCGCAGCCGGTTGGGCGGGCGTCTGCGACGCGACGCCCGGTGAACGGTCCGCGCACGCTCCACACCGGTCCTCCTCACAGGTCCAGGGCGCGGTGCAGGCCCGGGCGGTCGGTGCCCACTTTGGTGAAGACGGCGCAGAGCAGTTCGCAGACCTGCTGCTCGTCGATCCTCATCTCGGCGGCGATCGCCGCGTTGTCCAAGCCTCGTACCGCGTGCCGTGCGGCGTCGAACTCCCGCTCCGTCAGAGTGTCCTGCCCCTTGGCCTGGGGACGCCGCGGTCGCAGGCCGACGGAGGTGAGCTGCTCACGGGCGCGACGGACCAGAGGGGCGGCGTCGCAGGTCACGGCGGTCTCCAGACCCCGGTAGAGCTGGAGCGCGGCCCGCTCCACGCGGCCGAGGGCGCGCAGCGTGGTCCCGTGATCGATGAGCGCGTGGGCGAGTTCGTACGCGGCGGGCGACTGTTCCAGGTGGCCGACGGCCTGCTCCAGGAGGTCGGCCACCTGAATCGGGTCGGCGGCGGCCGCGGCGGAGACGCGCAGGGCGGTTCCGATGGCGCTGGCCGTCCCGAAGGTACGGGCGCGGGCCAGGGCCTCGTCCGCGGTGGCCCGAGCCGCGTCACCCCGCCCTGCGGCGGCCTGCGCCAGGGCCAGATCGAGCTGCCACGGGCTCCATGCGGGGTTCCGTGAGGCTCGGCGGTCGAGCCGGGCACCGGCCGCGGTGAGCTGACGCTCCGCCTCGTCGATGCGGCCCTGGGCCAGCAGCAGTTTGCCGTGGACGGCCTGGGGGTCGGGGTAGACCACGACTTCGGGACGGAGTGCGGCGAGATCGTACATGTCCGCGATGTCCTGGGCCCCCGCAATGTCGCCGCGGGCGATGAGGGTTTCGACAAGGGTGCCGATGGCGTACGACTGGGCGGGGACTCCGTGGCCGACGCGGTCGGCGATCTGGAGGCCGTTGCGTACGAAGTCCTCCGCCTCGGTGAGGATTCCGCGACGGTAGCTGACATAGCCGAAGAGCGTGTAGGCGAACGACAGGTGGGAGCCGCGCCAGCCCTTCTTCTCGAACTCCGCGATCCCCGCGTTGAACAGCTCCTCGGCGCGGCCCGGCTGGTCGCAGTACATCAGCACCAGCGCGACACCGGCCGGCACTTCGAAACCCAGGTCCTGATCGACCCAGGTCATTCCGCAGCGCAGGGCCTCTTCGGCGTAGCGCAGGGCGTCGGCTGCGGACTCGCCGCGCAGGACGGCGTCCCAGGCTCGTATGCCGAGGATGTGCCGTTCGGCCAGGCCACGTCCGCTGATGTGCTCGGCGTACCGGGCGAGGGCGCGGGAGCGGGCGGGTGCGTCGTCGTCGACACGGACCGAGTTCCATTTGAAGAGTTCGGCCTTCATGCGCTGCCGGGTGTGGGAACTGGTGGCCTGCTGGGCCGCGTCCTCAAGGAGTTCGATGGCGCGCTGCATCTGCCCCGAGTGCACCAGGGCCTGTGCGAGACGGTAGGTGATGGCCTCCCGCAGGCCGGGTTCCACCTTGGGTTCCTCCAGCGCCGCCTGCAGCTGGTTGACGGCGGCGGCGGGATCGTTGGGCACATTGGCGGATCCGAGCTCGAAGAGGACCTCGGCGCGCTCCTCCATGTCCGGGGGTTCACGCAGGGCACGGGCGAGACAGCGGCGTGCGGGCTCGGGTGCGCCGGCCGAGAAGCTGTCCCGGGCGGCCCGGCGCAGGTGGCGTACGACCCAGGGGTCTCCCTCGGGGTGTGTCTCCAGCAGGTGCCGTGCCACTTCGGTGGGTTCGGCGCCGGCCTCGACGAGGGCGTGCGCGGCCATTCCGTGCATGCTGACACGCGTGCTCGGGGAGATCGCCCCGTACACCGCGTTGGCGATCAGCGGGTGGTTGAACTCGACGACCTGCTCCCGCTTGGTGTTGGTCACGACCGTCAGGAAGCGGGCGTCCTGGAGCTGTTCGACGGCCTTCCTCGCGGCGAGTTCACCGAAAGGGGAGACGGTTTCGAGGAGCTTCATCGGGATGCCGCTGGTGCCGAGGACCGCGGCCATGCCTGCCACCTGGATCGTCGCGGCACCCAGTTGCATGAGCCGGTCGACGATGCCGCTGCTTTTCACGGCGGAGGCCAGGTCGCGCAGCTGGGGGATGCTGCCCTCATGTGCCTTGAGGCCGCGTTCCTTGCTCTTCTGGAGCAGTTCGACCACTTCGTAGGGGCTGCCCGCGGTGATGGCCCACAGCTCCCGGCAGAAGATCTCATCCGCGTCCCCGTCGAGGATCCTGTGGACGACGCTCGCCACCGCGCCCGAGGTGAGCGGGGCGAGTTCGTGGGGACGGGCGCCGTGGCGGCCTGTCAGCTCCTCCAGTGCCGGGCCGGCGGAAGTGATCTCGTCGGGGCGGCAGGCCACGACGATGAGCACGGCCAGCTCCTCCGCCCGGGTGGCGAAGGCGGACAGCCAGGCCAGGGACTCGAGGTCGGCCCAGTGCGCGTCGTCCAGCACGAGCACGAGCGGGCTGCCGTGGCGCACCGAAAGCCGGGTGACGACCCAGTCGAGTCCGTCACGGACGCCCTGGGGGTCGGGGTGGGTGTCTCCGGTGGGTGCGTCCAGCCCGATGGCGGGTGCCACGATGGGGTACCAGTTCCCCAGCAGGACGCGGTACTCGCCCTCGTCCATGGGGGCGAACAGCGGCCGGATGAGCTGGCGCATGACCCGGAAGGGCACCTGGGACTCCTGTTCGCCGCCGCGGGCGAACAGGACGGTGCAGCCGAACTCCGCGGCCTGGTGGCGGAGTTCGTTGAGCACGGTCGTCTTGCCGACCCCGGCGGGACCCTCGAAGGCGAGCACTCCGCCGCGCCGTGCGGTCCGTTCGCCTCCCGCCGTTCCGCACAGCGTCTCCAGGGCGCGCTGGATCGCAAGCAGTTCGGATTCCCGTTCGAGGAGGGGGTGTTCCCCTCCTCCCCGGGCTGCCACGGACTCTGTCATCGTTGCCCCCTCCGGCAGGTGCGGCCGAGTGTAGGGGCAGGGGGGCGGCCCAGGACGGTTCAAGGCCCTTCTTTCGCGAAGTTCGCCACCCGCACGAGGGTAATCGGGCATTATGCGCTGACACCTGCCTGCCGCCATCCGGCACTCGATCATTTCGGTCGTGGAGGGGCCGGATGGGCGGCAGGACGTCTCACTGTCGCGCCAGCGGAATCATGGGCAGCACATCGGGCGTCGGGATTCCGGCGGGGCGTTCCCGTACGGCGACGCCGCGCGGGTGCACCAGCCGCCAGCGGGAGACCACGCTCGCCACCACGACCAGCATTTCCGCCATCGCGAAGGAATCGCCGATGCACTTGTGCTGGCCCGCTCCGAACGGGAGGAAGCCGCTGAGACGCGGGAGCCGTGTCGCGTCCGGACGGGACCACCGGTCCGGATCGAAGGCAGTGGGGTCGGGGAAGTACGTGGGATCCCGGTGCAGGGCGTAGGGGCTGTAGGCGAGTTCCGCGCCGGCGGGGATCGGCACTCCGCCGAGGGTGAGCGGGGTGAGCGCCTTCCTGGTGAACACCAGGGCCGAGTGCAGCCGCAGTGTCTCGTGAAGGACGCCGGCGGTGTAGGTGAGCCGGGGCAGGTCGTCGGCGCGGACGCGCCGCCCGCCGGTCACCGTGTCGACCTCCGCCTGCACCCGCTTCTCCACCTCCGGGTGGCGGGCGAGTTCGTGGAAGACCCAGGCCATGGTCGTGGCCGCGGTCTCGGTGCCCCCGAAGAGGATGGTGATCAGCTCGTCCCGGAGCTGCGCGGTGCTCATCGTCTCGCCGGTCTCCGGGTCGGTGCTGGCGAGGAGCAGGGAGAGCAGGTCGTGCCGGACGGGCTGTGCGGGGTCCTGCGGTTCGGCGCCGTACTCCTCGACGACCTCGTCGATGATGGCGCGCAGTCGGGCGGACGCCGCGTCGAAGCGCCTGTTCAGCGGGATGGGCAGCCGGTCCGTGGCCTTCGGCATGAGGGTGCGGACGAGCATGTCCTCGAGAATGATCGGGAAGGACCGGTGCACCTCCTCGACGGCGCGCTGCCCCACATCGCCGGAGAAGATCATGTCGGCGATCGAGGACAGGGCGAAGCGCCGCAGCTCCAGATCGACGGCGATCTGCCGCCCGGGGGTCCAGGAGGCTGCCAGTTCGTCCGCCTGCCGGCACATCCGCTCGGCGTGGTCCGTGATGTGGGAGCGGTGGAAGGCGGGCTGCATCATGCGGCGCTGCCGGCGGTGGAAGGCACCGTCGACGGTGGCGAGACCGTTGCCGAACAGCGGACGCATCCTCTCGAAGATCCTGCCGCGGCCGATGTGCTGTGCCTCGTCCACCAGCACGGTGTGGACGAGTTCGGCGTGGGTGAGGAAGTGGAGCGGCCAGGTGCCGACATCGACGCGTACGACGTCGCCGACTGCTCGCAGGGACTGCAGAAAGGCGATGGGGCGCCGCCACAGCTGCAGGGAATGGCCCAGGACGGGCAGGCGGCCCGGTGCCACCGGGGCTGTGGCACCGGCTGCACGCCGGGCGGGGCGGTGGGTGCGGTGCACGGGTACGTCTGCCTCCCTCAGGCCGCCGGAACGAGATCGGGTCGGGTGTAGGCGGCCTCCAGGCCGGCGGCGAAGCGTTCGTCGCGGTAGCGGGTGCAGTCGTGGCGTTGCCAGAGGTCGGAGCCGATCATCCAGTCCTCGTAGGAGCGGACGCGCAGTTCGGCGGCGGCGCGCTGTGCCGGGTCGGTCACGCCCAGGGCGTCGAGGACGGCGGGCAGTTCGCGGGCCGTGGCGAGGAAGTCCTCGACGCGGTACCTGATGCGGTCCTCGACGGCTCGTACGGCCTCGTGGAGCGACCAGTCCTGCCAGGAGGCGAGCAGGGCGACGAGGTTGTTGGTGTCCCCGCAGGAGTACTCCTTGGGGAGGGAGAAGACATCGTTGCCCCAGGAGATGACGTCGATCGCGCTCCAGGCGAGTTCCTGGACGGCGGGGCTGTCGTGCACCTTCGGTGGTATGTCGATGCCGAGGGCGGCCTCCACCATGTCCATCATCGGCAGCAGCTGGGAGCTGTGGCGGCGGGTCAGGACGTAGCCGGCGACGGGCGGGCGGTAGCCCGGGCGGCGGTTGCGGGCCTCCTGGTCCAGGGAGCGCAGCATGAGGGGAACATGGGTCCGGTAGCGGGCACGGGCGTTCGGGGGCATGCCGGCGAGGATGCGGTCGCACAGCTCGACGAAGGTGTCGACCAGGGGGCTGCGGGCCGACCTGGGCAGGAGGTCGGTGCGGCCGTGGGTCAGGTAGCCGGTGATGGCGTCGGAGACGGGCCGCCAGGTGTCGACGCGGCCCGACCTGATGAGCAGGTCGTGCTGGTCGTCGAGGACGAAGGACCAGGCCATCCACTGGGAGAGCAGGACGATGTCCTCGTAGGAGGCGCCCACGGCGACGCGGGCGGACAGGTGACCGAATCCGATGCCCGCGAACTGTTCGGTGGCCTCCTCCACCAGGCCCCGGTCCACCGCCCAAGAGGTCGCTTCGTCGTTGGCCCGGTCCGCGCGCGGATCCTTCGCTTTCTCAAAGGGAAGATAAAATTCCGGAATGGTGAAAGAGTCGAGATGGGGCATTGATCTCCCTCCAGAGGAAATCCTGGTCCGCCATTCCCCGCTCACACGCCTCGTGGCTTACGGTCGGTTCACCCTCGGCGCCCCGCGTTGCCGCACAGAACGCCGATGCGCAATTTGAAGCCATTCGCAACCATTAACCCGTAGGACGAACCAGCCTGTCAATATAATGCGAAGCGACTATGGATCACGAAATCCGGCATTTGCCGGACGGATTTCATAGGGGCATATGCACGGAGGTCGTCCGGGGACGGGATCGCCCGCCGTTCCAGTGGTCGCCCCGGTCGCTGAGCCGCCGCCGCTCGGCGGTGAGCCACAGCAGGCGTGCGCGGCGGGCTGACGGCAGATCAGGTCGCGCCGCCGCAGGGCCTCCGGGACGGCGTGGCGAGGCCGCGACGCGCCGACCGCTCCCCCCGCGGGCATGTCTCCATAGCCGGGAAATAGGAGAGGAACCGTTACTGCGTCGGCGGAATCCGGTAGACGGAGACATGGGAACGCGACTCGGCGGTGAATTCGGTGCCGGACCAGTCCGCGTGCCTGCTCTCGAGTTCGAACCCGGCCAGTTGGGCCATGAGGTCGAGCTCGGCCGGCCAGACATAGCGGTGGGGGGTGCGGTGCAGCCGGGCCTCGCCCGTCTCGTCGTACCGGAAGTGGTGGGAGACCACCTGCTGGTTCAGGACGTCGTAGGTGTCCAGGCCGATGTAGCCGGGCTCGGTGCTCCAGACGGTGGCTGTCCGACCCGGTGGGAGACTGCGCAGCTCGGGCACCCAGAGCTCGATGAGGAACCGGCCTCCGGGGCCGAGGTGGCGGGCGGCGTTGCGGAAGCACTCGACCTGCTCGGCCTGGGTGAGCAGGTTGGAGATGGTGTTGTAGACGAGGTAGACGAGGGTGTACGCGCCGGGGGCGACCGTGGTCGCCATGTCGCCCATGAGCACGGGGAGCGTGGCCTCGTCGGCCTTGGTCCGCAGCCGCTCCACCATCGGCGCCGACAGCTCGATGCCGGTGACGGGGACCCCCCGCTGGGCGAGCGGGACGGCCACCCGGCCGGTGCCCACGGCGAACTCCAGCGCGGCTCCCTCGCCCGCGAGCTCGGCGAGGCGTTCCACGGTCGGGCCCAGCACGTCGGGCGCGAACATGCCGGTGCCCGGTGTGTCGTAGTCCCGGGCGGTGGCGGCGTCCCAGATGTCCTCCTGTCGCATTCCGTCAACACTGGTCAAGGACGGACGGGTTGTCCAACGCTTTTCACTCCCCGGGAGCGCCGCCGCCCGTGGCGGTTCAGTGGACCGAGAATCCGCCGTCGACGAAGATCGACTGTCCGGTGATGTAGGCGGAGGCGGGGCCGGCGAGGAACACGGCCGCGCCCGCGAAGTCCTCGGCCAGTCCGTTGCGCCCGACGAGCGTGCGCCGGGCCAGCGCGGCCACCTTCTCCGGGTCGGACGACAGCCGCGCGTTGAGCGGTGTCATCACGAAGCCCGGTACGAGGGTGTTGCAGGTGACGCCGTACGGCGACCATGCCTCGGCCTGCGAACGCGCCAGCGACTCCAACGCGCCCTTCGACACACCGTAGGCGCCGCTCTGCACGAAGGCCCGGTGGGCCTGCTGGGAGGTGATGTGGATGATCCGGCCGTGTCCTCGCTCGGCCATGCCGGGCCCGAACCGCTGGCCCAGCAGGTAGGGCGCCTCCAGGTTGACGGCCATGGTGGCGTCCCAGACGTCCTCTCCCAACTCGCCCATCGGCGGACGGAGGTTGATGCCGGCGCAGTTGACGAGGATGTCGGGCTCGCCGGCCACCGCGGCCGCGTCCTCGGCCGCCCTGCGCACGCCGTCACGAGTGCTCAGGTCGGCCCTGACCCAGGCGGCCCGGCAGCCCTCGGCCACCAGTTCGTCGACCGTGGACGCCAGCTCGGCCTCTCCGCGCGCGACCACCACCACGCGCGCGCCGGCGCGCGCCAGGGCCCCGCTGATGGCCCGTCCGATACCGGAGCTGCCACCGGTCACGACGGCCACCCGGCCGTCCAGTGAGAAGAGTCCGGAGAGGTAAGCCTGCGTGATCATGCCCGAAGCGTAATCGGCGACGCCGGGGAGGTACGGGCGGGCGTTGGGGTCCGCGCCCTCTGCGCCGATCCGCCGAACGCTATCGCGGTCCTGTCTGCCGAGTGACGGGGCATGAGGCGGGCACCGAACCGTAGGCCGTCCGGCTGACGCATCGGCCCGGCAGGTCTGCGTCCGACGTGTGCGCGACCAGCATGTGGCGAGGGACCGGCATGGCCGCGCCTCAGGGGGTACTTGTCGCGGACGGGCAGCGAAGGGAGCGGTGATGCCGGTGGGCGGGTTCGGCTCGGCTCTCGCCCTGCTGGGTGTCGCGCTGTTCGGGGTGGGCACCGTGTATGCCGCGGCGTGGTGGGTGCGGACCGTGTCCGAGCCGCTGGACGCGCAGCCGTTCGGGTGCGGGCTGGAGCCGGTCGAGCACGCGGTGAGCAGGTTCCATGTGCGCTGGTACGCGGTGACGATGCTGTTCCTCGCCTTCGACATGGAGATGGTCTTCATGTACCCCTGGGTGAAGGTGATCTCCGCCATGGGGCCGAGCGCCGTGGTCGAGATGTTCACGTTTCTCGCGGTGCTGCTCGCGGGCGTGGTGTACGCCTGGCGGGAGGGGGCCCTGCGATGGACCTGACCGGCGCGGTACTGCGGGTGGCCGCGGCCCGCCCGCACGTGCTGCCGGCCGTGATGCCCGGCTCCACGGCGGTACGGCTCGCGGCCGAGCGTGAACTACGGAGGCGCGGCTGGCCCGTCGCGCTCACCCCGGCCGACGCCGACGTCCTGCTCGTCCTGGGCACGCCGGTGCCGGCCATGGCCGGCGCGGTCGCACGGCTGGCGAGGGACATGCCCGCTCCGCGCGCCACGGTCCATGTCTCCTCCCCCGACCAAGTGGCTTCGGCCCTGGAGACGGGGCGCAGCCGCTTGAGGGACGGCGCCCTGCGAGGCCGTGGTGGCCAGGGCGGTCCACGTGGTCACGGAGGACACGGCGAGAGCATGGGCATGCCCGGTGGACTCCCCATGGCGGAACAGGCCGGGGACCGTGACGGACTGAAGCTGGACCAGCTGCATCTCTCCCTCGGTCCCCTGCTCGGCGACTGGCCGGCGGCGCTGACGGTCCGGGTGACGGTGCAGGGCGACGTGATCCAGGAAGCGGAGATCGACTCCCTCGGACCCAGCGCCGGCGGGGTCTTCTGGAACGAGCCGTGGCAGCGAGCGGAGGCGGGCGGCCGGGTCACGACAGGGCAGGCGGCGCGTCGTCGGGCCGCTGGTCATCTCGACAGTGTGGCGCGGCTGGTGGGAGTGGCGGGCTGGCCGGCCGCGGCCATGGCGGCACGGCGACTGCGCGACGATCTGCTGGACGGCGGCGACGCCTCGGTGGTCGGGCCGCGAGCCGCCCGGCTGGCGCGGCGGGTGGGCCGCTCCCGCACGCTGTACTGGCTCACGCGTGGCATCGCCCCACTGTCCCGGGCGGACGCGCACGCGGCCGGGGTGCGCGGTCCGGTGGCCGACGCCGACGGGGATGTGCCTGCCCGTTACCGCGCCTGGCTGGCGGCGGTCGAGGAGGACCTGGCCCGCCTGAACGACGGATCACCCCTGGACCGCACCGCCCTCACCGCGGCGCGTCCGTCGACGGCCGGGCTGCTGCGGCTGCTCCCCGGCCTGCTGGAGGGCGCCGAACTGGCCGCCGCGCGGCTGACGGTGGCGAGCCTCGACCCGGATACCGACGAACTGATGGGCGCGGAGGTGAGCGGTGGTTGAAGCTGCGCCCTGGTGGGCCGTGCTGAGCACACCCGCCACGCTGCTCACCCCGGGCGAGGCCGGGCAGTCCAACGGGGCCGCCGCGCAGACGACCGTGGAAGGTCTGGACACGGGCGTCGACCAACTGACGGGCCGCCAGGGCAGCGCGGCCACCGGCGCCACGCTGCTCACCCCGGGCGAGGCCGGGCAGCCCAGCGGGGCCGCCGCGCGGATGACCGGGGCCGGTCTGGGTCCGGATGTCGAACAAGTGACGGGCCGCCGGGGCAGCGCGGAGGTGGACGGTGGTTGAAGCTGCGCCCGGGTGGGCCGTGCTGATCGCACCGGTCGTGCTGCTGGCTCTGGCGTTGCTGGCGGCCGGCGGCGATGCGCTGTTGGCCGCCGGGGAGGGCGGGCGGCCGGTGGGGGGCGCCGTGGTGCGGCCGGTGCGGGAGGTGGTGCGGTTGCTGGCCGTCCAGCCTCGGCGTCGTAGCGCGGCCGATGTGCTGCTGTGGCGGCTCGGGGTGGTGACGGTGCCGGTGTCGGCCGTGCTGGCCGTGCTGGTCGTGCCGTTCGGCCGGTACACGGTGGCCGATCTGTCGGTGGGCGTCGTGTGGTTCAACGCGATGGAGGTCGCCACCTGGGCGGGACTGTGGCTGGCCGGCTGGGGGCCGAACGCGGCCTTCTCCCTGGTCGGCGGGTACCGGTTCCTCGCCCAGGGGCTGGCCTACGAGCTGCCGTTGATGTTCGCGCTGATCTCGGCGGGCACGGGTGCGCAGTCGCTGCGGGTGGGTGAGGTGGCGGCCGCGCAGCACGGGCTGTGGTTCGCGGTGTGGATGCCGGTGGCGTTCGCGGTGTTCCTCGGCGGGGTTCTGGCGTTCAGCTTTCTCGGGCCCTTCGCGTATCCGGCCGGATCGGACATCGCGGGCGGGGTGCTCGGTGAGGCGGCGGGGGCGGACCGGCTGCTGCTGCAGGCGGGCCGTTGGCTGTGGCTGGCGGCGGGGGCGGCGATGGCGGTGCCGCTGTTCCTGGGCGGCGGGAGCGGGCCGGTCCTGCCGGACTGGGCCTGGTCGGCGGTCAAGACCTTTGCCGTGCTGGCGCTGCTGGTCGTCGTGCGGCGCCGGCTGCCGGTGGTGCGCGCGGACCGCTTCATGGAGGTGGCCTGGGTGGTGCTCATCCCTCTGACGATCACGCAGGCCCTGGTGGCGGCCCTGGTCGTCCTGAACCGGTAGGAGGCGAGGGCGTGTCGGCGGTGCTGTCGGTGGTCCTAGGGGTCGCGGCCCTGGTGTGCGGGTGGCTGGTGTTCCGGTTCCGCTCGATGGCCCGGGCCACCTTCGCGCTGCTCGCGTCGCTGGTGTGCGTGGGCGGCGAGGTGGTGGTTCTGGGCCTGCCCTATCTGGGTGTGGTGATCGTCCTGATGATGGTGATGGAGATGGTCATCATGGCCGTCTTCATGATCGCTTACATGATGGATCCGGCCGGTCTGATGCCCATGTCGATGGTCCACAACCAGCGGGGTTCGGCGGCCGTCGCGGGCGGGCTGTTCGCCGCGCTGGCCGTCGCGGTGTTCCTGGTGCCCTGGCCCGAGCGGTCCGGCCGGCCGCCGCGGGACACCACTTTCCAGTTGGGTGAGGCACTGATGGGCGAGCAGATGCTCACCATGATCACACTGGGGTTCGTGCTGCTGGCCACCATGGTGGCGACCGTTGCGCTGGCCACCTCTCGGGGCCGCTACGACCGGTTCGGTGACGACCTCGACCGGCGCGCCCCCGATGATCCGGCACGGGGAGGGATGGGTCGGTGATGCTGGAACTGTTCCTGCTGCTCGCCACCGGGCTGTTCTGCGTCGGTCTGTACGGGGCGCTGTCCCAGCAGTCCATCGTGATGATCATGATGGGGATCGAGCTGATGATCGGCGGGGTGATCGTCGCCGGTGCAGCGCTCTGGCACTTCGTGGCCCCGGCCGCCGCGAGCGGGCAGGTCCTGGTGGTGGCCGCGGTGGTGGCGATGGCGGTGGAGATGGCGATGGGTTTCGCCGTGACCACCGCGATCTTCCGGGCCCGGCAGGTCGACATGACCGACATGGCCGAGGACCTCAGGGGATGAGCGCGATCCTGTGGGCGCTGCTCGTCCTGCCCCTGGCCGCCGGCACGGCGCTCGCCCTGGCGGGCCGGACCGCCGACCGGTCGGCTCCGGTGCTCGGCGTCGCGACCGCCGTCGTCACGCTGGGCCTGGCGGTCGCCGCGGCGGTGACCCGCCCGGCCCTGTCGGTGCCGCTGTTCACCGGTGTCGACGCCGGGGCACGGGTGGACGGGCTGTCGGCGGTCATGGTGGTGACCGTCGCGGCGGTGACCTGCGCCGTACTCGGCTACTCCGTCGGGGAGTTCCGGACAGCTGACGACCGGGGCCGGTTCTTCGGGCTGATGCTCCTGTTCGCCGGCGCGATGCTGGTCACCGTCACCGCGACGACGCTGCCGCTGCTGCTGATGGCCTGGGAGGCGATGGGCGCCACCAGTTGGGCGCTGATCGGCTTCCGGTGGCGTGAGCGGGCGCGGGCGGAGGCGGCGGACGTCGCCTTCCTGACCACCCGCACCGCGGATCTGGGCCTGTACCTGGCGGCGGGCGCGGCTGTCGCCGGCGGGGTCGGCACGCTCAGCCTGGACGCGCTGGGCGCGGCCTCCTCGCCGTGGCTGCACCTGATCAGCGGCGGGGTGATCGCGGCCGCGCTGGGCAAGTCCGCCCAACTGCCGTTCTCCTTCTGGCTGTCACGGGCCATGCAGGGCCCGAGCCCGGTGTCGGCGCTGCTGCACTCGGCCGCCATGGTGGCGGCGGGAGCGTATCTGCTGCTGCGGATGCAGCCGCTGCTGACCGCGACGGGCTGGGCCGGGCCGCTGGTCGCCTGGGCCGGGGCGGTGACCGCGCTGGCGCTGGGGTCGGTGGCCGTGGCCCAGGTGGATCTCAAGCAGTTGCTGGCCGCCTCCACCGCCGCGCAGATCGGCTTCATGGTGCTCGCGGCCGGCGCGGGCGGGGTGGCCGGCGGGACCGCGCAGCTCGTCGCGCACGCCGCCGTGAAGTCGGGCCTGTTCCTGGCCGCCGGAATCTGGCTGACCGCGCTGGGCAGCCAGCTGTTGCCGGCGCTGCGCGGTGCCGCCCGGCGCCTCCCGCCGGCCGGTGCCGCGTTCACCCTCGGCGCGCTGACGCTGGCCGGGCTGCCGCCGCTGTCGCTGTGGGCGACGAAGGACGAGGTCCTCGCCGCCGCCTTGGAGCGGGATCCGGCACTGTACGCGGTGGGGCTGGCCGCGGCGGCCGTGGCGGCCGTCTACAGCGTCAGGGCCCTGCACGAGGTGCTGCGCCCCCTTCGCGCCGCCGAGGACCTCCCGCACCCGCACATCCCCGTGGTCATGGTCGCGCCGCCGGTCGTCCTGGCCGGCGCCGCTGCCGTCCTCGGCGTGCTCGCCCTGCCGGGGCCCGCCCAGTGGCTGCGCGGCCTCCTCGGCGCTGAGGGTGAACCCAGCCCGCACGCCTGGGAGTTGGCCCTGTCCGCGGCCGTCGTACTCGCCGCAGCGGGACTCACCTGGCGGCGGCCGGTCCGGGTGTCCGGTCGTGTGCGGGACTGGGCGGCCGACTGGCTGCGCCTCGAAGCGGTGGCCCGGCGTCTCGTGGCGCGGCCCGTGCTGTCCGCGGCGCGGGCGCTGGCCGACTTCGACGACCGGGTGGTGGACGGCGCGGTGCGTGCCGTCGGCCGGGGCGGCCTCGCCGTGGCGCGGACGGCGGGCCGCGTGGACGACGGTGGTGTCGACGCGGCCGTGCGGGCCGTCGCCCGCGGTGCCCGGCGGCTCGGTGGGTGGGCGCGGCGCCCGCAGACCGGGCTGCTGCACCAGTACTACGCCCAGGCCGCGGTCGGCTTCGCGGTGCTGACCCTGATCGTGCTGTTGGTGAGGTGACCGTCGATGCTGACCGCCGTCACGTTCTGGCCGCTGCTGGTGTGCGCCGTGCTGCTGGGGGTGCCCGGGGGCCGGTCCGGCCGGGTCTTCGTGTGGACGTGGATCGCCGCCGCCGCGCTCGACCTGGCGCTGGTGGTCGCGCTGTGGGTGGGCTTCGATCCGGGCGGCGGCCTGCAGTACGAGCAGCGGGCGCGCTGGATCCCGGGCGCCGGGGTCGGCTATCACGTCGGCGTGGACGGCCTGTCGCTGCCCCTGGTGGCGCTGACCTGTGTGCTGTTCCTGGCGGCCGCCGTGTACTCCCTGCGGGAGACGCGCCGGGTGCGGGCGTACGTCTGTCTGTTCCTGTTCCTGCAGACCGTCTGCACGGGGCTCTTCGTCGCCCTGGACCTCATCCTGTTCTTCGTCTTCTTCGACCTGGCGATCGTCGGGATGTTCTTCGTGATCGCCGGCTGGGGTCATGGTGAGCGGGCCCGGGCGGCGGCGCTGAAGTTCTTCCTCTACACCTTCGTCGGCTCCCTCGCCCTGCTGCTGGGCTTCATCGGCCTGTATCTCGCCGCCGACCCGCACACCTTCGACCTGGTCGAGCTCACCCGCGCCGATCCCCTGGCCGGCCGGGGCACGTATGCGGCGCTGGTGCTGCTCGCGCTCGGTGTCGGCCTGGCCGTCAAGACGCCGACCGTGCCCTTCCACACGTGGCTGCCGCCGGCCCACACCGACGCACCGGCGGCGGGATCGGCGATCCTGGCGGGGGTGCTGCTGAAGATGGGCACGTACGGTTTCGTGCGCATCGCGATGCCGCTGCTGCCCGGGGCCTGGCGTCGCTACGCGCTGGTGTTCGTCGTCGTCGGGGTGGTGTCCGTGGTGTACGGCGCGCTGGTCGCGCTGGCGCAGACGGACTTCAAGCGGATGGTCGCGTACACGTCCGTCAACCACATGGGGTACGTCGTTCTCGCGGTCGGCGCGGCCGGGGTGCTCGCGGGTACGGACGAGCAGGCCCGGTCGCTGGCCGTGATCGGCGCGGTGGTCCAGATGGTCAGTCACGGTCTGCTCACCGGCGCCCTGTTCCTGCTGTCCGGTGTTCTGTACGACCGGGCCGGGACCTATCGCATCGACGCCTACTCGGGTCTGGCCGGGCCCACCCCGCGTTTCGCCGCCGCCACCGGTGTCGCCGCGTTCGCCAGTCTGGGCATCCCGGGGTTCTCCGGGTTCATCGCCGAGTTCCAGATCTTCACCGGATCGCTCGGCTCCCAGGCGGTGGCGACCGCGGTCGCGGTGACCGGCATCCTCCTCACCGCCGCGCTGTTCCTGCGGGCGCTGCGGCAGATGTTCCTCGGCCCGGTGCGCCTGCCCGGCGAGGTCCGCACCGGGGGGTTTCCCGACCTGGCCGCCCGTGAGGCCCTGTCCGTCGGGCCGCTGCTGGTCCTCGCCCTGGTCATCGGTGTCGTGCCGCGTCCGCTGCTGGACGTCGTCGAGCCGGCCGGGCGCACGCTGGTGGGGCTGGTGGCGCGGTGAGGGACGACCTCGCCGCGCTGCTGCCCGAGACCGCGCTCGCCGCGGCTGCGGTGGTCGGTCTGCTCGCCGGGTCCTGGCTGCCGCGCCGCCGCCAGTGGGTGGTCGCCGTGCTGGCGGCGGTGGCCTGTGTCGTGGGCCTGGTGGCGGCCGCCGTCCCCCTGGTCGGCGAGGGCGAACGGACCGTCTTCTCGGGCACGTTCGCCGTCGACACCGCCACCGGGCTGGGACGGCTGATCGTACTGGGCGCGCTGCTGCTGGTCGTCGCGCTGTCCGTGGAGACGTTCGGCGGGCACCGGCGTGAGGCGGAGTACTACGTCCTGCTGCTGCTGACCGGCGCCGGGACGCTCGCCCTGGTCGGCGCCAACGACCTGCTGATGCTGTTCGCGGGCTATCTGCTGGCGAGCCTTCCCGCCTACGCGCTGGCCGGTTACGCCAAGGACGCGCGCGGCACCGAGGCCGCCCTGAAGTACTACCTGCTGGGCGCGCTGCTGGGCGTGACCATGCTCGCCGGGATCACCCTGCTGTACGGGGCGGGCCGGGCCACCGCGTACGCCCGCTTGCAGACGGCGTTGCCGCAGGCCGCCTACGGGCTGGTCGCGGTCGGCCTGGTCGGGGTGCTGGCCGGGCTGCTGTTCAAGGTCGGCGGGGTGCCGGCGCACTTCTGGGTGCCGGACGTCACCGACGGCGCCACCGCCCCCGTCGCCGCGTACGTCACCACCCTGCCGAAGATCGGCGGGTTCATCGCCGCCTACCGTCTGCTCCGTCAGGCGCTGCCGGCGGTCGACGTGAACTGGCCGCTGCTGCTGGCGGTGCTGGCGGCGGCCTCGATGACGCTGGGCAATCTGGCCGCGTTCTTCCAGACCTCCGTCAAGCGTCTGCTGGCGTACTCGACGATCAGTCAGGTCGGCTATCTGCTGATGCCGCTGGCCGTCGCGACCCGCACGGACCTGGCCCAGCAGGCCCTGCTGCTCTATCTGGCCGCCTACGCCGCCACCAACCTCGGTGCCTTCGCCGTGGTCGCCGAGCTGCCGCGGGCCCGCACCCTGCGGGACTACCGGGGTCTGGCCCGGGATCGTCCCGGACTGGCCGCCGTGCTGGTGGTGTGCCTGCTCGGCCTGGTCGGCACCCCGCCCACCGGTGTCTTCCTCGGCAAGCTCCAGGTGTTCGGCGCGGCCGTCGACGGCGGCCAGACCTGGCTGGCCGTCCTGGCGGTGGCCAACACCGTGGCCTCCCTCTTCTACTACCTGCGCTGGCTCGCCCCGGTGTTCCGCCCCTCCCCCTCAGCCCATGCCCTCCCCGCACAGGCCCCGGCCGGCCGCTGGTGCGCGGCCACCGCGTACACGGCGGCCGCGCTGTCGCTGCTGCTGGGCCTGGCGGGCGGGGCCGTACTCGCGGTCGCGCGCGGCCCGCTGCTGCTGCGGTGAGCGGCCGGAGGGGGTGCGCAGGTTCGATCCACGAGGCCGGCGGAGGCCGCGTAGGGTCCGGCGCCGGCCGACGAGTCCCTCGCGGCCGTCGAGGAGAACCGCGACCGGATCGGCCGGGGCGCCGACGACAGCGACGTCGACCGTGCCGTGCCGGACGGCGAGACAGCGGATGCCGGCGAGGCCGACGCGGCGGCGCGGGCGCTGCGGAACTTGCGGGGTCTAACGCCCCCGACGACCCGCTCCGGCGGGCGCGGTCAGCAGGATCAGGCCCGTGGCGAGGATGCCCAGTCCGCACCAGGAGGCGGTCGGCAGGCGTTCGCCGACGACGGTGACGCCGAGGACCGCCGCCACGGCGGGCTCCGCCAGGGTCAGCGTCGTGGCCACCGAGGCCGGGGTACAGCGCAGGCCGTGCCCGAAGAGCCGGTACGCCAGGTAGACGGTGAACACGGCGAGGTACACCGCCACAGCCGTGCCCCGCAGTGTGCCGAGCCAGTGGGTGTCGGTGAGGAGGACGATCGGCAGCACCAGCAGCCCGGCCCCGCCGAACAGCACGCCCATCACCGCGTCGGAGGGGTGGCCGCGGGTGATGAGCCGGCCGCCGATGAGCGAGTAGAGGGCGTACGACAGTCCGGCGCACCCGGCGAGGGCGACGCCCCTCAGGTCCGTCGGTGTGCCGCGCCCGGCGAGTTCGGGACCGAGGACCAGGAGGGCGCAGCCCAGCACGGCGGCCGTGGTGGCGCCGGTCCAGCGGGCCGTGGGCCGGGCCTGCCCGGTGATCCAGGACAGCAGTCCGGCGAAGACGGGCGCGCTGCCCAGCGCGATCACGGTGGCCACGGCCACACCGGTGCGGGCCACGGCCGGGTAGAAGGTGATCGGGTACCCGGCGACGGCCAGTGCGCCCAGGACGAGGAGCCACCGCTCACGGGCGGTGCCGGCGGCGGGCAGTGCGTGTGCCCCTCGGGAGGTGAGGAAAAGCAGGAGGCCGCCGAGGGCGAGGCCGGCGCAGCCGATGGCCGCCGCCGGTGCGTCGGCCGGTGCCTGCAGGGCGGCGGTTCCGGTGGTGCCCCACAGCACGGCCGAGGCGAGGATGGGCGCGGGGCCGCCGAGGGAGCGGGCGTGGGAGGGGCGCGGGGCAGCGGGGGTCGGGCGGGAAGTGCGGTTCGGCACAGTCGTGTTCTTCCGTCGTCGCATGCGTCAGGGACCGGGTCCGAGGCGGGCACGTACGACAACGGAACCCCTGACCGCCCGTGCGGGTCGGCGGGGCCGGGAATCGAGCCGTCGGTGTGCGCGCCCGTCAGGCGCTGAGCGGCGGCAGAACGACGTGCCAGTAGGTGTTCATGCGGCGATCGTACCGGAGCCCGTTCCGGTCACCGGACCCCGACCACCACGCAGCTGTCGCCGTACTGCCAGACCGCCCCGGCGTGGCGGAAGCCGGCCCGGCGCAGCAGGTGGACATGGGTGGACAGGGGCAGGCGGACGTCGCCGTCGGTGGCGAGGGCGGACTGCCGTGCGCGGCGTTCGGTGAGCAGGTCGGCGAGTTCGGGGTCGGCGGCGGCGGCCGCCCACCAGGAGCTCCAGTCCTCGTGGGCGTAGGCCCGCCGGCGTTCGGCCCGGCGGTGGCCGACGGCCTGCGTCATCGCGGCGAGGGCGGGGTCGGCGGGTGGGAGGTGGTCGCCGTTGACGAGGACGCCGCCGGGCCGCAGCAGCCCGGCGAGCTGCTCGTAGGTGCGCAGCAGGGTCCGCGGGCCGAGGTAGTGCAGGGCGGTCGTGGACACGGCGGCGTCCAGCGGGCGGTCGAGGCCGAGGGCGTGGGTCCAGCCGTCCTGGCCGATGACCGTGTCGACGTAGCGGGCCGCGTCGGGGTGGTGGGTGCGGGCCAGTTCGAGCAGCAGCGGGTCGCAGTCCACGGCGACGATGTCCGCCTCGGGCAGTCGGCGGGCGAGCCGGGCCGCGAGGGAACCGGGGCCGCAGCCGAGGTCGACGACGAGCGGCCGGCCGGGGCGGCCGGCGGTGGTGTGCTCGACGACGTCGGCGATCACCGTGAAGCGGTCCTCACGGTCGACGGCGTAGTGCCGCTGCTGAAGTTCCCAACGCTCCACCCACTTCTCGGCCGTCGCCAGGCTGAGCCCCATGCGGTCGTGCCACCTTGCCGTCGCGCCTACATCGTGCTGCGAGCAGCCTACAGCTGGAAACGGTTTCCATTACGCGGTTCGGGTGAGTGTCATCCGAGGGTGGCGAGGACGGTCAGCAGCCGGTCGATCTCCCCCACGGTGTTGTAGACGTGCAGGCTCACCCGGACCGACTCGTCCTTCTCCCCCGCGCCGCCCTGGCAGTGGTGGTCGGAGCGGACCATGAAGCCGTGGTCGTAGAGGACGAATCCCAGGTCGCCGGAGCCGATGTCGCGGTGGCGGAAGGTGACGATGCCCTGGCGCCGCTGGACGGGTGAGTCGGCGGCCAGGCTGGTCTGGCAGCCGAGGATCTCGTAGGCGTCGAGGCGGCGCAGTCCGTCGGTGAGGCGGGCGGCCAGGGCGACGGTCCAGCGGGAGATGCGGTCCGGGCCGGCGGCCTCCAGCCACTGAAGGGCGGCGGCCAGGGACAGGATGCCGACGGTGTTCGGCGTGCCCGACCAGCCGCCGGGGGTGAACTCCGGTCCGCGCTCCTGGCGGGCCCAGACGGCTCCGGAGCCGGGCAGGGCCAGGGACTTGTGGCCGGAGAAGACGACGAAGTCGACGTCCGGCTCGGTCACCGAGACCGGCAGATGGCCGATGCTCTGGGCGGCGTCCAGGCAGATCACCGCGTCCGGGCCGACCGCCCGGCGGATGCGGTGGATGTTCATGTCGGCGCCGTAGACGTGGTGGACGTGGGTGACCGCGACGAACCTCGTGCGCGGCCCGGCGAGTTCGGCGAGCGCGCGGTGGTCGTAGTCGCCGGACGCCTGCTGGTAGGGCATCGGCACGACGTGGACGCGCACTCCCTGGCGGGCCAGTTGGCGCTGGGTCTCCAGCCAGGGCTCGATGTTGGCCTGGTGGTCGGCGTGGGGTACGACGATCTCGTCGCCGTCGGTGAGGAGCCCGGGGAGCCAGTCCCGGGCGATGGTGCGCAGCCCTTCGGTGGTGCCGCTGGTGAAGTGCACGGCCGAGCGCTGCGGGGCCGGGTCGCGCAGGAACCGCCGGACCCGGTCGCGGGTCTCCTCGACCAGCGCCGTGGTGCGGTTGGCCCAGGGGTAGGTGCCCCGCCCCGCGTTGGCGTTGCTGGTGGTGAGGTAGTCGTGGACGGCGTCCAGGACGGCCCGCGGTTTCTGGGCGGTGGCGGCGCTGTCCAGGTAAGCCAGATCCGGGTGTCCGGCGATGATGGGGAACTGCGCCCGCAGTTCGCGCTGCCATGGTGCCAGCTCGTCGAGCGTGCGGCTCTCGGGCTCGGTCACGGCGCGTCAGTCCCGTACCAGGGGGGCGCCCGCGTCCCGCCAGGCGATGATGCCGCCGGCCAGGCTGCGCACGTCGGGGTGGCCCATGCGGGTGAGCAGCGCGGCGTAGCGGGCGGACTTCTCGCCGACCGGGCAGGCCAGCAGGACCGGGCGGTTGCGGCTGAACGGCAGCCCGCCGTGCAGGAGTTCCTCGAAGATCTCGTCGACGATGTTGACCGACCCGTCGATGTGCAGGGCGGCGTAGGCGAAGGGGCTGCGCAGGTCGACGACGAGGGGGGTGCCGGTGGCGATCCAGGCCCGTGCGCCGGCGACGTCGATCGCGGGTGCCGTGCGGATCTCGGCGTCCGTGAGGTCGGCCGGGGAGTTGCGGCGGCGGGGGCGGCCGAACAGGTCGGGGCGGCGCCGGCGGACGTAGCTGAGGTAGCTCTCGACGCGGTCGCAGACGATGAACACGGCGGACTGGCGCTCCGTCAGCTCGGCGTCCACGGCGCGGAGTCGGCGTATCGCTCCGAAGTAGGCGGCGCCGCCGGTGGGGCCGGCGAGGATGCCGCAGCGCCGGTTCAGGGTGAGCATGCCCTCGATGGCGTCGGCGGCGGTCACCGCCTCGATGGTGTCGTAGGTGCCGGGGTCGAACAGGCCGACCTCGTGGGCCTCGTCGATGGTGCGGATGCCGGGGATGAAGTCGGACTTGGCGGCGACCAGTCCGAGGACCCGGACGGCGGGGTGGTGTTCGCGCAGGGCGCGGGCGACGCCGGTGGAGGAGCCGGCGGTGCCGACGCAGGCGATGAACCAGTCGGGGGCGCGGCCGTCGAGGTCCTTGACGATCTCCGGGCCGGTGCCGATGAGGTGGGCCTCGGTGTTGCGCGGGTTGAAGTACTGGTCGGTGTGGAGGTAGGCGCTGCCCGGCTCGGACAGGGTCCGGTGGAAGAGGGTCAGTGGGTCGTCGGTGGCCGTCGGGTCGAGGCACTCGCTCTGGCCCGGGAGTTCCTCGATCTCCGCGCCGAGCAACAGCAGCAGGTCCTTGATCTCCGGGACGCGCATCCGGTTGGTGACGCTCTTGAAGGTGAGCCCGTGCATACCGGCGAGCACCGCCAGGGCCTTCGCGGTGTTGCCGCTGGACAGCTCGACGACCTGGCTGCCCTGCGCGGCGGCGGACTCCAGGTGGGGACGGGCCATGCTCCAGGCGGCCCGGTCCTTGACCGACCCGAAGGGGTTGAGCAGTTCCAGCTTGGCGTACAGGTCGATGTGTTCCAGCCCGTGCACGGCCGGGTCGATGCGGACCAGCGGGGTGTTGCCGATGGCCTCGGTGATGCTGTCGTACCTCAACTCGCTCCTCCCACGGAGGTGGTCGGCCAGTACTGGTCGTCCAGGCACCAGCGCCACGCACCGTCGTCCTGCCAGGCGGCGACCTTGCGGGCGACGGGCTGGCGCTGGGCGTGGGTGGCGTGGAAGTCCATGCAGTAGCCGGCGGTGTTGGCGAAGGCCAGCAGGTCACCCGGCTCCGGGCGGCACGGCAGGAAGACCGTCCGGCGGGTGATGAGGTCGCCCTCCAGGCAGAGGGCGCCGACGAGGCGGGCCGCGACCGGTCCCCCGTCGGCACGCTCGGGGTGCCGGGGGAGGACGACGGGGTCCATGAGCACCCCGTGCTCCTCCAGTGCCACGTCCTCGCTCGTCGCGGCCAGCCGGACGAGGAGTTCCCCGCCGTCCTCGCGGGCGTCCGCCGCCACGACCTTCGCCAGGGTGACCCCGCACTGGTCCAGCAGGGCGCGGCCGGGTTCGATGTGCAGGTCGTAGAGGTGGTCGAGGAGCAGGGCGGCCAGGGGGCGGCCGCCGAAGGACGTGGCGGGGTGGGCGAGGAGTTCGTCGAGGTAGCGGGGGCCGGCGACGGGCCGGTGCGCGGGGTAGAGGCCGAGCGAGCCGCGCAGGGTGCCGGCCTCGTTGCGCAGTCCGTAGCCGTGACCGCCCTGGGTCAGGGGCGGGCGGGTACCCAGGACGGCGGCGGTGAGTTCGGAGGTGTAGCGCTCCCACTGGGCGCCGTCCGCAAGGTAGTTGAGGCCGAATCCGCCGCCGATGTCCACGGCCGAGGGCCGCAGTCCCCGGCTGCGGCACTCCTCCAGCACGCCCAGGCAGCCCTCGAGTGCCGTCGCCTTCTCGGCGAGGCTGGTGGTGTCCAGGTGGTAGGCGACGCCGGCCAGGTCGACGGCGTCGCCGTGGCGCTCGACGTCGTCCAGCAGGGACCGGGCCTCCCGTACCGGTGTGCCGAAACGGCTGTGCCGGCTCAGCACGCGCACGCCGTGCGTCTCGAATCCGGACAGGCGCAGCAGGACGCGGGCCCTGGGAAGCTTGTGGCGGCCCACCAGCCCGGCGAGTTGCTCCAGTTCGCCCCGGCTGTCGACGGCGACGGTGACGGACGTACGGGCGGCCAGCCAGAGGAACTCCGGGTTCTTCGGCCCGGTGGCCGTGATCCGGTCGGGCGTGAACCCGGCGCCGAGGGCGTGCTGCAACTCACCCAGCGACGCGACGTCCACGCCGGCGTCGGTGGCGGCCAGGCGGCGCAGCAGGGCGCTGGAGCGGTTGGACTTGTGGGCGTAGAAGACCTGGCCGGACAGGTGATGAGTGCCGTACACCGACCGGAAGTGCGCCAGGTTGTCGGCGATGCGGTCGGGAAACACCACGTTCAGTGGGGAGCCGAGCGCGTCGGTGAGCGTGTGCGGCAGGGTCTCGGAGGTCAGGAACGCGCGTGGGGGCCCGTCCAGCCGTGGTTCGAGATACAGGGGCTGCCCGCCCATATCCGGCCCCTCCCCCGCACATCGGGCCCGACATCCCGGGCACGGCAGACCACTTCCAGCGCTTTGCCGTATAGCTCCCTTCCCACCCATCCGGCGGTTTACCCGCCCCGGGCCGGCCTTCTTGATCGCGGGAGGCCCTTGCGCGGCTCGACGGATCGTTCACGACGGATGCCGTGTTCGAAGTGACGGTGACCGACGAGGGGTTCCGGATCCGTGAGACTCCTGTGGACCCACCTGTCCACAAGTCGTTCCGCGAGGAGGACGAGCAAGACGAGGATCCGGGGCTGAGCCGTACGGTGGTCGCCGTCGACGGGGACGAGCTGTGCGGGTTCGTCACTGCGTCCTTCGAGGGGGGGTAAGGGGGGGTCTGGCGGACCCTGATGGGGCACGCCGTCGGCTTCGGGCGGGAGACAGACGCGGGGCATGTCTGGCTGGAGTCGGCCGGTGAGCAGGCGCTCTTCATGGTCCGTCGGCTGCGCTGACGGCACGTGGTGGGGCCGGGACCCGTGTCGGGCCCGGCCCCGCGGGGATTCGGCGGCCGTCAGGGGGACGCCGCCGGCTGGTGGGAGGCGGTTCGGGTGCGGATCGCGTCGACCGTCTCCCACTGTTCCGGGGTGAGCAGGGCCAGGGCGGCGGGGAAGACGCCGTCCTGCTCCTTGAGGATGTGTTCGCGCAGGAGGGTGAGGGCGTCGATCAGGCGGTCCGGCCAGCCGGGATCGGTCAGGAACGGGCCGTCGGCCTCGGCCAGCACCGCCTCGATGCGGCGGTGCTCGGCCTCCAGGGCGGCGATCTGCTCGGGGAACTCCCCGGCGAGCGCGGGGAACAGCCCGTGCTCCTCCACCTCGGTGTGCGGGGCCAGGACGGCGGCGATCGCACGGGCCAGCTCCGCCATCCGGGCCACCGCGCCGGCCCGGCGGGCGTCGCGGACGTGGCTGATGAGGGTCACGACCCGTTCGTGCTCCTGGGTCAGCCGGCCGATGCTCTCCAGTGCCTGGCAACCGCAGTACTCACACATGGCGCCCTCCGCCCTCAGTGCTGCTGTGCGAGGCGCCGGGTGACCTCGCGGCGCACCCCGGTCTGGGTGAACGTCAGCGCGGCGCCGGCGACCAGTGCGAGCAGGACCAGGCCGATGGCGTACGAGCCGTACGCGCCGTACAGCGAGCCCATCAGCAGCGGCGGTACGAAGCCGCCCAGCCCGCCCGCGGCGCCGACGACGCCGGTGACCGAGCCCACCATGTTCGCCGGGGCCAGCAGGGCCACCAGGGCGAAGACGGCGCCGCTGCCCGCGCCGAGGGCGGCGGCCATGGTGAGGAAGGCGATCGTGCCGAGCGGCGCCAGGGGCGGGGTGAAGGACTGCGCGAAGGCGCCGGCGAGCACCACGGTCATGGAGCCGACGAGCACCTTGACGGGGCCGACGCGGTCCGACAGCCAGCCGCCGACCGGGCGCATGGCGACCGCGAGGAGCACGAAGCCGGCCATGCGGTTGGCGGCGTCGGCCTGGGTCAGGCCGTAGCCGGTCTTGAGGTAGGTGGGCAGGTAGACGGAGAAGGCGACGTAGCCGCCGAAGGCGACGGCGTAGAGCGCGGACGCCTGCCAGGTGATCCCGAGCTTGAGGGTGGCGGCCAGCCGGTTGGTCAGGGGCTCGGTGGGCACGGTGCGGCCGGGCGCGTCCCGCAGGACGGCGGCGGCCACGACGGCATAGGCGGCCAGCACGCCCGCGGTGATCAGGAACGGGTTGGCCATGCCGTTCGCGTCGACCAGCTTCACCGTGGTGAGGGCGCTGATCGCGGTGCCGCCCATGCCGACGCCGAAGACGCCGATGGCCAGGCCGCGCCGGGCGGGTGGGAACCAGGCGCTGACGAAGGGGACGCCGACGGCGAACGCGGTGCCGCCGATGCCGAGGAAGAAGCCGCCCACCAGGAGCGCGGCCAGCGAGTCGTGTCCGGCCAGGCCCAGGTAGAGCACGGGCAGGATGGTGGCGGCGGAGACCAGGGGGAACATCACCCGCCCGCCGAACCGGTCGGTGAGCGCGCCGACGGGTATGCGGCCCAGGGAGCCGACCACGACCGGCACCGCGACCAGCAGTGACTGCTGGAACGAGGTCAGGTCGAGGGTGTCCTTGAACCGGGGACCGAGCGGGCTGAGCAACGCCCACGCCCAGAAGTTGACGGCGAAGCCGAGCGTGGCCAGCGCCAGCATCAGCCACGCCCGGCCCGTGCGGGGCGCCTCGGTCGACGGGTCCTCGCTGAGGTTGCTCGACGGCTGGAGCATGCCGCCCGTTCCTTTCGTACGAAGGGAGGGCGGCCCCGAGGGACGAGTCGGGGCCGCGGGCCCGCTGAGCGTGGTGTGCGCCAGTGACCCGCAGCCACTATCCGCCGCGTACGGCGCTGGTGAGGTGGGGCCATCGGTCCCCCGCGACCGGTCCGGCGGTCCCCGGTCGTGGGGGCCTTTGTGGGGGCGGGTGGTCCCCTTTCGGCGCGGGCCGCTTCTCCGGTCCGCGCCGGTCGTACCGACGGTCCGCTCGCCGTGCGACGGTCCCCTCCGGCCGTACGGCAGTCCCCTCCGGCCGTACGACAGCGGCCCCGGCGGAAGGGGATCCGCCGGGGCCCGCTGCCCTGGTGTGTCTGCCGGTCTCAGTCCGTGCCGGTCTCAGTCCGTGCCGGACTCCATCGCGGCGCGGTCCAGCAGCGCGTCCTCCTCGGAGACCTCGCCGCGGGAGGCGATGGCCTCGGCGCCGCCCTCCGCCAGCTCCGGCATGGTCCCGATGAGCCCGGTCGCGGCGGCCTGGGAGGCTCCGACGGTGGGGCTGCCGGTGCCGATCAGGCCGAGGCCCGCGTACTGCTCCAGCTTGGCCCGCGAGTCGGCGATGTCGAGGTTGCGCATGGTGAGCTGGCCGATCCGGTCCACCGGGCCGAACGCCGAGTCCTCGATGCGCTCCATGGACAGCTTGTCCGGGTGGTAGCTGAACGCCGGGCCGGTGGTGTCGAGGATCGAGTAGTCCTCACCGCGCCGCAGCCGCAGCGTCACCTCGCCGGTGACGGCCGCGCCGACCCAGCGCTGCAGCGACTCGCGGATCATCAGCGCCTGCGGGTCCAGCCAGCGGCCCTCGTACATCAGGCGGCCGAGGCGCCGGCCCTCGTTGTGGTACTGGGCGAGGGTGTCCTCGTTGTGGATCGCGTTGACCAGGCGCTCGTACGCGGCGTGCAGCAGAGCCATGCCGGGGGCCTCGTAGATGCCGCGGCTCTTGGCCTCGATGATGCGGTTCTCGATCTGGTCCGACATGCCGAGGCCGTGGCGGCCGCCGATGGCGTTGGCCTCCATCACCAGGTCGACGGGGGAGGCGAACTCCTTGCCGTTGATCGTCACCGGGCGGCCCTGCTCGAAGCCGATCGTCACGTCCTCGGCGGCGATCTCGACGGACGGGTCCCAGAACCGCACGCCCATGATCGGCTCGACGATCTCGATGCCGGTGTCCAGGTGCTCGAGGGTCTTGGCCTCGTGGGTGGCGCCCCAGATGTTGGCGTCGGTGGAGTACGCCTTCTCCGTGGAGTCCCGGTAGGGCAGGCCGTGGGCGACCAGCCACTCCGACATCTCCTTGCGGCCGCCGAGCTCGGTCACGAACTTCGCGTCCAGCCAGGGCTTGTAGATCCGCAGGTTCGGGTTGGCGAGCAGGCCGTAGCGGTAGAACCGCTCGATGTCGTTGCCCTTGTACGTCGAGCCGTCGCCCCAGATCTGGACGTCGTCCTCGAGCATCGCGCGCACCAGCAGCGTGCCGGTGACGGCGCGGCCGAGCGGGGTGGTGTTGAAGTAGGCCCGCCCGCCCGAGCGGATGTGGAACGCACCGCAGGTGAGCGCGGCCAGGCCCTCCTCGACGAGCGCCGCGCGGCAGTCGACCAGGCGCGCGATCTCGGCGCCGTAGGTCTTGGCGCGGCCGGGCACGGAGGCGATGTCGGGCTCGTCGTACTGGCCGATGTCGGCGGTGTACGTGCACGGGACGGCGCCCTTGTCGCGCATCCAGGCGACGGCGACCGAGGTGTCGAGGCCGCCGGAGAAGGCAATGCCGACGCGCTCGCCGACGGGGAGGGAGGTGAGGACCTTGGACATAGAGAAATTATGCATGACGTCGCATGGTCATGCAACGTGGGCTTTTTTCGGTCGTCGGCCGGGGCCGGTGTCCGGGAGGGTGTCCCCATGCACACATCAGCCGACTTGATGGCCGAGACGTACGGGCTCGGCGCCGGGCCGTGGACGGTGGCCCCCGTCACCCGGGGCGCGCTCGGCCGGATCTGGAAGTTGACCGGGAACGGCACCTCGTGGGCGGTCAAGGAACTCCTCTTCGGATGCGACGAGGAGCAGATCCGCCGGGAGGCCGCGCTGCGGCAGACCGCGCAGGACCTGGGGATCGCGTCACCGCGCCTGCTCCCCAACCGGGACGGTGGGTACGTCTCCCACCTGACCACCTCCGGCGGCAGGTCCTCCGTGAAGCTGTACGAATGGATCGACGGCGCCCGGGCCGACGCGTCCGACCCGGACGTCCTGGACTGGTTCGGCCGGACCATGGCGCTCCTGCACACGGCGGGCGCGGGGGCGACCGGGACGCCGCACGACTGGTACGAGAAGTGCCCCGGGGAGCCGGACTGGAAGGACCTGCACACGAAGGTCCGGCAGGCCGGCCTGCCGTGGGCGGACGCCCTGGGCCGGTTCGTCGCGACCACCGCCGCCGAACTGGCCCGGTGGGTGACGCCGTCCGGTTCCGGTGACCGGGTGACCTCGCATCTCGACCTCCAGCCGCAGAACGTCCTCGTGGGCCCGGCCGGGCCCGTCCTGCTCGACTGGGACAACGCCGGGCCCACGTCCGCGGAGCGGGAGTTCGCCCGCGCCGTGTACGTGTGGTCGGGCGGCAACGACGTCGACGTCGACTCCGCGCGGCGGCTGGTCCTGGCGTACCGGAACGCCGGTGGCCGGGCCGTGGTCCGGGGGCCGCAGTCCTTCTCGATGCTCTTCGCCACCGACCTCAACTACGTCCGGGTCCAGGCCGAGTGCGCCGTCGATCCGACCGTGAGCGCCGAGAAGCGCGCCTTCGCCGGCGATCAGGTCGTCGACACCTTGCGCACCCTGCCCGACCTGACGGCCGTCGCACGGCTGACGGCGGCGCTCGAGGACATGTGATGACGGCGGGCTCGCGCGAAGTCCCCTACTTCGTCACCCGCACGGTGCCGTGGGCGCCGGTCTCGGCGTGGCGCATGTCGTGATCGACGAAGGAGTAGTGGCCGGGCTCGGGGAAGGTGGTCTCGATGTAGCCGCCCTGGGCCGGGGCCAGGTCGAGGACCTGGGCGCCGCCGGGTTGGTCGGGCGTCAGGAGGAGGGCGCCCTCCTTGTAGACGGTGTCGAAGACGGTGCCGACGATGTGGAACGCGACTCCGTCGGTCGGTCCGGCGGCCACCACCCAGAACCGGGCCCGCTCCCCCGCCTTCACCGACAGGGGCCGCTTGGCGTACTGGGCGGCGATGCCGTTGAACGCCCAGGCGTCCGGGGTGCCCTGGCGCATCTTGGCCACCTGGGCGGCGCTGCCGGGCGTGCCGAGGTAGAGCTCGGAGGAGACCAGGACGTACTCGTGGTCGACCTCGGGCAGTCCGGGCGGGTCGATGATCACGGCGCCGTACATGCCGTTGCCCATGTGCTGGAGCATCGGCGCGGTGCTGCAGTGGTACAGCCAGGCGCCCGCCCGCTCGGCGCGGAAGCGGTAGACGAGGCGCTCGCCGGACTGGATGGTGCGCATCGGGCGGTCGGGGGCGAGCGCGCCCGCGTGGAAGTCGATGCCGTGGCCCATGCCGTGGTCGTCGTTGACGAGGGTGATCTCGAAGACGTCGCCGACCTTGCCGCGCAGGGTGGGGCCGGGCGCGGTGCCGCCGAAGGTCCACATCTGCTGCCGTACGCCCGGGGCGACCTCGATCTCGGTGTGGGCCGCGTGCAGTTCGGCCTTGTGCACGGTGCCGCCAGGGGCGGGAGCGAGGTCGGCGGCGCGCGGTCGCCAGCCGGTGGAGAAGTCGGCCGCGAGGTCCGGTCCGCCGCTGTCCGGGGCGGTGGCGGTGGTGTGGCCGGTGTGCCCGTCCGCGTGGCCCTGCACGACGATGTCGAGCGTCATCCCGGCGGCGCGGTGCCCGGGCAGGGTGCACCATGCCTCCCGGTCCTCGCTGATCGGTCCGAGGTCGAGCGTCTGGCTGTCGCCGCGAGCGAGCAGGGCGGTCGCGGGGCCGTCCTCGACCTTGAGGTCGTGGCGCTGGGCGTCCTCGTTGGTGACCTTCAGCCGCAGGGCCGTGCCCTCGGCGACCTCGATCCGGGCGGGGCGGACCCGCATGTCGGTCAGGGTGACGTCGACGGTGCGGGCGGCCGCCCCGCCGGTACCGGCGGCGACGGGTGAACGGCCCGTGTCGCCGCCGCTGCCCGCGACCAGCAGGGCGAGGGCGGTGAGCACCGCCGCGGCGGCCGTGCCCAGCAGGACGGGCCGCCGGGACGGGGCTCCGTCGGTGTCGGGGCGGACGCCGCGGGCGAGGACGGTGACGGTGAGGGCGAGGAACGCGGCCCCGGCCGCCCCGGACAGCACCGCCCCGGCGGTGCCCGCGGGATCCGGCAGGGGCAGGGCCGTCAGGGCGACGCCCGCGTTGAGCGCGACCACCCGGACCGCCCAGCCCCGCTCCAGCACCGCCCGCAGCGCTGCCCGTTCCTCGGGGCCGCTCGCGAGCACGACCGGCAGCAGATAGGTCAGGGCGCCGATCAGCACCTGCGCCACGAACCCGACGAGCAGCAGCGGCACCAGGCTTCCGATGCCCTCGGTGGCCTCGTCGAGGGGGCGTGCCGCGAGGACGCCCACGTCCGCCGCCACGCCGACGCCCAGCCATGCGGTGGCCGCGCCCAGCATCCACACGGCCGCCGCCGAGACCGGACGCCGGCCGCGCACCGTACGGGCGAACAGCTCCACGGCCAGGGCCGCTCCGGCCGCGTACCCGGCGGCCCCGGCCACCGCGGGCCAGCGCCATCCGGCCGCGAGCGAGACGACCGCCAGCGGGAGGCCGGCGCCGGTCAGCACCAGCACCCGGCGGGCCGTCCGAGCGGTGCGCTCGGCCATGCGGACGCCGAGGACGGTGGGCCACAGCATGAACAGCGTGCCGAGGACCGGCCAGCCGATCCAGCCGAGCAGGGTGACATGGATGTGCGCCAGGCGCAGTCCCGCGTGGCCGTCGGCCGGGTAGCGGCCGGTGGCGAGCAGCCAGCCCAGGACCGCGCCGGCGATCAGCGCCGCGGCGGCGGCCCGGTAGAAGCCGACCACCGGGGCGAGCCGCCCGCCCAGTGCTCCCTCGGTCAGCCGCATCAGCACCACCAGGTGCGCGGCGACCGCGGTGACCAGCAGCGCGCAGGCGAGGCCGGTCAGCACCGGCAGGTCCGCCCACACGCCGGTCAGGACGCCCGCGACGGCGAGGTTGACGCCGGCCAGCCGGGCGTCGCTCCAGCGTGCGTCGGGGCGCCGGGCGTGCAGCAGGGCGATCGCGAAGTGCTCGCTCCAGACCACAATGGCGGTGGTGGCGGCGCCGAGCAGGAAGAGGTGGACGGCCAGCCAGCGGGCCACCGGCAGGGTGTGCTGCGCGGTGGCCGCCAGCAGGGCGAGCGCCAGCCACATCACCACCAGCGCGTGGGCGCGCAGATGACGGCCCTTCAGATGGGCCCGGGACGGGCCGGGCTGCCTTGCGGCGCCCGGGCCGACGGGGGTCAGCGAAAGGTCGGGGCCCCGGCCGCCGGTGCGGGCGGGGTCCTCGTGCCGACTGGTCATGTGATTGCTGCTCCTCGCCGCCTCGACCGGCGGTTCTCACGGACGTGACCGGCAGTGCCCACGGACTTGACCGGCGGTTCTCACGGATGGGACACGGCCCGCGCGGGCGGCGCGTCGCCCAGGAGGGCGGCCAGCTCCCGCTGGAAGGGGAAGGAGCCGGGCCGGTATCCGCACCAGGGCTCCTCGGCGTAGGGGTCGCCGGTGACGCCGTACGCCCGGGACCGGGAGCCGCCGCAGACGCGGCGGAACTCGCACCGCCCGCACCGGCCGCCCAGCCGGTCGGCGTCGCGCAGTCCGGTGAACAGCTCCGACGTGCGGTAGATCTCCGGCAGCGGGGTCCGGCGCACGGTGCCCGCGCCCAGCGGCAGGAAGCCGCTGGGGTGCACGGTGCCGGTGTGCGAGACGAAGACGAAGCCGCGCCCCGCGTTGACGTCCAGGGGTGGGCGCCGGGCCCGCCGCCCGCCCTCGTGGAGGCCGAGGTCGGCGGCGCGCGCGGTCAGTTCCCGGTACAGCGGCCCGAGACCCAGCACCGCGGTGTGGTCCTCGCCCGCGTCCGCCAGGACCCTGCGCTGGAGGGCGACGCGGCGGAAGTGGTGTGCCTCGGTGGTCTTGGCGGGCACCGTCATGCCGATGTCGTGGACGAAGTTCAGGACGTCCTCCGTCTCGCCCGGGGTGAGCAGTCCGAGCTGCCGGCCGCGCCCGGTGGGCACCAGGAAGAAGGCGCTCCAGAGCATCGCCCCGTGGTCGCGGACGAGCCGGACGACGTCCGGCAGGTCGTGCAGGTTGTGCCGGGTGACGGTGGTGTTGATCTGGACCTTCATGCCGAGGGCGCGGGCGGTGTCCCAGGCGTCCAGGGTCCAGCGGTAGACGCCGGGGACGCCGCGGAAGCCGTCGTGCAGGTCGGCGGTGGAGCCGTCCAGGCTCAGCGACAGCCCGACCGCGCCCGCCCCGTGCACGGCCCGCAGCCGCTCGGGGGTGAGGGTCGGGGTGCCCGAGGGCGAGACGGCGACGCGGACGCCCGCCTGCTCGCCGTAGGAGATGAGTTCCTCCAGGTCGGGCCGCTGGAAGGGGTCGCCGCCGGTGATGACGAAGAGGGGTGCGGGGTGTCCGAAGGCGGCCACCTGGTGCAGCAGGTCCTTGGCGGCGGCGGTGTCGAGTTCGCGCGGGTCGCGGCCCGGGACGGCCTCGGCGCGGCAGTGCAGACAGGCCAGCGGGCAGGCCCGGGTGGACTCCCAGATCACGATGAACGGCCGGTCCGCCACGTCCTGGTGCTGACGGCGCACCACCCGCACGGCGTTCACCGCGGATCCGCTCCCAGCGCGTCGGCGGTGACCACCAGGGCCGCGCCCACTCCGGTCAGCAGCGCGCCGAGGCCGGTGACCAGGGTGGTGAGATGCCACGCCTGGTAGGCGGAGAGCAAGGAGCCGCGCAGGGTCTCGCCCATGAAGGCGGTCTGGCGCAGCTTGGCCAGCTTCTCGTCGTCGCCGCCGCTCGCCTGGAGTTCCTCGGTGATCTCGGCGTACGTACGGCCGCCCGTGGCGTGGACCAGGTGATCCTTGATCAGCTCGGCGTAGGCGTGGGCCTGCGGGCCGGTCTCCACGGGGCACCCGGCGTGCTGGGCGAGCTGGGCGGGCAGTCCGCTGCGCGGGAAGGTGATCCGCTGCGCGGCGAGTTCGCCGTGGATCTCCTTGCGGCCGCCGCGGCCGCGGACGACCATGACGGGCCCGGCGGCCATCAGGACGGCGCCCACGGTGGCGAGCAGGGCGGCGCTCCGGCGGGGCGCACCATTCATGACGTGTCTTCCTTCGGTGTGAGCCGGTGGGCTGGGGGGCGGGTCCCGGTCAGCGGTGGCTGAGCCGCAGCCGCCAGGTCTCGGGGCCGCGCTGCAGGTACTCGACCGCGAACGCGCCGGGGCTGCGGTCCTCGATCTGGGCGAGCAGCGGCAGCGGGTCGTGCGGGGCGACGAGCACCATCGCGCTGCCCGTCGGTACGGCCTCCAGGGCGCCGAACACGGTGGCGTGGCGCAGGGCGTGGGGCACCTCACGTACGTCCAGCTCGGGTACGGCCGTGTCGTCGGCGCCGCCGCAGCCGCATGCTCCGCCGCAGCCGGTTCGCTCGGATTCCTGGTTCGTCATGTTCGCTTCCTCTTCGTCGTTCTCGGGGGCGGTGGCGGTGAGCCGGTCGTCCAGCTCGGTGAGCAGGGCGGCCAGGGAGATGTCGGGGGTCATGGCGAGGAGGGACAGCAGCAGGCCGTTCTCCTTGGCCGCGTGTTCCTCGTAGAGCACTTGCAGGGCCCGTGCGTCGGCCGCCGCGGCGGCCGGGCCGGACGCGGAGCGCAGGGCGTCGGTGAGGGCGGTCAGGCAGCGGTGCTCCCCGATCAGGCCCTCGACCAGCAGCCGGGCGGCGGGGATGCGGTGCGCGGCCGGGTAGAGGACCGACTCCTCCAGGGCGGTGTGCGGCAGGAGTTCGCGGTCGCAGAAGGCCACGAGGCCGGCCCTGAGGGACTCGGCGGCGCGCGGGTCGCGGTCGGCCGCGGTGAGCAGCAGGGCGACGCGCCCGGCCAGCTCCCCCGCCAGGCGGGCGTGGTGGGCCTCGGCGTCGGCGAGGGCGGTGGCGTCCTGCGCGGCCGAGGCGAGCGTGAGAGCACTCAAGGGGGTGTCTCCAGCGGTTCGTTCGGGGCCGGTCGTGAGGACCGGCGCGGTGCGGGTGCCCCGGCCGCCGGGGCCGGGCGCCGACCGGGCGGGGAGCACACCGTGCCCACTGCGGCCGTCGATGCGGGAGGAGACGGCCGGACAGCGGGCTGCGGCTGTCCGTGTCGCTCCCCGCCGGTCAGGGGCCAGCATCACCGGGCCGCGGGCGTCGGCGCCTGGGCCGTACGGTCCTGACCGCACCGCTCCTGGGGCCCCGGATCATGGCGTCCCGCAGGGCCCGATGGCCGCCGGAACGGGGACGTACGGCCCAGGCGCCACCGCTCCCGGCCGGTCTAGCGTCCCGCCCCATGGACCACGGCCCCCAACCCCACCCGGACGACCGGGACAGCCGAGACCGGCGCGCGCCGGAGAAATCCTCGGAGGCATTCCCGGAGAAATCGCCGGAGACATCTCCGGAGAAAGACGCCCCATGCTCCTCGAAGATCTCCGGACGGCCTGCCGCAAGGACCCGGCGCTGCACGGTCCGCATGTCGTCGAGGTCCTGCTCTATCCGGGGCTGTGGGCGATCTGGGCGCACCGGGTCGCCCACCGGGTGCACCGGCTGGGCGTGCCGCTGCTGCCGCGGCTGATCTCCCAGCTGTCGCGTGGACTCACCGGCATCGAGATCCATCCCGGCGCGGTCATCGGGCGGCGCTGCTTCATCGACCACGGCATGGGGGTGGTGATCGGTGAGACCGCTGTCCTGGGCGACGACGTGATGCTGTACCACCGGGTCACCCTGGGCGGCACGGGGTGGTGGGCGGACACCCCGGGCTCCCGGCGCCATCCGGTCGTCGGCGACCGGGTCGTGCTCGGTGTCGGGGCCAGTGTCCTGGGCCCGGTGAGCGTCGGTCACGACTCGGTGGTCGGCGCGCACGCGCTCGTGCTGCGCGACGTCCCCGCCCACTCCAGCGTCCGTGCCGCGCCGCCGGAGGTGGTCACCCGCCCACGCGGCGGCGCCCCGGCGCCGGTCGTGGAACCGGCACCGGCCGTGGAACCGGCACCGGTTGAAGCCCCGGCGCTTGTCGAAGCCCCGGCATCTGTCGAAGAACCGAAGGAAGTACTCCCGTGAGAGCACCCCAGCCCTCGATCCACCCGTCCGTCACGGCGCTGATCGGCCGCACTCCGCTGGTGGCCCTGCGCCGCTACGGCGGGGACCTGCCGGTGCGTCTGGTCGCCAAGCTGGAGTCCGCCAATCCCGGCGGCAGCGTCAAGGACCGGATCGCCCTCGCCATGATCGAGGACGCCGAGAGCACCGGGGAGCTCCGCCCGGGCCGCCGGATCGTGGAGCCGACCAGCGGCAACACCGGCATCGGGCTGGCGATGGTGGCCGCCGCCAAGGGCTATGACGTCACCTTCACCATGCCCGAGAGCATGAGCGTGGAGCGCCGGGCCCTGCTGGGCGCGTACGGCGCGGAGCTGGTGCTGACTCCGGCCGCCGAGGGCATGTCCGGAGCGGTGGCGCGGGCCACGGAGCTGGCGGAGCGTCACGGCTGGTTCATGCCGCAGCAGTTCGGCAACCCGGCCAACCCCGACGCCCATCGCCGCACCACCGCCCAGGAGATCTGGCAGGACACGGCCGGCACGATCGACGTCCTGGTGGCCGGGGTCGGCACCGGCGGCACCGTCACGGGTGTCGGCCAGGTGCTGAAGGAGAAGAAGCCGGAGGTCACCGTGGTGGCCGTGGAGCCGGCGGAGTCGGCGGTCCTGTCCGGCGGCTCCCCCGGCCCGCACCGTATCCAGGGCATCGGCGCGGGCTTCGTCCCGGCCGTCCTGGACGTCTCGGCGTACGACGCCGTCCACCGGACGTCGCTGGCCCAGGCGCAGGCGGAGGCCCGCCGGCTGGCCCGCAGCGAGGGCATCCTCGTCGGGGTCTCGGGCGGGGCCGCGCTGCACGCCGCCCGCACGCTCGCCCGGCATCCGCGGCACCAGGGCGCGCTGGTCGTCGTGGTGCTGCCGGACACCGGGGAGCGGTACCTCAGCACGGATCTGTTCGGGTAGGCGCCGGTCTTGGAAACGGTGCCCGTGAACATCTCGGAGATCGCCCCGGCGGGCGCGGGATCCGGTCGGCGCATGGGGGCGCTGCTGACGGTGGCCGGCGGCGTCGGCTGGCTGGCCTCCTTCCGGCTCGCCGTCGACGGCTGGCACGCCCTGGAGGACCCCGGCTTCCGGCCGGCCTGCGACATCAGTCCGGTGGTGAGCTGCGGCGCGGCCACGGCCGGCCCGCAGGGCAGTCTGCTGGGCTTCCCGAACGCACTGCTCGGCATCACGGTCTTCGCCGTCGTCGTCACCCTCGGCGTGGCCGTGCTCACCGGGTCGCGGCTGCACCGGGCGGTGTGGCTGGGGCTGAACGCCGGGGCGCTGGGCGGGGTCGTCCTCTCCCACTGGCTGATCCACCAGTCGCTGTACGAGCTGGGCCGGCTGTGCCCGTACTGCGCCGTCGTCTGGGTCGTCACCATCGCGCTGTTCTGGTACGTCACCCTGCACAACCTCCGGCACGGTGTGCTCCCGGTGCCGGTGCGCGCCCGTGGCGTCCTGGCGCTGGTGCTGGAGTCGCACTGGTTGTTCCTGGCCGCCTGGTACGGCCTGATCGTCGTCCTCGTCCTCACCCGTTTCTGGACGTACTGGACGGGCCTGCTGTGACGGGGCCACCGGCCCGGCCGGTCGGGACGTTCGGCCCTCGTACCCGCCGGACGGCGAAATTAGGGTCGCCTAAGTAGCACGGGCGGAGAGCGAGGCATCCCATGGCGAGAACGGACCACGACGAGCCGCTCCAACGGACCTCGGCCGTCCCCGGCGAGGGCCTGGACGCCGCCCGTCTGCCCGGCCACTGGCTGCTCGCCCGCTTGGGCAAGCGCGTCCTGCGGCCCGGGGGCGTGGAGCTGACCCGCTGGATGCTCGACGAGCTGGCCGTCGGCCCCGAGGACCGGGTGGTGGAGCTGGCCGCCGGGCTGGGGGCGACGGCCCGGCTGACGCTGGAGCGGGTCCCGGCCCGCTATATCGCCGTGGACCGGGACGCCGCCGCGGTGGCCGCCCTGAGCACGCTCACCGCCTCCACCACGACCGAGGTCCGGGCGGTGCGCGCGGACGCCGCCGACACCGGTCTCCCGGACGGCTGCGGCAGCGTCGTGTACGGCGAGGCGATGCTGACCATGCAGCCGTATGCCGCGAAGCGCCGTGTCGTACGGGAGGCCCGGCGGCTGCTGGCCGGCCCGGGCGGCCGGTACGGCATCCACGAACTGTGCCTGCTGCCCGACGACATCGACCCGGCGCTCGCCGAGCAGATCGCCGCCGACCTCGCCGGCGCCATCCATGTCGGCGCCCGGCCGCTGACCCCGGGCGACTGGAGCGCACTGCTCACCGACGAGGGCTTCACCCTCACCGCCCGCCGTACGGCGCCCATGGCGCTGCTCGAACCGCGCCGACTGGTCGCCGACGAGGGGCTGGCCGGCGCCCTCGGCATCGTCGGCCGGGCGCTGCGGGATCCGGTGGCCGGGCGGCGCGTCACGCGGATGCGCCGCGTCTTCCGCCGCCACCAGGCCCATCTGGGCGCGATCAGCCTGATCGGCCGCCCAGGAAGCACGGAGAACAAGGAGAACCCGGCATGACCGCCACCGTCATCACCGATCTGTCCGCCGAACTGCCCCTGCCCGAGGACGGCACCCTCAGCCGTGTCCTGTACCGCGACGACCGGCTGCGCGTGGTCGGCTTCGCGTTCGCCGCCGGCGAGGAGCTGACCGAGCACACCTCCGCCCTGCCGGTCGTCATCCAGGTCGTCCGGGGCCGTCTCGATCTGGTCCTCGGGGAGGAGAAGACCGAGGCGACGCCAGGGAGTTGGGTCCGGCTGCCCGCCCGGCTGCCGCACACGGTCCGGGCCACGGAGCCGACCGTCATGCTTCTGACGATGCTGGCGAACCCGGCGTGAGGAGGCGGCGTCGGTAGCGGGTTCCGGGGCGCCCGTCGAGAGTGATGTCCGCGACGGGCCCGAACCCGGTGCGTTCCAGCACGGTCCTGGAGGCGGTGTTGTCGTGGGTGGTGACGGCGGTGAGGGCGGAGAGCCGGTACTCGGTGACGGCGAGGCGGCACACGTCCCGCACCGCGGCGGTCGCCGTCCCGCGTCCCGCGGCGCGCTGCGCGATCCGGTAGCCCAGTTCGGCGGTGCCGTCCTCGACGTCCACGAGGTTGACCCGGCCGACCAGCCCGCCCCGGTCGTCCAGGACGACGTGGAAGTGGCAGACACCGGCGTCCTGCTCCGCGAGCAGGGCCCGATGGCGTGCGGCGAACTCCGCGAAGTACGCGTCGCCGCGGTCCGGGACCGACCGGGCGAAGTAGGCGCGGTTCGCACGCTCGAAGGCCAGCAGGGCGGCGGCGTGGTCGGCCCGCAGCCGTTCCAAGGTCACCATGGCCGACAGCATACGGACGGGTGACCGTCCCCCGGCCGTGCGGTGGTATGCGTGAGACCGACCGCGGGGGTTACCCGGCCCGCATGGCCCGGCTACCCAGAATCCGACACCGGGACGACCAGGACGAACACGTCCGGGAACGTCCCGCGGCAGACACCGGCGACCGGTACGGTCCCGGCGAGGACGTCGAGAGGGCGGCACCCGACAAGCCGACCCAGCTGTCCAGGCAGTCCTGGACCAAGGTGTTCAAGGGAACCCTGCGGGAGTTCAAGGACGACGAGCTGACCGACCGCGCGGCGGCGCTGACGTACTACGGCGTGCTGTCGCTGTTCCCGGCGCTGCTGGTGCTGGTCTCGGTCCTCGGCCTCACCGGCAGGTCGACCACGGACAGGGTGCTGGAGAACCTGCGGGAGCTCACCCCCGGCGCGGCGCAGGACATCCTCACCCGGGCCGTGGAGCAGTTGCAGGGCAACGCCGGCATCGGCTCCATCATGGCGATCGTCGGCGTGGTGCTGGCGGTGTGGTCGGCGTCCGGGTATGTGGCGGCGTTCATCCGCTCCGCGAACGCCGTCTACGACATGCCGGAGGGGCGGCCGGTGTGGAAGGTGCTGCCCGTCCGGGTCGCGGTGACCGTGGTCCTGATGGTGCTGGCGGTCGTCAGCGCGCTGATCGTGGTGTTCACCGGCGGTATCGCCCGTCAGGCCGGTACCGCGCTCGGCCTCGGCGACACCGCGCTCACCGTCTGGTCGATCGCCAAGTGGCCGGTGCTGGTCGTGCTGGTCACCATCATGATCGCGATCCTGTACTGGGCGACGCCCAACGCCAGGGTCAGGGGCTTCCGCTGGATCACCCCCGGCAGTCTCCTGGCCCTGCTGATCTGGCTGGCGGCCTCCGCCGGGTTCGCGTTCTACGTGGCCAACTTCGGCTCGTACAACAAGACGTACGGGACGATGGCGGGCGTCATCGTGTTCCTGGTGTGGCTGTGGATCAGCAACATCGCGATCCTGCTGGGGCTGGAGTTCGACGCGGAGACCGCGCGCCAGCGGGCCATCGCCGGGGGCCTGCCGCCGGACGCCGAGCCGTACACCGAACCACGTGACACCACGAAGTGGGACGAGGAGGACCGCCGCCGCATGCGCGGGCCTGACCGGCCCGCCTAGGCTGGCGCCATGACACAGGTGGAGGTCGTGCAGCTGCTCGTCTCGGCGGCGCACCGGTACGCGGGGCGGCCGGCGGACGGGCCGGCGGCGGGGCCGGACGACGAACGCGTGGCGCGGGTGGAGGTCCGTCGCGGCCTCGGTCTGGTCGGCGACCGCTACTTCGGGCAGGCCGCCCACCGGGACGCGTCCGTCACCGTGATGGCGGCGGAGAACCTGCCGACGGACCTGGACCCGGACGTGGACCTGCGGCACACACGGCGCAACGTGCTGCTGCGGGGCATCGACATCGACGCCTACGTCGGCCGCACGGTCCTCCTGGACTGCGGCACCGGGCCCGTCGTCCTGGCGGTCCGGCGCGCGGCCCGGCCGTGCGCGTGGATGGACGCCGTCATCGGGCCGGGCGCGCAGCGCGCCCTGCGGGGCAGGGGCGGGGTGCGGTGCGCACCGCTGTCCGACGGGGTGCTCACGCTGGGCCCGGCCACGTTCCGGGTCGTCGACCGGCCGGGCGCCGGGGCGCGGTGAGAGCGGGCGGGGTCAGTGGGCGGAGCCGTCGGCCCGCAGGTGGTAGACGTGGAACGCCCGGCCGATCACCGGCTGGGCGACGTTGCGCACCTTCACTCCGCCGGTGGTCATGCCGTGCTCGGTCCCCAGGTGGGCGTGGCCGTGCACGGCGAGGTCGGCGCCCGCCGTGTCGATGGCCTCGGCCAGCAGATAACTGCCGAGGAAGGGGTAGATCTCCAGCGGTTCGCCGGCCAGGGTGTCCGCGACGGGCGAGAAGTGCGTGAGCGCGATGCGCAGGTCGCAGCCCTGCTCCTCCAGGTCCTCCAGGGCGTCGCGCAGGCCGTCGGCTCGGCGGCGGGAGTAGGCCACGAACTCCTTCATGACCGGCTCGCCGAACTCGCCGGCGCAGCGCCCCACGAAGCCGCCACCGAAGCCCTTGGTCCCGGCCACGCCGACCCGGGCGCCGCCCTCGCAGGTCACCACCGTGGCGTCCCCCTCCAGGACCTGTGCTCCGGCCTCGGTCAGCACGGCGGTGACCTCGTCGGGGCGTCCCTCGTGGTGGTCGTGGTTGCCGAGGACCGCGACGACGGGCACCGGCAGGTCCTTGATCTCGCGGGCGACCACCTCGGCCTCCGCCCGGCTGCCGTGGCGGGTGAGGTCGCCGGCCAGTAGCAGGAGGTCGGCGACGTCCCCGAGGGTGTCGAACGACGGGCGCAGCAGGCCCTGGCTGTCGGGGCCCATGTGGATGTCGCCGACGGCCGCGACCCGGATCACGGGAGTTCCTCCGCGTGGTCGGGGGCGCTGACGTCCGCGACGGCGATGTCGCTGTGGACGGCGACGCCCGCGAGTTCGTCGTGGGCCAGGGTCAGCAGGGCGTCGCGGCACTGGGTGGTGGGCACGGTGCCCGACAACAGCACCGCGTCGCCGTGGACGTCGATGCGTACGCCGAGTTCACCGAGCGGGCCCTCGGCCAGCCGGTCGCCGAGCCGGGCGGCGCGGTAGTCGAGGTTGCCGGCGGTGGGGGCGCCTCGCGGGTGCCGGGTGCCGTGGCCGGTCATGACGGCTCCTTGGTCGGGGCGATGATGTTCAGCCGTTCGAGGAGGAAGAGGAAGGCGGCCGGCATCGGCTCCTGGCCGCATCGCTGCCGTACGTCGTCCCAGTCGACCTTCTCCCGCAGCACCCGGGCGACGGGCAGGGCCGCGCCGAAGTCGCAGTGGTGCTCGGAGAACGCGGCCAGCAGGCTCCACAGCAGGTCGGTCGGGGCGAGCACGGGCATGTGCACCGAGTCGACGGGCAGCTCCTGGGCCCGGGCGAGCAGTTCGGCGGTGACCGGGTGGTGGGCCAGTTCGAAGATGAGGTCGATGTCCTGGCCGAAGCAGGAGGTCTTCACCAGCCAGTCCTCCGGGGGCACCCGGACGTCGAGGCCGGCCTCGCGCAGCGTGCCGGTCACGGCGTCGGCGTCCTCGCGGAGCACGCAGAAGTCGGCGTCGTGGCGGAGATTGTTGTTGCCGCCGTGGGCGTAGACGGCGACGCTGCCGGCCACCGCGAACCGGTGGCCGTGACGCTTGAGCAGGCTCCCCACCTGTTTGGCCGCCTCCAGGATGGCCTGGGTGCGGTCGCCCGGAAGGCCGCCCCGGCCGCCCTGCCCCGGGGACGCGGGCAGGGGGTCCGGATCGGTGGACGGCATGCGCGCGGGGGTGTCGGTCGCCAGCCGCAGGTCCGGCGTCGTGCCACCGCGGGGCAGTGTCGAGCCCTCACCACTGTGCGCCATGAGCACTCCGTTCGCCGTGGCGGCCCCCACGGCCACCACCGGGCCCGAGTACCCATGGAGCACGGCCACGACACCGTACGAGCGTCGGCGAACCGGCTCTTGTGGATCACCGTCTCCGGGGGATTCAATGCCCCTCGCCTCCCACAGGGGAACACCTGTCCCCATCACCCGTAGAAGGGGTTCTTCTTGACTGCCGTACGCGCCACCGCCGTCACCGCAGCAGCCTGCGCGGCCGTGCTCGCCGCCGCGCTGCCCTCGTCCGCGATCAACTCCTACAACGCGACGCCCGCGCCCGAACGCACCGAGGTCGGCGCGCTGGTCGCGACCTGGGACAACGACAACGATCCGGCGACCCCGGACCGGGTCGACTGGGTCTGCTCGGGCACGATGATCGACGCCGACACGTTTCTGACGGCGGCCCACTGCACCACGGACTGGCCGGACAACGTCCGCTTCCACGTCTCGCTCGACCAGGACGTGCAGGCCGGGCTGGACGCCGCCGCGCTGAAGTACCCCGGGGACCCCGCCGCCCAGGCGCGGGCCGTCGCCGTCGAGGGCACGGCGCACAACCACCCCGGGTACCCGGGTCCCGCCTCGGACACCCGCGACATCTCGGTGATCGAGCTGCCCGCGCGGAAGGTCGCGGCCCGCTGGTCCTTCACCCCGGCCGCCCTGCCGGCCGCGAACCAGCTGGGCGCCATGGGGTCGCGGCAGCTGAACTCGACCGAGTGGTTCGTCGCGGGGTACGGCACCCAGGAGGCGGTGAACGGCCCGGGCGGCCAGACCCACCCGGGCGGTGGCGTGCGGCTGAAGGCGCCCGTGGGCTTCGACGCCCTCAACGACGCCTGGGTGCGCCTGGCGATGACCGCGCCCCAGGGCAACGGCGGTGCCTGCTACGGCGATTCGGGCGGCCCCAACTTCGCGGTGATCGACGGCGAACGGATCCTGGCGTCGACGACCGTCACCGGTGACTCGCCCTGCTACGCCACGAACGTCACCTACCGCCTGGACACTCCGGGCGCGCGGGCCTTCCTGTCGCCGTTCGTGAAGCTGCCGTAGGCGCGTCGGCCCGGCCCTCCCGCACCGTAGGCGCGTCGGCCCGGCCCTCCCGCACCGTCGGCGCGGGAGGGCCGGGCCGCGGGTGGTGATCAGCCGCTGTGGACGGTCACCTCGTGGAGCGAGTAGCCCCATTCGGTGCCGCGTTGTACGCCGTGGACGCGGATGTGGCGGGCCGGGGTGCCGGTGAAGCGGGCTGTGTCCAGGCCGCCGTCGCCGGTGGTGGTGGACCAGACGGTGTGCCAGGTCGTGCCGTCGGTGGAGAGGTCGATGCGGTACGCCTTGCCGTACGCGCGCTCCCAGTCGAGGGTGACGCGGCCGACCCGGTGGGTGGCACCCAGGTCGATGCGCAGCCACTGCTCGTCGCTCCAGTCGCTCGCCCAGCGGGTGCCCCGGTCGCCGTCGACGGCCCGGCCGGGTGCGTAGCTGGTGAACGGATTCCACTCGGAGGAACTGGCGGTCGCCGCCGCGCCCTTGGCGAGGTTGACGCCGGACTGGTGCCCTTCCGTGCCGCCCCAGGTGTCGAGGTAGGACTCGGCGCCGCGCAGGAGGTCGTCGACCACGCCCTGGCCGCCGACGAGCCGGATGTCCTCGATCCAGTCGGGGATCAGACCGGCGTGGGCGGCACCGTCGGTGTTGAGGTCCCAGGTGCGCTGTCCGGTGGTCTGCCGGTCGATGAGGGAGCCGCCGTCGGCGCTGCGGAAGGGGTACGTCACCGGGTTGGCGGTGTTCGCGCCGCGCGGGGCGGGGTGGTCGCCGATGCCGTTGAAGTCGGTGCCGTAGCCGTAGCCCACGCCGTACTTGTCGCGGAGCGCGTCCGTGCGCCGCGCCTCGGCGGCGAAGCCCTCGGAGCCGTGCATGTACTGGGCGATGAAGCCGCCGAGGGAGTAGACGCGTTCGGTCCAGTTGAGGTCCATCCAGCTGTGCGAGGAGAGCACGCCGGGGTAGGACTCGGCCTCCAGGATGTCGAGGACGCGGCCGGTGGCCTTGACGCTCATGTGGTCGATCTCGACCATCATCTTGCGTTTCATCATGCCGCGCAGGGCGTATTCGCCGAGGTCGGTGAGGCCGCGCACGTTGCACTGGGCGTTGTCGTCGTAGTCGGGGACCTCCACGCCGTCCGGGAGCTGCTCCTCCGCCTCGTGGGCCGCCACGCCGCCGATGGGGTTGTCCTTCTGCGGGCCGGTGCACTTCTCCGTCTTCCAGAAGGTGCCGGTCGACAGGAACTGACCGATGTTGATCGCGGTGCCGAGGCCGTGCTCGTCGAAGCGGACCCCGCACAGGGCGTTGTCGAACTTGTGGCACAGGAACATGCTGCGCACGCCCAGTGCGTACAGCTCGTCGAGTCCCTTGTCGATGTCCGCCCTGCTGCACTGCGGGATGTCCAGGATCTGCTTGCAGCCGAACGGCTCCGAGGTCTCCACGCCGAGCACGACCGCCAGCTTGCCCTGCCGGATGACCTCGCGGGCCTGCGCGCTGTCGGTGACGATGCGGAACCAGCCCTTGCCGGTGCCGCCGTACATCCTGTCGATGAACGCCTGCATGTCGTACGTCAGTTTGGCCTGCAGCCGGATCGACGTCATCTCGTCGCAGCCGCGATCCTTGAAGAAGTAGACCGAGCAGATCATGCCGTTGGTGACGAGGTCGTTGACGAGGACCCGCTGGCCGCCGCGCCAGGCGCGTTCGATCCAGGCGTAGTAGTTGGCCTGGTGGGTCATGGAGTCGTACGCCGGCCAGTCCTTGAACGTCGGCCAGCCCACCGGGTCGTGCCGGCCGTCGCCGCCGTGGGTGATGTAGTCGAAGATCGCGAGCGTGCCGTCGGGGTAGTGCTCGGGGCAGTCCTTGAGGGCGTCGGCGACGCCCGCCTCGGAGAACGGCTTGCCGCAGATGAGCCGGCCGCCGAACGCCTCGTTGGAGAACAGGTGGTTGTGCGCGTCGACGAAGCCGCGGACCTCGCCGGCGGCGTTCGTGCCGGTGAACGGCTCACCGGTGACGTCGATCCGGGAGTCCGGCGCGGGCCGGGCGGTGGGGGTCCACCAGTCGGTGCCTGCCGCGGAACTCGGCGCGGGACCGAGGGCCATGGCCAGGACGAGGAGGAGCAGCGACACGACGGTGACGTCTCTGCGTCTGCGGTACGGGAGTCGAGCCTTGGTCACGGGCCACGTCCCTCGGTCGGCGGGAAGGCGCGGTCGACGGCCGGGTCTGCGGGAGCCCGTAATATTGTCATGACCTGCGCAAGATGACGCGATGAGGATCTCGGCCGTGGCGTGCGCCGTCAAGACTTGTGTACCGACGAGTAAGTAGCCCGGGGCGCCGGTTGCCGGGCGACCGCAACCGACGTGGCCGAAAACGTGTCTTCGTCCCCGTGGGCCACGGCAAGGAGTGGGCGATGAGCGCATGGACGGTACCCGGGTACACCGAGTCGTTGGAACTCGGTTCCGGGGCCAGTGGGCGAGTGGTGCTCGCCGTGCACGAGCAGACCGGGGTGCCGGTCGCCGTGAAGTACCTCGGTGAGTCGCTGCGCACCCGGCCGGACTTCGTGCACGGCTTCCGCGCCGAGGCCGAGCTGCTCGGCGGGCTGACCAGCCCGTACGTGGCCGGTTTCTACGAGTACGTGGAGGCCGACCGGGGCGCCGCCATCGTGATGGAGCTGGTGGACGGGGTCTCGCTGCGGATGCTGCTGACCGGTCGGGGTCCGCTGGCGCCCGAGGCCGCGCTGACCGTCCTCAAGGGCTCGCTGCTCGGCCTGGCCGACGCGCACCGGGTCGGTGTGGTCCACCGCGACTACAAGCCGGAGAACGTCCTGGTCACCCCGGAGGGCCTGTCCAAGCTGGTCGACTTCGGGATCGCGGTGGACGCCGGGATCAGCGCCGGCATCGCGGGCACGCCCGCCTACATGGCGCCGGAGCAGTGGACCGGGGCACCGGCCTCCCCCGCCGGCGACGTGTACGCGGCCACCGCCACGTTCTTCGAGTGCCTCACCGGCCACAAGCCGTACCCCGGTGGCAACCTGGCCGAGCTGGCGCTGCAGCACCTGGAGCAGCCCGTCCCGGTCGCGGACCTGCCCGAGGCGGTACGACCGCTGGTGCTGCGCGGGATGGCCAAGGCGGCCGACGAACGGCCGCTGGACGCCGCGGCGTTCGTCGCGGACCTGGAGGCGGTCGCCCTGGCCCGCTACGGCGACGACTGGGAGGCGCGGGGCCGCCGCCGGCTGGCGGCGCTGGTGGCGCTGCTGCTGGCACCGCGTCCGCTCGGCGACGGGACGCCGCCCCGCCCTCCGGCCGACCGGGCGCACACCGTGCTCGGCCGGGGTTCGGGGCGCGAAGGGTGGCGCGCCTGGTGGCCCACGGGGCCGGGGCTCGCCGTGTCGGTCGTGGCCGTGCTCCTGGCGATCCTGCTGGCCCAGGGCATCGGCCGGGGCTCCGCGGAGAACACCGGGGAGGCCGCGCAGGCGCAGGCGCTGGCCACGACGAGCGCCGCGCCGGGCTCCGCCGCGGCCTCGCCGTCGGCTAACGGGGCGACGGACCCGCCGTCGCCGACGACGACGTCCGGGACCCCGACCGCGGGCCCGAGCACGACCCAGACGGCCACCGGCACCTCCACGCCGACCGACGCGGCGACGTCTGGGCCCGCCTCCGTCACCGCCACGGTCACTCCTACGGGGAACACCGGCACCACCACGCCGGCCACCCCGCCGACGGCCCCACCGAGCCCGTCGGAGGACACCTCCCCTCCGCCCACGCCTCCCTCCGTCAAGGACATCGCGGTGTCCGACTTCCGGCAGACCGGCCCCGACACGGCCACCGCGACCATCACCGTCATCACCGACGGCACCGGCCCGGTCACCCTGACCGTCGGCTGGTTCTCGGGGAACACCGCCGGACGGCCCGGGACCGCGGACGGCGCGCCGGTGTCGTACGAGCGCAGTGGTGCCGACCGGTACACGATCACCGTCGAGCACTCCTTCCGGACGCTCGGCTGCTACTGGACGGTGCAGGCCACGACCAGCCCGGCCTCCGCCGACGGCGGCGCGTCGCAGCAGCTGCTGACCCGGAGGTGTGTGCTGACATGAGCGCGCCCCACGACCGCCGGCCCGGTGACGACGACCAGTACAGCGCCACCGTGCTCGGCAGCCACTGGATCCAGCGGCCAGAGCCCGGCCCCACGCTGACGGACACCTCGGCCGCCCCGACCGTCCTGCGCTTCGGCCCGGGGGTCACGGCCGCCCTCGCCGACCGTGTCCCGGTGGCGCGGGTCGCCGCGCCGCCGAGCCCGGCCCGGTCCCTCGGCCGTCTGCGCCGGCACGCCCTGCCCGTCCTGGTGCTGATCGCCGCCGTCCTGTTCGTGCTGTGGCGGCAGCAGACGGCGGCGCCGCTGTCCGTGCGCGAGGTCACGGTGACGGTCGTGCCGGAGACGGTGGGGTGCGACTCGAACGCCGAGGTGGTGGCCGTCGTCGGGACGAACGGCCGGGGCGGCACGCTCGCCTACCGCTGGGTGCGCAATGACGGCACCTCATCCGCCGTACTGCACACGGCCGTCGACGAGGGTCAGCGCTCCGCGCAGCTGCGGCTGCTGTGGTCGTTCGAGGGCGAGGGGCGGTACGCGGCCGTGGCGGAACTGCGGATGCTCTCCCCCTCCCACGCCACCGCGGACGTCCGCTTCACCTACGACTGCCCGCTCAGCCGGTAGCCGTCCCGCCCTTGAGCCGCTCCAGGTCGGAGGCGCGCACCTGGATCACGGCGAGGGCGATGAGCGCGGCCGTCGCCGCCATGATCGCCGCGGTGACGAAGGCCGCCGAGACGCCGGCCGCGAGGATCTCGTCGGACCAGGGAGCCGGAAGGTCCCCGGTGCGTTCGAAGCGCGCTCGCTGCGCGGGGTCGGCCCGGGAGAGGAAGTCCGGGATCTGCCGCTCGGCCTCGCGGTTGCTCGCCGTGCCGAAGACGGTGACCAGGATGGACAGGCCGAGGGAACCGCCCACCTGTTGGGTGGCGTTGAGCAGGCCGGAGGCCGCCCCGGACTCGTGGACGGGCACGTTGGACAGCGCCATGAGCGTCAGGGAGACGAACTGCATGCCCATCCCGAAGCTGAACACCAGCATCGGGCCGAGGATGCTGCCCGCGTAGGTGGAGTGCACGTCCGTCAGGGTCAGCCAGGCCAGGCCCGCGGCCGCCAGCACCGCCCCCACCACCATGAACGGCTTGGGCCCGTACACCGGCAGGAACCGCGACGTCAGTCCGGCGGCGACCGCGATCACGGCGCTCACGGGGAGGAACGCGAAGCCGGCCTGGAGCGGGCTGAAGCCCAGGACGCCCTGCACGAACAGGGTCAGGAAGAAGAACATGCCGAACATGGCCGCGGCCAGGCACAGCATGATGGCGTAGGTGCCCGCGCGGTTGCGATCGGCGAACATGTGCAGCGGGGTGATCGGCTGCCGGGAGCGGCGTTCGATCAGTACGAACGTGGCCAGGACGATCAGCGCGCCGCCGAACGAGGCCAGCGTCAGCGGGTCGCGCCAGCCGTCCTGGGCGGCCCGGATGAAGCCGTAGACCAGCATCACCATGCCCGCCGTCGAGGTGAACGCGCCGATCAGGTCGAAGTGGCCCGGGTGGCGTTCGGACTCGCGGATCCAGCGGGGTGCCGCGAGGGCGATGAGCAGGCCGATGGGGACGTTGACGAAGAGCACCCAGCGCCAGTTCAGCCACTCGACCAGCATTCCGCCGGCGAGCAGGCCGATCGCTCCGCCGCCCGCCGACACCGCCGCGAACACCCCGAAGGCACGGTTGCGTTCCGGGCCCTCCCGGAACGTGGTGCTGATCAGCGCGAGCGAGGTCGGGGAGGCGATGGCGCCGCCGACGCCCTGGAGGGCGCGGGCGGCGAGGAGTTGTCCGGCGTTCTGGGCGAGTCCGCCGAGCAGGGAGGCGGCCACGAACAGCAGGACGCCCGCGACGAAGACCCGCCGGCGGCCCAGGATGTCGCCGGCCCGGCCGCCGAGCAGCAGCAGGCCGCCGAAGGTGAGGGTGTAGGCGCTGACCACCCATGACAGGCTGGTGGTGGAGAAGTCCAGGGAGCGCTGGATGTGCGGCAGCGCGATGTTCACGATCGTGATGTCCAGGACCACCATCAGCTGGCAGGACGCGATCACCAGCAGCGCCATCGGACTGCCGCCACCGCCGCCGGTCTGCGGGGCGGGCGTGGCGGGTGCCGATGCCGGTCGCGGACTGCTGCTCATCACGGGTCCCACGGGAGCCGGCGGCGTGCGCCGCCGGTCCACCGTTCGACCGTACGCCCGGCCCGGGACCGGCACCACTCGGGGCGCCGCCGGACGTCACGGCCAAGGTGTGTCGCCCTGGCTCGGGTTCGTGTTCGTGTCGGTCGCCGTTCGTGGGTGCAGGTTCCGGGCGGGCGGCGGGGGCTCCCCGGCCGTGAGGTGTTCGAGGACCTCGACGAGTTCCTGGCATGCGTTCTCGACCGAGCGTCTGGTGTTGCGCTGCTCGGTGATCACCGCCGACAGCAACAGCGCCGTCAGGGCCATCGCGCCGTTGAACGCCTGGAGCTTCAGCATCACCTCGATGCGGGTCAGTTCGGCGAAGGGGCCGGTGCGGTCCGTCGCCGCGACCGTGGCCATGACCGAGGCGAACAGGGCGCACAGCATGGTGCCGGCGAGCTGGAAGCGCAGGGCGGCCCAGATCAGCAGCGGGTAGACCAGGAACAGCACGCTGACGTCGTAGTGCGTGGCCACCGGCACCAGGACGCCGGCGCTCAGGATCAGCGCCAGCGCCTCCTGCCAGCGCCAGCGGGAGGGGTGCGGGGGCAGGCGGGCGCGGCTGAGGACGAGCAGCATCGGGGTGACGATCAGGACGCCCATGGCGTCACCGACCCACCAGGCCAGCCACACCGGCCAGAAGGCGTGGGCGGGCAGCTTGTCGGTCAGCACCAGCAGGCCGACGCCGGTCGTCGCGCTGATCAGCATGGCCGTGAGCGCGCCCAGGAACACCAGGGCGAGGCCGTCCTTGAGGCGGCTGAGACCGGTACGGAAGCCGACGCGGCGCAGCATCAGGTAGGCGCACACCGGGGCCAGGGTGTTGCCGATCAGGTTGCCGGTCACGGCGGGCGTGAGGTCCGTGGTGATCGACAGGATGACCAGCAGGGCGCCGAGGGCGATTCCGGGCCAGCAGCGCGGACCGATGATCAGCAGGGCGGCGACCGCGACACCCGTCGGCGGCCAGATCGGGGTGAACACGGCGCCTTCGACGACCAGCTGCCGCATGAGCCCCAGCCGGCCGGCCGCGTAGTAACAACCGGCCACGGCCAGCACCTGGACGACCGCCACGGCCGGTCGATGCAGATCCCGCGTAGCCACCACAGCAGCCATCACACACCGCCCCGCCCCCAACGGCGAGGCGAGAGCCCACCCGTCCGGCCCTATGGCTGAACCCGAGGGGCCTGGGGGCAGGCCGGGGGCCAGGCGCCCGGGGCGGGGACGAGGGGCCGTCGGCGGGGGCCGGGGAACGGGGGCCGGGACAGGGAACGGGGGCCGGGACAGGGAACGGGGGCCGGGACAGGGAACGGGGGCCGGGGCAGCAGCCCGAGGCCCGGGAGCCGGGGGCCGGGGGCCAGGGGCCGGGGGCCGGGGGCCAGGGGCCGGGGGCCGGGACAGGGAACGGGGGCCGGGGCAGCGGCCCGGGGGCCGGGTGGCCGTCTTGGCTGGGCCCGGAGGACCGGAAGACGGAGCCAGGCACACCGCAGACCACCCTCTCGCCCACCCCGACCGGGCCAGGGCGCTCCATGGGGGACCTTTCGCGCACGCTCTGACGGAACCTGGAGGGCCCTGTGGCGGGGTCGGGCGTCTACGGGGGGTCTTCGTGGCCGTCGTGGCCGATGACCAGGACGGCGGCGTCGTCCTGGTGGCCGACGCGTTCGGCGCCCTCGATGACGGCGGCGGCGAGGGAGGAGGTCTCCAGGCCGGCGACGGCGGCGAGGCCGGCGAGGCGCACCACCTGGTCCAGGCCCTCTTCCAGGGGCATGGAGGGGCCTTCGACCACACCGTCCGTGACGAGGACGAAGACGCCGCCGGTGGTGAGCCGGTAGCGGGTCACCGGGTACTCCGTGCCGGCCTGGATGCCGAGCGGCGGCCCGCCCGCGTCGTCGGCGATGCCGGACTTGCCGTCGGCCGTGGCCCACACGCACGGTATGTGGCCCGCCCGCGCGCTCTCCAGCACCCCGGTGGCCGGGTCGAGGCGCATGAAGGTGCAGGTGGCGAAGAGGTCGCTGCCCAGGGACAGCAGCAGGTCGTTCGTGCGGGCGAGGAGTTCGCCGGGCTCGCCGGTGACCGACGCGAGCGCGCGCAGACCGACCCTGACTTGGCCCATGAACGCGGCCGCCTCGATGTTGTGGCCCTGGACGTCACCGATGGACAGCCCGATGCCGCCGTCGGGCAGGGCGAACGCGTCGTACCAGTCGCCGCCGACGCTGAGACCGTGGTAGGCGGGTGCGTAGCGCACGGCCAGCCGCAGGCGCGGGGCGACCGGCAGGTCCCGGGGCAGCATGCCGCGCTGCAGGGCGATGGCGAGCTCGACCTGGTTGCGCTGGAGTTCCGCGCGCTCCCGTGCCTGGGCGGTCAGCGAGCCGAGTCTGGCCAGCAGCTCGTCACCGTCGTCCATGGGGCGCTTGCGGGGCATCGCTCACTCCGGCTGAGGCGGGCGCCCCTTTCAGGGCATATCACTTTCCAGGCATATCGCCCGATTTTACGTAGGTCAGATCATATCGACAGGGCGGCCACCCACCCCCGCTTGATCAAAAACGATGGTGTGGTTACATATGAGCGCCACCTAGCTCGAAAGATGGATCTGTGACTGTCAACGACGACTCGTTCACCCACTGGAAGCACCGCGAGGAAATCGCGGAGTCGATGATCCCGATCATCGGGAAGCTGCACCGCGAGCAGGACGTGACCGTCCTGCTGCACAGCCGCTCCCTGGTGAACAAGTCGGTGGTCAGCATCCTCAAGACGCACCGCTTCGCCCGGCAGATCGCCGGCGAGGAGCTCTCGGTCACCGAGACGATGCCGTTCCTGCGGGCGCTCACCACGCTCGACCTCGGTCCCTCACAGATCGACATCGGCCGGCTCGCCGCCACCTACAAGGCCGACGACCAGGGCCTCACGGTCGAGGAGTTCACCGCGCAGGCCGTGGCCGGCGCCACCGGCGCCAACAAGATCGAGCGCGGCGACGGCCGCGACGTCGTCCTGTACGGCTTCGGCCGCATCGGCCGTCTCGTGGCCCGCCTGCTGATCGAGAAGGCGGGCTCCGGCAACGGTCTGCGCCTGCGCGCGATCGTGGTGCGCGGCGGCGGCGAGCAGGACATCGTCAAGCGTGCCTCGCTGCTGCGCCGTGACTCCATCCACGGCCAGTTCCAGGGCACGATCACCGTCGACGAGGCGAACAGCACGATCATCGCCAACGGCAACGCGATCAAGGTGATCTACGCGGGCGACCCGTCCGAGATCGACTACACGACGTACGGCATCAAGGACGCCATCCTCATCGACAACACCGGCAAGTGGCGCGACCGCGCGGGCCTGTCGCAGCACCTGCGCCCGGGCATCGACAAGGTCGTGCTGACCGCGCCCGGCAAGGGCGATGTGCCGAACATCGTGCACGGCGTCAACCACGACACGGTCAAGCCGGACGAGCGGGTCCTGTCCTGCGCGTCCTGCACCACCAACGCGATCGTGCCGCCGCTGAAGGCCATGGACGACGAGTACGGCGTGCTGCGCGGGCACGTGGAGACCGTCCACTCGTTCACCAACGACCAGAACCTGCTGGACAACTACCACAAGTCCGAGCGCCGCGGCCGCTCCGCGCCGCTGAACATGGTCATCACCGAGACCGGCGCGGCCTCCGCCGTCGCCAAGGCGCTGCCCGACCTCAAGGCGAAGATCTCCGGCAGCTCGATCCGCGTCCCGGTGCCGGACGTCTCGATCGCCATCCTCAACCTGCAGCTCGCCCGTGAGGCGACCCGCGAGGAGGTCCTCGACCACCTGCGCGACGTCTCGCTGACCTCGCCGCTGCGCCGCCAGATCGACTTCATCAGCGCCCCCGACGCGGTCTCCAGCGACTTCATCGGCTCCCGTCACGCCTCGATCGTCGACGCCGGCGCGCTCAAGGTCGACGGCGACAACGCGATCCTCTACCTCTGGTACGACAACGAGTTCGGCTACTCCTGCCAGGTCATCCGAGTCGTCCAGCACGTCTCCGGGGTGGAGTACCCGACCTTCCCGGCTCCGGCCGCCTGACCCGGTACGGGCCCCCGGTGACCTCGACTCACCGGGGGCCCTTCCACAGCCACGCCTCCAGCACGGCGAAGTCCCCCTCGGTCAGGCCGACCGCGGCGTCGACACGGTGCAGCAGCGCCCGGCCCGGGTGATGCGCGGCGACCCAGGCGCGATCGACGTCGGTGATCTCGTCGTCGACCCAGATGAACGACCGCCCGGCGGCCGTGTCGACGAGCGGCCGCGTCTTGTGGTGCAGGGCGACCGCCTCGCCCTGCGGCGTCTCCGGCAACTCGACCACGGGCAGTCGTGGCAGGCCGAGCAGCGGGGAGATGACCTCGTTGGCGTCCGCCATCCATGTCGTGGCCCACATCAGCTCGCACGGCAGCGCCAGCAGCCGCGGCCCGTGCGCGGGATCGAGGCGCGCCAGCAGGGGGTTGGGCGTGTCTTGAACGGGGGCCGCCGGGGACCGAGTTCCGCCGAGGGGCAGCAGGGTGCCGTCGACGTCCAGGAAGAGCACGGGGCGTTCGGTCTGCTCGGCGCGATCGGTCATGGGCGCACGCTACCCGGCCCCCTGCCAACGGCAAGGCAGCCCAGCAGGGCGTCAGGCAGTGCCCGAGCCACGGCCACCGGAACCTGCGTTTCAGCATCAATGTCAGTGCCCCGTCCTAGGGTGCTCGGCATGAAGGACTGGATGCAGGCAGTCGATCCCGGCGACGAGGTGAACGTGGTCCTCGCCCGCGGCCTCTCCCCCGACGCGCTCACCGACGGCATACGACGGCTGCGACGCGAGCCGCGCTGCCACGGGGCGGCCGACGGATGGGCCTGGGCGGTGCACCCCGTGCACGACTGGGAGGCGGAGGACTACGACGACGTCGACTACCTGCGCCTGTGCTCCGACGGCACGGAACTGGTCGTCTTCGAGAGGGAGCCGTGCAGCGCGAAGTCATTCCCGCCCGCCTTCTCCTACTACCGGGACGGGCGCCTGATCCTCCATTTCAGCTTCGAGGACCTGCAGCAGCGGGTCGGTGACAACCCCGACCACCTCTCCCCCGAGCTGCTGGAGGCCGGTCTGATCGGCCCCGACGCGGTCGACGACGAACTCCGGCTCGTACGCACCCTCGCCGACTTCTTCCACCTGCCCAGCCCACCCCTTTCCGCGGAGGTGGCGGCCCGGTGAGCCTGCTCCCCGCCGACACGTATCTCACCTTCCTCCGGGGCATGGACCTGCCCACACTCTCCGGCATCCTCACCGAGGTCGACCGGCCTCCCCTGACCTCGGGCGTCTCGGACGGCTGGGTGTGGGTGACCCACGCCGCCCACGGAACCGGATGGAAACTCGCGCGCGACCTCACCGGCTACCGGTACAAGGACCGCGTGGCCGATCCGGAGTCCGTGGAGTCCGTGTTCCTGGCCTCCACGCCCCCGTGCACCTGTCCCCACGGGCAGAACTACGCCGTCGCGCACTGCGCCGAGCACCCTTTCCAGTTCGCCCACAGCCGAGGCGGCTTCGAGCAGACGTACTTCAACGTCGGCGGGCGCCGGTAGTCCCGGCGCGGTGGTGGCATGGCCGACCTGCTGGTGCGGGAGCTGCTGGAGGCGGGGATCGTGGGCCGTGAGACACCGGGCTACGACGCCGACGGCGGCTTCAACGCGGACGGTGCCCTGACCCTGCGGATCATCGCCGATCACTTCGCGCTGCCCGCACCGCCGTTGACCGAGTGACGCCCTTGTGGGAGCGCCATGGCTGCGATCATGCTGAGTCATGAAGCCAGCGCCCCACGTACGCCCGTATCAGCCGTCCGATCGCCTCGCCGTCGGTGACATCTGCGTGAGGACGGCGCACAACGGCCAGGACTCCTCCGCCGTCCACCCCGACCCGGAGTTGATGCCGACGATCTTCGCCTACCCGTACGTCGACCGGGAGCCGGAACTCGCACGGGTACTGGACGACGGCAGCGGGCGCGCGGTGGGTTACATCCTGGGGACGGTGGACACGCCCGGGTTCGTGGAATGGTTCCGTGGGAGGTGGCTGCCCCGGGTCGCGGGCCGGTATCCGCGCCCCGACGGTCCGGCCCGGACGCCGAGCGAGGAGATGACCGGGCTGCTGCACGACCCGGAGCGCATGGTGCTGCCCGAGCTGGCGGAGTTCCCCGCCCATCTGCACATCGACCTGCTGCCGCAGTGGCAGGGGCGGGGCCACGGGCGCGCGTTGATGTGGGCGTTCCTCGACGCGCTGAGGGCCGGCGGAGTGCCGGCCGTGCATCTGTGCATGGCTCAGGCCAACACGACCGCGCGGGCGTTCTACGACCGGCTGGGCTTCCGTGAGATCGCCGTGCCGGATCCCGGTCCTGTGTGGTACCTGGCCCGTTCGACGACGCGCTGACCGGCGCGACGGACCCACCCCGCCGGTCCGTCGCGGTGGCGGGGCGGGGCCGTGGCGCCGGGTGCCGGCCGGTCAGGTGGTGGCCAGCAGTTCTTCCAGCGCGATCGCCGTGGCGGGGTGGCGGGCCAGGAGCGGAGTGCCCCGGTCGGTGGTCGGGGCGGTCTGCCAGGGGTCGTCGCAGCCCAGCAGGGCGGCCAGGGCATCGCAGGTGTCCGGGTGGGCCGCGAGGAGCGCGACACCGCGCGGGATACCGGCCGCTGCCCGAGGTGGTGCGGCGACCGGCTGGGCCTGGAGGTGCCAGGGCGGTGTCCAGGCGTCCAGGGCGGGCAGACGGCCCGGGAAGATACGGCCGGCCTCGCGGATGAGCAGCGGTGCGAGTTCGCTGCCGTCGGCGCGCAGGGTGGTGATCAGGGTGGGCAGCCAGGGCAGCAGGACGCTGTCCGGCAGGCGCGCGAACGCGTTCGAGACGGCCTCGACCACGAAGTCGGCCAGCGCGGGCACCGGCTCCAGGGCGTGCAGGAACCCGCTGAGGTAGCGCGGGTAGGCCGGCACGACCAGGGGGTTGGCGAGCAGTTCCGCGCAGCGGGCGCTGAGGTCCGTGCGGGAGAGGGTGCCCAGGTGGGTGCGGGCCGCCCAGAGCAGGGCGGTCTTCGCCGGGTCATCGGGGTGCGACTGGGCGACGGCCAGTTCGAGCTGGGTGCGGTCGCAGCCGAGGGACAGGGCCAGGCCCTCCATGCTGAACAGGAAGCCCAGCATGGCGGCGACCTGACGGACGGTCGCGTCGTCGTCGGTGAACGCGGTCGGCAGCAGGGTGCAGTAGTGGGCGTATCCGGTCTTGACGAAGGACTCGATCCAGGGCGGCAGGACCGGTTCGACGGTGCGGTAGTACGCCAGCAGGCGGCGTACCCGGCGCAGCACGTCCGGGGCGCCGTCGACGGTGCGCTCGCGGGCGAGGACGCTCAGGGCGTGGCCGCCCAGTTCGTCGGCGAGGCGGCGGCTGCGCAGGTAGAGGGTGGCGTCCTCCACCGCCTCCAGGACGGTGGCCGTGGTCGCCTGGGGGTCGTACGCGGTGCGGCGCAGCCGCTGTTCCAGGACCTGTTCGAGGGTGACGCCCTCGTAGCCCAGCTCGATGAGCGCGCGCTGGTGGGTGCCGAGGGCCAGGTCCCAGGACTCCTGGATGGGCCGCTCGCCGAGCCGCCGCTCGCCCATGATGGGGCGGGCGGCGCCGTGCGGCAGCAGGCGGCGCAGCATCCACAGCACGTCGGAGCAGGCCGCCAGCTCCGGCTGGGAGGCGATGTCCAGCAGGGCCCGCTGGACGCCTCGCTGCTGGAGTCTCAGGTTCAGCGGGGCGAGGCGGTCGTGCACGTCGCGGGCGAGGGGCGGCAGGGCGTCGTAGCCGACCTGGCCGATGCGGTCGCCGCCCATCATGATCTCGACGAGGCGGCGGACGTCCCGGCGGCCGGGCACGCTGTCCTTCTCGATGCAGGTGACGGCCGCGTCCTGGAAGTCGTACGGCGTCGGCTTGGCCCGGTCGCGCATGCCGGCCAGCAGGATGGACGTCTCGAACACGGCGATGGCGTCGGCCGTGGAGGCGAGGTAACCGTTGCGCCGGGCGGCGCGCACGATGTCCACCGACCAGCCGAGGAGTTCCGCCTCGTCGAGGCCGTCGAGGACGGGGGGCCGCTGCAGGAATCCGGAGAGCCGGTCGGCCGGTTCGGCCGGCGGCGCGGACACGGCCGGGGCCGGCAGGGCCTTCTTCTTCGGCTTCCTGGTGCCCGCCTGGCCTTCCAGGCGGTACGGCCGTACGCCGGTGCGCCGGACGTTCTTGGCCCATTCCGTGGCGGCGATCGACACCGAGCCGGAGGCCAGGGCGAACTGTGCCTCGATCGCGGCGTGGCTGGACGGGATGAGGCCGTGGCGCCACTTGGTGCCGCTGGGCGGGCTGATGGTGAAGGTGTCGGTGCCGTGCACACCGAACTCCGCGACGCGGCTGGCGGCGTGGAAGGCGCCGCAGACGTAGAGGCAGTCGGCCGGGTCGGTGCCGGTGGCGGCGAGGTGCTCCCGCATCCGGGTCCACATGTACCGCTCGCGGTCCTCGTCGACGCGGACCCGGTGCGGGTCGCCGGGGGCCAGGCGGCGGAAGAGGCTGCCGATCAGCAGCATGACCTGGCGGTAGGTGTCGTGGTCGCTGTCGCCGAGCGGGACCTCGACGTACTGGTGCCACCACTCCGACCAGTGCCGCACCCGGCCGTGGCGCAGGAGGTGTTCCTCCAGTTGGGCGAAGCGGGGCCGCAGGTCGCCGATCTCCACGCCGACCGCGTCGCCGTGCAGCCCCGCCTCCTCCTCACCGGTGGGGGCGTCGGCGTCGGCGGGCCGCTCGTCGCGGGTGTCCCACTGGAAGACGTGGTCGGAGGAGCGGTCGACGAGGACGAGTTCGACACCGGGGGTGTCGAGGGCGTAGGCGATGGCCTGGTACTCGGCCGACGCCTCGGTGATGGGGGCGACGACCGAGAGCGGGGTCCACTCGGCGGGGAAGCCCTCGACCTCGCTGGCGAACGCCTGGACGGCCACCGGGAGACGGCAGTTGCGCAGTTCGGTCAGGAGCGGGGCCATGTCCTCGCACAGCTCCAGGTAGATCACCCTGGGCTGCTTCTCGCGCAGCCGGCGGGCCATGGCGAGGGCGGAGGCCGGCGAGTGGTGGCAGACCGGGAAGATCTCCAGGGGCTCGCCGACGGCCCGGTCGACGTCATCGACGATGCCGCGCAGGATGCCCTCCAGCGCGCCGGGGCCGTCCGCGAACTCGGTGGCGGCATGCTGGAGTTGGGTGCGCAGTGCCTCGAAGGTGGCGCCGCTCACGACAGGGTCGCGATCGCGTCGCGGCCGCCCTCGAGGAACTCCGGCCAGGAGCCGCCCTCTTCCTTGCTGCGCGGCTCGACGACGCCGTGCAGGTACTTGTTGAGGATGGCGAGGTCCTCCGGTGCGCGCCGGGCCAGTGAGCCGACGAGGGAGGAGGCGAGGGTCTGGGCGGTGAGGGCGCGCTCGCCGAAGAAGTTGCTGTGCAGGATGGCGTCCTCCAGGACGCCGATCTGTTCGGCGGTGGACAGCGCGGACTCCAGTTTCTCGTCGTCGCTGCCGGCCGCGGCGGCGGAGGCGCGCAGATCGGCGAAGCTCTGCAGCAGTACGTCCAGCAGGGTGGGCGGGACGTCCAGTTCGATCCGGTGGCGGCGCAGCAGTTCCTCGGTGCGGAAGCGGACGATCTCCGCCTCGCTCTTCTTGTTGGTGACCACGGGGATGCGGACGAAGTTGAAGCGGCGCTTGAGCGCGGACGACAGGTCGTTGACGCCCCGGTCGCGGCTGTTGGCGGTGGCGATGACGGAGAAGCCGGGCCTCGCGAAGACGATGTTGTCGTTGTTGTCGCTGTCGAGTTCGGGGACGGAGATGTACTTCTCCGACAGGATGGAGATGAGGGCGTCCTGGACGTCGCTGGTGGAGCGGGTGAGTTCCTCGAAGCGGCCGATGGCGCCGGTCTCCATGGCGGTCATGATCGGTGAGGGGATCATCGACTCGCGGGACTGGCCCTTGGCGATGACCATGGAGACGTTCCACGAGTACTTGATGTGGTCCTCGGTGGTGCCGGCGGTGCCCTGGACGACGAGGGTGGAGTTGCGGCAGATCGCGGCGGACAGCAGCTCGGCGAGCCAGCTCTTGCCGGTGCCGGGGTCGCCGATGAGCAGCAGTCCGCGGTCGGAGGCGAGCGTGACGATGGAGCGTTCGACGAAGCTGCGGTCGCCGAACCACTTCTGGGAGATCTCCCGGTCGATACCGTCGGCGCGCTCGGAGCCGAGGATGAACAGGCGGACCATCTTCGGCGACAGCCGCCAGGAGAACGGCTTGGGGTTGTCGTCGATCGACTCCAGCCAGTCCAGTTCCTCCGCGTACTTGATCTCGGCGGGGGCGCGCAACAGGTCGGACATGTGAGGGCCTTTCTGGGCTGCTGGTCGCTAGGCGAGGAAGGTCTTGAGCTCGCGGACGAGCTTGTTGATGTGGCCGGAGATCACCGGCGTGCCGAGGGCCTTGAAGCGCTCCCGGAACCAGGGGTTGACCTCCTGGCGGCCGGAGCTGGTCACCGAGCCGACGGGGATGAACCTCACCCCGGAGCGGTGCACGGCCTCGATGCCCTCGAAGAGCGGCTGGGAGCGGTCGAACTCGTAGAAGTCCGAGATCCAGACCATGACGGTGTTGCGCGGCTCGGCGATCTTCGGGCGGGCCATGGCCATGGCGACGGGGCCGTCGTTGCCGCCGCCGAGGTTGGTGCGCAGGAGTGCCTCGAAGGGGTCGTTGACCCAGGGCGTCAGGTCGATGACGCGGGTGTCGTAGGCGATCAGGTGGACGTCCACCTTGGGCAGTCCGGCGAAGATGGAGGCCAGGATGGTGCAGTTGACCATCGAGTCGACCATGGAGCCGGACTGGTCCACGACCACGATCAGACGCTGGGGCGTGGTCTTGCGGGCGGTCTGCCGGTAGTAGAGGCGGTCGACGTAGAGGCGCTCTTCGTCGGGGCTGTAGTTGGTGAGGTTCTTCCAGATCGTGCGGTCGAGGTCGAGGTTGCGGAAGACGCGCTTGGGCGGGACGGAGCGGTCGATCTGCCCCACCGACGCCTTCTCCACCTGGGTGCGCAGCACGTCGGCGACGTCGTCGACATAGCGGCGGATGAGCGACTTGGCGTTGGCGAGGGCCACTCCGGAGAGGTTGCTCTTGTCGCGCAGGAGCTGCTCGATCAGCGACATGCTCGGGGTCAGTCGCGCGGCCAGCTCCGGGTCGGCGAGGACCTCGCGCAGGTGCATGCGCTTGACCAGGTCGGCCTCCAGGGCGCCGAGTTCGGGGCCGAGGGACGGGATGAGCCCGTGCGGGGCGTGGCCGCTGCCGCCGCTCTGTCCGCGTCCGCCGCGCAGTTCGCCGGGGCGGCAGCCGAGGGCCCGCTCCAGCCAGCCCGCGTCGGACTGCCAGCGGGCCAGCTGCCCTGCGGTGACCGTCCCGGAGCCGGTGGCGAAGACGTTGAGGAGGACCTTGGACACCAGGGCGGCCCGGCGGACCTCGGCGGCCCGGTCGCGTGTGGCGGTGTCGGCGTTGTCCGTCTCGGGCTGCTCGTCGGCCGCCAGCAGGCCGTCGAACTCGGCGGCCAGCTCCGGATGGCGCTGCACGATCGAGTCGACGGAGGTCTGCGGGTCCAGCAGCGCGGGCGGCAGGCCGATGTCCTCGACGACGGCGAGGCTCGCGGATTCGAGCGTGGCCTGCTCCTCAGGGTCGAAGAGGCGGGCCAGCAGGCGCCAGTACAGAACCTGGCGGCGGTTGTCGTGAGCGTCGGCCGCAGGGGTGAGGTCGGTCATTTCCGCAGCAGCCTTCCGGCGCGCTCGCGCAGCACGGTCACGGCGTCGGTGGCGGCCTTCTCGGCCTTGACGCCCGCCTTGTCGGTGGTGCCGCCGGCCCACGCGCCCGCGTGCACGGCGACGGTCTTCTTCCGCACGGTCGTCTCGACGGCGAGCGGCTGGACGCTGAACGTCCCGGCGTCCCAGCGCAGCAGTCCGATGCAGGCGCTCGACGCCGCGACGGCGTCGGGGGTGAGGGGGCCGGCGGCCGGTACCCGGTCGGTGTCGACGGGCAGGGTGCGTCCGGGGAGAGCGAACGTCACCGTGTCGTCGTCCCGTTGGACGGTGTAGCCCTCCAGGAACACGGGCGTGGCGATGCCCGCCGGGTGCCGGTCCAGGGGTACGGTGGCCGCGTCGTCGGCGGTGGACAGGGCGACCCGGGCGGTGGCGAAGGCGTCGGCGGGTGCGCCGGGGCGGGCGTGCGTGTCGTCCCAGAGCAGGTCGCCGTCGGCGGTGAGCGGCATGTCGGTGAGGTCCATGGCGCGGCCCTCGCCGACGGCCGCGAGCAGCGTCATGTGCGGGCGCAGCAGCTGCCAGACGCCGGCTCCTACGACGGTGTCGGGCTTGGGCGCGCAGACGCCGGCGCGGACCAGGCGGGGTGCGCCGCCGTCCTCCGGTTCGAACACCGCGTGGACCTGGGCCTGGACGGCGGTGGCGTGTTCGTGCAGGTCGATGCCGAGGGGCAGCAGTCGGCCGGTGGCGGGGGCCGACGCGGCCGGGCCGGCGGCGCCGGGCAGGGTGAGCAGCAGGGCCCGCGACCACAGGTCGCCCCAGCGGCGGGCCGGGATCCGGTCCAGGGTGGCGCCGGGGCAGGAGGCGGCGAGTTCGGCCGTGAAGCCGTCCAGCAGGGCGGCGGGGCGGCGCAGCGCGGGGTCGGGCAGCATCGCGGAGACGATCGGCGCGGCCCCCGCGATCAGGTCGTGGTCGATGCCCCGCCAGCCGCTGCGGGCGAGGTCGCACAGCCAGGTGCGGGCGGCGGCGAGCACGTTCGCCGCGTGCGGTTCGCCGAGGCGGGACGGGCTGTCCTCGGCGCGGGTCCGGCCGGTGGCCTGTGCCGTACGGGCCGCCAGGGCATCGTGGACGGCCCCGAGGAGGGCGCCGCGGGCGGCGGCCAGTGCGATGAAGTGGTCCTCGCCCGCGCTGCCGGCCGCGGCCTTCTCGACGGCCTCGGCGACCCGGGTCGCCAGCGGCGATCCGGCGACGGCGTGGGCGACTTCGGTCAGGTCGGCCGCCTGGGCGGGCTGGGGGCGCAGCAGACCGGCGACGAGCGCGCGGTCGAGGGCGTCGACGGCGGCGAGGGCATCGTCGGCTCCGGCGACGGGCTCGGCGAGGGGGTCCGTGCCGTCACCGGGGGCGGCCGCGTGCGGGAGCGCTTCCGCTCCCGCCGCCCGGGTCGTCGGGAACCACTGCATCTCCGGCAACGGCGCGGTGGTCGGGGCGAGTTCCAGGTAGGCCAGGTGGCGCAGGAAGCGGCTGAAGACGGCGGCGGCCGCCTTGCTGTCGGCCGGCGACGGCCGCGTGGCGGTCATCGCAGTAGTGAGGGCCGCCGCGTCCGGTTCGTCGGCGCCGGTGTCCACCCGCAGACCGCGGGCGACGCGCTGGGCGCCGTACTGCAGGACCGCCTCGTTCACCAGCGCCCGGATGTGGTTGCAGAACGAGCCGCGGGCGCCGCCGCAGGGACGGTTGTTGTTGGTGCTGCACGCGAAGGCGTACGTGCCGGCCGCGACCGACGAGACGTAGACCCGCTCGATGTCCGAGCCGCTGGAGACGACGCCCTGGAGTCGTCCGTCGGCCAGTTCCACGAAGGGGACCTTGGCGAGTTTGCGAGGCCGCGCGGGCGGGATCACCCGTGCGGTGCTCGACTTCTCCCAATCCGACAACGCACCAGCTCCTTTGCAGCGCAAGGGGATGTCACCGCCAGATCGGCGGGACAGGACTGAACATAGTGGCGACCACTGACAACGCCGTCCGGAGGCGCCGCGGCGCGGGCCGCTCGGGCCCAACAGCCGTGTTCGCGCTGGTACTTGGCGTGACGAGAGACGAAGGTCACGAAAACGTATCGGACATTTAAGACCTCAATCTTCACACCAGCCACACAAATTGGCTAGGTTGACGCCCAGCCGCACCATCGGCTCCGGCGCACCCGCCGGGCCGGACGGCTTCCCCCGAGCAAAGGAGCACGTCGTCCATGCCGACGGATCGAAGCCAGAACCCCGTCGGTGCCGCACACCTCGACGACGGCGACCGACCGAGCCGGGCGGAGATCCAACGGCGGGTCAACGCGCTCTACGACCGCGCCGAGAGCGACACCGGGACCTTCAACGCGACCCGCGCGATGTCGTCGCTGACGCGCCGGCGCGGGGGCGGTGGGCGCGGCTCGGACGACACCACGCTCGGCGCCGTCGCGCGGCAGTGGTTCGACGTGGCCCGCGACCGGCTCGGTCCGACCGTGCCGGCCGCCCTGCCGCGTGACCGCATGCCCGAGCGCCCGGCCCTGGAGTCGCGTCCACCGAGGCAGGCGGAGCGGTCCGCCGACGCGACCCCGGGGCGGGAGCCGGAGGCGGTCGAGCGGCGGGTTCCCGAGCTGACGGCCCGGGCCGTGGCCGCGCTTCCCGCGGCGCCGGAGGTGCCCGAAACGTCGGCACCGGCCGCGACTCTCGCGCTCCCCGCCGCGCCGGACGCGCGCACCACGTCCGACGCCGTTTCCTGGCCGACGGCGGACACCGCTCCGGCGGGAGCCGAGCCCGTCCGGCGTCAGGAGTCTCTCAAGAACACCAAGGAGCAGGTGGGCCGCAAGCTCAGCACGGCCCGCGAGCTACTGGCGCGCGCCGTGACGCAGCCGCCCGTGCCCGCGGCACCCGCCGCGGGCGAGGCACCGTCGGCCGAACCCTCCTGGGACACCGGGGAGTTGCCCCTGTACGGCGGTGGCACGCAGACGTGGCAGGCGCAGCAGCAGCCCGTCTTTTCCGGCGTCGGGCGGGAGACCCCCGATCCCGCCCACCCACTCGCGTCGGTCACCGAAGCGGGCGCCCCACTCGCACGGACCGCCGCGGCCGCCGCCCCGCTCACGCCGATCACCGCGGTCACCCCGGCCGCATGGACTCCCGAAGCCGCATCCACGGCCACACCGACCACCGCGGCCGCATCCCCGGCCACACCGACCACCGCGGTCACCCCGCCCGCACCGACCACCGCGGCCGTCACCCCGCCTGCCTGGACCCCCGAAGCCGTCCCCGCGCCCGCACCGACCGCCGAAGCCGCCTCCCTCCTGGCCGCTCCGGCGCCCCAACCCGCCCACCCCGCCGCGCCGACCACGTACGGCCGCGGCCTGCCGGCCCCCGTGCCCCCCGGCTCACCGGGACCGCAGGCCCTCACGCCGAGCTACGCCATGAAGGCGGACAAGGCGGTCGCCTTCGCCCGTGCGCAGATCGGGAAGCCCTGTGTGTGGGGTGCGAAGGGGCCCGGCTCCTACGACTGCTCCAGTCTCACCCAGGCCGCCTGGACGGCAGCCGGGGTGGCGCTGCCGCGCGCGGCGGCCGAGCAGGCGCAGGCCGGCACACCGGTCGAGCTGGCCGACCTCGAACCCGGTGACCTGGTCTTCTTCTTCGACGGCCTGCGCCACACCGGCCTGTACACGGGCAACGGCATGATGATCCACGCACCGGGCCCGGGCGCGTTCATCCGCGAGGAGTCGATCTATCACGCCGGCCAGGAGACGATCCGCGGGGCAGTGCGGCCCGCGTGAGCGGTGAGCGAGGTCAGCGCATCGCCGAACTCGGGCGGGCCTGACCTCTTCTGGCGTTGTTGTAGAGGCGCAGCAGGTGTTTGGCGGCCGCGCACGGCACCGTGTCGACGGCGCACTGGCGGCAGGTGCGCAGGTGCTCGTCGTAGGTGGCGCGGGCCTGACGCAGCGATTCCTCATGCGGGGGCATGGGTGTCCTCCGAGGTGGGGGGGTGAAAGGAGTGGCGGTGGCATGACAGCGCTTACTTGCCACCGAAAAGAAGTGGATCATGTTACTCGCGGTACACGAAAGTCAGGATCCCGCCGTCCTACGCACGAGTAACCCACATCACTGCTCGGCCTGCGATCCGCCGTCCTGCCCGTACCCCCTGGGAAGTTGTCCCCGTCAGCCGCGGGCGCGCCCCAGCCGGAACAAGGTGCTCGGCGGCGTGACCCCGGCCACGCCCGAGACCGCGAGGACCGTGGCGGCGGCACCCGTCCCGAGGACGGCGCCCGCGATGACGTCGCCCGGGTAGTGGACCCCCGTGTGGATCCTGGAGTACCCCACGGCGGCGGCCAGCAGGCCCAGCGGGATCGTGGCGGCCGGGACGACCGGGCCGACGGCGGCGGCGAAGGCGACCGCCGAGGCGGTGTGGCCGGAGGGGAAGGACGCGGAGGCCGGCATGGGCACATGGCGGCCGGGGAAGGGCGAGTCCTCGGCCCGGTGCGGCCGGGGACGGCGTACGAGTTGCTTGCCGACGAGGTTGGCGGCCGCCGAGGCGACGCCGATCGCGGCGACTCCGAGGACGGCGGCCCGGCGGGGCCGCCCCGGCAGCAGGGTGAGGGCGGCGGCGGCCGCGAAGGACAGCTTGGAGTGGTCCGCCGCCCTGGACAGCCGCCGCAGCGCCGTGTCCAGGGTGGGTGTCCGGGTCACCGTCACGGCCTCGTAGAGCGCCTGGTCGAGAGCCGCGAGGTCATGGACCAGGCGCAGTCGGGACAGCGGGTTCCGGGGGGTCGTGGGCCGGTGGTCGGGCATCGCCCTCCTCCTTGCTGGTCTGGGCCGGAGACGACGGTGACGCGTCCCCCATGTGCTTCGGCTCGCCGCCGAGTGGTCCGTGATCAAGTATCGCCGCCCTCCTCACCGGTGCGGCCGCCGGGGCGGTTGAAGGCGAGATCGACGATACGGCGCCAGTCGACGGCCGGCGGGGCGTAGGTCGCGCCGGGGCGGCGGCGCGGGACGCGTACGCGCAGCGCGCGCGGGCGCAGGGTGCACACCACCGGGCTGGGCAGGGTGAGCGCCTCGCCGTCGACCGCGACGGGTATGCGGTCCGCGTCCGCGGTGACCTCCACGCGCAGCGCGGGGAACGACCGGATGCTGCCGGCCCGTTCGCCTCGCAGGGCGACCTCGGCCGCCTGGGCGGCGCTCTCCACCCGGATGCCGATGACACCGAGGACACCCGAGTCCAGTCGGGGTCTGCGGCCGCCGCCCAGCGCGTCGGCGCGCGCGTAGGGGTTGTTGCTGACGAGGAGCGCCTGGGGGGCGTGCAGCCGGATGCCGTCGGCACGCACGTCGAGGGTCGCGCCGGCGCCGCCGAGCAGCAGGCCGGGCAGGTGGTCGAGGGTGGTCACGGCCTTGGCGTCACGGTAGTCGGGGTGCTGGACGATCTCGGCGTACGCCCCGAAGGAGACGGTGTTGACGAAGGGCCGCCCGTCGATGTCGCCGAGGTCGACGCGGAGTTCGACACCGTCGGTGAGCGCGTCGAGGCCGCTCACCGGGTCGGTGCGGTCCAGGCCGAGATCCATGGCGAAGTGGTTGCGGGTGCCGGCGGCCAGCACCATGAACGGCACGTCGTGTTCGGCGGCGACCCCGGCCACGAGCGCCTGGGTGCCGTCGCCGCCCGCGACACCGATCAGGTCGGCGCCGTCGGCGACGGCCCGTCTGGCCTCGGCGGCGGGGTCCGTACGGGCGTCCGGGTCGAGGACGACGACCCGGGCGCCCCGTGCCTCGGCCCGGCCGACGAGGTCGTGGCGGTCGACCTTGCCGCCGCCCGAGCGCGGATTCATGATCAGCACCGGCCGCCGGGGCGGGGCCGTCCTGCGGCTGCGCATGCCGCGCGGCCGGCGCAGCCGGCGCAGTGCCGCCCGGGCGCTGGCCAGACCGGCGGCCCACAGGGCGAGCGCGCCCGCCGCGATCGCCCACAGGCCCGCCGCGGTGTACAGCGCGATCACGCACAGGGGCGCGGCGACGGCGATCGCCGCGCCCAGCAGCCGGGCTCCGCCCCGGTGGGCCAGCGCCCACCACAGCCCGGCGCCGGCCAGGCCGAGCCCGGCGAGTCCGCCGAGCAGTACCAGCCAGCCCCCGGCCGTGCCTCCGCCGGAGGTGACGAGCAGGGCCGCGCAGACGACCAGGAGGAGGGCGAGCCGGGCCCAGCGGCGGGCGCGGCGCGTGTCGGCGTCCCGGGTGGCCGCTCCACCGCGCCGGACGTCGCCCTCACGTTTCCCGCTCACCGTCGCCCCGTCATCCCCGCGAACACCCGGGGCCGCCCATGGACAGCCCGCTCCCGGACAACCACACCACCACGCCCCGCGCCACCCCCACGTCGCCCACTCACCACAACCCCGTCCAGGGCGGCCGCACCACCGAGCCCGGCCCCACCCCCACCTCGCCCGCCCACCGCAGCCCCATCCCCCAACGCACACCCCGATCCCCCGCCGACAGCCCAACCCCGGACAACCACACCACCACACCCCGCGCCACCCCCACGTCGCCCACTCACCACAGCCCCGTCCGGGGCGGCCGCACCACCAGGCCCGGCGCCACCCCCACCTCGCCCGCCCACCGCAGCCCCATCCCCCAGCGCACACCCCGATCCCCCGCCGACAGCCCAACCCCGGACAACCACACCACCACGCCCCGCGCCACCCCCACGTCGCCCACTCACCACAGCCCCGTCCGGGGCAGCCCCGGTCTCCCGGTCTCCCGTGGACTGCGCCATCGCTCTTCCCTTCACTGTTCCGCTCGGCCCGCCGTCGTCCGTCGTCCCCTGCTCCATGGTCGTGACCGTCGCCGCGCCCGGCATCCCGGAGCGGCGGCGGTGGCGGCGAATCGTCCCGGTGCCTCGACCGGACAACGTCCCGGAGGTCGCATCAGTGCCCGTCGTCACCACAGGCGCTCTGCGCCGCGCCGGCAGTCATCCGGCAGAAGCAGGACGCCTCGATGGGCACGTCCGCCAGGGCCCCCGCCAGCCGCAGCTGCTGCGCCACGATCCTCGCCTCGCCCTCTTTGCCCAGCCGCATCAGACACTCGTGCAGGCCGTGCAGGGACCAGACGTTCCCGGGGTGCTGCGAGGGACGCGGCAGGGTGTCGTCCAGCCCCAGGTCGGCGCGGTAGACCGCCTCCGCCTCGGCGACCCGCCCCTGTTCGAGGAGCAGCGCGCCGTACGCGTGCCGGGTGGGCTGCATCCAGCCCCAGGGTTCGTCGTACGGGAGGCTGTCGTCCAGGTCGATGGATCGTTCGAGGGCGGCGAAGGCGAGGTCGTGGCGGCCCTTGCGGTACTCCAGTTCGCCGTCGAGCATCGCGGAGGCGACGGCGAGGATGTCGCGGCAGGTGTTGTTGAAGAGCATGCGTGACTCGGGGACCCGTTCGACCGCCGCGCGGAACAGCTCCCGCTCGGCCTCCGCCTCGGCCACCCGGCCGGTGGAGGAAAGGGCGACCCCGCGCGCGTAGTGCAGCATCGCGGTCGTCACGCAGTACAGCTCGGGGTCGGCCGGCCGGGGCAGGCGCAGGATGTCCGCCCAGCGGCCGAAGCGGATCAGCACATGGACCCGCATCGCGAGAAAGCCCTCCAGCCAGTCGGCCATGGGCGGGCTCGCCACGCGCAGCAGCTCCTCGGGGATGGACTCCTCCAGTTGCCGCGCGGTCTCCAGTGCGGTGCCGCAGCGGCCCAGGAACATCGCGCCGTAGATCTTGAAGTGGTAGTTGTGCGACCGGTACAGCGTGTAGAAGTTCATCGCTCCGGAGCGCGCGCGAACCTTCTCGTCGGCGGCGATCGCGGCCGTGTTGTCCGAGACGACACGGCGGTAGTCGCCGCAGAGGACCTCCAGGTGCGAGGGCATGTGCCGGAGGTGGCCCGCGTCGGGGACGAGCCCGCGCAGCCGGTCGGCGACGGCCAGGGCCGCCTCGGGCGTCGGGGACATCTCCATCAGGTGGACGTAGAAGTGCAGGACGCCGGGGTGCTCGGCCGCGGCGTCCCGGGTCAGCGCCCGGTCCAGCACCTCCTTGGCCTCCAGGGTGCGGGCGCCCTCGGCGGCCCGGCCGGTGGCGAGGTCCCACAGCTGCCAGGGCGTGAGGTTCATGAGCGCGTCGGCGTACAGGGCGGCCACGTCCAGGTCGTCCGGGGCGAGGTCGTGGACGGCGCGCATGGCGTCGGCGTAGGCGTGGTTCCACACCGCGCAGTCCTCGGCGTCCGGCGTCGCCGAGCGAGGGTAGCGGGCGCGCAGGGCGCCGATCAGGGCTCGTTCGACCGGAGTGGCGTGCACGGCCTTGTCGTGGGCGAGTTCGACGGCGGCGTGGGTGCGTTCCACGGTGCGCGTCAGATCGTCGCCGTCGAAGAACTCCCAGGGCTTGTTGTAATTGGGGCCCAGCGCGTAGGCGATGCCCCAGTGGGCCATCGCGCAGTCGGGGTCCGCGCGGACGGCCGCCTCGAAGCAGGCGACGGCCTCCTCGTGGTGGAAGGCGTACGACCACACCAGCCCGCGGTCGAACCAGAGTTGGGCCTCGGGGGACGAGGTGGTGACGGTCCTGCCGTGGCTGCCGAGGTCGTAGTACTCACTGTGTCCCATGTCCTCCCTCATACCGCGCGGTGCGCGGCCCCGCGCCCTTCCCGCGCAGGGAGCACCCGAACGAGCCGCCCGGCCTTGTCAAGGGCCCAACCGGCCCGGCTCGTACCGACAGGCCCCCTGGACGCCGCCGCGCCCGGCCGTGATCATGCTGACGCTGGACGACCGGAATGGCGGGTCAGTCAGAGGGAAGGGAACGACCGGGTGATCGCTGTCGTGGGGCATTCCGATCTCAGCGCGGGAACCCTCGCGCTGTTGGAGGACGAGCTGCGGTCCCGGCTGGCCGCCTTCGCCAGGGCGGGCCGGGCGGGGCTGGTCCGGGCGGGCCGGGGACTGCCCGTGGCGTTCGGGCGGGCGGCCCGCGAGGCGGGGCTCGCTCTGGTGACGGTGCTGCCGTCCCGGGGCGGCGTGCCCGCCCAGCTCGCCGAGTCGGAGCGGAAGGCCGCCGGGGAACTGCTGCTGCTCTCCCGGCAGGTGCAGCTGCTGGAGTACGACCCCGCCGACCGGGGCGCCTGTGTGACCGCGGACGAGCGTCTGGTGCGCTCGTGCACCGGCGTCCTGGCGGTGTGGGACGGCTCACCGTCCAACGGTCGGGACGCCACCGCCCATCTGGTGGCCTACGCCCGCAGCCACGGCGTCGAGGTCGAGGTGCTGTGGCCGAGCGGTGCGGAGCACGCGTCGCGCGCGTGACCGGGAGGAAGCCGTGCCCGCGGCTACCTGCGGGCACAGCCATGTCAGCACCTTACTGGTTGCGAAACTCGGCAACTCCGCGGCGGACGGGTGCGCGGCCACCCCGTCCGGGCGGGGCCTTGGCTCAGCCCTTCTTCACCACGCTGGACTTGAGCTGCATCGCGCCGAAGCCCTCGACACGGCAGTCGATGTCATGGCCGTCGACACCGTCGACGAGGCGGATGTTGCGCACCTTGGTGCCGGCCTTGATGCCCGAGGGGCTGCCCTTGACCTTGAGCGCCTTGACGACGACCACGGAGTCGCCGTCCTGCAGGACATTGCCCACGGAGTCCTTGACGACGCGCTCCCCGGGACCGGCGGCACTCTCGGCCCCGGCCTCGGCCGGCACCCATTCGTGGCCGCACTCCGGGCACACCACCAGGGCGTTCATCTCGTAGGTGTACTCGCAGGAGCACTTCGGACAGGGAGGAAGGTTCTCGATCACCTGTTCAGGGTATCCCGGGCCGGCTCGGACGCCTTCGTGCAGCTCACGGCGGCGGGCGGGGCCGTCAGCCGGTCCATGGGCGCGGGCGCGGACCGGGGGGCGGTCGCCGGTCGGGGCGCGGGCCGTGTGCCGCGCAGCCACTGCCGCGCCCGTGCCCGCCATGCCTGCGCACGCCCGTGCAGGAGGCCGAGGACGATCGCCGCGGCCACGGCGACCAGGTGTTCCCGCCCGGCCAGATTGGGCTTGACGATCGCTTCGATGATCATCGACCCGCCGGTGAGGACGAACACGACGGGGGCGCGCCGGATGACCGAGATGTAGGTGAACAGGCCGACCACGGCCGCCGACGGGCCGGTGTCGAGCACCTGCCCGGCCTCCGGGGGCAGGCCGAAGCCCCACCAGCCCGGCCCGACGGCGATCATCACGCGCGCCGTGAGGGTGCCGGCGAGCGTGGTGGCGTAGGCGATCACGAGGGTCCGGCGCCGACCCAGGACGACTTCGGCCAGTGCGAAGGCGAGGAAGAGCTGGGTGAGACCGGCCCACACCGGCAGGTCGAGCGCGGGGACGTAGAGGGAGACGGGGGTGCGCAGCAGGGCCAGCCACAGGGGCAGGTCGCCGCGGACTCCCCCGAGGAGCCGGACCGCCGTCTCACCGGTCGGGTGCTGGGCGATGGCGTGGAAGAAGGTCACGCCCACGCAGGCGACGACCGCCAGCAGCAGTGCGGAGGGACCGCGCCGCCGCAGTTCGCGCACGGGCCCGACGACGATGCCCTGCCACTCGCCGCACAGGGTGCGCCGGGTCCTTCGGGCGGCGCGGGAGAACGCGGCCCGCGTCCGCCCGCTCCCCCTTCCGCTCCCGTCCGGCTGCCGCATCTCTGGACGCAAAGACCTCTCTCTCCTCCTCACCGCAGACCATGTCGTGAAGATCGATTCTCGGCCACGCGCGGGGCGGCATCGATCACGGGCACTCCGGCAGACGTCAAAGGCGTCGGCGGGGTTGCCCCGGCGGCGCTCCGCTGTGACCGACATCGCGGGAAGCGCTTACCGCGATGTTACTCAGCGGTCAACGCGCGTAGCGGTAGGTGGGATAATCTCACCGGCGTGGATCATCGCATTGCCGACAGGAACGACAGGAAGGCGGCGCCGGCCGCGTTAGTCCGAGGGGCCGCCTCGTGACCGGGCCGAGGTACTCGGACACCCCGGCGACGGCCGGTCCCGCCCCCGCCCTGCTGGCCGACGGCCTCCTCGCCGAACGGCTCGCCCTCTCCGTCCCCGAGCGCACCCGGGTCGTCGTCGCGCGCTACGACATCCCGCCGGGCGGTTCCCTGCCCTGGCACTACCACGACGGACGGGTCGTCGCCGTGGTGACGGCGGGCACGCTCACCCGCACCCTGGCCGACGGCTCGGAATGTGTGACGCCGACCGGGGAGTGCATCGTGGAGCCGGTGGGCCCGCAGGGCGTGCACCGGGCGGAGAACCGGGGCGACGACCTGCTGACCCTCCACGCGGTCTTCTTCGTGCCGCGGGACAGCCCGCTGGCCACCAGCGCGCCACCACCGGACGGACTGACATGACACCCGGCGCCCCGAGCACCCCCGCTCCGGGAACTCACCCCCACGCCTGAATCACCCCCGGACCGCGCTCCCCCGCCTCCCCGCCGCCCCTACGGTCGCCGCATGACCGGGACCAGCGGCATCGCCCCGATCATCGAACAGGCACGGCAGGACCTGGCCGGGCAGCCGCGGGGGCGGGTGCGCGAGGCGCTGGAGCGGCAGCCGCACACGTGGCTGGTGGAGCAGCTCCTCGACGTCACCCTCGGCACTCCCGACGTACCGGCGCCCCGCGCGGAAGGCACCGGGACGCTCTCCGTCACGGGCGCCGACGACAGCGGGGCACGGGCGGCGCGGCGCACGCGCGTGCGGGCATGGGCCCTGGACACGGACGGGCTGCGAGCGTTCGTGGACCACTACCGCACGCTGACACGTGAGGTGCTGGAACGCGACGGCCTGCTGACCGGCCCACCGCCGAAGGGCTCCGTCCTCATCGGCCCCGGCTGCCGGTCGCAGGCCGGTGAGGAACTGCTCGTCGAGGCGAAGGACCTGCCCCGGGCCAAGGCCCACGCCCTCGCCTTCGTCCTCCAGGCCGCCCCCGAGATCGGCGCCCACGGCACCTGGCGCGACCCCCGGCGACGAACTGGTCGGCAACGGCATCGCCGCCGCCCTGAAACTGATCAACAACCTCGAGGTCGACGAGCAGGTGCTCCACGCCCGTATGGAGAACGTCGAGGAGAGCACCCTGACCTGAGATCGCGTCCATGTCACCCCGATGAGCCGGGTGGCCGGTGGCTCGGTTACAGTTCGCCGCCGGTATGGAGAGGAGACAGTGCGGTGCGCTTCGGGGTGGGGAACATGCGGCGGGGGCTGGGGGGAGCGGTCCTGGTGGTGGGGCTGGTGGCGGGGTGTGGGAGTGGTGGTGCCGGGACGTCGGCGCCGGCCACGCAGACCTCGCCGACCGCCGACAAGAGCGAGAGCGCCGGCAAGGGCGGTGTCGCGCGTGGTGGGACCGTCGGTGGTGCCGGGTCGGCCTGTGAGCTTCCCGTCAGCTTCGACGTCGCCGAGCGGTGGAAGCCGGATGCCGTCGACAGCGCGGCCACGGCGGACGCCGAGCTCGCCGCGTTGCTGCGGCAGGGCTACGTCACCATGGTCTGCGAGCTGGACGCCAAGCCGGCGGGGCACCTCGGTTTCCTGCGGGTGTGGACCGGTGAGCCGGGGAACGCCGACGCGCGGCAGGTGCTGGAGGCGTTCCTGAAGGCCGAGGGCGACGGCGTCGGCGAGACACGGTTCCGCACCTTCCGGACAGGTGATCTGTCCGGCGTGGAGGTGGAGTACCGGCAGACGGTGGAGGCCCTCGACGAGACGAAGACCGAGCGTGCCCTCGCCGTCGTGGCGCCCGACGGCCCGGTCGTCCTTCACCTGGGGGGACTGGACGACGAGGAGCACAAGGACATGCTCCCGGCGTACGAGCTGGCGAAGCGGACCCTGCGCGTGACCTCCTGACGCCGCCCGGCCGTCCCGCGGATGCACACCGGGTGCCGGGTGGCGCATTCTTGCTGTGTCGCCCACCCGGCGGCGCACGGACGAGGTGGGGCGGATGACTGGGAGCGCCGAGGTCGAGCGGCAGCCGCCCGGGCGGCTGGCCGCGCTGCTCACGGGGACCGCGACGGACGCGATGCGTACCGCGGGCGGTCTGGCCGGGGGTGTCTACCTGTGTTCGAGCACGCCCGGGCTGCTGCGGCTGGCCGTGCTCAGCGGGCTGCCGGGGCCGCTGTTCCGGCACTGGTGGCAGGTGCATGTGGACCGGCCGTTCCCGGTGGGCGACGCGCACCGGCTGGGCGTGCCGGTGGTGCTCGCCAACGCCACGGACGCGATGCGCAGGTATCCGCAGTTCGCGGCCGGTCTGCCGTTCCAGTTCGGGACGATCGGGGTGCCCGTGGTGGCCGACGGGCGGGCCTACGGTGTGCTGACCGTGCTGCGTCCGGCCGCGGACGACGGCACACAGCTGGTCGCGGAACGGGAGCGTCTGACCCGGCTGGCCGGGGAGCTGGGCGCGGCGCTGGCGGCGCTGGAGGCCGACGGGTCGCCCGTCGTGTGGGACGACGAGCCGCTGTGCGTCCGCCCGCCGGCCGCCGGTCCGGTCCCGGCCCGCGTCGGCCGCTTCAGCTGGGACCCGGCGGCCGACAGCGTGTCCGCCGACCCCGCCGCCCACGCCCTTCTCGGCCTGCCCCCGGGCACCTTCCCGGCCCCCCTCGCCACGCTGGCGCGCGCGATCTCCACCACGGACGCCCGCCAGATGGCCGTACTCCTGCGGGAGACCGCCCGCGGTCACCCGCCGCCCCTGCCGGTGCGGGTGCGCACGGCGGACGGGGCCCCGCGCCTGCTGGACCTCTGTCCGCCCCCGCCCGCCGACCCCGCGCCCGCCGTCACCGGCATCCTCCTCGACCCCAGCCCGGCGGCCCTCGGGGACGCGGCGGCCGACCTGCTGCCGGAGGGGGTGTTCTGCCTCGACCGGCTGGGGGTGGTCGTCTACGCCAACCCCCGTGCCGCCGAACTCCTCGGGCTGCCCCGCTCCGAGTTGCTCGGGCGGCCGCTGTGGGACGCCGTGCCGTGGTGGAACCAGCCCGCCTCCGAGGACCATCTGCGGGCCGCCCTGCTGGCGCCGGCGCCGGTGCACTTCCACCTCCGGCGGTCCGCGACGGGGACGTACGAGGGCGACTGGCTGAGCGTGTCCGTGCACCCGGGGCCGGACATCCTGACCTGTACGGTCGTACCGGCGAGCCGGGTGCCCGAGGAGGCGGTGGCGGCCGAACCCGCGCCGTCCGACGCGTCCCCGGTGCAGCGGCCCATCGTGCTGGCGATCGCGCTGACGGAGGCGGTGACGGCGCGCCAGGTGTCGGCGGTGGTCATGCAGGAGCTGCTGCCCGCGTTCGGCGGGCGCCGGCTGGCGATCTACCTGCTCCAGGAGCGCCATCTGTACCTCGCCTGGGAGCACGGTTTCCCGGAGGGCTTCCTGGCGCCGTTCGAGGGAGTGAGCCTCGACGAGCGGCTGCCGGGGGTGGAGACCCTCACCACCGGCCGTCCGCTGTTCTTCGACTCGATGCGGCAGCTCGCCGACGCCTACCCGGGCATCCCGCTGGACGCGACGATCGGCGCCCGGGCCTTTCTGCCGCTGATCGCCTCCGGCCGTCCGGTCGGCTCCTGCATCCTCGGCTTCGAACGCGAGCGCAGCTTCAGCTCCGAGGAGCGCACGGTCCTCACCGCGCTCGCCGGGCTGATCGCGCACGCCATGGAGAAGGCGCAGCGCTACGACACCGAGGCGGCCCTCGCCCGGGAGCTGCAACGGGCGCTGCTGCCCCGGCGGTTGTCCACGCATCCGCGGGTGGAGACCGCCGGGCGCTATCTGCCGGGCACCGAGGGCATGGACGTGGGCGGCGACTGGTACGACGTGGTGGAGTCCGGGGACGGGCTGGCGCTGGTCATCGGGGACGTCCAGGGGCACGGGGTGCAGGCGGCGGCCACGATGGGGCAGCTGCGCAGCGCCGTACGGGCGTTCGCGCTCGGTGACCGGCCGCCGGAGGAGGTCATGCGCGGCACCAACCTGCTGCTCATCGACCTGGACCCGGGCCAGTTCGCCAGTTGCTGCTACGTACGGCTGGACCCGGCCACCGGTCTGGCCCGGGTGGTGCGCGCCGGGCATCCGCCGCCGCTGCTGCGCGACCCCGACGGGCGGACCCGGGTCGTGGACCTGCCGGGCGGGGTCGTGCTGGGCGTCGATCCGCGCGCCGACTATCCGGTGGCGGAGCTGCGTCTGGAGCCCGGCGCGATCCTGGCGCTGTACACGGACGGGCTGGTGGAGCGGCCCGGGAGTGACATCGACGACGGGATCAGCGCGCTGCGGCTGGCCCTCGCCGGGGCCGGGGATCTGGCGGTGCGTCCGCTGGCGGAGGTCGCCGACCGGCTGACCGCGACGGCCCGTCAGGCGACCGACCGGCCCGACGACATCGCCCTGTTGCTCGCGACCCGGCGCGGCAGCGGGTCGCCGGAAAGCGGGGAGGGAGCGCGGTGACCCTGCGTGATGCCTCTCGCTTCGCACGGCCGGGCAGTGTAGACATGGGCTCATGGCCCGACTTCCGGGGCGATCGGACACCCGGTCGGCCCGTCGCCCCCACGGACCGCGCGCACGGCGCTCCCCCGAGCGTGCCCGAACCGCTCCCGAGCCCCGGGTGACCCGGCGGCGCACGTCCCCCGGTGACCCGACCGGTCGGAAGGGGCCGCGTGCGGCGCTGCGCGGGCGCAGCCTGGCCGGACAGGTGTTCGTGTTCCAGGTCGTCATCGTGGTGCTGCTGGTCGTGGCGGCGGTGGTGGCGCTGGTGCTGCAGGTGCGGCACGACACCACGCGGGAGGCCCGCAACCGTTCCCTCGCGGTCGCCGAGAGCTTCGCGAACTCCCCCGGAATCATTGAGGCGTTGCGCTCCCCCGATCCGACGGCCGTGCTCCAGCCGCGCGCCGAGGCCGCCCGGGAGGCAACGGGTGTCGACTTCATCGTCGTGACGGACCCCGACGGCACCCGCTACACCCATCCGAAACCGGACCGCATCGGCAAGCAGTTCGTCGGCAACATCGCGCCGGCGCAGGCCGGGGGTGTCGTGGTGGAGGAGATCGACGGCACCATCGGACGGCTGGTGCAGGCCGTGGTGCCGGTGAAGGACGCCGACGAGCGGGTCGTCGGGCTGGTGTCGTCCGGGATCACCACCGAGCACGTGGGCGGCACCGTCGACCAGCAGCTGCCGCTGCTGATCTCCGCCGCGACGGTCGCGCTCGCCCTGGCCACGGCGGGCACCGCGCTGGTCAGTCGCCGGCTGCTGCGGCAGACGCACGGGCTGGGTCCGCACGAGATGACCCGGATGTACGAGCACCACGACGCGGTGCTGCACACCGTGCGGGAGGGCGTGATCATCGTCGGCGGTGACGGCCGGCTGCTGCTCGCCAACGACGAGGCGCGCCGCCTGCTCGACCTGCCCGAGGACGCCGAGCGGCGGCATGTGCTGGACCTGGGCCTGGATCCGGGCACGGCGGAGCTGCTCGACTCGGGCCGGGTGGCCACCGACGAGGTGCACCTGGTGGGCGACCGGCTGCTGGCGATCAACCAGCGGCCCACCGATCTCGCGGGCGGACCGCCCGGCAGTGTGGCGACCCTGCGGGACTCCACGGAGCTGCGCGCCCTGTCGGGCCGGGCGGAGGCGGCCCGGGAGCGCCTGGACCTGCTGTACGCGGCCGGGGTGGGCATCGGCACCAGCCTGGACGTGACCCGTACCGCCGAGGAGCTGACGGAGCTGGCGGTGCCCCGCTTCGCGGACTTCGCCACGGTGGACCTGTACGACGCGGTCCTGGCCGGCGAGGAGCCGGAGCCGGACAGCGCGCTGCGGCGGACGGCGCTGAGCGCGCTGCGCAAGGGCGCGCCGCTGTACGCGGTGGGTGAGCAGATACGGTTCGTCGGCTCCTCCCCGCAGGCCCGCAGCCTCGCCGAGAGCCGGCCGGTGCTGGAGGCCCGGCTGGCACAGTCGCCGGGCTGGCGGGTGCAGGACCTGGAGCGCACCGAGCAGGTGATGGAGTTCGGCATCCACTCGCTGATCACGGTGCCGGTGCGGGCGGGCAGCCTGGTCCTGGGCGTGGTCAGCTTCTGGCGGTCGGAGCGGCCCGAGCCGTTCGACGCCGAGGAGGTGGCGCTGGCGGAGGAGCTGGTGGCGCGGGCGGCGGTGTCCATCGACAACGCGCGCCGCTTCACCCGGGAGCACGGGCTGGCCGTGACCCTGCAGCGCAGTCTGCTGCCGCGCACGCTGCCCGAGCAGAGCGCCCTCGACATCGCCTACCGCTATCTGCCCGCGCAGGCGGGTGTCGGCGGCGACTGGTTCGACGTACTGCCGCTGTCGGGGGCCCGGGTGGCGCTGGTGGTCGGCGATGTCGTGGGGCACGGGCTGCACGCGGCGGCCACGATGGGCCGGCTGCGCACCGCGGTGCACAACTTCTCCGCCCTGGATCCGGCGCCGGAGGAGCTGCTCGGGCTGCTGGACGAGCTGGTGGCGCGCATCGACCAGGACGAGTCGGGCGACGGCAGCGGCGGACCGGTCTCGGGCGCGACCTGTCTGTACGCGGTGTACGACCCGGTGGCCCGGCGCTGTACGGTGGCCCGGGCCGGCCATCCGCCGCCCGCGCTGGTCCACCCGGACGGCCGGGTGGAGTATCCGGAGGTGCCGGTGGGGCTGCCGCTGGGGCTGGGCGGGATGCCGTTCGAGGCGGCCGAGCTGGAGCTGGCGGAGGGCAGCCGGCTGGTGCTGTACACCGACGGGCTGGTCGAGGACCGGGAGCGGGACATCGACGTGGGTCTGGAGCTGCTGCGGACCGCGCTGGAGCGGACCGACGGCTCGCCGGAGGGGACCTGTCAGGTGGTCCTGGAGTCGCTGCTGCCGTCCCGTCCGAGCGACGACATCGCCCTGCTGGTCGCCCGCACCCGGGCGCTCGGCGCGGACGACGTGGCGGAGTGGGACGTACGAATGGACCCGGCGGCGGTCGGCGAGGTGCGGGCCGCGGTCACCCGGCAGCTGGCCCGCTGGGGGCTGGACGAGCTGACCTTCACCACGGAGCTGATCCTGAGCGAGCTGGTGACCAACGCGATCCGCTACGGCGGCGCTCCGGTGCGGGTGCGACTCCTGCGCGACCGCACGCTGATCTGCGAGGTGTTCGACGGCAGCAGCACCTCGCCGCATCTGCGGTACGCGGCGATGACGGACGAGGGCGGCCGCGGGCTGTTCCTGGTGGCGCAGCTCGCCGAGCGGTGGGGCACCCGGTACACCGCCGACGGGAAGATCATCTGGGCCGAGCAGCCGCTATCATGAAGTCTTGGAGAAGTCATAAAAGAGCCTTATGAGCTCATAGACCGGACCCGCGTACCGACTTAGGCTTGCCTCAGCTTAGGCTTCCCCTCGAGTCGATCTTTCGCCGCTCGAAGGGAACCTGATCATGCCCCGCCCCCTGCGGGTAGCCATCGTCGGAGCCGGCCCCGCCGGGATCTACGCCGCCGACGCGCTGCTGAAGTCCGAGGTGGCCGCCGACCCCGGTGTGTCCATCGACCTCTTCGAGCGCATGCCGGCGCCGTTCGGACTGATCCGCTACGGCGTGGCCCCGGACCACCCCCGCATCAAGGGCATCATCACCGCCCTGCACCAGGTGCTGGACAAGCCGCAGGTCCGACTCTTCGGCAACGTGGACTACGGCACCGACATCCACCTGGACGACCTGCGCGCGTTCTACGACGCGGTGGTCTTCTCGACCGGCGCCATGGCCGACCGCGAGCTGCGGATCCCCGGCGTCGAGCTCGACGGCTCCTACGGCGCCGCCGACTTCGCGTCCTGGTACGACGGCCACCCGGACGTGCCGCGCACCTGGCCGCTCCAGGCCGAGAAGGTCGCCGTCCTGGGCGTGGGCAATGTGGCGCTCGACATCTCCCGGATCCTCGCGAAGACGGCCGACGAGCTGCTGCCGACCGAGATACCGCCGAACGTCTACGAGGGCCTGAAGGCGAACAAGGCCGTGGAGATCCACGTCTTCGGCCGCCGCGGCCCGGCCCAGGCCAAGTTCAGCCCGATGGAGCTGCGGGAGCTGGACCACTCCCCCACCATCGAGGTCATCGTCAACCCCGAGGACATCGACTACGACGAGGGCTCGATCGCCGAGCGCCGGGGCAACAAGCAGACCGACATGGTCGCCAAGACCCTGGAGAACTGGGCGATCCGCGACATCGGCGACCGCCCGCACAAGCTCTACCTGCACTTCTTCGAGTCTCCGGTGGAGATCCTCGGTGAGGACGGCAAGGTCGTCGGCCTGCGCACCGAGCGCACGGAGCTGGACGGCACCGGGAACGTGAAGGGCACCGGCCAGTTCACCGACTGGGATGTCTCGGCGGTCTACCGCGCGGTCGGCTACCTGTCGGACAAGCTGCCCAAGCTGCCCTGGGACATCGAGTCGGGCACCGTGCCGGACCAGGGCGGCCGGGTCATGCAGGAGTCGGGCGAGCACCTGCCGTCGACGTACGTCACCGGCTGGATCCGGCGCGGCCCGGTCGGTCTGATCGGCCACACCAAGGGCGACGCCAACGAGACGGTGGCCAACCTGCTGGACGACCACGCGAACGGCCGGCTGCTCACGCCCGCCTCGCCCGAGCCGGAGGCGGTGGAGTCGTTCCTCGCGGAGCGTGAGATCCGCTTCACCACCTGGGAGGGCTGGTACAAGCTGGACGCCGCCGAGAAGGCGCTGGGCGAGCCCCAGGGCCGTGAGCGCGTGAAGATCGTCGAGCGTGAGGACATGCTCCGCGCCAGCGGGGCGTGACCTGACCCGAACACCGAGGGCCCGGAGGCAGCGCCTCCGGGCCCTCGCGCGCCGCGCCGGGCGGTCGCGGTCAGCGGGTCGTCAGGTCGCGTCCCGCCGTCACCGCCAGGGCCGCCGTGAGCAGCAGCAGCGCTGTGGCCTGGGTGAGGGAGCCGACCAGGAAGGCCGCGGGGATCTCCACGTCGAGCCACGGGACGATGGCGGCCACCCGCACGACCAGGACCAGCAGGCCGAGCACGGCCAGGGCGAGGGTGCCGCCGACGGCGCCGCGGCCCGTGCGGCGGGCGCGCCACAGCAGCCAGGCCAGGGCGCCGACGAGGAAGCAGGTGGTCGGCGCCCACACCGCGTCGGCGGCGGTGGGCGTCAGGACGAGGGATCCGCCCATGACCACGCAACAGGCCATGTAGACCTGTCCGGGCGTGCCCGCCGGCAGGGCGGCCGGGGGCGCGTCACGGTGGTGGGCGGCGCACAGCGCCAGCACCGGCAGCCAGGCGAACAGCGCGGCGGCGGTGGCGTACGCCGGCTCCGGCGGGAACGCGTCGCTGACCAACGGGCCCACGAGGGGCCAGAGGGAGGGCAGGGCGGCCGCGAGCACCGCGACACGGGCGAGGCGGCGGCGGTCGTGCAGCAGGGCGAAGTACCCGGCCGTCCACAGCAGCGGCAGGAACCACGCGGCGACCCCGACGGCCGCGCCCAGCGGGCCGGGGCCGTCGAAGCCCGCCCGGAACAGGTCCCATTCCGCGCGACCGTGCGTGGCCGCCCAGGTCACCTCCAGGACGCCCTCGACGACCGCGGCGGCCGCCTGGAGCAGCACGGCGTAGAGCGCGAACTGGCGCACGGTCGAGCCGAGCAGGGCGTAGCGGCCGGGCGCGCCGGGGGCACCGAGGCGGGTGCGCAGGGCGAGCGCGGCGACGCTCGCCACCTCTCCGAGGGTGGGCCGGCTCTCGTCCTGGGTGTCGCGGTCGACGTCCCAGAGGTAGATCTCGACCATCTCCTCCTCGCGCTCACGCCGGTAGTAGGCGGGCAGCAGGCGCAGGACGGTGCGGTAGCGGGCTTCGAGCAGCGTCGTCATGCGAGTCCTCCGGCGAGTCCGGGCCCGGCGGCGGGGGGAACGACGGGTGGCGTGCCGGGGGCGCGGCGGCCTTCCGCGATGCGCCGTTTGGCGGCGGTGGCGCCGGCCGCCATGCGCTCGGCCTCCGCGGCGAGGGCCGCGACGCCCTCGTCGGTGAGCCGGTAGTAGCGCCGGAGCCGGCCCTGCTGGACCTCCTCGCGGTCCAGGGCGATCAGGCCGTCCGCGGTGAGCCGGTCGAGTACGCCGTAGAGCGTGCCGACTCTCAACCGCACCTCGCCGCCGGAGAGTTCCTCGACCTCCCGCAGGATGCCGTAACCGTGCCGGGGCTGGTCGGCGAGGGCCGTCAGCACGAAGAACGCGGGCTGGGTCATGGGTTTGGCTACCATGACGCCGAATATATCGGCTCCCGATATATAACGCACGCCGGAACACCGGAAGGGTGCCGGCGGTCAGCCCTCCCTCGGGTAGGCGCGGATCACCTTGCCGTCGACGGTGGCCTTCAGGTAGGCGGCGCCGTAGTCGTCGGAGAGGTAGACGTTCATCGTCGGGTCGGTGTGGAAGACGGTGGAGGCCGGGTCGATCAGCAGGTAACGGATGCTCGGGGACGGGACGTTGAGGGTGCGCTCGGCCTCGGCGAAGAGTCCCGGCACCGCGTCCCAGTCGTAGGTGTCCAGGTCGACGGGGACTTTGCCGCCCGTGACGGTGCCGCCGGGACCGTCCTTGACGGCCACTTCACCGCCGTCGTAGCGGTAACGGTCGTAGAGCTTGGGGTTGCCCTTCACCGGCGCCTCCGCGAGGGCGTACTCGCCGTAGACGACCAGGCTGGTGACCTCCGAGCCGCCCATCGCGGCCTTCAGCTTCTCGACGGTGGCGCGCAGCCCCTCGGCGGTCAGCAGATCGACGGCGGCGGCACTGCCGTCGGCGGCCGGCGTGGCCCCGCCCGAGGCGGACGGCGCGCTGCTGAGCACCGGCCCGCCCGAACCGGTCGTACCGTCGGACCCGCTTGTGCCGCCAGGAAGCAGCGTCCACACCAGGACCCCCGTCAGCGCCACCCCGGCGACGGCGGCCGCCACGGCAGGCACCCGCGAACGACGCGTCGGGCGACGGCCCGACGGAGGCGGCGGTAGTGGTCCGACGGTGACCGGGGGCACGGACGGCCACGGCGCCGGGGCGGGCGGCGACAGGTGGTACGAGGTCGGCGGGACCGGAGCGTCACCCGCCGGGCGGACGGGGCCGGAGGCCGGCGGGGCGGAATCAGCGGCCGGTGGGACGGGGCCGACCGCAGGTGGCAGCGGACCAGGGGCCGCCGACACGGCACCCGCCACTGGTGACACCGGAGCAGAATCCGCCGGGACCGGTCCGGAAGCCGCCGGGACGGGGCCGGTCGCCGGTGGCACGGGCCCGCCTTCGTTGCCGGGTGCGGCCACTGCCGTGTGCCCGGCGTGGGCCTCGGCCAGCATGTGGTCGGTGGTCTCCGCGTCGGGGCGGGCCTGTGGATCCTTGACCAGAAGGGCCGTCAGGAGGGGGGTCAGAGGCCCCGCTTGGCGGGGCGGGGGTACGTCCTCGCTGAGCACGGCGGCGAGGGTCGCGAGCGTGGAGGAGCGGCGCAGCGGGTGGTGGCCCTCGACGGCGACGTAGAGCAGCATCGCCAGGGACCACAGGTCGGCGGCCGGGCCGCTCTCCTTGCCGCTGACGCGCTCCGGTGCCATGTAGTCCGGGGAGCCGATGACGGACCCGGTGGCGGTGAGGGAGGTCTGCTCCCGCAGGGCGGCGATGCCGAAGTCGGTGAGGACGGGCCGGCCGTCCGGGCGCAGCAGCACGTTGGCCGGTTTCACGTCCCGGTGCTCGATTCCCGCCGCGTGCGCCGCGCGCAGCGCCGCCAGCACCTCACGGCCCAGCCGGGCCGCCTCGCGCGGTGTCATCGTGCCCCGGTCGAGCCGGTCCTGGAGCGAGCCTCCGGTGACGAGTTCCGTGACGAGCCAGGGGAACGTGCCCTCGCCGCCGTCGACGATGTGATGGATCGCGACCACGTTCGGGTGGTGGACCCGGGCGAGCGCACGGGCCTCCCGCAGCACGCGTTCGCGCAGGACACGGGCGGCCTCGGGGTCGTACTCGGCGAGGCCCGGGTCCGACGGCCGGACCTCCTTCACGGCCACCTCGCGGTGCAGCGCCAGATCCCGGGCGCGCCACACCCAGCCCATGCCCCCGCCGCCCAGCCGCTCCAGGAGTGCGAAGCGGTCGTCGATCACCCGTGCGTCGGGCACCCCAGCGTTCATGGGGGGAGCCTAGAGGGCGCCCGGGGCGAACGTGCGCCCGGATCGGTACGGGTACGGACGCGGCGAGCGCGCCCGCGCTACGACGAGAACGCGTCGCATGCTCTGAAACCGGGCGTCACCGGGTAGATCTCCCTCAGCGCACCTGCGCGCCGCACTCTCGACGACAAAAGGACACATGGCCTTGGCTCTCGCGTACCCTGACGCTCCATCAACTCGCCGCCCGGGTCGGTCGTGGACGATCCGGGTGACGGGACACCGCGACCGCAGCGCTTCCGTCAGCTGCTCCTCGGGCTGTCGTATGCCCGCCCGTTCCCGGGACATCGCGGCCCTGCGCCGTTTCGCCGAAGCCCATGCGACCGCCCATGCCCGGGCGGCGACCGTACGCCCCGACGCCGCCTGCGGCTGCCGGCTGCACAAGTGCTCCGCGCACGAGGGCACCCGGGTGAGCTGCGCCGGCGCAGTGGTGCTGGTACTGCGACACGACCCGGCGGTGGGCCAGGTGTGGACGCTCACCGAGGTCTGCTCGGCGTGCGCCCCTCTGATGAGCCACGCCCGGGTGGTCGCCCGTGCCACTCCACGCGCCCGTCAGTCGCCCGACGCCCCGGCGGACGGCCGCCCGTCCGGCGCGCCGGCGCACGACAGCCGTCCGCCGGGCGCGCCGCATACCGCACCGGGTCCCGAGGCGCGCGCCGTGCCCGGCGGCTTCAGCGCGCCGGCTCCAGGGGCGGCACCGCCGGAGGGCCGGGTCGGTGGCCAGCGGCGCCGCCGGGAGCGTACGGGGGACGGTGGACGGGTGTGAGGAGACGCCCCGGTCCGTGAGTTCACCCGGGAAGCGGGCAGGACCCGCCCCGACGCGGATGGTGGGCGGGTCCCGTCCGCTCCGTCGATTCTGGGCGCCTGGCGCCCAGCCGGACACGAGTGAACGGGCGTCGGCTGGTGCGCGCCGTGCGCGTCCCGGGTGCGCGGCGCGCGCCCCGTGCGTGAAGATGCGCGGCGGCGCGTGATGGTGCCGTACGCCGGAGCGCACCCCCACGTGATCGAGTACGCCGGGCGGCGGGCGATACTGGAAGCGCTCGCCGTCCCCGTCCCCCAGATGGACTCATGCCGACCTCTCCCACCACCCGCTCCTCGACCCCCTCCACGGTGTGGCTGGCCCGGGGCCGCCACACCGGTTCCGCGCCGACGGAGGAGGTGGCACGTCATCTGCGGCGGCTCAAGGACGACGGCGACGTCCAGGACTTCATGGAGCTGCCCGAGGCGGAACGCCCCGCTGACCGGCGGGTGTTCGAGGCCCGCTGGACGGTGCCCGGGGAACTGACCGTCCGCGCCCGGCTGGAGCTGGCGGACGCCGCCGCGGGCCGCAGGCCGGGCCAGGGGCGGGAGTGGACGCTGGTCGCGGAGGCCGAGGGCCCCTGGGACCTGCGATGGCCGTCGCCCGCCACCCGTTTCTGGCCCGAGCGGGCGCGGTCGGAGGACGCCGAGGCCGGCTGGGACCACGCGTGCGTGCCAGGGCTGAGGCTCGGCACCACCAATCCGCTGCCCGAGGACGACAAGGACCTCAAGCGGGTGCTGCGGGCCGCCCTGCGCGACGACTGGAGCGTCCACCTCGTCGTGCACGAGGCCATGACGACGGACGAGCGGGGCCGCGAGCCGCTCGTCCGCTTTCTGCCGCCCGGTCTGCGCGACCGGGTCGTGGAGCACCGGGCCGCGCCGCACCAGCTGCGCGCCGTGAACTGGGCGCTGCGGGAGTCCGGGGCTCAGGTGCCGCGCGGCGGCGCCGTGCTGCTGCCCGGCGGGCCGCACGGACGCGCCGACGACCAGGACTTCTCCGTACGGACCGTGTTCCTCGACGGCTCTGAGCCGGTGGAGCTCGTCGACGCGGTGACCCGGTTCGCGGCCGTGCCGGCACCGCTGCCGACCGGTGCCGAGGAGGTCCTCACCGCGCTGCGGGAGCAGTGGCACGTCCTCACACTGGAGGAGGAACTCACCCGGCAGAGGCAGCTGGTCGCCATGTACGCGGAGGCCCTCGAGTCGATGACGAGGTCCCGCGACCTGTACCGGGAGGCCGCCGAGCGGGCTCATGAGGCGCTCGCCGTGCTGCGGGAGAACGCCGCCGCGCCGGTACCCGCCGCCGACGAGCCGCTGCCGCCCGCGCGCCCCGCCGGCTCACCCTTCCAGCAGCTCACCCGCACCCTGGAACGCCTCAAGGGCTCCGGCAAGGCCGCCAGGCCCGACGGGGACACGGACCGGAACAGGGACGAGGACTCCGCATGAAGTCGGGTCCCCACCGCGTCGGGTGAGGGCCACCGGTGTCGGGGCAGCCTGTCTCGGCCAGGGCCTCGGCGGTGGGTTCGTCCGGTGTGCTGCGGCCTGCGGGTCGCAGGGTGAGCGGCAGGCCCGTCAGGGCGGCGGCCGCCGCGCGCACGGCGGCCGTGCCGGCGAGCCCGAGTGTCGCCGCCGTCGCCTGCGGAGCCCGGGAGAGCTGCGCCGCGCCGAACCGGTCCGCCGACACCACGCAGGCGGCCGGCGCGGCCGGGACCCGCACCGTCGCGGCGAGGACGGGTGACGGCGGGCCGCAGCACCAGCGCCAGGGCCAGGCAGGCCGCACAGCACTCACGCGCCGGGGAGCAGCCCGTAGCCCGGCGGCGTGCAGTGGCGCATGGGCCGCGCCGCAGGCGACGAGGCACACAGCGGCGAACCGGGCGGGCCAGGTCGCCGGTCCCCCGGCACGGCCGGATGCGGGCCCGCGGCGTCCGGGCCCGGCCGCGCCCCGCACCGGCCTGCGTGCGCGCTCGCGGGCGCCCGTCGCCTTCCCGCGGCGCCTCGCCGTCGCGATCGGTCGTACGACCGTCGCCCTCCTGCCCGGCCGAGTTCCTCCACGGGCCCGCGGGTGGCCGCGGTCCGCGGGCCTCCTGTTCGCAGTGGGGGTCGAGGGCGGCGCGGGTGCAGCAGGGCCGTCAGCCGGGTGACGTCCGCCACAGAGCGGTCGACTCCGGCGGCCCGGGCGTGGGCAGGCGAGCGTTTCCAGCAGGGTGATGAGCCGGGTGACCTCCTCCGGTGGCCGGTCGGCCACGGCGGCGTGCGGACGAGTCCGTCCACCACGTCGGTGTACGGCGTCGCGCCACTCGGGTGAGCCACAGGGCTGAGAAACGGGTAATCCGTAGACGGGGGGCCGCGTCCGGCGGCGCCCGGACTCGGGGGAGGGCCCGTGGACACGACCACCATCGTGATCGTCGTCACTTTGCTCCTCGCGGCCGTGGGCCGTACCGCCGTTCGATCTGCCCGATCCCCCATACGTCTGACAACGAGTCAACCTTCTTGCGCCCTTTGACCGTCTCAGGTCCGGGGCGTCGAACGCGCCGCGCTCACGCAGTGTAAGGAAACCAACCACTCGTTCGATTCGTATAAGTAAGAGGAAGCCCAGAAGATCGATGGGCGAAGCGACGACGCGGCAGAACACGGCTTGGTCGGCGCAGCACCGAAGAGGGAGAGACGATGCAACCGTTCGCGCTCAACTACGCACGCCCGGCGGCGGAGTTGGAGGTTTCCACTCCGTACGCCTATGACTCCGGACTGCAGTTGAACGTGCTCCTCGACGGGCGGATCGCCGCCTCGGACCACGCGCTGCTCAGAGAGTTGGGGACCACGACCTCCACCGCGGGCTCGAAGACCCACTTCGACGACTGAACGCGGATCCGACGACAATGACGGTGCTGATCCTGACCAGTGAACAGGACGTGACGGCGGACATGGTGGTGGTCCACCTGAACGCGTCCGGGGTTCCCGTGGTCCGGCTCGACCCCGCCGATCTCACCGGTGGGGTCTCCCTCTCCGGGGAGTACGTGCACGGTTCCTTCCGCGGTCACCTGTGGGCCGCGGGCCGGTTGGTCGGCATGGACGGGCTGCGGTCCGTCTGGGTGCGTCGGCCGGGTGTGCCCGCCTCACGGGTGGCCGAGCCGTCGGCCTGGCTGAGCGAGGAGTCGGCGCAGGCGCTGTACGGGATGCTGCGGGGCACGGACGCGCGCTGGATGAACCATCCGGACGCGGCCCGCCGGGCCCGGCACAAGCCGTGGCAGCTGCGGCTGGCGCAGCGCTGCGGGCTGCCCGTGCCGGCCACGCTGATCACCACCTTCCCGCAGGCGGCCCGGGAGTTCGCCGAGCGGTTCCCGGACCTGGTGGTCAAGCCGGTGTCCGGGGCGCATCCGCAGGAGCCGCCGCGGGCGGTGCCGACCAGCAGAGTGGCCCCGGACACCGATTTCGCGGCGGTGGCGTTCGGGCCGACGCTGCTGCAGCGGCGGGTCCTCAAGCGGGCGGACGTCCGGCTCACCGTCGTGGGTGACCGGATGCTGGCCGCCCGCAAGGCGACCGGCCCGGACGCCGACCCCGACGAGGTCGACGTGCGGTTCGCCTCCGCGGCGACGCCCTGGCTGCCGGCGGAGGTCCCGCCGCGGGTCGCCGACGGCGTCCTCACCTACCTCCGGAAGGCGGAGCTGGCCTACGGTGCCTTCGACTTCGCGGAGGACGCCGACGGCACCTGGTGGTTCCTGGAGTGCAACCAGTCCGGCCAGTTCGGCTTCGTTGAGGTCGAGACGGGCCAGCCGATCGCCCGGACGATAGCCGAGTGGCTGTCCGCCCCGGCACCGGGCGAGCGGGCGCCCTGCGGCGGGGGTGCGAACAGCGTGCTGCGCTGAGCCGGCCGTCTTGCCGACCTGCACCGGGATCAGGCTGCCTGCCCCCGGTGCAGCGCCGTGTACGCGCCGCCCCTGCGGAGCAGTTCCTCGTGGGTGCCGACCTCGCGGATGCCGCCGTTGTCCATGACGACGATGCGGTCGGCGCCGCGGACCGTGGACAGGCGGTGGGCGACGACGAACGTGGTGCGGCCGTGCAGGAGGCGGGCGAGGGCCTCCTGGACGAGGGCCTCGGAGCGGGTGTCCAGGGCGGAGGTGGCCTCGTCGAGCACGAGGACCTTGGGGTCGCGGATCAACGCCCGGGCGATGGCGAGGCGTTGGCGCTGGCCGCCGGAGAGGCGCGCGCCGCGCTCGCCGAGCAGGGTGTCGAGACCCTGCGGCAGCCGGTCGACGAACTCCAGCGCGTTGGCGTCGCGCAGGGCCGCGCGGACCGTCTCCTCGTCGGCCTCGTCCTCCATGCCGTAGGCGACGTTGTCCCGGACCGTGCCGTCGAAGAGGATCGACTCCTGCGGGACGACCGACACGAACCGGCGGTAGGTGCGCAGGTCGAGGGTGCTCATGTCGGCGCCGTCGAGCAGCAGCCGGCCGGAGGTGGGCCGGATGAACCCGATGACGAGGTTGAGCACGGTGGACTTGCCGGCGCCCGAGGCGCCCACGAGGGCGATGGTCTCGCCGGGGGTGACGCGGAGCGTGAAGTCCCGTACGGCGGGCCGCTCGTGGTCCTCGTAGGCGTGGCCGACGCGTTCGAAGGCGACCTCGCCGCGCAGGGAGGTGACCTCGGTCTTGCCCTCGTTGTCCTCCAGTTCGGGCGCCTGGAGCACCTCGCCGACCGAGCGTACGGACTCCAGGCCCTTGGAGATGACGGGGGCCAGTCCGGCCAGTGTGGTGGTGGAGTTGGTGAGGGTGGTGAGGAAGGCGCTGAGCATGACGACGTCGCCGGGGGTGACGCCCCAGACTCCGTAGTACGAGACGAGGGCGGCGGAGGTGAGGACGCCGATGCCGATCACGTTGAGGACGACCCAGGCCAGCGAGCCGAAGCGGCCGTTGACCAGGTCCAGGCGCATGCCGGAGGTGAGCAGGCGGTGCAGGGTGCCGTCCATGCGGCGCAGCGCCTTGCCCTCCAGGCCGTGGGCGCGGGTGACGGGGATGAGCCGGGTCATCTCGGTGACCCGGGAGGAGAGGGTCTCCACCTCGTGCCGGAAGCGCTCGTTGTGGGTGCGCAGCCGGGAGCGCAGCCGGGCCACCAGGACGGTGGCGGCGGGCACCACGACGAGGAAGACGGGCAGGAACTCGGGGGTGCGTACGCCGATGATGACGAGCCCGCCGATCAGCACGGTGACCGCGCCGAGGCCCTGTTCGGCGGTCTGCTGCACCATCTGCTCGGCGGTCTCGACGTCCCGGACCACCTTGGCCTGCAGGACGCCGGCGCTGACCCGGGAGTGGTAGCCGATGGACAGCTGCTGCATCCGGGTGCACAGCGCGGAGCGCAGGGTGGTGCCCATGCGGCGGACGCTGCCGTACAGGAGGCGGACGTACAGCAGGTGCAGGGGGTAGTTGACCAGCAGGATCACCATGATGACGGCGGTGGCGGCCCACAGCCGGGAGATGGGCTGGTGCTGGACCACGGTGTCGATGATGGAGGCGGTGATCAGCGGCAGCAGCCAGATGGGGCTGTGCTTGACCGTGAACACGACGACGGCGGCGGCCAGTTGCCGGCGGTCGGCGCGCAGGAGGTAGGCGAGGGTGCGGACGGGGTGTTCGTCCCGGTAGCGGTGGTCGAGTGGTCGCTCGTGCGACGACGCCATCAGGGGTGGTCCTCCAGGGGAGCCGGATCATGTGCAAGCGCTTCCTGTCCCGCGTCGGACCGCTCCAATCCGGTCCGGGGGGGAAGGCACGCTCAGGCGGCGTCCAGTTCCGCCACTTCGACGGCGTCGAGGGCCAGTTCGGCCGCTGCGGCGGAGTCGAGGATGGTCTCGGGGCGGCTGGCGCCCGGGATGGGGATCACCACCGGCGACTGGGCGAGCATCCAGGCCAGGCAGACCCGCTGCGGGCTCACCGCGCGGGCCTTGGCGATCCGGGCGAACGCGGCGTGTGCGGAGCCGAGTTCACCGGCGCGGGCGATGCCGCCGAGCGGGCTCCACGGCAGGAAGGCGATGCCGAGCTCGTCGCACAGGCGCAGCTCGGGCACGCTGGAGCGGAAGGCCGGGGAGAACTGGTTCTGCACGGAGACCAGGCGGCCGTCCAGGATGTCGTACGCCTGACGGATCTGCTGCGGGTCGGCGTTGGAGATGCCCGCCATCCGGATCTTGCCCTCGTCGAGCAGTTCCCGGAGAGCGCCGACGGACTCGGCGTACGGGATCCGGGGGTCGGGCCGGTGGAACTGGTACAGGCCGATGGCCTCGACGCCGAGGCGGCGCAGGGACGCCTCGCAGGCCCGCTTGAGGTGGGCGGGGCTGCCGTCGAGGGTCCACGTGCCGTCGCCGGGGCGCAGATGGCCGCCCTTGGTGGCGACCAGGACGTCCCGGCCGCGCTCATGGGTGGCGAGGGCCTTGGCGACGAGGGTCTCGTTGTGGCCGACCTCGTCGGCGTCGCGGTGGTAGGCGTCCGCGGTGTCGATCAGGGTCACGCCGGCGTCGAGGGCGGCGTGGAGCGTGGCGAGGGAGCGTTCCTCGTCCGGGCGTCCTTCGATCGACATGGGCATGGCGCCCAGGCCGATCGCACTGACCTGGACGTCACCGATGCGGCGGGTGTGCATGGGTTCGTGACCTCTCGGAGCTGTTGCGCGGGAACGGTCAACCCCCGTGTGCCGCACGCGCGGCGCGGCGGCACCGGGCCGTCTCCAGCCTGGCGCCGCCGTGCCCCGAGGTCCAACGCGAGATGGCGAACGCATTCAGCGCGCGCGGTGCTGAATCACCGTCGCCGTCAGGACCGGCCGGCCAGGTACTCCTCCACTCCGGGTGCCTGCTGGGCGTCCTCGACGTTCACCAGGCCGCCGGCGGCCTGGGCGTCGGGCTTGAGGACGTAGCTCTTCAGACTCGCGGGCCGGGCGGCGTCGGAGAAGTCCTGCGGGGTGCCGAGGCCGGTGTCGGCGTTCTTCTGCGAACGGTGCGCCTTGACCACGTCCTCGCGGGCCAGGCTGCCCGCCTCGCACGCCTTCTTCAGGTCCGCGCCCATCAGTTGGGCGGCGTTGTACCCGGACAGCACGCCCGAGTCGACCGGGGAGCCCGGGTACTTGGCCTCGTAGGCCGCCACCATCTTCTGCACGCCGGGCAGGTCCGAGCTGACGGCGGGCGCGGCGCTGACCACGTTGAGCATGGCCGTCAGGGCGGGCGCGGCGGGTGTCTTCATCAGCTGCGGGGCGAAGCCGGGGGCGCTGCTGACCACGGGGACCTGCAGGCCCCGGGAGGCGGCGACGCCGACCAGGGACGCGGTCTGGGCGGGCCCGGCGCTGATCAGGACCGCCTTCACGCCCTCCTTGCGCAGCGCGGAGACCTGGGCGGACAGATCGGTGTCGGTCGCCTTGATCTTCTGGCCGACGACCTTGATCCCGGCCTTCCCGGCGGCCCAGGTGGAGCCTTCGAGGGCGTTGCTGCCGTAGTCGCCCTCGAAGTAGACGTGGCCGATGGTGTCGCCCTTCTTCAGGCCCTTGGTACGGGTGAGGAAGTCGACGGCGGCGATCATGTCGACGTCGTAGGTGGTGCCGATGACCTGGACGGAGCCCTTGTCCAGCAGGGATGCGGCCCACGCCTGCGGGAAGGTCAGCAGCTGGTCCCGTCCGATGTCGTCGAGCAGGGCGGCGACCACCGGCGAGCCGATGACCTGGGGCAGGGCGACCACGTCGGGGGCGATGTCGGCGTAGGCGGTGACCGCCTTCTGCACGTCGTAGCCGTGGTCCTTGACGACGATCTCGACGTTGCGGTCGCAGATGCCGCCGGCGGCGTTGGTCTCGTCGGCCCACATCTGCTGGGCCTGCACGATGCTCTTGCCCAGGGTGGCGTAGGGCCCGGTCAGGTCGGTGAGGGCGCCGAGCCGGATGGTGTCGGCGCTGACCCCCGGTCCGGTCTTGACGCCGTCGGCGCCGTCGTCGCTGCTCTTGCCGCCGTCCGCCTTGGAGCTGCAGCCGGTGGCCGCGATCAGCAGGGCCGCCAGGGCCGAGGCGAGGGCGATCCGGGAGGTGCGGTGCGGAACGTTCACGGGGTGTGCTCCTTGGGTCGTACGGCGGAGGCGGGCTGGGAGTCGGAAGGCTCGGGCGCCGGGCGGGCGCGTCGGGAGCGCAGGCGGTCGCGCAGGCGGCGGGTGAGCCCGTGCAGGCCGTCGGGTGCGTAGAGGAGGACCACGACGATGGCGGCGCCGTAGAGGTAGCGGGCGGCCTCGGTCGGGCCGACGCCGCCGTCGGTGGCGCCGGGCGCGGTCACCAGCGGGAGCTGGTCGGCGTACCGGGTCATCAGCAGCGGCAGCGCGGTGACGAAGACCGCTCCGGCGGTGGCGCCGGCCACGGAGCCGAGTCCGCCGATGACGATCATCGCGAGGTAGTCCACCGAGAGGGCCAGGCCGAAGTAGTCGGGCACCACGCGGCGGAAGGCGAGGGCGAGGAAGACCCCGGCGAGGCCGGCGTACATGGACGACACGACGAAGGCGGCCGAGCGGTAGCGGGCGATGTTGACGCCCATCACCGCCGCGGCGGTCTCGCTGTCGCGCAGCGCGGTCAGGGCCCGGCCGGGGCGGCCGCGCAGCATGCCGCGCGCGGTGAACCAGGTGAGCGCGAACAGGGCGAGGCCGAGGTACCAGAGCCGTTCCTCGGCGCCGAACGGCACGCCGAGGACGACGAGTTCGGACGCGGAGTCGAAGGCGAGCCCGCCGAGTTCGAAGGGCGGCACGGAGCTGCCGTTGAAGCCGCCGGTGACGGAGTCCGCGGTGAGCAGCACATGGTGCCCGAGGAAGACCAGGGCGAGGGTGGCGACGCCGAGATAGATGCCGCGCACCCGGCCGGCGACCGGGCTGAACAGTCCGCCCGCGGCGCCGGCCAGCAGCACGGCCAGGACGAGGGCGAGGGCGGGGGGCAGTCCCGGCCCCCGGTCGTCGTCGGCGAACCAGGTGTAGCCGTACGCACCGACGGCGAGGAAGAAGGCGTGGCCGAGGGAGAGTTGCCCGGCGGTGCCGCTGAGCAGGCCGAGGCCGACGGCGCCGATGGCCGCCGCCATCGAGAACAGTCCGATGCGCAGCCAGAAGGCGTCGAGGTAGAAGGGCAGGGCGCACAGCAGCAGGACGGCCGCCAGGGCCGGGGCCCACCGCGGGATCGTGATCCGGTCAGACACGGGCCGCTCCCTTCGCGCCGAACAGTCCGGTGGGCCGGATCAGCAGGACGACCACCATCACCGCGTAGGGGGCGACGTCGCCGAACCCCTCGCCCAGGACGTGCAGGTCGGACTGGTATCCGGCGACGAGCGCCTCGGTCAGGCCGATGACGAGGCTGCCCGCGAGGGCGCCGGCCGGGGAGCCCATGCCGCCGAGGATCGCCGCCGGGAACGCCTTCAGGGCGATCTGCCCGGTGGTGCGTTCCAGGCCGGGCGCCGGGAACGCGGCGAGGAACACGGCGGCGAGGGCGGCGAGGGCGCCGGCCAGGCACCAGGCGAGCGTGCGCACGCGGTTCAGCCGTACGCCCATCAGCGCGGCCGCCTCCACGTCCTCGGCGGCGGCGCGCAGCGACAGGCCCCACGGGGTGAACCGGAAGAGGGCGAAGACGCCGGCGATGACCACCGCGGACACACCGATCGCGGCGAGGCGGCTGTCGGCGACGGTGACCGAGCCGAGCCGGGTCACCGAGTCGCCCCAGGGGTCGCCGAGGGAGAGCAGGTCGCCGCCGATGCGCCGGGACAGCTCGGTGACCAGCACGATGTCGACGCCGATGGTGACGATCGTCGCGACATGGGCGGCCGCCGGGTCGGGGTCGCCGCGGCGCATCAGCAGCCGGTCGAGGGCGCCCGACAGGGCCGCGGTCGCCAGGACGCCGACCGCGAGGGCGCCCGCGAAGCCGAGGTCGTCGTGCAGGACGGCGACGAGGTAGCCGCCGAGCAGCAGCAGGGAGCCCTGGGCGAAGTTGATGACGCCGGACGCCTTGAAGATGACGACGAAGCCGAGGGCGACGAGGGCGTAGACCGCGCCGAGGGCGAGGCCGTTGAGGACGTTGTCAAGGAACCCGGTCATGCGGCGTCCTCTCCCTCGGCGCCGGTGCCGAGGTAGGCGCGGAGCACCTCGGGGTGGCGGCGGATCTCGTCGGGGGTGCCGTGGGCGATGGGCCGGCCGAAGTCCAGGACGGTGACCTCGTCGGCGAGACGCATCACCAGGCCCATGTCGTGCTCCACGAGCAGGACGGACAGGCCGAGTTCGGCGCGGACGGCGTGGACGACCTCGACCGTCCGCGCGCGTTCGGCGCCGTTCATGCCGGCCACCGGTTCGTCGAGGAGCAGGACGCGCGGCTCCAGGCAGAGGGCGCGGGCGAGTTCTACACGCTTGCGGTCGCCGTACGACAACAGCGCCACCGGGGAGTCGAAGTGACCGCCCAGCCCGGTCAGTTCGGCGATCTCACGGGCCCGGGCGAGATGCTCGCGCTGCTCGCGGACGGCCCGGGGCAGGTGCAGGGCGCTCGCGGCGAACCCGGCGCGGGACAGGGCGTGCCGGCCCAGCATGAGGTTGTCGGCGACGGTGCCGGCGGTGGTGACGATGTTCTGGAAGGTGCGGGCCACGCCGAGCGCGGCGATCCGGTGGGGTGCGAGTCCGGTGAGGTCGGTGTCGCCGAGCAGCACCTGGCCGGACGCCGGGCGGTACAGGCCGGACAGCACGTTGAAGCAGGTGGACTTGCCGGCCCCGTTGGGGCCGATGAGCGCGTGCACCGAGCCCGGGGTGACGGTGAAGGACACCTGGTCGAGGGCGGTCAGGCCCGCGAAGCGCACGGTGACGTCCCGTACGTCGAGGGGCGGGGGTGGTGCGGTGGTGCGGTGGTTCACGCGGCCCCCTGGTCGCCGGTGGTCGTGTCGGTGGTTCTGTTCTCGGTGGTGCTGTCGGCCGTCTCTCCCAGGTAGAGGCGGCGTACGGCGTCGGTGCGGGCGAGTTCGTCGGCGGGGCCGGACAGGCGGATCTCGCCGACCTCCAGGACGTGGGCGTGGTCGGCGAGGGAGAGTGCCATGCCGGCGTTCTGCTCGACCAGCAGTACGGCGGTGCCCTGGGTGTTGATCTCGCGGATCACCTCGGCGATGCGGTCGACCATGCGCGGGGCGAGGCCCAGGGAGGGCTCGTCGAGGAGCAGCAGGCGCGGGGCGGCCATCAGGGCGCGGCCGATGGCGAGCATCTGCTGCTCGCCCCCGGAGAGCAGCCCGGCGGCCTGGCGGCTGCGCTCGGCGAGGACGGGGAAGAGCGTGAACACCCGGTCGCGGGCCTCCCGGACCTGGGCCGGGGCGCGCCGGCCGAGCCCGAGTCCGCCGCTGCGCAGGTTCTCCTCGACGGTGAGGCCGGCGAAGACCCGTCGGCCCTCGGGGACCTGGACGACGCCGGCGCGGACCGCCCGTACCGGGTCCCGGCCGTCGAGCACGGTGTCGCCGTAGCGGACCCGGCCGGCGCTCACGGTGCCGCGGTGCAGGCGCAGCGTGCCGGAGACCGCCCGCAGCAGGGTGGTCTTCCCGGCGCCGTTGGCGCCGAGCAGGGTCACCACACCTCCGTGCGGCACGGTCAGGGAAACGGAGCGCAGGGCGGACACCGCGCGCCCGTACATCACGTCGAGCCCCTCGACATGCAGCGCGGGCTGGTCCTCGGGGGGCCCTGCGGGCCGTTTCGTCGGTGGTGCTTCGGGCATCGCGGCTCCTCGGTCCGTGCCGTACGGGCACGGCGCATCGGCGGTTCCTGGAAGGGCAGCTCACGACAGCACGGGAGCGGGGCCGGGTACAGGCGCCGGGGCGGGGTCGCTGCGCGGGCCCAGTGGGCGGCGGGGGAGGTTGTGCGGGGGCACAGCCGGAACGGAACCCCTGGCCCGCGTGCCTCAGTGGCCCCGGCGGCCCCTTACCCAGCGGCACCGGGCAGCCCCGCCCCAGGGCCCTCGACACTGGCCCAGGGGCCCCGGCAACCTCAACTCGGCAGCCCCCGGACACTCCCGACTCAGCAGGCCCTGACGCCCCCGACGCAGCAGCCCCCGGACACTCCCGTCCCAGCAGCCCTAGGCACCCCCGACACGACGGCACAAGGCAAACCCCGACTCAACGACACCCGGCAACCCAGCCCCGGCAGCCCCCGGGCACCCCCGCCTCAGCAGGCCCTGACGCCCCCGGCGCAGCAGCCCCCGGACACTCCCGTCCCAGCAGCCCTGGGCAACCCAGCCCCGACAGCCCCCGGACACTCCCGCCTCAGCAGGCCCTGGCACCCTCGACTCGGCAGCCCCCGGCACTCCCGACTCAGCGACACCGAGCAACGCTGCCCCAACAGCCCCCACGGCACAGGGCAACCCTGACCCAGCAGCCCCCGGAGCGTCCCAGCAGCCCCCCGGCTCAGTGGGCTCGTAGGCCCCGGGCCGTCAGGGCGAGGCTGATTTCGACCATGTCGGTGGGGCGGGAGAGGGAGCGGCCCGTGAGTTGTTCGTAGCGGCGCAGGCGGTTCAGGACGGTGTTGCGGTGGCAGTACAGCCGCTCCCCCGCGCGCTGGGCGGAGCCGTCGCAGGCCAGCCAGGCGGCGAGGGTGTCGAGCAGCACCTCCGCGTCGGCGGGTTCCAGCGTGGCGAGCGGGCCGAGGACACGGTCGGCGAGGGCCTGGCCGAGTTCGGGCGCGGCCATCACCAGGGCCGCCGGCAGATGGTCGGTGAGCCGGACGGTGCCGCCGGCCGGCGGGCACATGCGCAGGGCCCTCTCCGCGAGCCGCCGGGCGTCGCCGACGGCCGCCAGCCCCGACACGGCCGTGCTGATGCCGATCCGCACGCCGGGTGCCGGTGCGTCGGGCACGGCCGGGAGGGGGTCGGACAGGTCGTCCCCGAGCAGGACGATGCCGTAGTCCGCGTCCGGCCCGGTGTGCCAGTGCACCCTGGTGCCGCGGCCGAGCGCGACCCGCGCACCGGCGCCGACCGACGCGGTGCCTCCGGTCACCGCGACCACGGCGTAGCGGCCCTGCTCGGGCAGGTCCAGTGCCTGCGCGGTCTCCGGCAGGTCGGCGATCCGGCTGCTGCCGTCGAGGAGCGCGCCGGCCAGCAGCCGCAGCCGGTTCTCGCGTCGCCAGGCCAGCTGCCGCTCGGCCTGCCGGTAGGCGTCGGCGACGAGGGTGCAGTGCTCGTCGACGAAGTTCCACACGTCCGCGGCGACGTGCACGAGCAGCCGTACGTCCTCCGGGGCGGTCCGGGAGGTCTCCTCGACCAGGCCCTGCCACACCAGGGATCCGCCGAGGCGGAAGGCGTGCAGCAGCGCGTCCAGCGGCAGCCCCTGCTCGGCGCGGGTCGTGCCGATGCGCCAGGTGCAGCCGCGGGCAGCGTCGCGGTTGCCGCGCGGGTCGAGCAGGGAGGACACGCTGTGCCGCAGCGACCGGTGCACCTCCTGCCAGGTGGCGCCGGCGTCCTGGTCCAGGCAGGCGCGGTAGGCCGGCTCCTGCTCCTGCAGGGCCTCGATGAGCCGGTCGGTCAGCTCGGGCAGGTCCACCAGCAGGGCGCGGGCGGCGCGGTGCAGCGCGTGCAGGGCGTCGGCGTCGATCAGCGGCCTGACCCGCCGGGCGTTCGGGCGCGGGGCCGCCATGGCCGGCGCGGGGCGCAACGCGGTACGGGGCCGTACGGCGTGGTGCATCACGGTCCTCCCCCAGGGTCGGTGTCCCGGCGGGGGCCCGCCGACGGTACCCGTTCCGGCCACGGGCCGGTCGTGGCGCCGCGGGGGCGTGCCGCCTGTTTCGTCCTGACCCGCAGGATGACATACCGTCCGGTCGGTCCCTAGGGGTGTGCGGGTGTCTTTTCGGTCTGTTCGACGAGCCGGGCCAGTTCGACCCGGGAGCGGACACCGAGCGCGGCGAAGACCTTGCGGAGGTGGTAGTCGACCGTGCGGGTGCTGACCGTGAGGGCCTGGGCCACCTCCCGGTTGGTCGCGCCCCGGGCGACATGGCGCACGATGCGCAGTTGCTGCGGGGTGAGCGCGGTGAGGTCGCCGGCCCCGGCGCCGCCCGCCGGCGCGCCGTTCGCCCGCAGTTCCGCCCGGGTCTGCTCGGCCCAGGCCCGGGCGCCGCAGCGTTCGAAGCCGACCAGGGCGGCGCCGAGGCGTTCGCGGGCCTCGCGCAGCCGGCGCCGGCGGCGCAGCCACTGGCCGTGCAGCAGCTCGGTGCGGGCCCGCTCGAAGTCGCCGCCGACCCGCTCGTGCAGGTCGAGAGCGCGTCGGAAGTGGGGGTCGGCCCCGTCGGGCGGCGCCAGCAGGGCCCGGCAGCGCAGCAGCTGGGCGGGGGCCTGGGGATCCGCGCCGAAGCGGGCCCATCCGGCGAACTCCTCCACGATCGCCCCGAGGCCCTCTCGCCGCCCCGCCCGTACGGCCGCTTCCACGTGGCAGGGCACGGCCAGCGTCCACACGGCGAAGTGCCCGCGTCCCGGCCCCGGCCGCACCAGCGGGCCGAGCCGGTCGGCGGCCTCGGCGGGGCGTCCTGCGCCCAGGGCGGCGCGGGCCGCCGCCCATTCGGCGAGGGTGGCGGCCTGGGCGAGTCCGTGGCCCCGCGCGATGTCCAGCGCCGCGCGCACGTGCCGGGCGACCGCCTCCGCGTTCCCGTCGATCGACGCGGCCAGGGCCAGCGCCGCATGGTGGTGGGCGGCGATGTTCCGCTGTCCGGCCCGGTGCGCGGCCCGCAGCCCCTCCTCGGCGCGGGCCCGCGCCAACACGTGCCGTCCGGCGCGCAGTTCGGTGTAGGCGAGGTACTCCAGGGCCGGCGCCACCGCCGAGACGGTGCCGCACGTACGGGCCGCGACGAGCGCCCCCGCGGCATTCCGGCGGGCGGCATCGAGATCCCCCATCAGCAGAGCCGCGGCGGCCGCCCGCACCAACGCCTCCGGCTCACCCCAGGGCTCCACCCCCTCCACCACGCGCCTCAACCACCCCACCGCCACCCCGAACCGCCCTTCGAGCAGCGCCCGCATACCGAGGCAGTGACTCTCCAGGACATCGGGGCCACCCACCCCGGCCGCACCCACAGCCACCCTGCCCGGTGTGCCGGCGGGCGTGTCGCGGCGGTCGGCCTCGAGGGGTGCGGGGGGAGCGGGGGCGGCCGGGGGCGGCATGGTGGTGGGGTCCAGGGCTCGCAGGCATCCCGGGACGTCCCCGGACGCCCAGGCCGCGTCGGCGGCGGCGAGGGCGGCCGTGCGGGCGCGGTCGGGGGTGCCGGAGGCGAGGAGGGTGGTGGCGTGGAGCAGGGTGGCGTGGGCCTCGTCGACGGGGCCGTCGTGCAGGAGGGCGGTGCCGCGCAGCTGGTGGGCCCGGCCCTGGAGGGGCGTCGGTGCCGTGGAGTCGAGGGCCGTGTCCAGCAGGCGCAGGGCTCGGCGGGGGTGCCCGGCGAGCAGGGCCTGTTCGGCGGCGGCCGTGGTGTACCGGGTGCGGTCCGGGCCCTGATCGGCCAGCTCGGCGGCGCGGGCGAGTGCCGTGTACCGCAGGTGGTGGGGCGCGGGGGCGGTGGCGGCCGCCGCCAGTTCGGACACGGTGCCGGCCTCGGGGGTCGGCCGCGACCACGACCGGTGCAGCAGCGCCGGGAGCCCGTGCTCCGCCCGCTCCAGCGCCAGGTGCACGGCCCGGCGCCGCTCGCCGTCCGCCCCGGCGTACACCGCCCTGCGCAGCAGACCGCTCCTGAACCGCACCCGTCCCTCCGCCACGACCAGCGGACCGGGCGGCGGATCGAGCCCCGGCGCCACGCCGTCGCCCGTGAGCCGGGCCAGTGCCCGCAGCACCGGTCCCACGGGCGCCGCACCGTCCGCCGACACCCGTAGGGCGGCGGCTACGGTCAGCAGTACGTCCTCCTGCGCGCGGGTCAGCCCGCCCAGGCACCCGCCGACCAGCCCTCTCAGCACCCCTGCCTCGGCCACCGGGCGCGGCAACGGGCGGTGGCCGCGCAGCTGTCCGGGCGAGAGGGCGCGGGCGAGCGCCAGCAGCAGGGCGGGGCTGCCCTCCGCCTCGTCCACGAGTACGTCCCGGACGGCCGGGTCGACACCCGCGTCGGTCACCGTGTCGAGCAGCGCGGCCGCCTCCACGGGCGTCAGCGGTTCCAGGTGGAGCAGCGGCAGTCCCGCGAAGTCCGGGTCGAGGGGGACGTGTCCGGGCGCGGCAAGGAGCAGGCTCAGGAACACGGGCGCCGGTCGACTCAGTGGCGCCGACGCCGACGGGCTCGGTGACGCCGGCGCCGACCGACTTGGTGACGCCGACGCCGACCGACTCGGTGACGCCGACGCCGACCCACTCAACGGCACCCCCGCCGACCGACTCGGTGACGCCGACGCCGACCCACCCAACGGCACCCCCGCCGACCGGCTCAGGCGCTCGGCCGCCCTGTCCCGGCCTACCGGCCCCGTCCCCTCGCGGCTCCCCGTCCCCGCCGCGCGCACCAGCCGGGCCGCCCCGCCCAACGCCGCCCGGGACACGGGGTCCCACAGGTGCGCGTCGTCGACGCAGACCAGCACGGGCGTGCGGGAGCTCGCGGCCCGCAGGGCCTCGAGGAGTGCGGTCCGGGCCGACGCTGCGGAGGTGATCGCGGCGGGCGGGCGACCGGTGAGGTCGGCGAGCGCGCGGAGCAGGCTGTGGGCGTCGCCGTACGGTTCGGACGGCGACGCGGGGTCGGCGCGCAGGTGCACCACCGGGCCGGCCGTGAAGGTGCGGGCCGCCCGGTCCAGGTACCGGGTGCGGCCGCAGCCGGGTTCCCCGGTCACCACGCGCACGGTCGTCTGTCCGGTCATTCCGGTGACGTTACGTGCGGGTAATGCGACCCGGAAGTCTCCCGTCCGTCACCGGTCGTGCGCGCGTGCCGGCCGGAACCGGGAGTGTGCCGTCGCCCAACTCCGGGCGGCGCGCGTCGTGCACCGGCACAACGGCGGGGCGGCGGCCGCGCGCCCGGCACGCGACCGCCGCCCCGCCCTGAGCCCGGCGGTACGTCAGGACGTGTGCGGGCAGTTGCCCCGGTACTCCTCGATGGTCAGGCTCGGCTGCGGCAGCGGGCACAGGAACTGCTCGTAGCGGGTGTCGTTGTCGATGAAGCGCTTCAGCCAGGAGACGCTGTACTTCGCGATGGTCGTGTCGGAGGTGTTCGGGCTGAAGTGCGTACCGTTGTTGAGCTCCAGGTACGCCCGGTCCAGCGAGGACGGCAGGCTGGTGTAGAAGGGCTCGGCGTGGCTGGAGACAGGCGCGATCGTGTCGCCGTCGGCGCCGATGATCAGGGTGGGGGTGGCGATCTCGGGCCAGGTCTTGTCGAGGTTCCACGGGGTCAGCGGGATCGCCGCCTGCAGCGAGGGCCGGGTCTTGGCAGCCTCAAGGCTTCCGCCGCCGCCCATGGAGTGGCCCATGACGCCGAGCCGGCCGCTGTCGACGCGGGAGCGCACGGAGCTGCGCTGGGTGAGGTAGTCCAGCGCGGCGAGGAGTTGGCGTCCCCGGGAGTCGGGCGCGTCGAGGGTGGTGATGGTGTCGATGGTGAACACCACGAAGCCCTGGGAGGCCAGGCGCGGCCCCAGCCAGGCGATGGAGGACTGGGTTCCGGTGAAGCCGGGCGAGATGGCGACGGCCCCGAAGGTGCCGTCGGTGGTGGTGGTCGGGTAGTAGATGGTGCCGCCGCCGAAGCCGCTCACGAGTGAGGACACCGTTGTCTCGGAGACGGCGTACGGCCCGCGCGGTGCCTCGATGCTCGCGGTGGTCGGCGCGGGGCCGCGCTCGTAGGGGTTGTCCGCGGCGTGGGCCCCCGGCCCGCTGAGGGTGCTGAGACCGACCACGGCGGCGAGCGCCGCCGCCGCGCCGGTGAGGCGTCCGGCCCGGCGCCGGGCGGAGCCGGTACGCGTGTACTGCTGCACGACGAGTCGTCCTCTCGGTCGTGCGGTGCCACTCGGCCGAACTCGCGTCGTGGGCACCGCCGTTGGTAGCTGGCGGTGCCACTGTCGCGCCTCGGACGCCTGCCGGGGACCGGCGAAGTCACCGGTCTCGTACGGCGTTCGAGTCCCCGTGCCCGGCCTCCTCCTCGAACGGCTCGTCGCTCCACCGGAACCAGGCCCGGTCTCCTTCGATGTGCAGCAGGAACTCGGCGACCGGGCCGTCCGGCGAGGACAGGGTCACCTGGCGGCCGACCCGGTCGTAGGCGGCCTCCCACTCCTGCACCGCCTGGTCGCCGTCGTCGTGCAGGACCCTTTGCAGCAGGGCCAGTTCCCGGGCGAAGAGGGGTTCGACGGCGTCGTACGCCGGGCCGGGGACGAACCGGCCCGACAGCCAGGGGAAGTCGGCGTCGTCGATGACGATCTCCCCTACCGGCCCCGCCGCGCTGTGCACGGACCAGATCTCACCGTCGAACCCCATCTCACGCCTCCGTCAGTCGCGTTCGCTCACGTCGCGCGCCAGCCTGTCACGGCGCGTCGAAGTGCGTGCGTTCGCGTACGACGGGATAGCCGGCCCTGGCGAAGTGGGCGGCCATGGGGGCGTTGGCCCGGTCGGTGGCGGCGGCGATGAACTCGGCGCCGCGCTCGACGAGGAAGTGGGTGCACTCGGCGAGGAGGTCGTAGGCGTAGCCGTGACCCCGGTGTTCGGGCAGGACGCCGATGAAGCCGATGCAGGGGCCCGACGGGTTGTGGGCCGGGATGTGGATGCCCGCCAGGTCCCCGTCCGGGGTGCGGGCCACCTGCCACCACTCCCGGGGCGAGGGGCACCAGTGGAAGAAGTCGAGTTCCTCCTGGGCGGCCTGGTCGAGGCCGCCCTCCGCGATGGCCTTGCGGGCGTGGGCGTCGAGGGTGGCGGAGTGGATACGGCGCAGTGCGTCGAAGAAGACCGTGTCGTCCGGCTCTGGGGCGAAGCGCAGTCGGCCCTGGCGGTCGGGCAGCCCGCACTGCGGCGTCCAGCGGTAGACGAAACGCTCCACGAAGAGGCGGAAGCCGGCCGCGCGGGCGGCGGCGTAGCGGGCGTCGGCGGCGGCGCGCCGGACCGGGTCGTCGCGCCAGCCGGCGGGCAGGTTGACCTCCAGGCCGACCCGCCAGGGCGCGGTCCGCAGCAGCTCGGCGCCCGCCGCTTCCTCGCCGTCGGCGAAGTCGAACCACTCCGCGGTCAGCGGCTCGCTGTCGTCGGGGCCGCCCCACCATGCGGCGCGGGCGACGACACGGCCGTCGCGCAGGGCCACCCGCTTCCAGTCGGGCCGGTAGCGGACCAGCCGGTGTGCCTCTCCGGCGCGCAGCGGGTCGGGCAGGGTGTCGAAGAGATGGACGTCGCGCTCGTCGAGCGCGCGGATGACCAGATCGGTCATGGTGTGGATTCCTCCGGGTCACGAACGGTGTCGCGCTCCCGGGCCGACTGGAATCAGTCGGGGCACGCCGGGACAACGGAGTGGGAGCGCGGGAATGACGTGGTACGCATGGCGCTCGCCTCCTTCCGTTGATCTTGGGCGTGCGGTGACACGCTAGGGGAACGGCCGTGCCGGCGTCCACTTGTTTCTCTCGTGCGGGCGGTCACGCTGCGGCGCCGCACGGTACCCCTGCGTGGCGCACCGGCGGTTCCGGCCGTTTCGGGATGCAGGGCGCGCTTCCGCGATGAATGGTGATAGTGGACCCGGTGACCGCGCCGGGTCGTAGCAGCCCCCCGGACGCGAGGAGCAGAGATCATGTCGACGTCACAGCCGGGAGAGTCCCGACCCTCCCCGAACCGCATCACCCCGGACCGTCTGCTCCACACCCGCACCGGCACCGAGGTGTCGCCGGAGGACGTGGTCCTCGTCACCGGCCGGGATCTCACCCCGGGCAATCTCGAATGGGCCCGGCGCAAGCTGGAGAAGGAGGGCCCGACCGCGATCGAGAAGCTGCTGCCCTAGGCCCTGGGCCTGGACCTGTACCTGTTGTTCTACGGCCCCTGTTCCCGTCCCTCGTCGACGCAGAGGACGTCGACCCGCTGGATCGCGTTGTTGGCGAAGCCGCCGCGGTTCCAGGGCGGGTGCGGGGGCTGGGTGTGGCCGTCGGCGTCGGTGGCCCGGGCGCTGAGGACGTGCTCGCCCGGGGTGGCCGTCCAGCTCAGCCGCCAGTGCCGCCAGGCCCAGCGGTGCCCGTCGTCCGGGGCGAGGCCGGCCGCGCGCCAGGTGGCCCCGCCGTCGGTGCTCACCTCGACCCGGGTCACCGGGGCGTGCCCCGACCAGGCCCTGCCCTCCAGGGTGACCGGGCCGGGGCGCACGATCCGGGTGCGGGACATGAAGTCGGGGAATCCGGGGGGCATGAGCAGCGCGCGCGGGGCGACGCGGGTGACCGGCTCGCCCTCCTCGTCGGGGTGCCGGCGCAGCCGGTAGGCGACGGCCTGCTGGAAGCCGGTGAAGGGCGTGTCGGTGACGGTGATGTCGCGCAGCCACTTCACGTGCGCCATGCCGTACCAGCCGGGCACCAGCAGCCGCAGGGGGTGCCCGTGCTGCGGGGGCAGGGGTGCGCCGTTCATGGTGTGGGCGACCAGGACCTCGGGCGCGGTGCCGGTGGCCACGGCCAGGGGCAGCGCCCGCCGGTAGTCCTGTTCGACACCGCGCTCCACGCCGTGGTCGGCGCCGGTGAAGACGACGTCGACGGCGTTCGGGTGCGCGCCGGCCTCGGCGAGCAGCAGCCGCAGCGGTACCCCCGTCCACTCGGCGGTGCCGACGGCCTCGACGAGCCAGGGCTGGCTGACCGGTCGGGGGGTGAGGAGGGCGCGTCCGTTGCCGGCGCACTCCAGGGTCACGCGCGTGGTGACGGCGGGGAAGGAGCGCAGGTCGGCGAGTGTGAGGCTGAGGGGGCGGGCGACGCGGCCGCCGAGCGTCAGGCGCCAGCCGGCCTCGTCGGGGACGTACGGGATGTCGTAGTGGGTGAGGACGTAGTGCAGACCGGGCGGAGTGAGGTCGTACCGCAGGGCCTCCAGGGGCAGGCCGTGGTTGCGGGTGGCCAGCGCCAGTTCGTCCCGGCCGATGCCCTCGTCCTGGGCGGCCAGCCGGGCGGGGGTGCTCGCCCCGGCGAATCGATGGCCCACAGTCGCATTATCGCTCGGTACGGCCGACCGCTCACCTTCAGGGCGGACGGCTCCCAACCGGCCTTCCCGCCTTCGCCGTTGCTCACTCCTCCACGATGTGCACCGCCGCCTCCTCGGCGCTCGCCGCGCCGCCGTCCACGCCCTTGTCCTCGGCGATCTCCTCCTTGGTGGTGTCCCGGTGGGCGCCCTCGTCGGGGGCGACCAGGCGTCCGGCGCGCTCCCCGCCCGCCTCCGGGTCGACGGGTTCGCCCTCGCCGCCGGGCAGGTCGCCCACGTCGTCCCCAGGGGGTGCGGTGACGTCGGGGGTCTCCTGGGCCAGGCGCTGGTCGAGGGTCTCACCGGCGTGCTGCTCGGCCGCGGTGGTGCCGTGCTTGGTGACGCCCAGGGGCTTCTCCGGCGGGGAGTAGCCCTCGTCGAGCATGTCGTCGTAGGTGCGTTCGTCGACCGCGTCCTGGAGGTCGAGCGGGGCCGCGTCCTGCTGTTCCTCGTTGCTTCCGGTGGGCTGGTAGGCGTCGTCGCCCATCGTCTCGGGCTCGATGCCCGTCGCCTCGGGCTCAGTGCCCATGGGTGCCTCCTCGGCTCGCCGTCCGGTACGCGTCACCGATCCGCGTTTCCCTCCTCGGACGCCCCAATCACGGCATGTGCCAAGCGCATGCGCGGAGGCGGAGTTACCCGTCCGTCAATCTTGAAACCTCAATCGCTGGGACTATCATCACTCGCACACTCGGTGTGACCGACCGCCGACGCACGGTACGGCGGCAGCCGCCACGCCCTCCTTCGCCGACGCCGCCGGGAACATCCCCCTCCCGGTGCGCGGCGGCGCGCCACCCCCCACCCCCGACGCCGCTCGGACGTTGTGTCCCCGAGGCGTGCACGACGGAAAGCAGCGCACCATGAGCAACAGCAGCGGCCGAGGGCTGCAGGCGAATGTCCTCGGTACGTTCGACACGGTGGTGATGGCCGTGGCGGGCAGCGCGCCGGCCTACTCGATCGCCGCCACGACGGCCGTCCTGGTCGGCACGGTGGGCCTGGCCAGTCCGGCGGCGCTGCTGTACTGCGCGATACCGATGCTGGGCATCGCGCTGGCGTTCAGCCGGCTCAGCCGTATCGACGTGCACGCGGGTGCGACCTACTCGTGGGTGGGGCGAACGCTCCATCCCTTTCTGGGTTTTCTCAGCGGCTGGGCCCTGGTGATCTCCGCGACGATCTTCATGGTGGCGGGCTCGCTGCCGGCCGGTTCGATGACGCTGGCGCTGTTCGACGAGGGCCTCGCCGACGACACCGCGCTGTCGACGGTGGTCGGCGCCGCCTGGTTCCTGGTGATGCTGGGCGTGGTGCTGGGCGGCGCCCGGCTGACCGTGCGCGCCCAACTGCTGATGACCGGGGTGGAGTTGGCGATCCTCGGGCTGTTCGCGCTGCTGGCGTTCTGCCACACGGACACCGCGCGCCCCTTCGACGCCTCATGGCTGGGCTTCGGCCACTTCGACGGGGTCTCCGGGTTCGCGTCGGGCGCACTGGTCGCCGCGTTCTACTACTGGGGCTGGGACGTGACCGGCAACCTCAGCGAGGAGACCCGCGACAGCCGCCGTACGACGGGCCTCGCGGGGATCGTCGGCCTGGCGGTCGTCTTCCTGCTCTTCGAGGTGTTCACCATCTCGGCGAACGTCATCCTGACGTCGGACCAGATCCAGAACAACGGCGCCAACGTGCTGGCCGTGCTGGGCGAGGAGGTCTGGCCGGGCTGGGGCGGCAAGCTGCTGATCGTGGCGGTGATGCTGTCCACCATCGCGACCCTGGAGACCACGCTCATCCAGGTCACGCGCTCGCTGTTCGCGATGGGCCGGGACCGCACGATGCCGGCCGCACTGGGCCGGGTGCACCCCCGGTGGAACACCCCGTGGGTGGCGCTCGCGGTGGTCGGCGCGGTCGCGCTGGTGATGTTCGTGGCCGCGAACGCGCTGGGCGCGGTGGGCGACATCCTCGCCGACGCGATCTCGGCGATCGGCCTGCAGATCGCCTTCTACTACGGGCTCGCCGGCCTGGCGGCGGTGATCGCCTACCGCAGGACGCTGCTGTCCTCGCCGGCCGGCTTCCTGCTGGGCGGGGTGTGGCCGCTGGCCGGCTCGCTGTTCATGTTCTGGATCTTCGTGGAGTCGCTGGGCGAGCTGAGCACGGCGTCCGTCGCGATCGGGCTCGGCGGGCTCGCCGCCGGTGTGCTGCCGATGCTCTGGTACTGGCGGCGGGGCAGCGACTACTACCGGCCCGCCCGGCTGGACGCCTCCCGCACGGTCGACGCGCGCTCCGTGCCGGGCGTTCCCACGCCCGCGCACTCGGCGTCGTACGAGGGCCTTCCCACCGACTTCTGAGGGGGTCCTCGATGGCGCGCGACCGCTTCGCCCTCGACTTCGACCCCGACTGCGGGGACAGGGCGCTGTCCGCCACCCGGCCCGACATCGTCATCGGCCGCTGGCAGGGCCTGCGGGAACTGCTGCGGGCGACCGGCCCCGACTGGCCGGTGCGCGGGCACCGGGTGCGGCTGCTGGCGCAGGCGTGTGCGGGCAGTGCGACGGTGGAGACCTGGCTGGCCGCCGAGCCGCACAGCGCGGACGCGCTGGTGCTGCGGGCGGCCACGGAGACGACCCGTGCGTTCAACCTGGCCATCGCGGCCGGCCGCGGGGTGCCCATCGACCAGCAGCGCATCGACACCGCGGTGCTGGCGTGCCTGGCGGCCACCGAGGCGTACCCGGCGGACCCGACGCCGTGGGTCTCGCTGATCTCGGTGGCGCGGCTGTACCCGTCGGGGGTGCGGCGGCAGGAACTGGCGCGCTGGTGGGACGAGTTGCACAGGCGTGACCCGTACAGCATGGAGGGCCACCTTCAGGTGCTGCACTACTACGCGGCCCGCTGGCACGGCACGCACGGCCTGATGTACGACTTCGCCCGCGACGCGGCCGGGGTGGCTCCACCGGGCTGCCCGCTGCCGGTGCTGGTGCAGTACGCGCGCGTGGAGGAGTACCGGTACGCGCTGGACGCTCAGCGGGGCCGGGCCGACGCGGTGGGTCTGAGCCAGCACTGGAAGCACCAGGGCGCGGTGAGCGACGTACGGCGCACCTGGGAGCGCTGGATCGCGGGCCGCCCCGACACCCCGATCGCACCCGGCGAGCTGCGCGACCTCAACTACCTGACCCACGCGGCGTGTGCGGCCGGGGCCGAGGACATCGCGGCCGAGCTGCTGCGGATGCAGGGGCGGCGGGCCACCCGTACGCCCTGGTCGTACACGGGTGATCCGGAGCAGCAGATCCTGCGCCGACGCAAGGAGTCGGGGTTGTCGGCGTAGCGGTTCAGGGTGTCGCGAGCGGGCCGTTCGGGCGGCTGTGGCGCTGTGCGACCATCGTGCGGCTGAGTTCCTCGGTCTCCGTCTCGGGGAGGCGTTCGAAGCCGTCCTCGGTGATGACCGAGACGATGGGGTAGATGCGGCGGTTCACGTCCGGGCCGCCGGTGGCGGAGTCGTCGTCGGCAGCGTCGTACAGCGCCTGGAGCGCGGCCAGGGCGGCGTCGCCGCGGGACATGCCGGGCCGGTACAGCTTCTTCAGCGCGCCCCGGGCGTACGGGGATCCGGAGCCCTCGGCGTGGAACAGGGTCTTCTCGTACAGCCCGCCCGCCACGTCGAAGCCGAAGACGCGGCCCCGGGCGCCCTGCGTGTCGTAGCCCGCGAGGAGCGGGACGACCGCGAGGCCCTGCATGGCCTGGCCGAGGTTCTGCCGGATCATCGACGCCAGCCTGCGCGCCTTGGCGCCGAGGGTCATGGGGGTGCCCTCGACCTTCTCGAAGTGGGTGAGTTCGACCTGGTACAGCTTCACCATGTCCAGGGCGAGGCCGACGGTGCCGGCGAAGGCGACGGCGGTGTGCTCGTCGGCCGGGTGCACCTTCTCCAGGTCGCGCTGGGCGATGAGGTTGCCCATGGTGGCCCGCCGGTCGCCCGCGATGAGGACGCCGTCGCGGTAGGTGAGGGCGAGGACGGTCGTGCCGTGCGGGAAGGCGTCGGGAGCGGCCCGCACACCGTCGGCGAACGGCCGCCGCGTCGGCAGCAGTCCGGGCCGGTGCGCCGCCAGGAACTCGGCGAAGGACGAGGTGCCGGGGGTGAAGAACTCCGCCCCCAGCCGGCCACCCTGCTCGCTGCCCGCCATGCCGCTCCCCCTCGCTGTCGGACCGATACCCCACTACCTACCTGCGTCCCACGACGCGGAAACACGCCACGGAAACACGCCGCGGATCACGACACGCACACCCCGTCTCCGGATCACAGGGCCCGGCGCCGGATCAGCGCCCCCAGCACCAGCAGGCCCGGGACCAGCGGCAGCCACACCGTCAGCAGCCGGTAGCCGAGCACCGCGGAGGCGGCGGCCGCGCCCGGCGCCCCGGCGGCGGCGAGGGCGAGCGCCAGCGCCGCGTCGAGGGAGCCGAGGCCGCCCGGGGTGGGCAGCAGGGCGGCGGCGGTGCTCGCGGCGAGGTACAGCAACGCGACCCGGGCCGGGGACAGCGGCAGGTCGACGGCCCTGGTGACGGCGATCAGCACGAGCGCGTGCAGGACGGTGAAGGCGAGCGAGCCGCCCCACAGGGCCGCCGCCCGGCACGGGCGCGCGTGCACGGCCCGGATGTCTCCGAGTACGGCGGTCAGCGCGCGTCGGCAGCGCGGCCGCAGCGGGCCGCCCAGCAGCAGGGCGAGCACCACCGCGGTGGCGGCCGCGAGGACGACGGCCGTCCGGGAGACGCCGGGCAGGCGCAGCACGCCGGGGCAGGACAGGGCCAGTACGGCGATCAGCGCGGCGCGGACCAGGGCGGCGGCGGCCGCCTTCACGGCGAGCGCGGTCGCGGCGCGGGCCGCGGGGAGGCCGCAGCGCATCAGGAAGCGCAGGTTCACCGCGCCGGCGCCGAGCCCGGCGGGCAGGACGTGGTTGGCGGCGGAGGCGGCGAACTGGGCGGCCACCAGCCGCCCGCCGGGCAGCCGCCGGGGCACGGCGCCCTGCTGGGCGAGGGCCGCGCAGCCCCAGGTGCCGAGGGTCGCGGTGGCGCCCAGCAGCAGCCAGCCCCGGTCGGCGACGGCGAGCCGTCCGGCTCCGCTCTCCAGGACCGGCCAGTGGTGCCGGGCCAGCCAGAGGGCACCGCACAGCACCGCGACGGAGAGCAGCGTGTGCCAGGGGACGCGCCGTCGGACGGGGGACGCGACGCACGGCTCCGGTGTCATGCGGCGCTGCCCTTCTCGACGAGCGGCCCGCACCGGCCGGGGACCGACGGGCCGCGCGGGGTGCGGAAATCACGGCCAAAGTAGCCCGATGCCCTGTGCGGCACCCGTTCGGTACGCCCGTGCGGATGACGCGGGCTACCCCCGGTCCTCCAGCCCGGCCAGGTCGGCCAGGTCGGGCACGACGATGTCCGCGCCATGTGCGTACAGGGCGTCCGCCTGTCCGACGCGGTCGACGCCGACGACGTATCCGAACCGGCCCGAACGGCCGGCGTCCATGCCGGCCAGGGCGTCCTCGAACACGGCCGCGCGGGACGGCTCGACACCGAGGTCGGCGGCCGCGGCGAGGAAGGTGTCGGGGCGCGGCTTGCCAGGCAGCTCGCGCTCGGCGGCCACGACTCCGTCGATCCGTACGTCGAACAGTTCCTCGGCGTGGATGGCGCGCAGCACGTCGCGGGTGTTGGCGCTGGAGGAGACGACCGCGGTGCGCAGGCCCCGCGCGCGGGCGGCGGCGATGTAGCGCAGGCTGCTCTCGTAGGGCTCGACGCCCTCGGTGCGGATCTTCTCCAGCAGCCGGACGTTCTTGCGGTTGCCGAGGCCGTGGACCGTCTCGGCCTCGGGCGGGTCGTCACGGGTGCCCTCGGGGAGTTCGATGCCCCGGGAGGCGAGGAAGGTGCGGACGCCGTCGGCGCGGGGGCGGCCGTCGACGTACTCGTCGTAGTCGTGGCCGGGGTCGAAGGGGCGGTAGGAGTCGCCGTCACGGGCGTGCAGGTACGCGTCGAACATCTCCTTCCAGGCGGCCGCGTGCACCACGGCCGTACGGGTGACCACGCCGTCGAGGTCGAAGAGACATGCCTGGATGGTGTCGGGCAGTCCGAGCTCCGTCGTCATACAGGACACGATCCTCCCTGCGCACGTCTGCCGTCAGTCGTGCGGGAACGAATGGTGCTCGTGCGCGATCAGCCAGTGGCCGCGCTCCTTGCGCAGCCCGAACGTCAGCCGTAGCCGCACGGTGGGGTGTTCGGCCAGCTCCTCGGGGCTGCCGCAGCGCAGCAGGGCGTGCGCGTAGGCGACGTGGGCGCCGGCGGTGACGTCGAGGGTGTCGATCTCGAAGCCGGCGCCGGTGGCCTGCCAGGCGAAGAACGGCGGCCAGAGCGCGCGGTAGGCGGCCAGGCCGTGGATGCCCTCGTGGGGCGGTGGCACGTCGTACATGACGAGGTCCTCGGCGTGGCCGGCCAGCACACCGTCGAGGTCGCCCCGGTGGACGGCGTCGGCCCAGCGGGTGATCAGGGTGCGGATCTGCGTCTCGTCGTCGGGCACGGTCCTCCTCCTTCCTCCGGGTGACACACTCTGTGTGTGTCTCTCCTGTTCGACGATCTGGTCCTGCGTGCGCGTTCCCTGGTCCGGGACGGACGGCGTGCGCTCCTCGGCATCGCCGGTGGCCCCGGCGCGGGCAAGACGACGCTCGCGGAGCGTCTGGTCGACGCGCTGAACGGCACCGGCCGGCCCTGGGTGGCCCACGTCCCCATGGACGGCTTCCACCTCGCCGACATCGAACTCGACCGGCTCGGACTGCGCCACCGCAAGGGTGCGCCGGACACGTTCGACGCGGCCGGGTACGCGGCGCTGCTGCGCCGCCTGCGCGCGGACGACCCCGAGGACGTCGTGTACGCGCCCGGTTTCGAACGCGTCCTGGAACAGCCCCTCGCCGGCGCCGTCCCGGTTCCGCCGGCCGCCCGGCTGGTGGTGACGGAGGGCAACTACCTGCTGCTGGACACGGGCGCCTGGGCGCGGGTGCGGCCCGAGCTGGACGAGGTCTGGTTCTGCGAGACGGACGAGGAGGAACGCGTCCGCCGCCTCATCACCCGGCACGAGCACTTCGGCAAGCCCTACGAGGAAGCGGTGGCCTGGGTCATGCGCTCCGACCAGCCCAACGCGGAACTGGTGGCGACGACGCGGGAGCGGGCGGATCTGGTGGTACGGGGCGTCGTAGGGTGGCCGAATGGGGTTGGACATCACCGTGCTGGGGCTGGACTGGGGGGAGCTGGAGCGGACTCCGGTCAGTGAGCGCACTGCGCTTCTGTACGAGGCCGCCTTCCATGAAGACGACCCGTGGAGCACCGAACCCGAGGTGGGCTGGGTGATCCCCGCGTCACCGAAGGTGGCCTGGTCCGGCCGGTACGAGTTCGAGGACACGCTCGGGTCGTACAAACCGCACTTCTGGGCCGGCGAAAGCTGGGACACCGTACGGGAGTTCGCCGATCCGGAGCTGCGTGAGGCGCTGGACGGCTTCCTTGGCCCCCTCATCTGGTGGGGTGACGACCACAAGCCGTCCGAGGCCAGCCTGTTCGCCACGGATCCCGAGCCCTGGTCACCGCGTCTGCTGCTGTGCTGTCCTCCGGCAGTCCTGCCGGTGCTGGCCTCGCACTGGGCCAGGGTCGAGCCACTGCTCGACGGGCTGCGCGAGATCTACGACCACCACGCCGCCGCACCCGGCCGGTGGATCGCGGACTTCGACGAATTCGTGGCGCTCCTGCGCGGCTGGGCGGAACTCGTCGGCGAGGCCGGGCGGCGAGGCTGGGGGCTGCTGGGGCTGCCCGCCTGACGCGCCGCCGTTCGCGTCAGCCCACGGCGTGAAGCGTCAGCTCCGGTTCCGCCCGGGCGTCGCCCGCCAGGTCGCCGATGACGGCGGTGAACGTGTGCGTCCGTACCGTCAGGCCCTCGTCGCCGTGCTCGACGGAGACGGACAGCGGGTCCTCGGAGCCGTAGCGCACCGCGAAGACTGTCAGGTCCTCGGGGCTGTCCGGCAGTGGGTCCACCTCCAGGGCCGTAGAGCTGATCAGGTGCTGCCAGCCCTCGTCCGGGTTTCCGTAGCCGCGTGGGTCGGCTGCGAGGGTGAAGGCGGCCTGTTCCTGGGTGAGCTCGGTGCGGGCGTCGAAGTGGTCGGGGCCGGTGGATTCCGGGTGGGTGAGGCGGAGGGTGCCGGAGGCGCTCACGGCCGCCTCGGCGGTGCGGCGGACCCGGTCGCCGTCGTCGGCGGCGTAGGGCATGCCGGCCAGCAGGTACGGCGAGCCGTCGAGCCGCTCGACCGCGACCGTCGTCCACAGGGTCGCGCCGTCGGTGACGTACAACGACCGTACGTGCCGCAGCACATGGTCGCGGCCCACGACCGGCTTGGTGACCAGCTTGGCCGTGAGGCCGTCCACGCGGACGTCGCGGACGCGGACCTCGCCCATGGGGCGGCACAGGAGGAGGCCGTCGAGGACGGGGCCGAAGCCGTGCTGGCGGTTGACGGCTGCCGGCAGGTAGTAGGTGCCGGCGGCTTCGATCACCGCGGGTGTCATCCTGTCGTCGAAGGCCACCGACACCGTGCCGGAGCGCAGTTGGTGGCGGGCGAGACCCGTCGACGGGGTGCGGTGCCAGCGCGTGGTGTCCTGGATCTGCCAGACCAGCATCCACGCGAAGTGGCCGTCGACCCCGCCGTCGGGCTTGACGGCGTGCCGGCCCCAGCGGCTGTCGCCCCGGTAGCGGCCCAGGTCGGAGCCGATGCGGGCGCCGAAGTAGCGCAGGCCGAGGACCGATTCGAAGCCGGAGTGCTGTTCGCTGTAGCGGGGGCCGCCGTTGTCGAAGCCGCCGCCGGTGAGGCGGGCGTCGATGTAGCGGGCGAGGGCGTCGCCGTCCTGCGCGAAGATCTCCTCGCCGCTGACGAGGTGAGCCTGGGCGAGGAAGGAGAGGGAGATCGGGCCGTAGTTGTTGTCGTAGGCGCCGCCGTGCTCGGGGGGCAGCAGGGCGCCCCGGTCGCGGACGCGGTGGGCGCGGATCTCGTCCCGGTACAGGTCGAGCGCCCGTGCGCGGACCGATGCGCCCTCGTCGCCGGGGAGGTGGCGGGCCAGCATCAGGCCGCCGACGACACAGCCGATGGCCTGGTTGCCGGCCTCCTGCGGGTTGAAGAAGGTCGCCTCGGTCAGCCAGCGCCAGTAGCCGTGCGCCACGTCGAGGAGTTCGGCGCGCTGGTCGTCGGCGACCAGGCCGTCCGCGAGGTCGAGGACGTCGACCGCCTGGAGCAGCGCCCAGGCCGTGCTCGGCCAGTCGCCGATGGGGTGGGCGCCGGGTGCGAGGACGTAACGGGCGTACGGCAGACCCGAGCCGCGCAGTCTCAGGTTCGGGTAGCCGGGGTTGTCGTCCCGGTAGACCCGCTCGCGCAGGTGGAAGGCGAGGCTGCGGCGGACCGCGTCCGGCAGCCGGGGGTCCTTGCCGCGCTGCCAGGCCAGGGCCAGCAGGGAGGTGATGCCGAGGGAGGTGTCGCCGATGTCGTCCGTGCAGTCCGGGTGTTCGAGGTTGCCCTCGGGGGTGAGGCGGGCGAGGGCCTGCTCGGTGACGTCGGCGAGGACGGCGTCGTACGCCTCGGGGGTGTCCGGCAGGTCGTGCAGCGGGCCGCGCTGGTGGGGGAGGTGCACCGGGGGTCAGCCCTTCATGCCGGAGGTCGCCAAGCCTTCCACCAGCCTCTTCTGGAAGATGAGGAAGCAGATCAGCGTGGGCAGGAGGGCGAGTGTCGACATGGCGAACATCGCGCCGTACGACGAGCCGCTGGTCTTGTCCATGAACAGCGTCAGGCCCAGCGGGACCGTGAAGCGCTCGTTCTGCTGGAGGTAGACGAGCTGGTGGAGGAAGTCGTCGTAGGTCCAGATGAAGGTGAAGATCGTGGTGGTGATCAGGGCCGGCTTCATCAGCGGCAGGATGATCTTCCAGTAGATCTGGAGGGGGTTGGCGCCGTCCATCATGGCCGCCTGGTCCAGCTCGCGCGGGATGGAGCGGATGAACTGGACCATCAGGAAGATGAAGAAGGCGTCCACCGCGAGGAACTTGGGCACGATCAGCGGCAGATAGGTGTTGATCCAGGTCAGGTTGTAGAAGATCGTGTACTGCGGGATCAGCACCGCCTGGGTGGGCAGCATCAGCGTGCCGAGCATCAGGCCGAACCAGATCTTCTTGCCGCGGAACTCGAAGCGGGCGAAGGCGTAGGCGGCCAGCGAGCAGGAGATGACGTTGCCGATGACCGCGCCGATCGTGACGATCAGCGAGTTGGTGATGTAGAGGGAGAAGGAGTTGCCGGAGCCGCTCCAGCCCTCGGAGTAGTTCTCGGGGCGGATCTCGTTCGGGATGAGCCCCGGGTGGGTGAAGATCTCGGTGTCGGGCTTGAGGGAGCTGCTCAGCATCCACAGCAGCGGGTAGAGCATCACGACGGCGACGCCGATGAGCAGCGTGTGGATCAGGATGCGCCGGGGCCCGGTGAGCGAGCGGAACTTCTGCAGCGGCGTCATGGTCGGGGTGATGGCGGACATGGGGGTGTTCCTCTTCCTCGCTCAGGCGTCAGTCGTCGTAATGGACCCAGTAGCGGCTGGCGATGAAGTTGACCGCGGTGAAGAGGGCGATGACCAGGAACAGCACCCACGCCAGAGCCGAGGCGTAGCCCATCTCCAGGTCGGTGAAGCCCTTCTTGTACAGGTAGAGCGAGTACAGCATGGTCGAGTTGAGGGGCCCGCCGGAGCCGTTGCTGATGACGAAGGCGGGGGTGAAGGTCTTGAACGCGTCGATGATCTGCAGGACGACGTTGAAGAACACGATCGGGGTCAGCAGCGGCAGGGTGATCTTGAAGAACCGGGTGACGGGGGTGGCGCCGTCGATCGCGGCGGCCTCGTACACGTCCTTGGGCAGCTGCTTCAGGCCGGCGAGGAAGATGACCATCGGGGTGCCGAACTGCCAGACGGCCAGCAGGACCAGGGTGTAGAGGGCGGTGTCGGGGCTGGAGATCCAGTCCTGGCCCTCGTTGAGGCCGAACCAGCCGAGGAAGTCGTTGAACAGGCCGTCGCCGCCGAAGACCTGGCGCCAGACGATGGCGATGGCGACCGCGCCGCCGAGCAGGGACGGCAGGTAGAAGGCGGCCCGGTACAGGCCGATGCCCTTCAGGTCGCGGTTGAGGAGCATGGCCACGCCGAGGGCGAGCGCCAGCTTCAGCGGCACGGAGACGGCCACGTAGATCAGGGTGGCGTGCACCGAGTCCCAGAAGACCGGGTCTTCGCTGAACATGCGCTCGTAGTTGTCCGCACCGACCCACTGCGCGGGGGTGAGCAGGTCGAAGTCGGTGAAGGACAGGTACAGCGAGTCGAGCATCGGGTAGATCGTCAGCCCGAACAGGCCGGCGAACCAGGGGGCCAGGAAGAGGTACGGCCACCATCCCCCGCCCCGCCGTCTGGCGAGGCGGCGCCGCTGGCGCTCGCGTTCCCGCCCGTCGGACGGGGTGGGCGGAGCCGACGGCTCCGTCACGACCTCGTCGGTCTTCGCGGTGGTCATACTCATCTCCCTGGCCCTCTCCCGGTGGTGCAGACGTACGGCCGGCCTACTTGGCCAGGATCCCGGCCGCCTGGTCGAAGAACTCGGTCAGCTGCGCCTTGATCGACTTCTTGCCGAAGGCGATGGCGAGGTTGGACTGGAACAGCAGGTCCCAGACCTGGTCGGCGCCCTGCGGCGGCGGCACCGGGGCGGGCAGGGCGTTGCTCGCCTTGGACACGCGCTGGGAGATGTAGTCCGCGTTGGCCATGTTCAGCTTGTCGGTCTCGGTCAGGCCGGCGGCGATCAGGTTGCGGGCCTTCTCGGTCGGCGGGATGCCGCGCAGCAGCTGCATGTTCTTGATCGCGGTCTCGTCCTGCGCGAAGAACGACATGACCTTGACGGAGTCGGCGACCTTCTTGCTGGTCTTGGTGGCGCTGAGCAGGACGCCGCCGTTGACGAAGTTGCCCTCGCGGGCGCCGGACCAGTCGCCCTGCGGGGTGGGCAGGAAGTCCAGCTGGGCGTCGGTGATGGAGCCGCCCGCGCCGTAGACGCCGGAGTCGAAGGTGAACAGGGCTTTGCCGATGACGACCGCGTTCTTGGTGAGGTCGTTGTGCGCGGCGGAGGTGATCGCGGCCGGGCCGGAGGCGTTGGTCTTGCGCATCTCCGCCCAGAACTCCCACCACTCCTGGAGGGTCTGCGGGGTGAAGCCGACGGCCTTGCCGTCCTCGGTGAAGAAGGTCTCGCCCTTCTCCCGGGCGAAGATCTCGAAGCACTGGAGGGTGGAGCCGCCGCCGTCGTCGACGCCGTGGATCTTTCCGCCGCTCTTCTTGTACACGTCCTGGGAGATCTTCTTCAGGTCGGCCCAGGTCCACTCGCGGTCCGGCAGCTGCAGGCCGAGGGACTCCAGGCCGCTGCGGTTGACGGTGAGCTGGTTGACGCCGATGCCGGAGGGGACGCCGTAGAGCTTGCCGTCGACGGTGCCGGCGGCCAGCAGGGTCTTGGAGAAGCCGGTGAGGTCGAGGTCTTTGCCGACGTATTCGTCCAGCGGGGCGAGGACGCCCTTGCGGGCGTACTGGGCGACCAGCGCGGTGTCCATCTGCATCAGGTCGGGGGCGCTGCCGCCGGCGACGTTGGTGTTGAACTTGTCGAAGTACCCGTCGTATCCGGAGTAGGTCTCCTGGATCTTGATCTTCGGGTTCTTCTCCTGGAAGTGGGCGAGCGACTTCTTGTACGCCGCGTGGCGCTGGTCGCTGCCCCACCAGATCATGGTGAGCTTGTCGCTGGTGGAGCCTGCGCCGGTGCCGCCGGCGCAGGCGGTGAGCGACGTGCCCAGTGCCGCCGCGACGGTGACGCCGCTCGCGGCGCGGAACAGGCTTCTGCGCGAGATGTCGTGACCCACCGGGTCCTCCCTGGATGTGCGTGACGGATCGTCCGGCCGGTCAGCGCGGCTCGGGTCCTTTGCGGATCGCGCTTTCCGTGTGCGGCCTCGCCCGGCCGCGCCATCCTGACGGGTGAGGGTCCCCGGTCGCCATGACCGTCATCACGCGAGCACGCCCTCGCGCGGCTGCCGTACCTCGGGCACGGCCGGGACGCTCACCCCAAGTCGGCGTCCCGGCCGACTTAGAAAGCGCTTGTCCGGACATTGGCAGACCAGGCGGGAGGCCGTCAATCCTTGGCCCCCGCTCCCTGGGTCACGGTTTGGACTCCCCGGGCAACGGCGAGCCGGGCGGCGCCCACGACGGTACCGAGTTCGCCCAGCGTGCTGCTGACCACCTCGGTGGGCCAGCTGAGCCGCGTCAGCTCCGCGCGCACGCCGGGCAGGAGCTGCGGATCCGCGCCGGTGCTGCCGCCCAGCACGATCAGCCCCGGGTCCAGTACGGCGGTCACGGCGGCGGCGAGCCGGCCCACGTCCACGGCGTGGCGGTCGATGACGGAGCGGGCCGCCGACCGCCCCTCCCCGGCGAGGGCGAAGAGCCGCTCCGTGGTGCGCGGGCACGGACCGTCGGTGTCGGGCCAGGCGTCGGCGGCCCGCCGCAGCAGGGAGCGGGCGCCCAGGTACTCCTCCAGGGCCTCGTGCCGCGGCACCAGGTCGTCGTCCCACGGGTAGGGGATCCGGGCGAGCTCTCCGGCGGCGCCGTTCGCCCCGCGCAGCACCTCTCCGCCGACCACGATGCCGAGGCCGACACCGACGCCGATGCGCAGGTAGCCGAAGGTGCCTCGGCCTCTGGCCGCGCCCTCGTGCAGCTCCGCGAGCGCCGCGCAGTTCACGTTGTTCTCCAGGTGCACGGGAACGCCCGGCGGCAGCGCGACGGCCACGGCGTCGAAGAGCGGCCCGGCCTTGGCGGTCGCGGGGCGCATGCCGCCGCCCGACTCCTCGGGCCGGGCGACGTCACCGACGGCCACGACGATGGTGCGCAGCGGGGCGCCCGCGGGCAGGGCGAGCAGCGCGTCGCGTACGACGTCGACGGCGTCGGCCCGGGTGCCGGTGGCCTCGGCGATCAGGGCACCGTCCAGTGAGCAGGCCCGCACCCGGGTGAGGGCGGGGCCGAGGTCCACGGCGAGCACGGACCCGGCGGCCGGGCCGAGGCGGTAGACGGCGGCCGAGCGGCCCGTGCCGCTGGAGGCGGTGCCGGAGTGGGCGGCGAGCCGGACGCCCTCCAGCTCCGCGACGGCGGCGGACACGGTCGGCTTCGACAGTCCCGCCAGACTCGCGAGCTGCGGCCGCGTCGCCCGCCCGGCCTGCGCCAGCATGGCGAATACGACGCTCGCGCTCTCGGTCAGCCGGGGAGCGCTCGCCACGACGTGTTCCACAGTTCTCCCACAGATCGTCGGCACAGGTTTCAAGGAAGTCTTGACGCACCCTACTTCGTTAGTTAATTTCCTAACGAACTTCACGGTACTCGCCTGCCGTGGCCCGCCGGAAGCCCGTCCCGGGGCTTCCCCGACCCTCTACCTCAGCTTCAGGCACGGTTCGCCCGCCGTCGCTGCCAGCGCACATGACGCCCGGCGCACACCACGCTCGGCGCCTGAGCGCTGCGTCTACGACGAAAGAGGATCCGTGCAGGACGCTCACTCCTCGCACCCGCTCGTGGTCGGCATCGACGTGGGCGGCACCAAGACGCACCTCCGCGCCCTCGCGGGGGACGACGTGGTGGCCGACCAGGTCCGGCCGAGCACCGGCTGGCGCCCGCACGACCCGTCGGCCGCCGCCCGCCGGCTGGCCGCACTGGTCCGCGAGGCACTGCCCGCGGGCACGCTCCCCGCGGCCCTCGCCGTGGGCGCGCACGCCTGCGAGACCCCCCGCCAGTGCGCGGACATCCGCGCCGGCGTCCAGGACCTGCTCGGTGTGCCCGCGCTGGTCGTGGGCGACGCCGAACTCCTCGTGCCCGCCGCGGGCGTGGACAAGGGTGTCGGACTGGTGGCGGGCACCGGCTCCGTCGCGGTGGGCCGGCTGCCCGACGGCACGCCCGTCCAGGTCGGCGGCTGGGGCGCGGTCCTCGGTGACGAGGGCGGCGCCGCCGGACTGGTCCGGGAGGCCGCCCGCGCCGCCTGGGCCGCGCACGACCGGGGTGAGGCACCCGACCCGCTGGCGCTCGGACTGCTCTCCGCGTTCGGCGTGCCCGAGGTCCCGGCGCTCGGCGCGGCCCTGGAGAGCGCCACCGACGTCTCCGCCGAGTGGGGCCGGCACGCTCCGGTCGTCTTCGCGGCCGCCGAGGCGGGTTCCCCGCTCGCCCGGTCCGTGATCGCCGAGGCCGGCCGGGCGCTCGCCGCCCTGGTCGCCCGGCTCGCCGCGCGCGGGGTGCCGGTCGAGGACGTGGTGGTCGCGGGCGGCACGGTGCTCGGCCGGCCCGTGCTGTACGACGCTCTCACCGCGGCGCTCGCCGAGGCCGTGCCCGGTGCCCGGGCCCGGCCACTGACGGTGCCGCCGGTCGAGGGCGCGGTGGCGCTGGCCCGTTCGATCCTGTGAACCGCGAACTCCCCGTTCACCTGCGGGACATGCCCCGTCCGCCCGGTCATCCCGGAAGGGACACGACCCGGCCGTAGATCTTCGCGCACACGCATCACACGGCTCACAAGCCGTCAAAAGCGCTCCGATTCGCACCGATCGCACGACCTCCAGCCCGGCCACCGAGCCGGCCGACTCCAGAGAGGCACACGCATGCCGTCGTCCCGTGCCGGGCACCTCCCCTCCGCGTCCGTGAACAGAAGGCGTTTCCTCAAGGCATCCGTCGGCGGTTCCGCCGCCCTGGTCGCCGCCCCGACCCTCGTCTCCTGGCTGGCCGCCGCCGACGCCAAGGCCGCCTCCGGGTTCGCCGACTTCGTGGACGACTACAGGACGAACGTCGTCGCGAACCAGACGCCCGAGACCAACGCCGTGGTGCGGATCCTGGGCGGCTTCGCCCGAGTGTGGAAGACCGGGGACGCCTGGAACACCGGCGCGCCTCTGCTGCCCGAGGTGCTGCGCGCCAACATGCGCTACTCGGCGAGCGTCACCGCCGCGCGCACCGAGGAGCAGGCCAAGGAGGCGTTCGTCTACGACCGCCAGCACCAGAGCTACTCGGCCATCGGCGGCCTCGGCCCGCTGGCCGAGCTGTACAAGGCGGGCGCCAAGGCGGTCACGTCGATCACCGGCGCGCCCGACGGCACCCCGGACGGGAAGGTCAGCGACACCCTGCCCGCCGACGCCCCGGCCGGCTCCGCGCTCGGCGCGGGCGCGCACGACTCGGCGCTCGGCAAGGTGGCCGAACTGGTCGACACGGTGCGCGGCCCCTTCGCGTCCAGCAACCCGTCCAAGTTCACCTTCCAGTACCCGCGTCCGTGGCGGATGAACGAGGACAGCCAGGTGGTGGACACCGGCCGGACCGACGCGTTCGGGTTCCCGGTGTACGAGTCGGACGTCGTCGTCGCGCCCCAGCTGCTGCGCCAGCGCGGCGGGACCCCGGCGGACGACGGCGGTTTCCCCAGCGGCCACACCAACGCCATCCACCTGGCCGCGCTGGCCTTCGCGTACGCGGTGCCCGAGCGCTTCCAGGAGCTGGTGACGCACGCGTTCGAGCTCAGCCACAGCCGGATCGTGTCGGGCATGCACTCGGCGGTCGACGTCATAGGCGGCCGGGTCATGGCCACCGCGCTGGCCGCCGCGGCCCTGGCCGACCCGGCCAACGCGGGGCTCAAGGCGGCGGCCCGGGCCCAGGCGCTGGAGTACTTCACCGAGCGGACCGGTACGACCGCCGACACGCTCTTCGCGTACGCGCACTCCGGCGACGACGCGTACGCCGACCGGGCGGCGAACCTGCGTACGGTGCGGCCCAAGCTGACGTACGTCCTGACCCGGCAGGGCCGCAAGCAGCCGATGACCGTGCCCAAGGGCGCCGAGGTGCTGCTGGAGACGCGTCTGCCGTACCTGAGCGCGGCCCAGCGCCGCGAGGTGCTGCGCACCACCGCGCTGCCGTCGGGGTACGTGCTGCTGGACGGCCACGAGCTGTGGGGCCGGCTCAACCTGTTCGCGGCGGCCGACGGGTTCGGCGCGTTCGACTCCGACGTGACGGTCACCCTGGACGCGGCGGCGGGCGGTTTCCACGCGGCCGACAGCTGGCGCAACGACATCGAGGGCGAGGGCGGGCTGACCAAGCGCGGCTCCGGCACCCTCACGCTGACCGGGCACAACCGCTACCACGGGGGCACCGTGGTGGAGGCGGGGACGCTTGTCGCCGGGCACGCCAACGCCCTCGGTCAGGGCGACGTCCTGCTGTGCGGCGACGGCACCCTGCGCGCCGAGCGGCCGGTGCGGGTCCGCGGCGCCTGGGCCCAGGGGTCCGGCGCGGTCCTGGACCTGACGCTGCGGGGGGACCACGGTCCCGTCCTCGACGTCTCCGGCCGGGTCCGTCTCGACCGGGGCAGCGTGCTGTCGCTCCGCCTGGACGCGGCCCGCCCGCCGCTCGCCGGCACGACCGTCCCGGTCCTCCGCGCGGCGCAGCTGCGCGGCCAGTTCGACCGCATCGACCTCGCCTCCGACACGCTGCGGGCCGTGCCCGTCTACACGGCCCGCGGCCTCTCGGTACGCCTCGCGAACCGCTGACCCGGCCGGCGGCGGGCGCGCGTGCGGAGCAGGCCACGGCCCGGCCCGACACCACGCCCGCCGCCACAGGAACACATCAGGAACGGTCACCTGGCCTCCCCCGCCCAACACCAGGCTCAGTCCCGGCCGGGCGCTCGCCAGGCTCACCGCGCGCGGGGTGTCGGTCGACGACGTGGTGGTGGGCGGCACGGGTGCTCGGCCTGGCGTGCCATGGGTGCCGGCGGCGTGGGGTGGTCCACGGGCGTGGCGGTCCGCGACGGGCTCACACCGCGGCCACACCGATTCGCCGCAGGCCCGGACAACCTCCCGCTGCCCCGCGCGGCTGACGCGCCGCCCGGAAGGGCACACCCGCTCAGCTCCGACGTCCGCACACCACCCACCACGGGACGGACTGACAGAGCCCGCACCGCACCCGCCCCGGAGCAGCACAGACCCGTGCGCCCCATCCCCTTGAGACGCGCCCGCCGCCCACCCGGTCCGCGTTCGGTCCCGGTCTCACCGCAGCCCCGCGCACCCGCCCACCACACCCGGTTGCCCGCGCGGCTGCTCCCCACCCCCAGGGGCGCGCCTCGCCCCCGTTCCGCCCCGTCCCCGGACTCGTACCGCGCCCGGTCCTGGGGCCTGCAGTCCCGCGCGCTCCGGCTGCCGCCCCCAGCCGCTGGCTCCTCCCCCCGGCAGCGCACACCGCGCTCAGTCCTGGATCGCCCCGGCGCCGGGCCCGGGCTCGTCCCTGTGCGGCGGACGCCGATCATCGATGAGCCGGTGCAGGTGTGCGGCTCACGGCGAGCACCCGCTGTTCGGGCCGGTGGTGTTCGCTTTCGCGCATGGTTGCGCCGGGTGCTCGTCGGCGAGGTGCGGGGCAGTCGGGCGGTGGGCCGGGGCGGTCGTTCGATCGGGCTCTGCCGCAGGTGAGACGCGTCGCGGCCGCGTCCCGTGCCCTTCCGGGAGCCCTGAGCGGCCACGCTGCGTGAGCTATGTTGAGTGGTCGTGGGAGACAAAGGAGGCACACCCGTGCCATCGCCTCAGCAGGCACGCGCACAGGCGTCAGCTATCACCTCGGGCAAGACCGCTCCGGAGGCGGAGGCGTCCGCGACGTCCCGGCTCCGCGCGCTCTTCGACGGGCCCCATCTGTCCCCGGGGCAGCGCCGCATCGCCCAGTATCTGATCGAGCACATCACCGAGGCGGCGTTCCTGTCGATCACCGACCTCGCCGAACGGGTCGGGGTCAGCCAGCCCTCGGTGACCCGGTTCGCGGGGGCGGTGGGTTTCAGCGGTTACCCGGCGCTGCGCGAGCGGCTCCAGTCGATCGCCCTCGGCACACTCGCCGGCGGCCCCGGCCCGACCGAGGTCAACCGCAGCAACGAGCTGCAGGCGGCGGTCGACGCGGAGATCGAGAACCTGGAGAACCTGCGCCGGGACTTCGCCGACCCCGACCAGGTGATCGAGACCGGGCGCAGCCTGTCGCAGTCGACACCGCTGACCGTCCTCGGCCTGCGCATCTCGGCCTCGCTCGCCGAGTACTTCGCCTACGCGGCCCGCCGGATCCACCCGGACGTCCGGCTGGTGACACGGGGCGGCAGCGTGGCGTACGACGCGCTGCTGCAGTCCCGGGAGGCCGGCGGCACCTGGGTGCTGGCGTTCTCGATGCCCCGGCACGCGCAGGAGACCCTCACCGCGGTGCGGGTGGCGCGCAATGCCGGACTGAAGGTCGCGCTCATCACCGACCTGGCGCTCGGGGCGATCGCGGACGAGGCCGACATCACCTTCGCCAGCGGCACCGGCTCACGGCTGGTGTTCGACTCCTACGCGGCGCCCGGGCTGCTGGCGGCCGCGCTGCTGCAGGCGATGACCGACGCCGGCCCCGAGCGCACGCAGGCGCGGCTGGAGGAGTACGAGCAGGTCGCCGAGCAGCATCAGTTCTTCCTGCGGGAGTGAACCCCGCCGGCCCGCGCCTCTCCCCCGCCCCACCCCCCGGTTCTGGAAATGGCCCAGGGATCAGCCTCAACAGATCACGCATGAATGTTTTCATACGTCTTGCAAAGGAGACGGCATATATAAATACTGCTCACGACGCACCGCACCGCCCACAAGGGCGCCTGTACGGGCACCCGGAGCCGCCGTCCCCTACCCACGTCGGCCCAAGGGTGTTCGGGGCATCGCCAGCGCGAGCGCCCGTGGCGGTCCCGGTCATCCCCTAGACCGGGACCGCCCCGCCCCGTCGGACCACCCGTTCGACGTCGTTACACCGGAAGCGATGAACATGGCCCTGACGACGACGCGCATCAGCCCGGACTGGCCCTGCCAGGTCAAGACCCCCGGCAGTTACGACTGGGAGCGTTCGGCGGCCAAGTGGCTGCGCGAGCTGGTGCCCGCGCGCTACGCCAGCTACCCGGCCCTGCTGCGTCACCCGGTGCTGCTCGCCCGTCATGCGCAGATCCAGGTCCAGCAGGAGATCAGGGTGGCCCGCACCGCCCTGCAGACCGCCCGCGCCGACCTGCCCCGGCTGGGTCTGCCCGAGTCCGTCATCGAGCACACCATCAAGCTGTACGCGGCCGAGATCATGCAGCTGCAGCACATCGCGCGCAGCGTCCGCGCGGTCACCGAGGCCCTGGTCGATCGCACCGCGGGCCGCTGACCTGGTAGATCCCGCCGGCTCCCGCGCGGACCGCATCGAATGCGCGTGGGTGTGGGATGCTCAAGACGTGACGAGCGAACCCGCCGTGCCGGGTGAGTCGGACGGTGTGCCGGAACTGGCCGCGCTGACGCGGGTGGTCGCGCGTCAGCGCGCCGAGATAGACCGGCTGCAGGAGACCGCGGCCACGGCCGCCGTGGTGGAGCGGGCCAAGGGCGCCGTCATGGCACAGACGGGCTGTTCGCCGGACGCCGCGCACGAATCGCTGCGTCAGCGGGCGAAGGCCGCGCACCGCACCCTCCTGGAGGAGTGCTGGATCGTCCTGGGGAACCTGGCTCCGGAGCCGCCCGGCCCCACTTCCGGTCGGCCGACGACCGACGCCGCGCACGCCGAGACGGAACCGGCGCCCGCCATGGCCGAGGACCTCTCCGTCGCCCTCGGCCGGCTCGGCCGGGCCCTCGTCGGGGTGGCCGGGCCGCAGGGCCTGGCCCGCTGCCTGCTCGACCACCTTGCCCCGGCCATCGGCACCGACGCGGTCATGCTGTACGCCCGGCTGTCCGGCGGCGGCCTCGAACTCGTCGGGCACGCGGGCGTCGACGACACCGTGGCCCGGCAGTGGCACCAGGTGCCGCCGCTGCCCGGCATCCCCGCCCTGGACGCCCTGGACAGCGGCCGGCCCCGCTGGCCGGAAGACGGCACCGAAACGGAACGCGCGCGGTATCCCCTGATCGGGGATCCGCCCGGACGGTGGCGGGCGCAGGCATGGGTGCCGGTGGTGACCGGGGAGACGACCGACCTGGTCATCGGGGCGCTGCGGGGCGCGCCAGGCGCGCTGACCGCGCGGGACCGGCAGCATCTGGAGGCCGTCGCCCGGCTCTGCGCGGGCCCGCTGCGAATGTTCGGCCCCCGACAGGAGCCGCCCATCGGCCCGGCCGTGGACGCCGTGCGGGCGGTGTTCCAGCGGCTGCCGTTCGTCGCGTTCCTGCTCACCCCGCTGCGCACGGCGTCGGGCCGGGTGGAGGACTTCCGTATCGACGCGGCCACCGCCGACGCCTTCGACAGCCTCGGCCGCACCGGCCGGGAGCTGGTCGGTCTGCGGCTGCTGGAGTGCTGGCCGGCCGTGGCGTCCGAGCCGCTGTGGCACGGCTGCCTGGACACGCTCGCCACCGGGAGGCCCTACGAGAGCGAGCCTTTCGCGCGGCAGCGGACGGCGGGCGCGGACACGGAGCTGACGACGTTCTCGGCGCGGGTGTCGCGGCTGGGTGACGCACTGGTGGTCAGCTGGCTGCGGGAGGACCTCCCCGACCGCCCGCGGGAGCGGCCGACCGACGTCCCGCGTCGCGGCAGCCTCGGCTGGGCCACCTGGAACCCGACCACCGGCGAGGCCGCCTGGTCGTCGCAGGTCTTCACCCTCTTCGACCGGGATCCCGCACAGGGCCCGGTACCGCTGACCGAGCTGCCCGGGCTCGCCCTGCCCGAGGACGAGCCCGCGCTCGCCCGGGCCGTGGACCAGCTGAGGGTCGCCGGCCGGCCGTGCGACGTGCCGTTCCGGGTCGCCACCCGCACCGGGATACGGCATCTGCGGGTGGTCGCCGAGGCGGTGGCCGACCCGCACGGCACACCGGTGGAGGTGCGCGCCTGTGTGCAGGACCTCACCGCCCAGCGCAGCGCCGAACTCGCCCTGGTCGCCAGCGAACGGGCCATGCTCACCCAGCACCATGTGCTCCAGGCCGAGCGCACGGTGGCGGCCCGGCTGCAGCACGCGCTGCTGCCGCTGTCGCACAAGGTCGTGCGGATGGTCGGGCTGCGCGTCGAAGTCGCCTATCTGCCCGCGCAGTCGGGGCTGAGCGTCGGCGGCGACTGGTTCAGCGCCATCGAACTGCACGACGGGGAGGCCCTGTTCGTGGTCGGTGACGTCGCCGGGCACGGCATGGACGCGGTCGCCACGATGGCGCAGCTGCGGTTCACCGCCAAGGGCATGGTCATCACCGGCTCCTCGCTGACCGGCGCGCTGAACCGGCTCAACGCCCTGCTGCTGCACTCACGGGACCCGCACGGCACGGCCACCATGGTGCTGGCCCGCTTCCACAGCGCCGAACGGCGGCTGGTGTGGGCGCAGGCCGGCCATCCACCGCCGCTGCTGCTGCGGGCCGGCCGGGCGCGCTATCTCGAACGGCCGGCCGGCATGCTGCTCGGGGCCTGCGAGACCGCGCACTACGAGGAGTACGAGTGCGCTCTCGAACCCGGCGACCGCGTCGTGCTGTACACCGACGGGCTGGTCGAGCGGCCCGGCGAGAACATCGACCGGGGCCTGGAGCGGCTCGCACGCGCCCTGGAGGCGCAGGCCCACGACGGTCCGGCCTCACTGGACCGGCTGCTCGGCACCGTGCTGGAGAGTGAGCAGCGGGACGACGTGTGCGTCCTCGACCTGCGGATGCCCGCATCCGACGAGGACACCGAGGGCGCCGAGGAGGAGACCGTCTGACAGCGGACCCCCGGCTCACCCGTCTCACTCGTCGCGGTGCCGCCAGTACCAGAACAGCCCGACCAGCAGGGCCATGAGGAACACGGCGGGCAGCAGCAGACCGGGGATGCGGGCGACGTTCATGTGCGGACGGCCTTCGACTCGGTGGGCCGAGGTGCCGAACGCCCGTCGACCCACCACTCATTGTGACACGCGCCACACTCAGTGACGTACCCGTCCTGTGCCGGCTACGAGGTCCGCGACTCCAACTCGCGGCGCGTGTCGTCGCCGTAGACACCGGTCTCGTCGCCTCGGATGCCGTACCAGAGCTGGAAGCGGGCGACGGCCTCGGTGAGCACGGTGTCGTAGCGGCCGTCGGTGGCGCCCCGGTCGTACACGTTCGGGATGCGCCTGAGCCGCTGCTGCAGATCGCTCACCTCGGGCCCGGTGTCCCCCTCCCGGAGGGTGCCGACGCGGGCGGAATCACCCGGAGGAGCGGAGACGGAAGCCGTGGGAGTGGGAGTGGGCGTGGGCGTGACGGCCGGAGGTGTCCGCGCGGCGCTCTCGCCGTCCCGGCCGGGTAACAGCAGCGCGGCACCGAACCCGACGACCGCCGCCGCCATCACACCGACGACGATCGCGGCACGACGCCGGCCGACACCGCCACCACCTCGCCGCCCTCCCACCACCGGCGACGACCGCCGCTTCCCGCCCTGCGGCCCGGTCGACCGAAACGGCCCCGCACCGACCTGGCGCGCGGCCCCGGTCTCCGGTGCGGTCGGTGACAGCCGCCCGGTCCCGGCCTGGCGCGCCGTCGGCGCCGCAGGCCGGGTCCCGGCTTGCGGCGCGCTCGGTCGAAACATCCGCGCCCCGGGCAGCCGCCTGTTCCCGGCAGGCGGCGCGGTCGGCGACAACGGCCGCGTCCCAGCCTGGCGCGCGTTCGGCGGCAACCGCGTGGTCCCGGCCTGGCGCGCGGCCCCGGTTTCCGGTGCGGTCGGTGACGGTCGCCCGGTTCCGGTCTGCGGCGACGGCCGGGGCCCGGGGTGGGGCGCCTTGGGTGGCATCGGTCGGGGTCCGAGCTGGGGACCGGTTGTCGGCGGGTCCAGTGGGACGGGTTCGTAGCCCTCGGCGGGGCGGTCCTCGGTGAGTTCGCGGTAGAGGTCCGCGAGGGCGTCGGTGCGGCGTGGGCGCAGCACCACGATGGGTTCGAGGACCGGACGCTCGGGGGACTCCCCCGGTCCGTGCGGTGTCGGCACGCTGGTCTCCTTCGTCGCCGCGGTTCGCCGGGGAGTGATACGGGCGCGGCACCGGGAGGGTTCAGCCGGCGAGGAAGCGGCGCAGGGAGTCCGTCAGCGCGGCCACGAAGGCGTCCCGCCCCGCGTCGTCGAGGGCGTCGAGGGAGAGGTACGGGTTGAGGTCCTCCAGCTCGACGAGGAGCAGCTCGCCGTCGGGCGCGCGGCAGGCGTCGACGCGCTGGACGCCGTGGGCGAGCCCGTTCCAGTCGATGAAGCGGCGGGCGAACTCCAGGTCGGCGGGGGTCGGTTCGTATGGCGTCAGGTCCCAGCGGCGGTCGGGGTCGGGAGCGTGGAGGGCGTACTGGAAGGTGTGGTCGACGAAGTAGAAGGAGACCTCGTAGGCGAAGTCGATCCGGGGCTGGACGAGGACCGTGCCGTCGGCCAGGTCGGGGAGTTCCTCGCTCGGCACGATCCTCAGCCCAATGGAGTCGGCGCCCAGCTTGGGCTTGACCACGTAACGGTCGGTGGCGGGCAGGTGGTCCAGGTCCTCCGGGCGGTCGACCGTCGGGATGACGGGGAAGCCGGCGGCCGTCAGGTCGAGGAGGTACTGCTTGCCGGCCATGTCGGCGCGCCCGGTGAGCGGGTTGTAGAGGCGGGTGCCGCGCTCAAGGGCCCGCTCGCGGAAGGCGTCGTAGTCCTCCTGGTACGCCAGCACCGGGCCGCTGTTGCGGACCACGACGGCGTCGAAGGCGTCCATGAGGGCGGCCGCGTCGCGGGGGTGGCACAGGGCGAGGTCGAAGTCGGCGCGCAGCCGGGAGGTCAGGAAGATGTCCTCGTCGCAGTAGCGGCGCCCGCGTGCCGGGTACGCCAGATCGGTGACGTAGAGGATGCGGGGTCGGGCGGCGGCCATGCGGTTCTCCAGGACGTGCGGGGCGGGCGGCCCGGCCAGGGTACGCGGCCGCCCGCCCCGCAGGCCGCAGGGAACTCAGTTCCCCTGCCGGAGGGAACTGAGTGCCATGACGTGCTACGTTCCCTGCCATGATCCCCAGTGACAAGGCGGAGGCCAGACCGCCCATGCGGGACGCCCTCGTCGCGGCGGCCTTCCAGCTGTTCCTGGAGCGGGGGTACGAGCAGACGACGGTCGACGACATCGTGGCGCTGGCCGGGGTCGGGCGGCGGTCGTTCTTCCGCTACTTCCCGTCGAAGGAGGACGTGGTCTTCCCCGACCACGAGCGCTGTCTGGCCGACATGACCGCGTTCCTGGCCGCGGGCGGCGACGCGCCCGACCCGGTGCGCCGGGTGTGCGACGCGGCCCGGCTGGTGCTGCGGATGTACGCCGAGAACCCGGCCTTCTCCGTGCAGCGCTACCGGCTCACCAAGCAGGTGCCCGGGCTGCGCGCGTACGAGCTGAGCGTGGTGTGGCGCTACGAGCGCGCCCTCGCGGAGTATCTGCGGGGGCGTTTCGCCGGCCGGCGCGACGGGACGCTGCAGGCCGATGTGATCGCGGCGGCCGTGGTCGCCGCGCACAACAACGCGCTGCGCTCCTGGCTGCGTTCGGACGGGCAGGGCGACGCGACCGCGACGCTCGATCACGCGCTGGCGTATGTGCAGTCGGTGTTCGGTACGCCGCCCGCACCTCCGGCCGACGAGCGGCCGGAGGGCCCGGAGGACGTGGTCGTGGTGGTCTCCCGGCGCGGGGCACCGCTGTGGCGGGTGGTGCAGGAGATCGAGACGACGCTCGGGCGCGGCTGAACCCCCGCAAAGATTGGGGGTACGGAGTGCCTTTACGAGTGGCACTCAGTGCCATACGCTGACGCCGTGCACGGTGGCACGGTGAGCCGCGCACCCGCGTGCGCGGCTGACGTCGTGCGCGCGCAGTTGAAGGGCGAGCGCAGGGAGTTGACCAGCGTGTACCACCACTCAGCAAACGCCGTGTCGCAGTCGGCCGGCGCCACGGCGGGCGTGCTCGACCACACCCGCGGCGAGGGCGAGGCGATCCTCTTCCAGCGCTGCACCTGGTGCGGCACCGCCATGTACCACCGGGTGCTGTGTCCGGTGTGCCGGGGCAGCGATCTGCGCACCGAGCGCAGCGAGGGCGTGGGCACGGTGCGCCACTCGACGGTGGTGCACCGCAACACGCCCGCCGCGCGCAATGTGTCCCTGATCGAGATGGCCGAGGGGTTCGTCCTGCGAGGCCGGGTGATGGGCCCGCCGATCGGCATCCACAGCGGCGACCGGGTACGGCTGTCCGCCGCCCAGGACCCGGTGCGGGGCGAGCCGGTCTTCCAACTGGTCGACGAGCCGTACCGGGCCTGGAGCTGACCGGCCGCGGCGAGTCCGCGGCCAGGGCGGGCGCACCGTCGCGTTCGGTGGCCGTCGGCTCCCGCGCCGAGCCGAACAGGACGCCCATCAGGCGCTGGTCCCCTCCGCCGCGCCCCGCCCCTGACGGAGGGGCCCACGTGCGGGTTTCTGTTTCACAGGTCACTGCCGACCGGTGACGGTCGGTCTTGCACGGCCTCCGCAAGCCTGACTTCCCCGCCCGTCCGGCAATGCGTCCGACCACACGCACCCGCTCGTGCCACACAGTGGCCGGGGCGGGCGGTCAGTTCCCCCAGGGGGCCTTCCCCTGGTGCGCGGCCCGCCGGTCCCCGGTGTCCGGATCATGACGGTCGCAGCACCGGATCGGACCGCACAGGCAACCCACAGGCCGCCCCCGACATCCTCTCGGGCGTGTGGGGCTCCCGGGACGGACGGGTCGCCCGCACACCATGTGTTGAGGAGGGGACGACCATTGATCCGTGCCCGGCGAATAGGTGTCACCGCGGTCGCGGCGCTCGCGACGCTGGCGGCATCACCGGGGCTGGCACAGGCCCAAGAACCGCCCGGCGCCGCACCGTTGACCGCGGTGTCCGGCAATGAGCTGCCACCGGGCTGGCAGATGGACGGCGAGGGCCTGGTCTGGCGCTCGCCGTCGCCCGTGGCCATGGGCGACGCCCGTGTGGAGTTCCACGCGAACGACCAGCTGCTCGGCGTACCGGAGCCCGGCGAGGACGGCCGGACCTTCCGGCTCGACCTGGCGGACGCCCGTACGGCAGATCTGAAGGACCTCCAGGTCCTCGCGGGCGGGCGGCGACTGGACGCGCCCGCCGCGCAGGACGCCCGCCGCGGCGGCAGCTCGCCCGCTGCCACGCCGCCGCCGGCGAGCGGGAAGGCGCCGGCGGGCGCGGTCGATCCGGGCAAGCCGGGCTCGTACCGCACGGTCCGTGGCGAGTACGACCTCGACCCGGTGAAGCTGCCCGGCTTCGCCGAGCCCATCGAGATGCGCGCCGTGGTGGTCGCGCCGGCCGGGGCGACCGGCAAGCGACCGCTGGCGCTGTTCCTGCACGGCCGCCACTCCACCTGCTACAAGCCGGGCGCCGAGGACGACACCACGGGCGCCTGGCCCTGCGCGGACGGCTACCGGCCCATCCCGAGCCACAAGGGCTATCTGCGCGACCAGCAACTGCTGGCCTCCCAGGGCTATGTGACGGTGTCGATCTCCGCGAACGGCATCAACGGCCAGGACTGGCAGGCCGAGGACGGCGGCGCCCAGGCGCGGTCGTCGCTGGTGCGTCAGCACCTCGCCCGCTGGGCCGACTGGTCCGCGCACCCGGCGAAGGCCCCGGCGGACGTGCGCAAGGCGCCCCGGGCCGACCTGTCGCGGGTCCTGCTCGTGGGGCACTCGCGTGGCGGCGAGGGTGTCAACCGGGCCGCCATGGACAGCCTCTACCCGCCGCCCGCCGACCAGGACGGCTACCGGGGCAAGGCGCGCTGGACGGTGCGCGGCACCGTCCTCATCGGACCGACGATCTTCGGCCAGAATCCGGTCGCCGACGTGCCGTCCGCGACGATCCTGCCGGGCTGCGACGGCGATGTGTCCGACCTCCAGGGTCAGGTGTACGTCGACGGCACGCGTGGCGTCAGCCGGGGCACCGCCCTGCACAGCGCGGTCTACGTGGTGGGCGCCAACCACAACTTCTTCAACTCCGAGTGGACGCCGGGCCAGGCGGAGGCTCCCGCCTGGGACGACGTCTGGGACGACCCGGAGGACCCCGACCCGGTGTGCGCGTCGGACGCGCCCGCCCGGCTGACCGCCGACGAGCAGCACCAGGCCGGCGCCACCTACATCGCCGCCGCGGCACGGCTGTTCGTCGCCGGTGACGACCGGGCCCGCCCGCTGCTCGACGGCACGGGCCTGCGCGCGCCGTCCGCCGACCCCGCCCGGGTCCTCACCCACGCGGTCGGCGCGGGCCGTGGCGCCGGGTTCCTGCCGGACGGGCCGGTCGAGGTGACCGGTGGCCGGCTGTGCTCGGGCACCGGATCCGAGTCGTCCGAAGGGTGCTTCGACCCCGACACGGGATCGTCCCCGCACTTCGCGCGCTGGGCGACGGACGAGCCCGACCGCCGCGCGGTGGCGATGGACTGGTCGGCGCCGGGCTCCGCGACCCGCGTCCGCACGCCCAAGGCGCTGTCCCTCGCCGGGTCCCAGAGCCTCGCGCTGCGTGTGTTCGTGCCGCCGAACACCAGCGGCACCGAGCTGGACGTGGCGGTCGCCGACACCTCCGGACGCCGGGCGACGCTCGGCCGGATCACGGTCGACGGGCTGCCCGGCGGCCGCTACAGCGCCTCCTACTGGGCGCGTGCGGTGCGTGTCCCGCTGACCGCCGCCACCCGCGCCGGTCTCGACCTGAGGCGCATCGACTCCCTGGAGCTGATCCCGCGTTCTCGGTCCGGGCAGGCGTGGCTGATGGACGCCTGGGGCTGGCGCGCGGGCACCCCGGTGGCGCGGCCGGCGGCACTGCCGCGGGTCGACGTGGGCCGTACGACGGTCAAGGAGGGCGACGAGGGCGTACGCACGTACCAGGTGCCGGTGCGGGTGTCGGGACACGGCAGCGGCCAGGTGCGGGTGTTCGTCATCGATCCCGAGACCGGTGAGGCACGGGACAAGCTGGTGACCGTGCGGCCCGGCGGCCAGGGCGTCGACGTGTCCGTGGAGGTGCGGGGCAACACCCGGTACTCCGAGGACGTCTCGCACTACATCCTCGTCAAGTCCGTGCGCGGCGTCGTGGTGGGCTCCTACCAGGGCGGGGTCCTGGTGGAGAACGACGACCCCATGCCCACGTTCACGGTGACGCCGGTCGCGGACCGGATCACCGAGGGCGAGTCCCTCACCTGGCGGGTGACGCTGTCCGAACCGGCCGACGTCGAGATCTGGCGGCTGTTCCAGGCGCAGCCGGTCGCGGACGAGCTGTCCACCAAGGACGTGGACCCCGAATGGCTGCTGGACCAGACCGGCTCCGAGCCCGACCCGGAGCGGCCGCTGTCGCAGGCGGACCTGTGGGTGGGACTGTCCGTCCCGGCGGGGAGCACGACCGCCGACTGGAGCATGCCGACGATCGCGGACCAGGTGAGCGAGTCGGCCGAGTCGGTGCGCTTCGCGGATATCGACTGGGAGTCCGATGAGCCGCGGCCCGACGGGCTGGTGTTCACGGGCACGGTGGTGGACGCGTCGTAGTCCGTCGCCGCCGGCCGTCGTGGTCGGTGCCGGGGGCCCGGGCCGTACGGTCCGGGCCCCTCTCGTGTGTCAGCGCCTCACAGCGTCACCCGGATGCCGACGGTGCCGTCGAGTCCGCGCCGCAGCCGGCTGCCCAGCAGGGAGAGCCGGCCCAGGACGCCGTACTTGCGGGCGATGAGCTGCCGGTAGCGGCCGGCGGTGGCCGCGTCGACGATCTCCGCGGTGGCCGGGACCTGTTCGCCGGTCGGACGGCCGCGCAGATCGCAGGGGCCGACGAGGACGTCGCCGCGCGCCCGGATCCGCTTCACCTTCCAGGAGTCGGCGACCGTCCACACTCCGAGGGCGTCCCCGTCGCGCACCACCCACACCGGGGTCGGGACGCCGGTGCCGTTCTTGCGGTAGCTGGTGAGCAGCAGGTACTTGCCCGCGCCGAGCGCGTCCAGCGTCGTGTCGTCCATGCCGGGCAGTGTAGGGCGTGCCGTGCGGATCACCGGGGGTCGCGCAGGGCGTCGGCCATGCGGCGCACGCCCTCCGTGAGGATCTGTGCCGAGGTCGCCAGGTTCAGCCGTACGTGTCCGGCGCCGCCCGTGCCGAACGGCAGGCCGGAGCTGAGGGCCACCCGGCCGCGCTCCAGGAAGACGGCGGCGGGATCCTCTCCGAGGCCCAGGGCCCGGCAGTCGAGCCAGGCGAGGTAGGTGCCCTCGCCCGGCCGGTACCTGACGCCGGGCAGGTGCTCGGCGAGCAGGTCGGCGAGGAGCCGCCGGTTGTCGTCGAGGCCGGTCAGCAGGGCGTCCAGCCAGGCGGTTCCCTCACGCAGGGCGACGGTGTGGGCGAGGACACCGAGGTGGCTCGGGCCGTGCCCGACCTCCTCCGGGAGCCGGGCGAGGTCGGCGGCGGCCCCGGGCCCGGCGACGGCCAGGGCGGCCTTCAGCCCGGCGAGGTTCCACGCCTTGGACGCCGACATCAGCGACAGCCCGCGCTCGGCGCCCGGCACCGACAGATACGGCACGAACTCCGTGCCGGAGGCCACGAGGGGCGCGTGGATCTCGTCGGCTACGACCCGGACGCCGTACCGCTGCGCCAGCGCCGCGACCGCGGCCAGTTCCTCGGCGGTGTGCACGGTTCCGGTGGGGTTGTGCGGGCTGCACAGCAGGTGCGCGGCCCGCCCGCCGGCCCGCCGGTAGGCGTCCTCCAGGACGTCGAGGTCGAGCCGCCCGTCCGCGCCGAGCGGCGCCTCGGCGACCTGCCGGTCCAGGTGCGTCACGAACTGGTAGAACGGCGGGTAGACGGGCGGATTGACGATCACCGGGTCGCCGGGGCCGGTGACCAGTTTCAGCATCTCGACGACGCCGAGCATCACATCGGGCACGAGCGCGGTGCGTTCCACGGCGACGCCGTCCCAGCCCCAGCGCTTGGCGGCGAAGGCGGCCAGCGCCTCGGCGTACCCGGTGCCCGCGGGGTAGCCGGTGTCGCCGAGAGCGAGGGCGTCGGTGAGGGCCCGCACGACGGGTTCGGCGAGCGGGACGTCCATCTCGGCGACCCACAGGGGCAGCACGTCCGGGGGGTAGGCGCGCCACTTCATGCTCGTACGGCGTCGCAGCCGGTCGAGGTCCAGGGCGTTCAGGGGGTCCGGTGCACCGGATATTCCGTGCGGGATCCTGGTCATGGGGCACAAGATAGGGGGCTGTGGCAGTGACCGGGAATCATGTGAACGGGACGACCACGGCGAGCGGTGCGGGAGTCCTCGTCGTCGCCTGTGACGAGTCGGGCTCCGACGGGGAGAACCTGACCGGCGGGAACACGGATGTGTTCGCGCACGGGAGTGTGTCGATGTCCGTGGAGTCGGCCGCGGCGCAGGTGCGGGAGATCCGCGACCGGATCCGGTCCCCCGCCGAGGAGTACAAGGCGAACCATCTGCTGCGGGAGAAGCACCGGGCGGTCCTGGAGTGGTTTCTGTCCTCGTCGGGGCCGCTGCCCGACCAGGCGCATGTGCATCTGACGGAGAAGGCGTTCCTCGTGGTGGACCGGGCCGTCGACCTGCTGCTCGGCGAGCCGGGGGCGGCCGTCGTGCTGTACCGGGAGGGGCCGGCGGCGCTCGGTCCCGAGGGGTGGCGGGCGTTCCTGGAGGCGGCCAACCGGCTGCTGCGCGTGCGCCATGACGGCGATCCGGTCGAGGCGTTCTTCCGTACGGTCGACACGCTCCCCGTCGACCCTGCCACCGGGGCGGGCGCGGTCCTCGCCCGGATCGCGGCGGCCCGGGCCCGCGCGGACGCCTATCGGGCCGGGATCCCGGAGGGTGCCGCGGTGCTGGTCCCGGTCCTCAATCCGCTGCTGCCCGCCGTGGTCCACACGGCCGCGCACTGGACCACCGACGGGCGCCGGGTGGAGCTGGTGCACGACCGGCAGAACATCCTCACCGACGAGCGCATCGAGTGGATCCGGCGGACGGCCCGGGACCGGGGCATCGGGCTGGCCGGGCTGCGGCTCGTCGCCGCGCGGGAGGATCCGCGGGTGCAGATCGCCGACTTCCTCGCCGGGATCGCCCGCAAGGTCGCCTCCGACGAGCTGGGCGGCCGCGGTGACGAGCGGCTCACCGCCCTGCTGCGGCCGTACGTCGGCGCCGGGTCGGTGTGGGGCGACGCGGCCAGCTGGGCGCGGCTCGCGCCGCCGAAGGAGAGCTCCGTGAGCCCGGAAAGCGCCGACCGGCCTGCGAAGATCAATTCATCGGTCTAGATTGCTGGTTGACCTCACGTCACCTTCACCTCGCAGGAGCCGATCCGTGACCGACACCTCGCCGTCCGCAGCAGAGGCAGCCAAGGAGCTGCGCGACCGCATCAACACCGCCCAGCCGCACACCGCCCGGATCTGGAACTACTGGCTGGGCGGCAAGGACAACTACGAGGTCGACCGCGCGGCCGGTGACCAGATCCGCCAACTCCACCCGGGGATCGGCGAGTACGCCCGCGCGGACCGGCTCTTCCTGGGCCGCGCCGTGCGCCACCTGGTCGCCGACAAGGGGATACGCCAGTTCCTCGACATCGGCACCGGACTGCCCACGGCCGACAACACCCATGAGGTCGCGCAGCGGCTCGCCCCGGAGTCGCGGATCGTCTACGTGGACAACGACCCGCTGGTCCTGGCGCACGCCCGCGCGCTGCTCACCAGCACGCCCGAGGGTCGCACCGACTACCTGGACGAGGACCTGCGCAACATCGACGCGATCCTCGAACACGCCGCGAGGACCCTGGACTTCACCCAGCCGGTCGCGCTGATCCTGCTCGGCGTGGTCATCTTCATCGGTGACGACGAGGACCCGTACGGCCTGGTGCGGCGGCTGGTCGACCGGCTGCCGGCCGGCAGTCACCTGGTGCTGTCGCACACCATCACCAGCCCGTCGATGCCGGACGTGGACGAGGCCGTGAAGTTCTGGAACGAGCACGGCACCCCGAAGCTGACCCAGCGCACGCCGGAGGCCGTCACCCGCTTCTTCGACGGGCTGGAGCTGCTGGAGCCGGGCGTGGTGTCCTGCTCCCGCTGGCGCCCGGAGGACACCGGCGGGGCCGAGCCGGAGGAGGTCGCGATGTTCGGCGGGGTCGCGCTGAAGCGGTGATCACTTCCCGCTGAACGCGGCCGGGCCTCGGCACGTATGGAGTGTGGGTGCTCGACGACCGGAGCGCCCCGCGGTGTCGAGGCCGCGCGTTCGGGGTTCGGGAGCCATGCATGAGGCACGTACGACGACGGATCGTCCGCCGGGTGACACGACTGGCGGCCGTCGGCGGACTCCTCCTGGGAGGGGCCATGGTCACGCAGGCGGCGCTGGCGAGCGAGCCGCCCGACGCGCCGCGGGGAGCGGCGCGGACGCTCGCGGAGACCGGGGCGGACCTGGTGGCGCGGCTCGGCGACTCCCGTACGGCGGGCAGCTGGATTGGCGCCGACGGGCGGACGGTGGTCGCGGTCATGGACGAGCCGACCGCCGAGGAGGTACGGCGGGCCGGCGCCGAGGCGAAGGTCGTCGGCCACAGCATGAACGAGCTCAAGTCGGCGGCGGCGACGCTGCGTTCGGCGCCCCGGGTGGCGGGGACCGCCTGGGCCATGGACTACCGGAACAACCGGGTGGTGGTGCGCGGCGACAGCACCGTGTCGGCGGCCGACTGGGCGCGGCTGACCCAAGTGGCCGACGGCATCGGCAGTTTCGTACGGATGGAGCGCACCTCGGGCACGTTCACCCCCCGGCTCAACGGGGCCCAGGGGATGCTGTCGACCAGCGGTCGCTGCTCGGCCGGGTTCAACGTCACCGACGGGCGGCGCGACTACATCCTGACCGCCGGGCACTGCGGGCCGAACGGGTCGCTGTGGTTCGCGGACAACCAGGCCACCCGGCAGGTGGGCCGTACCGTGGCCGCCAGTTTTCCCGGCGGGGACTTCTCCCTGGTGGAGTACGCGGGCGGCTCGGCCGGCGAGGGTGCCGACGTGGTCGCCATCGGCAACGGCACCGGGGTGCGGATCACCGGCCTGGGTGATCCGTCCGTGGGGCAGCGGGTGTTCCGCAGCGGCAGCACCACCGGGCTGCGCGACGGCCGGGTGACGGCGCTGAACGCGACGGTGAACTACCCGGAGGGCACGGTCACCGGCCTGATCGAGACGGATGTGTGTGCCGAACCGGGGGACAGCGGAGGCCCGTTGTTCTCCGAGGGGATCGCGCTCGGGGTGACCTCGGGCGGCAGCGGGGACTGCGCGACGGGCGGGACGACCTTCTTCCAGCCGGTGACGACGGCGCTGACCCAGCTGAAGATGAAGCTGATCGTGTCGGCGCAGGGTGCCGGAGGTGGGGGTGGATCGCCGTCGGCGCCGGCCTCCGCGCAGCCGTCGGCGGCGGCCACCGAGGCGGCGGTGGCGCCCGACGCGGTCACACCGGGATCCTCGGCCCCGGTGACGGGGGCCGCGGGCGGGCAGACGCTGGTGGCGCGGCTCACCGACCCGAGGAACATCGGGCCGGGGCTGCTGGTGATCGCGGGCAGTCTGGTGGCGCTGGCCGCCACGCGCTACATCCGCGCGGAGCAGGATCGCAAGGCGTACCAGCGCCGTTACTCGGCGACGTGGGGCTGAGGAGGGATCCGGGGGACGGCGGCGCGGTGGCCGCTCAGGCCACCCGCGATGGCTGCGGGGTCACGGCGGCCCACTCCATGACGAGGCGCTGGTACTCCTGGCGCTGCTCGACGCTCAGTGTCCCGCCCGACCGGAGCCACAGGGCCCGGATCTCCTCGTTGACCTCCGCGGCCGATCGCTCGGAGACGGGTTCAACAGTGGTGGACATGCTGTGAATCTTACGGGGTGGGAGATGAAGGCCGCGTGAGTTAATACGTGATATTCCGGACATTACGGACCGTGTTGCTGATCACGTCGAATCTGTCAGAAGCGGCGGGGCGGATCGGCGGAGCGAACCGCCCCGACCTGCGCCGTCAGGTGCCCGGCTTGCGCCCGTAGATGTAGACGTCGTCGCCGTTCCTCAGCAGCGACCAGTACTTCTGGGCGACCGAGTAGGTCATGTTCACGCAGCCGTGCGAGCCCGGCGGGTTCCACATGCTCACGCCGGCCGAGTGGAACGCCTGGCCGCCGTCGAAGAACTGGCTGTACGGCATCGGCACGTGGTAGATCGTCGAGTAGTGGTTCTTGTTGCGCCAGTAGATCTTCTTGAGGCCGGTGCGGGTCTCGTACCCGTCGCGGCCGGTGCGCACCGGGACGGGGCCGTAGACGAGCCGGCTGCCGTCCTGGATCCAGCTGATCTGGAGGGTGAGGTTGACGCAGGCGATGCGGCCCTTGTTGGTCGGGCACTTGCCGTCCCGGTTGGGCTTGTTGCCCACGGCCGTCTGCTTGTTCATGAGGTCCATCACGCCCCAGGTGACGGGCCCCGCGTAGCCGATGTTCGGCCTGATGCCGTGCTTGTTCTGGAACGCCTGGATGGCCTTGCAGTCGGCCGACGACTGCTTGCCGTCGACCGGGCGGCCGAGGAACTTCTCGACCTGCTTCTGGTACGGCCCGGCCTTGGTGGTGCAGCTCGCGGCCTGTGCGGGCGCGGCTCCCAGCACCAGCGTCAGCGGCGCCACCAGGCCCGTCACCCCGAGGGCGACCACCCCTCGTCTGCGTATGTCCCCCATGGTTCTTCCCTCTCCCTGGCGCGTCGGCACGTCGTCCTGCGATGTCGTAGTCCTAGACAGGTGGAGAGGGCCGTGGGTTGTAGGCGGACGCAGGCTGTGACGAAACGGTGAACTTCGATGCCGTACGGCCGGAGTCATCGCTCCCGGACACCGGTACGGGCCGTGCTGGAAGCGGCCTCGGTTCCCTGTTGATCAACTGGGCGGATACCGTGCGTCCATGTCGGCATTCATACAGCAACTGCCCGCTCTCATCGGCGTGGTGATCGGCGCGCTCGGCTCGTATGTCGTGGTCGTGCGGGGCGACCAGGCGCGGTTTCGCAGGGAGCAGGCGGCGCGTTGGGAGGAGCGGCGGCTCGCGGTGTACGGCGACTACGCGCGGTCGGTGAAGCAGACGGTCACGCTGGCGTACCGGGTCGCCGCCGGGCTCGGCCACGGCAGGCATCCGGACCCTCTCACCCTCGAAGAGGCCAGGCCGCTGCTCGCCGAGGCGAACATCGCACGGGATCCCTCGGGTGAGGCGCTGATCATGCTGGGCAGCCGCACGGTGGTGGAGAAGGCACGGGCCTGGGTCGTGACCGTGATGGAGATGGAGCGGTTCGTGCGGGAGGGCGAGCAGGACACCGCGGCCTGGCGCGCGCTGCTGGAGCAGCAGCGCGCCGGGCGCGAGGGCTACTACACGGCCGTACGGGAGGACCTCGGCCTGCCGCCCGGCCATTCCGCGCGCCGGCCGATCCGGGCGGCCGACGCCTCACCGCCTCAGCGGTAGCCCGTCGTGTCCGCCGGTTTCCCCGCGTCCTGGACCTCGACGAGATACCGCCAGGCGTCGGGGCGGCTGCCGTCGAGGTCGGTGAATCCGTAGACCCGGGCGAGACCGCCGCTGGAGAGGGACTGTCCGTTCCAGCGCGCCGGGTCCGGGTCGGCGGCGAGGGCGGCGACCGCCCGACCGACGTAGCGGGGGGTCTCGGAGATGGCGAAGTGGGGGACCTGTGCGAGGGCGTCGCGCCAGTTGTCCTCCCGGACGCCGAAATGGTCGAGCATCATCTCCGAGCGCAGCCAGCCCGGGGTCAGCGCGACGGCGGTGGCGCCGCGTGGCCCGAGTTCGTGGCCCAGGGAGAAGGCCATGCGCAGGACGGATGCCTTGGCGAGGTCGTAGAAGAAGGAGTTCCGGTAGTGGTCGCGGTTGTACTCCGCGGTGCCGTCGGTCATCTCGACGACCAGTCCGCCGGGGTGGCGCAGGAGCAGGGGCAGGGCGAGGTGGCTGGTGATCGCGTGCGTCTCGACCGCGAGCCGCAGCAGCCGCAGGCCCTTGTCGAGGTCGTGCTCCCAGACGGGTGTGTCCCAGGCGAAGAGGTGCTCCCCGCCCCAGATGTCGTTGACCAGGACGTCGAGGCGGCCCTGTTCGTCGTCGACGCGGGCGACGAGGGCGCGCACCTGGTCCGGTTCGAGGTGGTCGGTGGGGACGGCGATGCCCCGGCCGCCCGCCCGGGTGACCAGGTCGGCGGTGTCCTCAAGGGTTTCGGGGCGGTCGTACTCCGAGCGCCTGGTGCGGGTGGTGCGGCCGGTGACGTAGACGGTGGCTCCGGCCGCACCGAGTTCCACGGCGATACCGCGTCCCGCGCCGCGTGTCGCCCCGGCGACCAGCGCCACCTTGCCGTTGAGCGGTCCCGACATGTCCGGCCTCCTGTGTCCTCGTGAGGTGTCGTCTCCGAGGGTGGCGTGGAAGCCGGACATCTCCTGTCGTGTTTTCCGGGCTTTACGGCGGGGTCACCCGGCCGGGCGCAGTCTCGCCGCCAGTTCGTCGTGGTCCGGCAGGAACCAGATGTGGTCGCCGGCGTTGGTCTCCCGCACGAAGTCGCGCAGGGCGGTGCTCCGCTCGACGTACTCGGTGACGTCACCGACGACGGCGAGCCGCACCCGGTACATGACGAACTTCTGCATGACCGCGCCCGCGACACCCGAGCTCAGCCGGAAGAACTCCTCGCCGACCCGGTCCACCGGCACCGCGACGACCTCGGCCTCATGGCCGAAGGCGTCGCCGATGAGGTCGAGCGCGGCACGCTCGGAGTCCAGCGGCGGACCGTCGGGGGCGCACCGCAGGACACGGACGGCATGCAGGGTCACCAGGGAGTTCTCCGCTGTCATGCCGGTGAGCGTAGGCGGGGCGGGCCGGTCAGTGCCCGCGATTTACCCACTCCTCCAGGTGCGGGGCCTCCGCCCCGATCGTGGTGCCGTCCCCGTGGCCGGTGAGCACCCTGGTCTCCGGCGGGAGGGTGAGCAGTCGGTCCCGGATCGAGGTGATGATGGTCGGGAAGTGGGAGTAGGAGCGGCCGGTGGCGCCGGGGCCGCCCTGGAAGAGGGTGTCGCCGGTGAACACCGTGCCGAGCCCGGCGTCGTAGAGGCAGACCGCGCCGGGCGCGTGCCCGGGCGTGTGGAGCACGGTCAGGCCGGCGCCGGCGGCGTCGATGACCTGGCCGTCGGCGAGGTGCGCGTCGGGGTCGCGGTCGGGGTGGGTGAGCTTCCACAGCGGCAGGTCGTCGGGGTGCAGCCAGATGGTGGCGCCGGTCAGGTCCGCGAGGGCGGGGGCGGCGTTCACATGGTCGTTGTGGGCGTGGGTGCACACGATCGCGGTGAGGCGGCGGTCGCCGACGGCCTCGGCGATGGCGTGCGCGTCGTGGGCGGCGTCGATGACGATCGCCTCGTGATCGTCGCCGACGATCCAGACGTTGTTGTCGACGTCCCAGGTGCCGCCGTCGAGGGTGAACCGCCCGGAGGTGACGAGGCGTTCGATGCGGGCGGCCATCACAGCACCACCACCGAGCGCAGCACGTCGCCGTGGTGCATCCGCTCGAACGCCTTCTCCACCTCGTCGAGCTGGATGGTCTCGGTCACGAACGCGTCCAGCGGCAGGCGCCCCTGCAGATGCAGGTCGATCAGCATGGGGAAGTCCCGGGAGGGCAGACAGTCCCCGTACCAGGAGGACTTGAGCGCTCCGCCGCGTCCGAAGACGTCCAGCAGCGGCAGTTCGAGCTTCATCTCCGGGGTGGGCACGCCGACCAGGACGACCGTGCCGGCCAGGTCGCGGGCGTAGAACGCCTGCCGGTAGGTCTCGGGGCGGCCGACCGCCTCGATGACGACGTCGGCGCCGAAGCCGCCGGTCAGTTCGCGGATCGCCTCGACGGGGTCGGTCTCACGGGAGTTGACGGTGTGGGTGGCGCCGAGGGTGCGGGCCTTGTCCAGCTTGCGGTCGTCGATGTCGACGGCGATGATCCGGCCCGCGCCGGCCAGGTTCGCGCCGGCGATCGCCGCGTCGCCGACGCCGCCGCAGCCGATGACGGCGACGGAGTCGCCCCGGCCGACCTTCCCGGTGTTGAGGGCGGCGCCGATGCCGGCCATCACCCCGCAGCCGAGCAGTCCGGCCACCGCCGGGGAGACGGCGGGGTCGACCTTGGTGCACTGTCCGGCGGCCACCAGGGTCTTCTCGGCGAAGGCGCCGATGCCGAGCGCCGGGGAGAGTTCGGTACCGTCGGTCAGAGTCATCCGCTGCTCGGCGTTGTGCGTGTCGAAGCAGTACCAGGGCCGGCCGCGCAGACAGGCCCGGCAGTTCCCGCACACGGCACGCCAGTTGAGGATCACGAAGTCACCGGGCGCCACGTCGGTGACTCCCGCGCCGACCGACTCGACCACGCCGGCCGCCTCGTGGCCGAGCAGGAACGGGAAGTCGTCGTTGATGCCGCCCTGCTTGTAGTGCAGGTCGGTGTGGCAGACCCCGCACGCCTGCACCCGCACCACGGCCTCCCCGGGGCCGGGGTCCGGCACGACGATCGTCTCCACCCGTACGGGTTCGTCCTTGCCCGGTGCGATCACGCCGCGCACTTCCTGCGCCATGGTGCTGCCCTTTCGTCGCGGATCTCTGTCCCTGCGACGACCCTAGACGCGACCGATCGGTAAGGGGTCGCGCTTCGGGTCACGGCACGGAGGGTGGCTCGATTTGCGATCTTCAGTGGTTCATCCTTTGCTGGAGATGTCCGATGAGCGGACCGCCTGAACTCTCTCATCACCACCCATGACCCGTGGGTGTGCCGGTCTCAGCGACCGCTGCGTGGGCATGCGGCCTCGTGGTCACGAGCATCTGCCGGTAGTCCCGGCAGCGCCCTGCGGTCGTGCATGGCACGGAGGCCGACCATGGAAATGGAACCCACAGACCCACCACGGCAGTACGCGTCCGACGACGAGGAGCGGTTTCGGCTCCTGTTGAAGAACTCTCAGGACATGGTCTTCCGCCGGACGATGGAGGGCGTCCACCTGGAGGTGTCCGCCCCGGCGGAAGCACTGTTCGGCCGGCCGGTCGAGCAGATCGTGGGGACGTCGGCGCGCTTCTGGGTGCACCCGGGCGACGTGGAGGAATTCGACTGGGCCGAGCGGGATCTGCGCCGCGACGGCCGCGTGGTGGTGTGTCTGCGGCTGCGCCATGCCGACGGGCACTGGGTGTGGACGGAGACGACGTCCTGGGTGGTGCGGGACCCCGCCGGCGAGCCGCTCGAGGTGCGTGGTTTCGTCCGTGAGGCGGAGGGCCAGCGGCGCAGGGAGGAAGCCCTGCGGCTGTTGCAGGAACAGGCACGCTCGGTCATCGACACCGCCCGTGACGCCTTCGTCTCCATCGACGAGGACGGCCTGGTCATCGACTGGAACCAGAGCGCCGAGCGACTGTTCGGGTTCAGCCACCACGAGGCGATGGGCCGTCCGCTGACGGAGACGATCATCCCCGAGAGGTATCACGCCGCGCACCGAGCCGGGCTGCAGCGGATTCTGGCGGGCGGGGAGACTCATGTGCTGGGCCGCAGGATCGAGTTCAGCGCCCTGCACCGTGACGGTCACGAGATCCCGGTCGAGCTCACGGTGTGGCGTCTGAAGTCGGCGAAGGCGCGCTGCTTCAACGCCTTCGTCCGGGACATCAGCGAGCGCAAGCAGGCCGAAGCCGCCCTGACGGAGGCCCGCGACCAGGCGATCGCCGCGGCCCTGGCGAAGTCGCAGTTCGTGGCGTCCGTGAGCCATGAGATCCGCACCCCCATGAACGGGGTCATCGGGCTGAGCAACCTGCTGCTGGGCACCTCGCTGGATGCCGAACAGCGCCGCTACGCGGAGGGCGTCCAGGCGGCCGGCACGGCACTGCTGTCACTGATCAACGACATCCTGGACTTCTCCAAGCTGGAGGCGGGCAAACTCGAACTCGAACGGATCGCCTTCAGCCCACGGGTGCTGGTGGAGGAGGTCATCGCGCTGGTGGCGCAGACCTCACAGGCCCGTGGCCTGGAACTGCTCAGCGACTGCCATCCGGAACTGCCCGCCACGGTGATCGGGGACGCCGGGCGGCTGCGGCAGATCCTGCTCAACCTGGCGTCCAACGCGGTGAAGTTCACCGAAGCCGGCGAGGTCGTGCTCCGCGCCCGCCCGGCCCCGTCCCCGCCATCCACGGAGCATGGGGCCTGGTTGCGGTTCGAGGTGGCCGACACCGGCATCGGCATCGCCGAGGCCGAGCAGGAGCGGATGTTCGACGCCTTCTCCCAGGCGGACGCCTCCACCACCCGCCGCTACGGAGGCACGGGTCTCGGCCTGGCCATCTGCCGCAGGCTCACCGAGGCCATGGGCGGCTCCATCGGCGTCACCAGCAGGCGCGGTGCAGGCAGCACCTTCTTCTTCACCGTGCCCGTGCGCGCACCCGACACCCCGGAGCAGCCCCTGACCCGGCCGCAGCCCGACGGCCTGCGCGAGCACCGGGTCCTCGTCGTCGACGACAACGAGACCAACCGGCTGATCCTCGACGCGCAGCTGCGCAGGTGGCACATGCAGCCGACCACGGTCGTCGGCGGCCCCCAGGCCCTGGTGGCGCTGCACGAGGCAGCGGCCGCGGGCCGCCCCTTCACCCTGGCCATCCTGGACATGCACATGCCTGACATGGACGGCCTTGAACTCGCCCGCCGGATCACCACCGACCAGAACTTCGCCCGCATGCGGCTGCTGCTGCTCACCTCCGGACGCCGGCTGCCCGCCGCCGAACTGCAGGCGGCCGGGATCGCCCGCAGCCTGCCCAAGCCCCTCCGTGAATCCGAGCTCATCGAGGCACTGGTCGAACTCACCAACCCGACATGGCCGTTGGCCACGGCAGCGGCGACGGCGACCACCCCGTCCCCGGCCGCTCACCGAGGCCATGTCCTGCTGGTCGAGGACAACGAGATCAACCAGATGGTCGCCCAGGGCATGCTCACCCGGCTCGGCTACAGCGCGGACACCGCCGCCGACGGCATCCAGGCCCTGCGCATGGTCGAGGAAGGCAGCTATCAGGCCGTGCTCATGGACTGCCAGATGCCCCGGATGGACGGCTACAGCGCCACCCGGGAACTGCGCCGCCAGGAACAGGGCACCGGCCGTCACCTGCCGGTGATCGCCATGACCGCCGGCGTCCTCGCCGAGGACCGGGAACGGTGCCTGGCCGCGGGCATGGACGACTACGTCTCCAAACCCGTCACCGCCGGGGAGCTGGAGCAAGTCCTGACCCACTGGGTCCACCCCGCCCGCCCACAGACTGACGACGAGGATCTGCGCGCCTGCATCGAGCAGCGGCTGACCGAACTCCGCGGTGGCGGCACCCGGGCCGAGCACGCACTGGTGGACCGGCTGGTGGACCACTTCCTCGCCCGGGCCCCCGAGACGACCAGCGCGCTCTTCCACGCGCTCGACCGGCACGACACCCCCGAGATCGCAGATCAGGCACACAGTCTCAAGGGCGCTGCCGGCAACCTGGGGGCCCATGGCCTGGCGGCCTGCTGCCAGGAGCTCGAGGAGCAGGCCAGGGCCGGGGACCCGGCCTCACTGGCCGAGACCGCTCCTCGCCTGCAGGACGAACTCGACCGTACCTGCCGCGCCCTCGGGACACTCCGCTCCCACTCTCCCGGTCACGAATCTGGATGAGGATCGGCCCGCGCACCACCGCCCCGGGGCGTGCGGACCGGAGGAGGGAAGGAGAGCCCGTGGGCAAGGTTCACGTCGGGTTGTCCTCCCGCCGCAATGCGTGGGTCTGGGCGTACGTGGCGGCCGGGACGGCGCTGATCGTCACCTGTCTGGTCACCTCCTCCCCCAAGCAGTACCTGCTGCCCGGACTCATATCCGGCTCGGTCGTCTTCGCCATCCTGGCGGGAGTGATCAGGAACAGGCCGCCGTCGGTCCTTCCGTGGTACCTCCTCGCGGCGGCCATGGCACCGTTCGCGGTCGCGGACACGATCTGGGGCCTGTACCAGGCCCGCGGCGACGAGGTCCCGTTCCCCGGTGTGGCCGACATCCTCTATCTGGCCAGCTACCTGTTGTTCGCCGCGGGCCTGGTGACGCTGGCCCGGCAGCAGACGGGCCGGTTGCACTGGGCCGGGCTGCTGGACGCGGGAATCGTCACGCTGGGGTTCGGCACTGCGGCCTGGGCGTTCATCGTCGCGCCCTACCTGCACAGCGAGTTGTCGGCGTGGCCGCTCACGGTGTCCCTCGCCTATCCCGTCACCGACCTGGTGCTGTTGTCCATCGCGGCGCGGCTGATGCTCACCACCGACACGCACACACCGTCGTTCCTTCTGTGCACCGGATGGCTGCTGCTTCTGCTCGCTGCCGACGGTCTCTACTACGGGACGCTGGCAACGAACGGGACCGCGATCGCGCAGGACGTGTCCGAGGTGGGGTGGATGGTCTCCTCCCTCCTGCTGGGCGCGGCCGCGCTGCACCCGTCGGTCGCGCGGCCGACGCGGTTGGCGGACGACCAGGAGAGGCTGCGCAAGCGGCGGCTGTCGATCCTGATCGCCCTCATCCTGATGGGGCCGTTGATCGTGCTGGCCAACGTCGGCGGCATCCGGGACGAGCCGATGAACGTCACGGTGATCGTCAGCATGATGGCCGGCCTGTCGCTGCTGCTGGTGCTGCGCGTCGCGTTCCTGGCCCAGTACGCCCAGAGCAGAGCCGCCCAGGCACGGGCGCAGGCCCTCGATCTCGCGGCGTCGCTGCGAGAGCAGGCAGAGCTCCAGAAGCAGCTGAGTCATCAGGCGACGCACGACCCGTTGACCGGTCTGGCCAATCGAACGCTCCTGAGTGAACGTCTGGAGTCCGCTCTCGGCCGGTGCTCCGTCTTCTCCTCCGCCGGACTGCTGATGCTCGATCTCGACGGCTTCAAGGAGGTCAACGACACCCTGGGGCACTCGGCCGGCGACGAGGTGCTGGTCGACGTCGCACAGCGGCTGACGAGCAGGGTCCGCGAGCAGGACATGGTGGCCCGGCTCGGCGGGGACGAGTTCGCGCTCGTTCTGGAAGGCGTGGACACGAGCGCACTGCGCCACTACGCCCTACGGATCCTCGACGCCTTCAAGGACCCGTTCGTCCTTCCCCATGGCCATTCGGTCCGGGTGACGACAAGCATCGGAGCACGGATCATCACCGGGCCGACCACGCCCACCGAGGCTCTGCGGGACGCCGACACCGCCCTGTACAGAGCCAAGACCGCGGGCAAGAACCAGGCCGCGCTCTTCGGGTCCCCGCGCTCCCCCACGTCCAGGGCGCAGTGATCCGGTGTCCGTCACCTGGTGGCGAGGCGGCGGGCAGGCAGGGTGGCGGTGGGCATCGGGAGGCTGTCGCGCGCGGTGGCGCGGATGTGGCGAACGTACTGCTCCCGCGGTACGAGAACGGCGCCCATGTCGCGGACGTGCGGGCTGTCGCGCTGTGCGTCGAGCAGCACGCCGCCCGCCTGCGCGAAGCGCGCCGCGAGGTCGGCCACCGCGACCTTCGAGGCGCCGGAGCGGCGGAAGAACATCGAGTCCATGCTGAAGACCGATCCGACGCGGATACCGAAGACACCGCCGATCAGATCGCCGTCCTCCGAGACCTCGACGCTGTGAGCGTGTCCCAGTTCGTGCAGGCGGAGCAGACTGACCGTCAGCTCCTCGGTGAGCCACTCGGGGGTGCGGCCGGCGCCGCATGCGCGGACGACCTGCTCGAACCGTTGGTCCAGGCTGGTCGACCACTGCAGCCGGTTGCGCAGCCGCCGGGCGAGGCTCCGGCTGAGGTGCGTGGCTGAGACGGGCAGCACCGGCCTGGGGTCGGGCGACCACCAGGAGACGGCGTAGGGGTCGGCCGACTCGTCGCCGAGGAGCCGGATGCGGCCCTGTCGTATCTGGTCGGCGAAGACGACTTCGTTGAGGGCGCGGCTGTACTCGTCGGGCGCCGGGAACGGATAGGCCCCGGCACGGTACGCCGCCATGAGGCCGTGAGGACTGAGGTCGGCGGAGAAGGCCACGGGACCGTCGGGCGGCGCCTGCAGCACGTCCAGTGCCTCCCAGCCGGGGCATCGGCTCACCACCGTGGCGCTCCGTGCTCCTGGGGCTTCACCCGCCGGACGGGCTCGTCCCGTTCGAGGAAGTCGATGTGACGGTCGATCATCTCCGCGTCCACGGGCGGGATGTCGATCCCGGCGTCGGTAAGCGCCCGTTCGGCGTTGTCGCGGGTGAACTCCGGGAAGACGCCCTGGAAGTACATCTCGCTCACGGTGATGTCCGCGCGGGCGCAGCGGTCGACGAAGAGCGGGACGAACGGGGTCATCGGGTCGGTGGGGTGCCCGGCGGCGTACGTCACCAGGGCGGCGATCCACTCGGCGTAGGGGATCTTCTCGACCCGGTGACCCCGCTCGCGCAGGCGCTCGGCGAGCGAGTCCACCAGCGTGGGACGGGGGTTGGTGAGGTGGTAGACCTCACCGCGTGCGGGGCGGTGGGTGGAGATGTGTCCGATCGCGCGGGTGAGGCAGTCGGCCGGCAGGAAGTCCAGCGGCAGGGGGACGTCAGGGCACAGCCCGGTCCGCGCGATGAAGCCGATGAGGGCGGCCATCTCGCTGCCGGTGTTCATCACGCCGGTTCCGCTGCTGCCCGTGACGTCCATCAGGCGGTGGACCGCGACGGGCAGGCCCGCGTCGGACGCCTTCTTCAGCAGCGCCTCGCCGACCCATTTGGTCTCCACGTATCCGACGGAAAGACTCTCGGGGAAGCCCAGCGGCGTGCTCTCCGTCACCTCGCGCACGCCGGCCGGCCCGAATCCGGCGAGCACGGCCATGCTGGAGGTGAAGTGGACGGGGACGGCCCTGTCGGCGGCCAGGCGGATGATCTCGTAGGTGCCGTCGACATTGGCCGCGCGCAACTCGTGGTACGGGTAGATGAAGTTGACCTGGCCGCCGAAGTGGTAGACGGCGTCGATGGTTGATGCCAGCTCCTCGAACCGGCCCGGCGGCAACCCCAGGAGAGGCTTGCCCAGGTCGCCGACGACCGGCTGGACGCGTTCGCCGGCCAACTCGCTGTGGACGTGCCGCAGGTGGCTCGCGTGGAGGCGCTCCATGGCGTGCTGCTCGTCCGAGGCCCTGACCAGGCACAGGACCCGTCCTGTCGTCCTGGTCAGCAGCTCGTCGAGCATGTGCGCGCCACAGAACCCCGTCGCCCCGGTGAGCAGGACGTCGCCGGGGTGCCGGAAGTTGGGAGCCGGTGCGTCGTGGCCCATCGCCGGAACGAGCCGATCGACCTCGGCGGCGAAGTCGACGCTCCCGCCACCCGGCTGGGCCAGTGTGCCGGCCCGTGCCCGGCGCACGGACTCGGCGAACGCGGCGAGCGTCGGATACTGCAGCAGCGAACGGGTCAGGTCGCGGATCTGTGAGACGCCGATGCCGAACATGACGCGGGTGTGAGCGAGCATTTCCATGGCCAGCAGCGAGTTGCCGCCCAGCTCGAAGAAGTCGTCGTGCGGGCGGACATGGTCCACCTCCAGGATCTGGCCCCACAGCTCGGCCATGCCCTGCGGCAGGGGGCGGTCATCGGCGCGGGCGGTCGTGGTCGCCGCCGTGGCGGGTTGCGGTACGGCTCTGCGGTCGAGCTTTCCGCCGGACGTGAGGGGCAGCCGCTCCACCGCGTAGAAGGCGGCCGGGATCATGTACCCCGGAAGGACCTCGGCGAGTGCCGAGCGCAGCCGCGTGGGCGTCACCGTCTCGCGGCCGGTGGGCGGCGAGACCGGCGTGTAGTACGCGACGAGGTCCCGGTCGCCGCTCTCGCGCGCCCGGGCCACGACCATCGCCTGGCCGATCTCCGGATGCGAGGCGAGCGCGGCCTCGATCTCGGCCGGGTCGACCCGGAACCCGCGGATCTTCATCTGGTCGTCGATCCGGCCCAGGACCTCCAGGTTGCCGTCCGGGCGCCGACGGCCCAGGTCCCCGGTGCGGTACATCCGGTCCCCCGGCGCGGGGCCGTGCGGGTCGGGCAGGAACTGCTGTGCGGTCAGGGCGGGTTGCCGCCAGATGCCGCGCGCCAGCCCTGGGCCGCTGATGTAGATCTCGCCGCGCCCGCCCGGCGGCACCGGGTGCAGCTCGTCGTCCAGCAGCTGGACATGAACCCCCTCCAGCGGTCGGCCGACCGGGGCGACGGCGGTGTCGGGCGAGGTGATCATTTCCTCGTTGAGGTCGCAGAGCGTGGAGGTGATGGTTGTCTCGGTGAGCCCGTAGGCGTTGACGAGCCGCACGCCGGGGATGCCGCGCAGAATGGCGCGGCTGTCCTTGGCGGTGACGATCTCGCCGCCGACGATGGCGAGCCGCAGCGACGCGAGGTGCTCGCCACGGTCAGCGAAAGGGAGGACCCGCTGCCAATAGGCGGGGGTCAGGTCGGCGACGGTGATCCCGTACTCCGGGATGCGGTGCAGCAGGTCGGCGGGCGCCCATGTCCGTGGTCCGGCGAGGACGAGCGTCGCGCCGCTGATCAGCGTGGCGAAGATCTGCTCCAGCGAGGTGTCGAAGCCGAGCGCCGCGGCGTGCAGCACCCGGTCGCCGGGCGTCAGTCCGTATGCCCGGGCCACCGCGTTGAGGGAGTGGGCCAGTGACCGGTGGGTGATCATCACCCCCTTGGGGGGCCCGGTGGATCCCGAGGTGTAGATCACGTAGGCGAGGTCGTCCGGGCGGGGCCCGCGGGACGGCCGCGGTGCGGGCTGTGGCGCCTGTGTGGCCGATTCCCCGACGTCGACGATCCGTGCCTCGCACGCCGCCAGCATCGGGGCGAGCTCACGGCTGGTGACGATGAGGCGTGAACCGGTCTCCTCGACCAGCCCGGCCATCCGTTGCCGCGGGGTCGCCGGGTCGAGGGGCAGGAACGCGCCGCCGGAACTCAGCACCGCAAGCAGTGCGACGACCAGTTCGGGTGTGCGGTCGAGGCATACGGTGACGACGGATTCCGCCGCGACGCCCGCCTGGCGCAGCTCGTGGGCGAGCCGGTCGGCGCGGCCGGTCAGTTCGGCGTAGCTGAGCCGGCCCTCGTCCGAGAGCACCGCGAGAGCGGACGGTTCACGCCGTGCCCGTTCCCGGACCAGTTCGGGCACGGTGCCCGGCCCGGATCCCGGGGTCTGCGCCACGGTACGGGCGCTCGCGGGCCGCAGGTCGGTCCACAGGCGGTCGACCAGGCTCCCGCACCGCGCGGCGGGCGCCGGTCCGCCGCTCCGGTGCCACCCGGCCGGGATCCGGCGATCGGCGGGCCAGATCGCGTACTGCTGCTCGTCGTTGTGCAGCACGACGCACAGCGTGGTCGACTCCGTCGAAAGGCGCTCACGTTCCGTCACCTTGGGTCTCCTGCCTCGCCCGACGTCCCGCGGAGCGCGGCCCGCGCACCCCTCGGAAGGGGGCCGCCGTCATCACTGCTTCCCTTCTGCCGGCACCCCACTCCATTCGGCCAGGCGGCCGAGCGGCGGCGCGAGGACGAGGCGTGCCGCCTCATCGGCGCTGACCGGCTTGGCGAAGAGGTACCCCTGGCCGAACCGGCAGCCCATGGAGACGAGCAGTTCCTGCTGCCGCACGTTCTCCACCCCTTCGGCGATCACTGTGAGGCCGAGTGTGTCCGCGAGATGCGTGATGCCCTCGACCAGGGCGTACTGTTCGGGCGAGCGCCCGAGTTCGTCGACGAAGGACTTGTCGATCTTGAGTATCGAGATCGGGAACTCACGCAGATAGCTCAGCGACGAGTAGCCCGTTCCGAAGTCGTCGATCGCGAAACGGATACCGAGGTCGGTGAGCGCACTCATCTCGGCCAGTATGCGCTCGTCGTTGTACATCAGCACGCTCTCGGTCAGTTCCAGTACGAGAGACGACGGTTCTATGCCGGAGAGATCCAGCGCGCGCCGGATCACGCTGTAGAACTCGGCGTCCCGGAACTGACGCGGCGACACGTTCACGCTGACGTAAGGCGCGTTGCGGGTGGCCGTACTGTCGCGCCGCACGGAGTCGTCCCACCGGACGGCCTCGGCCGCGGCCTGATCGAGCACCCAGGCGCCGAGCGGGACGATCTGCCCGCTCTCCTCGGCCAGCGTGATGAACTGCTCCGGCAGCACCATGCCGCGCGTGGAGTGGGGCCAGCGAACGAGTGCCTCGAAGCCTGCGATCCGCCCGCCGGCCAGCTCCACTATGGGCTGGTAGAGCACCATGAACGACGTCTCGATCGACGAACTGTCCAGGCCCTCCTGCAACTTGGCACGCTCGGCCATGCCCCTTTGCAGGTCCGGGTGGTAGCGGCGCCACTGGCGCTTGCCCGCCGTCTTCGCCGAGTACAGCGCGAGATCGGCGTGTGTCAGCAGTTCGACCGAGTCGATGCTGTCCTCCGTCGTCGCGACACCGACGCTGGCGTACGTGCTCACCGGCCCCACACTGAGCGGGAACGGCTCTGCGAACGCGGTCATCACGTGCTCGGTGAACCGCTCCACGCCCTGCGATGTGATGGAGCCCTCCACCAGGAGTGCGAACTCGTCGCCGCCGATGCGCGCGGCGGTGTCGGAGGCACGGACCGTGGTCTGCAGCCGGAGTGACAGCGCGACCAGGAGTTCGTCGCCCACGCTGTGGCCGTGTATGTCGTTGACGACTTTGAAGTCGTCCACGTCGACGAAGAGCACGCCGACCACCGTGCCGTCGCGCTGGGCCTGCACCAGGGCGTGGCTGATCCGCTCCTGGAGGAGCACCCGGTTGGCCAGGCCGGTGAGCGGGTCGTGGAACGCCTGGTGGATGAGTTCACGTTCGAGCTTGCGCTGTTCGGTCACGTCCCGCAGAGTGAGCACCACTCCGCCGACGGTCGCCTCCTCGCGCAGGTCGCTCCACCTGACCTCGGCCTCGATGAACCCCCGGTCCCCTCGGATCATCCGCCAGTGCTCGCGCCTGGTCTGGTACTCGCGGCTCCGTATCCGGCCGAGTGTCTCGACCACCGCGCGACTGTCCTCCGGCGGCACCAGATCGATGAGGAGGGTGCCCTCCAGGTCCGGAACGCCCAGCACCTTGCCGGCGGAGGGGCTGGCGTAACGGACCCGGTCCTCGTCGTCGAGGATCAGGATGACGTCGGAGGCGTTCTGCACCAGCGTGCGGAAGTACGCCTCGCTCTTGCGCCGGTTGACCTCCTCGGCGAGGGCGACCCGCGCCACGGCAAGTGCCGTCTGCGCGGCGAGAGTCGCCAGCGTGTCGCGGAGGACGAGCAGGTCCTGCTCGTCGCCGGCCACGATCAGCACCCCGATCTGCGGATTGCCCAAGGGATGGTCCTGTGAGGTGAGCGGGCAGACGAGCGCGTGGCTGGTGCGGGTCGGCTCCTCGGCCGGGCCCGCGAGGTGGGCGGCGATCTCGAGCCCCACCCCGTCGAGGGTCACCAGGCGGTTCTCGCCGGACGCGGTCAGTTCCCGTACGGCCGCGGTCGCCCGCTCGGACACGGGCCCGCGTACGCCGCCGTTCTCCCCATTCACCCCGTTCACCCACAGCCTGTTGTCCGGCACGGTGAGCAGTGCGGAATGCGGCGGGCCGTGCGTCACCAGTTCCGTCACCGCGGAGTGGACGGCGGCGGCCACATCCCGCACATCGCCCGCTCCGCCCAGCGACGACACCGCTATGCGCAGCACCTTCTCCCGGCCGACCGCCCGCCGGTGGGTCGCCACCACGCCCGCCAGGCGGTAGAGCACGAGGAGGAAGAGCACCGCGGAGAACACCCCGATGACGCCGACGTTCTCCCTCACACCGCGCACCGCCTGCGTCAGAAGGATGGTCGGCGCGATCAGCGACGCCAGGGTGAGCAGGCTCAGCCGGCCCGTACCGATCTCGGCGCGCCCTTCCACCGGCTGGGTCAGCGACCGCATGGACGGATGGAGCGCGGCGACGGCCCAGGCGCCGTACAGGACGGCCCAGCCGAGATCGACCGCGGTACCCGTGCGCCAGGTGCCGTTCAGTTGTATGAGGCCGTACGCCACGTCGGCGGTGAGCAGGCCGACGGTGCCCGCGGTGAGCAGCATGAGCGAGGGGCTCCGGCCACCACGTCCGACGACGAGCAGACGCAGCAGCATCGCCAGAACGAGGATGTCACCGAGCGGATAGGCGATGGAGAACGCCTTCTGCACCCAGGTGAGACCCTCGAGTTCGGCGAACGGCTCGATGAGGAACAGCCACGACAGCAGTGCCAGGCCGACTGTCAGTGTCAGCGCGTCGACGAGGCTCGCGCGGTCGCGCCAACTGGTGCGCCAGCGGACGAAGCTCAGCAGCCCGGCCGCATACAGCGGATATGCCGCGAGATAGAAACCGTCGGCGATCGACGGAAACGGGACCTCGTCGAGCAGCTCGATGAGGATGATCTGGGCGGTCTGGCCCGCGGCGAATGCGAAGTTTCCCGCGGCGAGCAGCAGCCACGGGAGCCGATGCGTCGGGCGGTTGAGAAAGACACCCAGGAGAATACCGCCGACGCCGGTCGCTCCAATGGCGGTGAAGATCAGCCGCTGTTCCGGAAGCATGTAGTAGAGCATCGTCAGTACGACGATGCTCGTGCCGACGGCGGCCATCGCGGCATGGCCTCGTAGTCGCGCGTTCAACCCAACTCACCTCCTGGGAGGGTGGCTTGCCGGTCGGGCCGAGCTGAGCGAACGGCACCGGGCGATGGCTGGGAAGCTCATGGGATTCAGGCTGGCAAAGGGAGAGTCTCCGGGGCTGCGGCGCGGCGCCCTGGTCGCCTGTGAAACACGATCGCCTGTATACGCGGTTGCCGGTATCAGCGGTCTCCGGTATGCGGGCTCCTTCCCGCCGAGACATCGACGTGTCTGCCATCCAGCTTACCCGGCTCGTCATTTCGCGCACGCGCAGGAAGAGATACCGCGTAACGCGCCATGAGAGACGACCGTCACGCATCGCGGGAAACCGCGTGATGCGTGAAAATGGAGGACGCCGAAACCTGATCTGATTCGCCCAGCAGCGATCGGCTCCTGACGGAGCGTGGAGTCCCCGTGCTCTCCGATTACCGCCGGACCTTCTCTCCGGCAGGCAGTCTGCTCTTCTCCACCGCGGGCTTCATCGCACGCCTCCCGCAGTCGATGATCGGTGTCGGCATCATCATCATGCTGTCGCAGCTCGGCGGTGACTACCGCCTCGCCGGCTCGGTCTCGGCCACGCAGGCGCTCGCCGCCGCGGCGATCGGACCGCAGATCTCCCGGCTGGTCGACCGTCACGGCCAGCGCCGGGTCGTCCTCCCGGCGACGGCCGCGACGGTCGCCGCCATCGGTGCGCTGCTGCTGTGCGCACGGTACGCCGCCCCCGACTGGACGCTGTACGTGGCGGCGGCGGGAGCGGGCTGCATGCCCAGCATGGGCGCTCTCGTCAGGGCCCGCTGGGCGGAGATCCACCGGGCGTCACCGCGGCTGTTGCACACCGCGTACTCGATGGAGTCGGTGCTCGACGAGGTGGTCTACGTCGTCGGCCCGGCGTTGGCGATCACCCTGTCGGCCGAGGGACCGGCCGAGGCCGGACCACTGACGGCCGCGGTCCTGCTCGCCGTCGGCGTCCTGCTGTTCGCCGCCCAGCGGCGCACGGAACCGCCGGTGCGCGCCGAGCGGCAGCGCGTCCGCGGCTGGGCGCTGCGCATCCGGGGACTCGGCGTGCTGACCTTGACGGCGACGTCGGTGGGCGCGTCCTTCGGTTCGGTGGATGTCGTGACGGTGGCGTTCGCCGACGCGCACCACCACAAGGCGGTCTCCGGCCTGCTGCTGGGCGTGTACGCGCTCGGCTCGGGCCTGGCGGGCGCGGTCTTCGGTGCCATCGGGCCGCGGGGGACGATCACGCGGCGGTTGCCGGCCAGCGTCTGGGCGATGGCGGTGACGACCGTGCCGCTGTTGTTCGCGCCGGGGCTCGCGGTGCTGGCGGGGATGCTCTTCGTGGCGGGCATGTCCCTCGCGCCGACCCTGATCACCACGATGGAGCTGGTGAACCGCCTGGTGCCGGCCGCCCGGCTCACCGAGTGCATCACCTGGATCGTTTCGGGCCTCTCCGTCGGGGTGGCGCTGGGCTACGCCTTGTCCGGGTGGATGGTCGACGCTGCGGGAGCCTCGGCGGGCTACGCGGTGCCGTGCGCGGCGGCAGTGCTCGCCGCCTCGACGGCCACCCTCGGCCTGCCCCGGCTGTCCCGCGTGGGCGTGCAGTGACAGGCACACCCTTCGAGCGGCTCCCTGCCCACAGGATCCGGCGGACCTCGCGGACCAGGTGCCGGGCGTGCAGCTCGTCCACCTTGTTCAGCTCGGTCAGCTCGGTCAGCTCGGTCAGCTGACGGGACACCGGCGGCAGCTCGGCGGGGATGTCGCCGCTCACCCGCCGGTCGCACCCGCGGCCCACGGCTTGCCGAGCCCGGTGGGGCGGGGGACGCTCGGAGATGAGGGTCTCGCGGCATGTTCTCCGATCGGTACGCGGCCCTCCGAGGAGGTCACCATGGGCACTGCGAGCTCCACCTTCGACACCGAGACCCTGCGCCGGGCAGTGGAGGGGAACACCGGCAACAACCTGCTGTCGCTCTACGCGGACGACGCGGAGCTGCGCATCATCGACCGCAACACCCAGCCGAGCCATCCCAAGGTCCTGCACGGCCGCGGCCAGATAGCCGAGATGCTCGACGACGTCTACAGCCGTGACATGACGCACAAGATGGAGGGGTGCGTGATCCAGGGCGATCGGGCCGCCTACAGCGAGTCCTGCGAGTACGCGGACGGCGTCCGGGTGCTCTCCGAGTCGATGATCACCCTGCGGGACGGCAAGATCACCGAGCAGGTCATGATCCAGGCTTGGGACGAGTGACCCGGCCCGAGGTGCGGCATCGGGTCCGGGCCGTCCCCGGTGACCTGGGCCCTTGCCGTGCCGCTACCCTGTTCGAGGGCCGTGACTGGCGCTGAGGTGGAGCACCACCGGGGAGCGGCCGAGCAGACACCTGATGCCGTGCGCCTGGGCGAGGAGAACCGATCAGCCCAGGAGTGGATCATGTCGCAGGCCCGGCTCATGGACGGCACCGCGCTCGCCCGCCGCATCGTCGAGGAGACCGCGAAGAAGGCCGCCGATCTCGCGGTCCGCACCGGTACGACGCCGTGTCTGGCGACGGTGCTGGTGGGCGAGGACCCCGCGTCCGTCACCTACGTGAAGATGAAGCAGAACCGCTGCCGCAAGGCCGGCATCGGCTCGCGCCATGTGGCGCTGCCGGCCGCGACGACCACCGAGGAACTGGTGGACACGCTGCGCGCGCTGTCCTCGGACCCGACCGTGCACGGCATCCTGCTGCAGCACCCGATGGGCGACCACATCGACGAGCGGGCCGCGTTCGAGGCGATCGCGCCGGAGAAGGACGTCGACGGGGTCACCTTCGCGTCCTTCGCGACGATGAGTTTCGGCCTGCCCGGATTCGTGTCGTGCACTCCGGGCGGCATCATGCGGCTGCTCGACGAGTACGACGTCGACCCGGCCGGCAAGCGGGCGGTGGTCGTGGGCCGCAGCGCCATCCTCGGCAAGCCGGCCGGCATGCTGCTGCTCGCCCGGGACGCCACCGTGACGTACTGCCACTCCCGCACCGCCGACCTGTCGGCGGCCGTGCGGGAGGCGGACATCGTGGTCGCCGCCGTGGGCCGGCCCCGGCTGATCGAGGGCCGGGACGTCAAGCCGGGCGCGGTGGTGATCGACGCGGGCTACAACCCGGGCAACGTCGGTGACGTCGACTTCGACTCGGCCGTCGAGCGGGCGTCGCTGATCACTCCGGTGCCGGGCGGTGTCGGCCCCATGACCATCGCCACGCTGCTGGAGCAGACGGTGACGGCGGCCGCCCGGCAGCTCCTCGGCTGACCGCGTCCAACTGGCCGCTTTCGCAGGGTGGTTCGCCCCGGATCCGGCCCGCTCGGCCCATACTGGTGGCTGTGCGAGTGGCGATCATGACGGCGGGATCCCGGGGCGATGTCGCCCCCTTCACCGGGCTGGGCCATGGCCTCGTGCACGCGGGCCACGAGGTCACCCTGGTCACCCATGCCCGTTTCGAGCCGCTGGTGGCCGGCTCGGGCATGGCCTTCCACCCTCTGCCGGTCGATCCGCGCGAGGAACTGGAGTCCGCGCGCGGGCGGGGCCTGCACCGCAGCGGCACCGGTGCGGGCAAGCTGCTGCGGGTGGTGTCCATGGCCCGCTCGCTCGTCGGACGGATGGCCGACGACCTGGAGGCCGCCGCCCGCGTGAGCGATCTGCTGCTCCTGGCCGCCTCCGTGGCACCGCTCGGGCACACCGTCGCCGACGGACTGGGCCTGCCACGCCTCGAGCTGGCCCTCCAGCCGATCGCCCCGACCCGCGAGTTCGCGCCCCCGATGCTCGGCGGCGGTTCCTACGGCGCCCTCGGCAACCGGCTCGCCGGGCGGGGCGTGGAGTGGGCCGTGGAACGGGTCTTCGCCCCCGTCCTGCCACAGGTCCGGGCCCGCCTCGGGGTGACCGGCGACCAGCGCGCTCCCGCCCCGGTCCTGCACGGCTTCAGCCCCTCGGTCGTCCCCCGCCCCCGCGACTGGCCGGCCGACCTCGCCGTCACCGGCTACTGGTGGCCGTACGACCGCGACACCCGGCTCCCGCCCGAACTGCGGGAGTTTCTCGCAGCGGGCCCACCCCCGGTGTACGTGGGGCTGGGCAGCGCGACCGTGCCCGATCCGGCGGGGCTCAGCACCCAGGTCGTGCGGGCCCTGCGACGGGCCGGCCTGCGCGGCGTGATCCAGCGCGGCTGGGCCGACCTCGCCGCACACGGCGACGACATGCTCACCGTCGACGAGGTCCCCCACGCCCTCCTCTTCCCCGAGACGGCCGCCGTCGTCCACCACTGCGGCGCCGGCACGACAGCGGCGGGCCTACGAGCAGGCGTACCGGCCATCCCGGTCCCGATCCAGTTCGACGAGGGCTTCTGGGCGGAACGGCTGGTGAGACTGGGGGTGGCTCCCAGAGCACTCCCCCTGCGCCGTCTGACCACGGACACCCTGACCGAGATCCTCGTACGAGCAACACGCGAGCCACGGTTCCGCCGGCGAGCGGAGAAGCTGGGCGAGCGCGTACGCGGGGAGAACGGCGTGGGGCACGTCGTGGAAGCAGTCGGTCGGCTCACCTAGGGAGAACTGCGCGAACAGCCGCGACAAACCCGCACCCGCCCACCCACCTATCGCCACCCCTCCGGCCGCAATATCCCCAACAACTGACGAACCAGCTCCTCCACAACCTCGTCCAACGTCGCATCGACCCACCCCGCACTCCAGTCATGCAGCAGCCCGTTGACGCTGCCGATAAAGGCTGTCGCCGCCAGCCGATAGTCCCGGGGGGCCGCCTCCCCCCGGGCCACCGCCACAGCCGCCTCCGCGCAGATCAGCTCGACCCACCGCGCCCGCCGGGCCAGTCGCTGCTGCTCCAGCCGCGCACTCACCCCGATGATCTCGACGAAGGTGATCCTGATCCGCCGGGGATCGGCGGTCACACTCCCGGCATAGGCATGGAAGATCGCTGTGACCCGCTCGGCCAGCGGCAGCGCCCGCGTCGCCGCGAACGCGGTCAGCACCGCCTCCTCGGCCCACTCGTTGACCTGCAGATGCAGCGCGGCGAGTACATCCTCAAGGGTGCGGAACTCCTCGTAGAACTGCCGTGTCGACAGCCCGGCCGCCTCGCTGAGCGCCGCGACGGTGGTTCCGCGGTAGCCGGGGGTGTCGCCGAACGACTGGAGTGCCGCGTCGAGAAATCTCCGGCGCCGTTCGGCCTGCCGCTCCGCGGCGGTCTTCCCGGCGTAACGGCCGGTCGGGGCCTTCAGCCTGCCCGCCACTCACCCTCCTCGGTACCCACCGGATGGTCCACCGCTCAATTTTGTCGTGTCCAAGTCTTGTGGCGAAGGCCACCCCTTCCTTACTTTCCAGTAAGTCCTTCTGAATGCAGCCGTGTTCAGTTCCGGAGAGCCGTACGCCCTGCCCCCACTTGCCATCCCATGGCACCACCCCTCAGAGGAGGGAGCACGCATGCCTGCCTTCAGATCCAGGCACCTGCGCTCCGCAGCCGCCGCCCTCGCGCTGACCGCCGCCGTCCCCGCCGCCTCGGCCACCGCCGCCCCCGCCACCCCCGACGCCGCCGCCCTGCGTGAGGTGATGTTCGTCGGCAACAACTGGGACGGCACCGCCGATGTCCTCAGGTCCACCGGTGACTTCGCGAGGATCGGCCGGATCAATGTCATCCCCGACAAGGACGCGCGGATGGCGGAGATCAACGCGAACCCGATCAGGTGGATCTACTTCATGGCGATCCGCAACAGCGTCGGCGAGGGCCACGACCAGTTCGTCGACGACATGTACTCCACGCCGGACGGCACGTCGATGGTGGTGTCCCGGCCGAGCTTCGCCGACGTCGTGTCGATCGACCTGGCCACCGGGGCCATCAACTGGCGCTTCCCGGTGTCCGGTTACCGCTCCGACCACATGGCGGTCTCGCCCGACGGCAAGCGGGTCGCCGTCTCGGCCTCGCTGTCGAACACCGTGCATGTGCTGGACATCGACACGGGCAAGGAGCTGGGCAGGTTCGCCACCGGCGACAAGCCGCACGAGAACATCTTCACCCAGGACGGCAAGTACATCTACAACATGTCGATCGGCGACGTGAACACGGCGACCGACGCGCCCTGGCTGGACTGGACGAAGGGCGACCGGCGCATCACCGTCGTCGACGCGACCACGTACCAGCAGGTCAAGGTGATCGACATGCGGCAGCGCCTGGACGCGATCGGGCTGAAGGACTATTCGGACGCCGTGCGCCCGGCCGTGTTCTCACCGGACGAGTCCAAGCTGTACTTCCAGGTGTCGTTCTTCAACGGCTTCTTCGAGTACGACCTCGCCACGGACCGGATCACCCGGACGAAGACGCTGCCGAAGAACCCGGCGACCAACGACGACCGCACCACGATGGTCAACGACTCCCGCCACCACGGCCTGTCGATGAGCCCCGACGGCAGCAAGCTGTGCGTCGCGGGCACGATGGACGACTACGCGACGATCGTCGACCGCGGCACCCTCCAGGAGGGCCCGCTGGTCACCGCGTCCAAGCCGTACTGGGCCACGGTCAGCGGCGACGGCAGGAGCTGTGTGGTCTCCGAGAGCGGCACCGACCAGGTCACCGCGATCGACTTCGCGACCGGCCGCAAGACCGTGTCCGTCCCGGTCGGCGACCACCCGCAGCGGGTGCGCCTCGGCCATGTGGCCGCCGACTGGACGAGTCCTTCGGCCGGTTGATCCGTCGGCTAGCTGATCCGCGCGGCCCACGCCGTGAGTTCGGCGCGGGCCGCGTTCAGCAGGTCCGCGGACGGAGCCGTCGCCCCGTTGGTCACCAGCGCGTAGTGCGGGACCGCGGAGTCCGTCGCGGTGAGCAGCAGGCGGCGGCTTCCCGTGCCGCCGGGCTCGGCGGCCACCGCGATCGGCGTCGTCGAGGTGTACGACGGCGGGGCGTACGCCGTGCCGAGGTCGGAGACGACCGTCGTCGCCGAGGTCGGGAAGGACGCCGGGAGATGCAGTTCGGTGGGTGCCGTGCCGCCGCCGGAGCGCCAGACCAGCAGGCTGTACTGGCCGGAGCCGACCAGGCGTGCCACGTTGGGCAGGGAGCTGGGCACCGGGTTCCAGGTCAGCACGGTGGAGCCGTCGCGGGAGCGGTCCTCGTAGGTGAAGGCCAGGGTGGTGCCGGCGGTGGCGCTCGGGTAGACGCGGTCGAGCAGCCGGGCGTCCTGGCGCAGGGTCACGGTGCCCGAGTCGTCCGTGCGTACGGCGGACAGGTCCTCGTCGTTCCAGGCGTCGCCTTCGGTGAGGACCTTGTCGGGGTTGCCGTTCATCAGCTCGTGGTGGCGGCCGTGGTAGATGTCCCACTGCCACTGCTGGCCGGACAGGACGGGGCCCGAGGCGGCCGGTGCGGACCACCAGTTCGCGCCCTTCACCCGGGAGTCCATGGCCTGGTACATCGCCTTGAGGACGGTGGGTGCCTTGCCGGCGACCGTGCCGGCGAGGGGATGCCCGAACTCGCTGATCACCGCCGGGGTGCCGGCCGCGGCGGCCCGGTCGCGGAGCGCGCCGAGGTCGCCGACGTACTGGCCGTCGGAGGCGTTGCCCCACATCAGGAACCCGGAGATGGCCTTGTGGTCGTAGAAGTGGGTGTTGAAGACGTAGTCGGGGCCGAGCGTGCCCGCGTCGAGCAGTCCGCCCTCGTGCCGCTGGAAGGAGATGTTGGAGTTCCAGAAGAGGTTCGGCTCGGCGAGGACCGGCTTGTCCTGCCAGCCGGCCGCGTCCATCCGGGCGCGGAACTTGACGTAGAACGGCCAGAGCAGGTCGCGTTCCCAGATGCGGCTGGTCTGGCCGGAGTCGTAGCTGCCCGCGTACGGCTCGTTGTAGGGGTCGAAGCCGATGACGCCGGCGAACTGCTCGGCGGTGAGGTGCCGGCGGATGTAGGTCATGGTGCGCTGGGCGGTGGTGAGGAAGGCGTCCTGGAGGCCGTGCTTGTTGTGCCAGAAGTCGTGCTGGGCGGCCTGGACCGCGGCGTTCTGGGTGATGTTCTGGCCCCAGAAGGCGCAGATGCCGCAGAACTCGTCGGGGTAGTTGCCGAGATCCACGGCCCACTTGGGGGCGCCGTCGCCGGTGTACCAGCTGTCGGGGTCGAAGAGGTACCGGGAGTACAGGTCCTGGTGGAAGTCGGGGTAGACGCGGATGCCGGCGTCGAGGAAGGCACCGATCTGGGCGGTGGCGGCGGCCAGATAGGCGGTGTCGACCTGGCCGCGGGCCGGTTCGGCGTACGCCCAGGAGAGCAGGAAGCGCACGGAGTTGCCGCCGCCGAGGGCGCGCAGGGCCTTGGCGGACTTGCGGGCGTCGGCGACGGAGGCGAAGGGCAGGCCGCCGTTCTCGTCCAGCTTGGTCTCGCCGGAGACGTTGTAGCCGCGCAGCACGACCTCACGGCCGGCGGCGTCGACGAAGCGACCGTTCGACACGGTGAGCGCCGTGCCGTCGAACCACAAGGAGTCGGGTGGGGTGGCGGCGGTGGCGGACGGGGAGCCCGTCACCGTCAGGAATCCGCTGAGGACGACCAGAACAACGAGCAGACGAGCCCGAACATTCGGCATGTCCACTACAGTCGAGCGATTTCAGGACATCGTCAATACTTCTGACTCCAGAGTAAGTTGACTATCAGTCAACTCATGGGTCACTCTGCCTGTCCCGTTCAACGGGCGCGGGCGCCGTCGGGGGGCGGCAGCCGGTGCAGGACCACGTCCGTGAGGCGGCCTGCGGCCACCGCGGCGGTCATGTACGTGCAGTGCGGCTGACGTCTGCGGTCGGTCGGCGAGCCGGGGTTCAGCAGGCGCAGTCCGCCGGGCGCGGTGGTGTCCCAGGGGATGTGGCTGTGCCCGAAGACCAGCACGTCCAGATCGGGGAAGCGGGCGGTACAGCGGGCTTCCCGGCCCTGGGCGGGGCCGGTCTCGTGGACGACGCCGAAGCGCAGGCCGGCCAGGTCGGCGTACGCCACCTCGGGGAGCCGGGCCCGCAGGTCGGGGCCGTCGTTGTTGCCGTACACGGCGACGAGCCGCCGGCTGCGCTCCTCCAGCAGGTCGAGGGTGGCGGTGTCGACCCAGTCCCCGGCGTGCAGGACCACGTCGGCCTGCGGGAGTTCCGCCAGCAGTGGCGCGGGCAGCTCCCGGGCGCGCCGGGGCAGGTGGGTGTCGGACATCAGCAGCAGGCGCACCCCGTCAGTGTGCCCCCGGGTCGTCAGGGGCGCCGCTTCAGCGGCTCCCACCAGTCGCGGCGGTCGCGGTACCAGGCGACGGTGTCGGCGAGGCCGGTCGCGAAGTCGTGGTGCGGGCGGTATCCCAGCTCGGTGCGGGCCTTGGTCCAGTCGACGCTGTAGCGCAGGTCGTGGCCCTTGCGGTCCTCGACGTACGCCACCCGGTCCCAGCCGGCCCCGCAGGCGTCCAGGAGGAGGCCGGTCAGCTCCCTGTTGGCCAGCTCGGTGCCGCCGCCGATGTTGTAGACCTCCCCGGGGCGGCCCTGCGTACGGACCAGGTCGACGCCCCGGCAGTGGTCGTCGACGTGCAGCCAGTCGCGGACGTTGCGTCCGTCGCCGTAGAGGGGGACCCGCTCGCCGTCGAGCAGGTTGGTCACGAAGAGCGGGATGACCTTCTCGGGGAACTGGTGCGGGCCGTAGTTGTTGGAGCAGCGGGTGACACGGACGTCCAGGCCGTGCGTGCGGTGGTAGGACAGGGCGATCAGGTCGGCGGACGCCTTCGACGCGGCGTACGGGGAGGTCGGCCGCAGCGGGTGGTCCTCCGTCCAGGACCCGGTCGGCAGGGAGCCGTACACCTCGTCGGTGGAGACGTGCACGAACGGTCCGGTGCCGTGCCGCAGGGCCGCGTCCAGCAGCGTCTGGGTGCCGAGCACATTGGTGCGTACGAAGGCGGCGGCGCCCTCGATCGAGCGGTCCACGTGGGACTCGGCGGCGAAGTGGACGACCTGGTCGGCGCCGGACATCAGCTTGTCGACGAGGTCGGCGTCGCAGATGTCACCGTGCACGAACTCCAGGCGCGGGTGGCCGACCGGCAGGTTGCTGAGGGAGCCCGCGTAGGTGAGGGCGTCCAGCACGGTGATGTCCGCGGTGTCCACGGCGAGGAGCCGGCGGACGTAGGCCGAGCCGATGAAGCCGGCGGCTCCGGTGACGAGGAGGTTCATGGAGGATCTCTACCTCGCCGAGGTCGCCGGGGGCCAGTCGGCCGGCTGGTCGGTCAGTCCTCACCCCTGACGATGTTCCACTCCGGGCCTCGGCGCGTCATGGGCGCGGAGTCGGGGCCGGCGACGGCCGGTATCCAGGTGCGCGGTGCGCTCTTGGCGCGGCGCAGGCGGCGGGCACGCGCCCAGCCCGTCTCGGGTCGACGGATGGTGGCAGCGGGCTGCTCCTCGGTGTGCGAGGTCACGGCGTTCATCACCTTTCTGTGGTGCGACCGGCACCTTCTGCGGTGCGGTCGGCACCGTCCCTGTGCATGTCAGTGGGCACCCGGTCCGCCGCTGCCGAACGAGCCGCCGGAACCGCTCTCCCAGCGCCCGCGGCGCTGGTCGGGGCGGTCGCGGCCGCCGTTGGGGCGCAGCTCGTGCGGGGTGAGCCGGGTCTCGCCGTCGTCCGGCATCGCGCTCGGTTCCCGCATCCGCCGGGTCTCCCGGACCGGTCCGTCCTCGGCCGGCCCGGGCTGTTCGTCGGGCCGCGGCGGGGCCGGTTCGCGCCGGCGTACGCCGATGCCGAGCCGGACGGCCCAGATCAGCGCGCCGGTGACGACGACGCCGGCGACGAGAACGGCGACCACCCCGAGCACGGTGCTCGCGGTGGCGGCTACGGTGACCGTGGTGTCCATGTGCGCCCGAGTACCCGTGTGACGGAGTGTGTCACCCGCCCAGCGTGACCTCGCACCACACCTGCTTGCCGCCGCTCACCGGCAGCGTGCCCCATGCCTCGGACATGGCCTCCACGAGGAGGATGCCGCGGCCGCCGGTGGCTTCCCAGCCGAGGTTGGTCGGTTTGACCGGTGTGCGGGGCGAGGCGTCGGTGACGGCGACGCGCAGCCGGTCGTGGATGAGGGTGAGGTCGAGGCGGACCTTGCCGTCGGTGTGGACCAGGGCGTTGGTGACGAGCTCGGAGACGACGAGCAGCGGTACGTCCATGGCGTCCTTGGGCACGCCCCAGGCGCGCAGGGTGCGCCTGGTGAAGCGGCGGGCGTGCCCGGCGGCCTCGGGCACCCGCCACACCGTCCAGCCCTCCCGCAGCGGTCGTACGGCCATGCCGTCGTAGCGCATCAGCAGCAGCGCCACGTCGTCGCCGCGGTGGGCGTTGCCGAGCAGGGCGTCGGCGACCAGGCCGAGGTGGGCGGGGTCGGAGACGGCGAGTTCGTGGGCGAGCCGGTCCAGTCCGGCGTCGATGTCGGACTCGGCGGACTCCACCAGGCCGTCGGTGGTCAGGGCGATGACGGTGCCGGGCAGCAGCCGGAGCTGGGTCATCGGGAAGTCGGCCTGGGTGACCACGCCGAGCGGTGGGCCGCCGTCCGACTCGGCGATGTCGGTGACGCCGTCCGGGTGACGCAGCACGGGCGGCGGGTGTCCGGCCCGGACGCACCAGGCGGTGCCCGCCTCCATGTCGACGTCGACGTAGACGCAGGTGACGAAGAGGTCGGTCTCCAGCTCCATCAGCAGCCGGTTGGCGTGGGCGACGACGACGTCCGGCGGGTGGCCCTCGGCGGCGTAGGCGCGCAGCGCGGTGCGCATCTGGCCCATGAGAGTGGCGGCGGCGGTGCTGTGGCCCTGGACGTCGCCGATGACGAGGGCGACGTGGTGGTCGGGCAGCGGGATCACGTCGTACCAGTCGCCGCCGACCTCGAGCCCCGCGGTGGCCGGCAGATAGCGGGCGACGGCGACGCCGCCGGGCAGCTTCGGCAGGCGGCGCGGCAGCAGCTGGCGTTGCAGCATGCCGACGAGTTCGTGCTCGGCGTCGAAGGCGTGGGCGCGCATCAGGGCCTGTCCCACGAGGCCGGCGGAGGCGGTGAGCAGGGCGCGTTCGTCGGAGCCGAAGTCGTGCGGGGTGTCCCAGCCGATGAGGCAGGCGCCGGCCATGCGTCCCGCGGCGGGCAGCGGCAGCACGGCGAGGCCGCCGGGGCCGACGTCGGCGAGTGCGGGTTCCAGGGTGGTGCCGGCGGGCCAGATCTGTGCGCGGCCCTCACGCAGGGCGCCGGCGAGGGTGGGCATGGCGCGCACCGGCGCGTCGGGCCACTCGGTGCGCCACTCCAGGCGCCACAGCTCGGGCCAGGACTCGGGGTCGGGCGGGTCCAGGACGGTGACGACGAGCCGGTCGCCCTCCAGTTCGGCGAGGGCGATCCGGTCGGCGCGCAGCGGGCGGCGCAGGGCGGAGACGACGGCCTGGCTGACGTCGCGGACGGTGCCGGCGGTGGCGAGCGCGGCGGCGAGGCGCTGGACGCGGGCCACGTCGGTGACCTCGGGCCGCAGGGTGGAGGCGTCGGCGACGGTGCCGACCAGCCGCGCCGGGTGGCCCTCGCCGCCGGGCAGGAGCCGGCCGCGCAGTCTGAGCCATTTGGGTGGGCCGGTGGGCTGGAGCACCCGGAACTCCAGCTCCCGCTCGCCGATGGTCATGTGGTCGGCCTCCACCACCGACATCAGCGAGGGCAGGTCCTCGGGGACGGTGAGGCCGAGCAGGGTCTCGACGCGGCCGTCGAACTCCTCGCGGGTCAGGCCGAACAGCTCCAGGATCTCCTCGCCCACCTCGACCCGGCCGGTGTCCATGGCGAGGGCGAAGGCGTCGCCGCGCGGTGCGGCGCCCTCGCGTGGGGCGGGCCGGGCGTCCGGCCGGGTGATCGCCTCGGCGACGAGTTCCAGACACTTGCGGCCGTCCGGGTCGAACCCGTCGGCGTGCTCGGTGACGGCGAGCAGACAGCCGCCCGTGTCGTCGTGCACCGGCAGGGCCGCGAGATGGACGTCCCGGGAGGGCATGCGCCGTGAGTCGGCCCAGTCGGCCACCTCGTCCGGCCCCAGCCACACCGGGCGCCGGGTGAGGTGCGCGGCGGCGGCCGGGGAGCGCCCGTCGAGGGAGTAGCTCTCGCGCAGCCCGTACACCGTGCGGGGCACGCCGGCGGACTCGGCCAGGCAGAGGAGATCGCCGTCCTGCGTCGGCGTGTACACCGCGACGAAGGACGCGCCCGCGAAGACGAGCGCCTGTTCGAGCACCCGCCGCGTCCGTTCGGGTGAGCGGGGGCCGTCCGTGATCGCCTGGAGGGCGACTTCGGCACGCAGCGTTCGCGTTCCGCGTCCGGCGGCACCCTGACTGACCACGTCCGTAATTACAGCGCTAATGAGACGAGCGCGCAGCCCCTGTGACCGTTCGGCGCGCCCCCGGCCGCCGGGAGCTTCGCGCCGAGTGCATATGCCACGGCCCCCGGGGGTACGCGTCCACCCTCCGGTACGGGCCCGCTCGCCCGTGCGCACCAGGCCCTCAGGCAGCTGATCGATCCGGAACGGGCGGCCGGGCGAGGAGGTGGTCGGAGTGTCCGACGGGCAGACCGCGGGGCAGGCACTGGCCGCCGTCGGCGCGCCCGCCGACGCGCCGCTGCTGGCGCCGGCGCTGACCTCGATGACGGAGGCGGTCGGCGCGCACTCCGGCGCGGTGTACCTGCTGGCCGCCGACGAGCCGGTGCTGGAGATGGCCGTGACGGCCGGGCTGCCACGGGCGTTCTCGGCGCCCTGGCACCGGGTCGGGCTGAGCGCTCCGGTCCCGGTCGCCGACGCGGCGCGCGAACGGCGGCTGGTGTGGGTCGGCGGCGAGGAGGAGATGGCCCGCAGGTATCCGCGGATCGCGATGGTCCTGCCGTATCCCTTCGCGCTGGCGGCGCTGCCGGTGGCGACCGGGACCCGGGTGTACGGGGCGGTGTTCGTGACCTGGCCGGGCATGCATCCGCCGGAGCTGTCGGAGCGGGAGCGGCGGGAGCTGACGTCGGGCTGCGACCGGCTCGCGCTGCGGCTGGAAGAGGCGGCGGCGGAGAACCGTCCGGTGCGCGCCGAGGTGGATGTGCCGGTCGCGGTGACCGATGCCGCGGACGCCTTCGGCACGGTCGAGGCGGCCCGGATGGTCGCCCGGCTGCCGTACGGGCTGTGCTCGCTCGATCTGCACGGGCGGGTCGTGTTCGCCAACCAGGCCGCGGGCGATCTGCTCGGTCTGCCGGTCGGCGGGCTGCTGGGCACCCAGCTGTGGGACTCGGTGGCCTGGCTCGACGATCCGGTGTACGAGGAGCGCTACCAGGCCGCTCTGGTCAGCCAGCAGCCGACCTCGTTCGTGGCGCTGCGCCCGCCAGCGGAGTGGCTGTCGTTCCGGTTGTACCCGAACACGAGCGGGCTGAGCGTCCGTATCGGGCGGGCCCACTCGGTGGCCGGGAACTGGCCCAGGACTCCCGGTCCCGCCCCGGAACCGCACCCGCTGGTGACGATCTCCCAGGCGCTGACCATCGCGGGCGCGCTGACCGAGACGGTGGGCGTCGAGGACGTGGTGCGGCTGGTCGCGGACCAGATCGCCCCGGCGGTGGGAAGCCAGGCGCTGGCGCTGCTCGGGGCGCAGGCGGGGCGGCTGCATGTGCTGGGGCACCACGGCTATCCCGACCCGAAGGCCGTGGAGCGGTTCGACGGGGCGCCGCTGAGCGCGCGCGCACCGGGCACCCAGGCCGTGATCAGCGGGGTGCCGGCGTTCTTCACCTCCCGGGAGCAGCTGGAGCGGCTGTACCCGGGGTGGCGGGCGATGCCGGACGGCTTCGCGGCCTGGGCGTATCTGCCGCTGATCGCGTCGGGCCGCCCGGTGGGCGCGTGTGTGCTGGCGTACGCCGAGCCGCGGTCCTTCTCCACGCACGAGCGGGCGGTGCTGACGAGTCTGGCCGGGCTGGTCGCCCAGGCCGTGGACCGGGCGCTGCTCTACGACGCCAAGCACCGGCTGGCGCACGGGTTGCAGCAGGCGCTGCTGCCGCACTCGCTGCCGAGGCTGCCCGGCTTCGAGGCGACGGCCCGCTATCTGCCGGCCACCCGGGGCATGGACATCGGCGGTGACTTCTACGACCTGGTGCCGTCGTCCCCGCTGGCGGCCGCGGTGATCGGGGACGTACAGGGGCACAACGTGACCGCGGCCGGGCTGATGGGTCAGCTGCGCACCGCCGTGCGGGCGTACACGGCCGTCGGCCAGGAGCCCGGGGAGGTCATGCGCAGCACCAATCGGCTGCTGATCGACCTGGGTTCCGATCTGTTCGCCAGCTGTCTGTATCTGCGGCTCGACCCGGAGCGCGGGTGCGCGGTGATGGCGCGGGCCGGGCATCCGCCGCCGCTGCTGCGCCGGCCCGACGGGCGGGTGCGGGTGCTGGACCTCGCGGGTGGGCCGCTGCTGGGCATCGACGGCACGGTGACGTACCCGACCACGGAGGTCGAGCTGCCGCCCGGTTGTCTGCTCGCCCTGTACACGGACGGGCTGATCGAGACGCCGGGTGTCGACATCGAGGACGCGGTGGGTGAGCTCGGACGGCGGCTGGGGGCGGACGGGGACCGGCCGCTGGAGGAGGTAGCGGATCGGCTGGTGGGGCAGTTCGCGGTGGCGGAGGAGCGGTTGGACGACGTGGCGTTGCTGTTGCTGCGGGCACAGGGCGGCACGGCGGGGTGACGGCGCGGTGGTCCGGCCCTCCGCCGAGGGCCGGACCAGTCGCCGGTGCTCTGAGGTGCCGCTGCTACGCGGGCCGCAGGTCAGTTCGTACGGCTCGGCTCCGAGTTGTCCTGCTGCTTGCGGCCGTTGCCCGTGCCCCGCTGTTCGTCGGCACCCACCTGGCCGTTGCCTACGCCCTGGCCGTTGCCTACGCCCTGGCCGTTGCCGTTGCCGTTGCCGCCGCCGGCCTCCTCGCCGCCCGCCTGGTCGCCGGCTCCGGCGCCCGTGTCGCCGAGGGTCGCGCCGACCGCGGCCAGGGCGGTGGTGACGGGCTGGAAGAAGGTCTCGCCGCCGATCGTGCAGTTGCCGCTGCCTCCGGAGGTGAGGCCGATGGCGAGGCCGTCCTGGGTGAACAGGGAGCCGCCGCTGTCGCCGGGTTCGGCGCAGACGTTGGTCTGGATGAGGCCGGTGACGGTGCCCTCGGGGTAGTTGACGGTGGCGTCGAGGCCGAGCACCTGGCCGTTGGCGAGGCCGGTGGTGCTGCCCATCCGGAAGACCTGCTGGCCGACGGTCGCCTCGGCGGCCTGGAGGATCGGTACGGACTGGTTGCCGATGTTGACGTCGCTGGGTGCCTGGGTGTTGGGGTCGTCGTACTTCACCAGGGCGAAGTCGCCGTCGCCGGGGAAGGTGGCCTGGTCGACGGTGCCGATCGGCGCTCCGTTCGCGGAGTCGGACCACTGCTCGACCGCGACGCCGCAGTGACCGGCCGTCAGGAAGGCCGGGGAGCCGTCGCCGGCGGTGACGTTGAAGCCGAGGGAGCAGCGGGAGCCGCCGCCGAAGATGGCGTCGCCTCCGGAGGCGAAGGTCTTGAAGGTGCCCGCGGACTTCCTGATGGTCGCCATGCCGGAGCCGAGGCTCTGCACGGTGGACTCCAGCCGGTCCCACTTGCCGCCGGTGACCGTGCTGTCGGCGGTGACGAGGATCTGGTTCGTCCTGGGGTCGACGGCCCACGCGGTGCCGGGGATGGTGGCCCGCGCCTTCAGTGTCTGCGCGGCCGCCCCGAGTTCGGCGGTGCTGTTGTCGACCTCGCGGATCTTGGCGCCGGCCTTCTCGGCCTGGACGATCACGTTGTTCCGGTCGCCGTCGACGTCGGTGACGTTGACCACGAGCTGCCGGCTGCCGCTGTCGTAGTACGAACCGGCGAAGGCGTCACCGAGCAGTCGCTCCAGCTGCGCGGCGAGGTCCGAGGCGTCGGCCGCCTTCAGCGTCTTCGGCGCGGCCGCCGGGCTGTCGCCGTCCTGCGAGGCGTTGGCGTTCGGCAGCAGCAGCGCCGCGGCTCCGAGCGCCGCAACGCCGCCCGCCGCTATCACGGCCTTGCGCTTCGGCATTCGCTTGTGACTCACCTTCACGACCTCCTGGGGGACGGGGTCTCGTGCTGCCGTTCGACAGCTCCGTACAGCGGCGCCTGGTTGGCCGTTGGTACGCAGGGGGCGCGCGGTGTGTTCAATTCCGGTTTCGGGTGGGCGGCGCGCGCCCCTGATTCGGCCACGGGGCGCGTCCGTCGCCGGGCGGCGGGGAACAATCGCCCATATGACGATGACGACCACCGAAGCCGACAAGATCCTTTCCGACAACTTCGCGCCCTGGGTACTCGCTCTCGGGCTCAGCGTCGAGTCCCTGGGAGCCGACCGCGCGGTGCTGCGTCTGCCCTGGTCGGAGGCGTTGGCGCGGGAGGGCGGGGGCCTGTCGGGGCAGGCGCTGATGGCGGCCGCGGACACCGCCACGGTGATCGCGGTGTCGGCGGCGCGCGGGGCCTACGGGCCGATGACGACGGTGCAGCAGTCGACCTCGTTCCAGCGCGCGGTGACCGATTCGGATGTCCTGATCGAAGCGGTGCTCACCAAGCTGGGCCGGCGGATGGCGTTCGCCGACCTCACGATGACCGCCGAGCGGACCGGGGAGCTCGCGGCGAAAGCGAGCACGGTCTACGCGCTCCTGGGCTGAGACGGTCGGTGATCGACCCCTGACGTTCCGTGCCGGCCGGAGAGCGGAATCCCCGGTTCAGAGAATCTGCACATCGATTGCCCAACGAGGTCACCGCGCCCGGGAGTCCTCCATAACTCCCGGGCGCCGCCCACGGCTTTGCGGCGGGAGTGCCGGATTCGCCGCGACAGCGCCCCACGCTCATCGGAGCGTATGCGCCCCGCGGTGTGAAGAAGTCGCCGCAAGGGCGTGCGCACCCCGTCACCGTGTGGCGGCCGTGTGCCTCAAGTTCCCTGGTGGGAAGGGTGGTTGATTGGCAGCGGGGGCGGCGGACCTGCTTTCATCCATCGCACCGCGGGGGCCGGCCAGGCACCCGCGCTCCCCCTTGTGAAAGCTCCGTAGGAAGGGAAGTTCCTCATGAACTCCACCCCCCGGGTCGAGACCGTCGAGATCTCCGACGCCGACCTCGACAACGTCTCCGGCGGTCTGCACCTGAACGCCCTCAGCACCGTCACCGGCATGGTGGACGGCGTCGCCCCGGTCTCCGGCCTGGTCGACACGGCCGTCGGCACCGTCGAGGGTGTCACCGGCCTGAGCACGGCCCCGGTCACCAACCTGGTCGCCGGTCTCTGACCGCACCCGCGTCACCGTGAGTCCCGGAGCCGCCTCCCGGCTCCGGGGCTCGTCGGTGCGGAGGCCCCATGCAGTTCCGCCAACAGGCCCTCGCCAAGCTCCAGTCGCCGGAGGAACTCGACCTGCCGGTGCGCCTCGCCCGTCCGCGGGGCCGGCTGGTGCTGTCCGTGACCGTCATCGCGCTGGCGGCCGCGTCCGTGTGGGCGGTCACCGGCTCGGTGACCGCCACGGTGAGCGCGCCCGCCGTCCTCACCCACGGCCAGGGCAGCTACATCCTGCAGAGCCCCGCCGCCGGCCAGGTCACGGCCGTGCTGGCGAAGGAGGGCGAGCGGCTGCCGGCCGACGCCCCCGTGCTGAAGGTCCGTACGAGCCAGGGCGAGACCACCGTTCGCACGGTCGCCGCGGGCCGGATCACCGCGCTCGCCGCGACGATCGGGCAGATCATCTCCACCGGCACCGATGTGGCGGCCGTGGAGAAGGTCGCCGACGCCGACGAGCCGCTGTACGCGACCGTGTACGTGCCCGCGGAGAGCGCGGCCTCGATCCCGGAGAACGCGGCCGTCGACCTGACGGTGCAGACGGTGCCGTCGCAGCGGTACGGGGTGCTGCGCGGCCATGTGAAGTCGGTGGACCGCACGGCCCGGTCGGCGCAGCAGATCGCCGCGTTCCTCGGTGACGGCCGGCTCGGCGAGCAGTTCACGAGGAAGGGCCGGCCGGTCGCCGTGCTGGTCCGCCTGGACACCTCGGAGTCGACGGAGAGCGGCTACCGGTGGTCCTCCCAGGACGGCCCGCCGTACCGCCTCACCTCCATGACCATGGCCACGGGCTCCATCCGGCTGGCCGATCAGCGTCCCGTCGATTGGCTGCTCCCGTGACGACCGCCCAGCAGACCCGGGGCCGTCGCCGCGCGGCCCCGACCCGGCGCACGGTACCCAAGCGCCGCGGCAGGGCCGTGCGCACGCCGACGGTGCTGCAGATGGAGGCCGTGGAGTGCGGCGCCGCCTCCCTCGCCATGGTCCTCGGCCACTACGGCCGGCATGTCCCGCTGGAGGAGCTGCGGATCGCCTGCGGCGTCTCCCGGGACGGCTCGCGGGCGAGCAACCTGCTGAAGGCAGCGCGTGGTTACGGCCTGACGGCCAAGGGCATGCAGATGGACCTGGCAGCACTCGCCGAGGTGAAGGCGCCCGCGATCCTCTTCTGGGAGTTCAACCACTACGTCGTCCACGACGGCATGGGCCGCCGCCTCGGCCGGCGCGGGGTGTTCGTCAACGACCCCGGCAGGGGCCGCCGTTTCGTGCCGATGGAGGACTTCGACGGCAGCTTCACCGGTGTGGTGCTGGTGATGGAGCCCGGCGAGGGATTCCAGCGGGGCGGGCGCCGGCCGGGTGTCCTGGGCGCGCTGCCGGGCCGGCTGCGCGGCACCGCGGGGACCCTGCCGGCCGCCGTGCTGGCGAGTCTGCTGCTGGTGCTGGTGGGCGCGGCGCTCCCCGCGCTCAGCCGTACGTACATCGACATGTTCCTGATCGGGGGCCAGACCTCGCTGCTGGACGTGCTGTTCATGTCCATGGCCGCCTGTGTGCTGCTCACGCTCGCCCTGACCTGGCTCCAGCAGGCCAACCTCCACCACGGCCGCATCATCTCCTCCACGCTCTCCAGCGCCCGCTTCCTGCGCCACCTGCTGCGGCTGCCGGTGACGTTCTTCGCCCAGCGCAGCCCGGCCGACCTGGTGCAGCGCCTGCAGTCCAACGACGCGGTGGCCGAGACCCTGGCCCGCGATCTGGCCTCGGCGGGCGTGGACGCGGTGGTGGTCGTCCTCTACGCGCTGCTCCTCTACACCTACGATCCGCAGCTCACCTTCGTCGGCATCGGCGTGGCGCTGCTGAACATCGTGGCGATGCGGGTCGTCGTACGGCTGCGCGCGACGCGGACGGCGAAGCTGCGCGCGGACAACGCACGGCTGACCAACACGGCGTACACCGGGCTGCAGTTGATCGAGACGATGAAGGCGACCGGCGGTGAGGACGGCTACTTCCGCAAGTGGGCCGGACAGCACGCCACCACCCTGGAGGAGCAGCAGCGGCTCGGGGTGCCGAGCGCCTGGCTGGGTGTGGTGGCGCCGACGCTGGCGACGCTGAACAGCGCGCTGATCCTGTGGATCGGCGGGATGCGGGCGATCGAGGGCCATGTCTCGGTGGGTCTGCTGGTCGCCTTCCAGGCGCTGGTAGCCCGGTTCACCGCTCCGCTGACCCGGCTCAACGGTGTGGCGGGCCGGATCCAGGACTTCGCGGCGGACGTGGCCCGGCTGAAGGACGTGGAGAACTTCCGGGCCGACCCGCTCTACGACCGCCCCGGCGGCGCCGACTCGACACGGCGACTGCACGGGCATGTGGAGCTGGAGAACATCACCTTCGGCCACAGCCCGCTGGACAAGCCGCTGCTGTCCGGCTTCGACCTGACGGTGGGCCCGGGGCAGCAGGTGGCGCTGGTCGGCGGCTCGGGCAGCGGCAAGTCGACGGTGTCCAGGCTCATTGCGGGGCTCTACACGCCGTGGGAGGGCGTGATCCGTATCGACGGGCAGCGGCTCGAGGACATTCCGCGCGGGGCGCTGGCCGCCTCGGTGTCCTTCGTCGACCAGGAGGTGTTCCTCTTCGAGGGCACCGTCCGCGACAACGTGGCGCTGTGGGATCCGTCGATCCCGGACGACGCGGTGGTCGAGGCGCTGCGGGACGCCGCTCTGTACGAGGTGGTGATGCGCCGTCCGGGCGGCATCCACAGCAAGGTGGAGCAGGACGGCCGCAACTTCTCCGGCGGGCAGCGTCAACGCCTGGAGATCGCCCGGGCGTTGGTGCGCCGGCCGAGCATCCTGGTGCTCGACGAGGTGACCAGCGCGCTGGACGCGGAGACCGAGCAGGTGGTCATGGACAATCTGCGCCGGCGCGGCTGTGCCTGTGTGGTGATCGCCCACCGGCTGAGCACCGTGCGCGACAGCGACGAGATCGTCGTACTCCGGCACGGCACGATCGTGGAACGCGGCCGGCACCAGGAGCTGGTGGCGCGCGGCGGCGCGTACGCGGCGCTGGTCAGGGAGCGGTGAGATGACGGCCGTACACGAAGGCGACCTGGTCCTCTCGGCGCTCGGGCAGATGGGCGCACGGATCGACTGCGCGGGCTTCACCCGGCTCGACCTGGAGGGCCCGCAGACGCTCTGGCTGGTGGCATCGGGCGCGCTCGATCTGTTCGCTGTGGACGCCGAACAGCAGGGCCACTGGCACCACTTGGGCCGTCTGGAGGCGGGTTCACTGCTGCTGGGCCCGGTCGCAGGGCCCCAGCACACGCTGGTCGCCCGCCCGTTGCGGGACTGCGTGGTGCACCGCATCGGCCTGCGGGAGCTGTACCAGCCCGCGCAGACGCAGAGCTGGGCGTACGACGAGTACGGCAACCCCCAGTACGTGCCGCCGACGTCGAGCCCGCTGGAGTACGCCCTCGCGCTGGGCGTCGGCCGTGGACTGTCCGTCCTCCTTCAGGCACCGATGGCGAGCGAACGCCCGGCCGAGGTCACAGATGACGACGTGTTCTGGATGCAGGTGCCGCCGGGGAGCGTCCAGTACGGCTCGCTGTACGGTGCCGAGGCCGCCGCCGATCTGCTGATGGACCCCGCGGTGTGGCAGATCATGGTGGACCAGCAGTATCGGCTGCTGACCACCCTGGACCGCTGGATCGAGCAGCTGGAGCGGACGCACGAGACGCGTACGGCCGCCGGGATCAAGGCCGGTGAGGCGGTCCGCGCCCAGGCCGACCGGACCCTGCTGGCGTCGATCGGCAGGTCCTCGGCGCAGCGCACGACGGCCGCCGACGCCGACGCGACATACGCGGCGTGCCGGCTGGTCGCCCGGGCGGCCGGGATCGCCCTCGCCGAGCCGACGCGCATGGGCGCGGGCGGCGACCGTCTCGATCCGGTCGAGCGGATCGCCCTCGCCTCGCGGGTGCGCACCCGCGCCGTCCGGCTGGACGGCCGCTGGTGGCGGGAGAACGTGGGCCCGCTGGTCGGTCACCGGGCGCTGTCGGGCGCGCCGGTCGCCCTGCTGTGGCGGCGCGGCGGATATGTCGCCGTGCATCCCGCGACGGGCCGTGAGACCCCGGTGGAGAAGGCCAACGCGGAGGAGTTCGAGCCGCGTGCGGTGATGTTCTACCGGCCGCTGCCCGACCGGCAGTTGAGCCCACTTCGGCTGCTGCGGTTCGTGATGCGCGGCACCGGCAGCGATCTGGCGAACCTGCTGCTGAGCGGGCTGGTGACGGTGGCGATCGGGGCGCTGGTGCCGATCGCCACGGGCAAGGTGCTCGGCGAGTACGTCCCGAAGGCGCAGGCGGGGCTGATCGTGCAGGTCTGTCTGGCCGTGATGGTCAGCAGTGTGGTCGCGGCGGCGTTCATGCTGCTGCAGAACCTGACCATCCTGCGGCTGGAGGGCCGTATCGAGGCGACGCTCCAACCGGCCGTCTGGGACCGGCTGTTGCGGCTGCCCACCGCGTTCTTCGCCCAGCGGTCGACGGGTGAACTGGCCAGCGCGGCCATGGGCATCAGCGCGATCCGCCGGCTGATGGCGGGCCTCGGGCCGTCGGTGGCGCAGTCGCTCACCATCGGCGCAATGAACCTGGGCCTGCTGCTGTGGTACAGCGTGCCGATGGCCCTGGCGGCGATCGGCATGCTCGTGGTCATCGCGGCGGTGTTCCTGGGGCTCGGGCTGTGGCAGGTGCGCTGGCAGCGGCGGCTGGTCCGGCTCACCAACAGGCTGAACAACCAGGCGTTCCAGACCCTGCGTGGGCTGCCCAAGCTGCGGGTGGCGGCGGCCGAGAACTACGCCTACGCGGCCTGGGCGTCGGAGTTCGCGCGCAGCCGTGAGCTGCAGCAGCGGCTGGGGCGCATCAGGAACCTGAACGCGGTGATGGGCGCGGTGTATCTGCCGCTGTGCTCGCTGCTGATGTTCATGCTGCTGGCCGGTCCGGCGCGCGGGACGCTGTCGGCGGCGGAGTTCCTCACCTTCAACACGTCGGTGACCATGCTGCTGACCTCGGTGACGTCGCTGACCGGCGCGTTCGTGTCGGCGGTGGCGGCGCTGCCGCTGTACGAGGAGATCCGGCCGGTGCTGGAGGCGACGCCGGAGGTGCGGTCGGCGAGCACCGGGCCGGGGCCACTGTCGGGCGCGGTCGAGGCGCGGCGGCTGTCGTTCCGCTACTCCGACGACGGGCCGCTGGTCCTGGACGACGTGTCCTTCGAGGCGCGGCCGGGCGAGTTCGTGGCGATCGTCGGGCCGAGCGGCTGCGGCAAGTCCACGCTGCTGCGGCTGCTGATCGGCTTCGACAGGCCGGTCTCGGGCAGTGTGCTGTACGACGGGCAGGACCTGGCGGCCCTGGACCGGTCGGCGGTGCGCCGGCAGTGCGGGGTGGTGCTCCAGCACGCGCAGCCGTTCACCGGTTCGCTGATGGACGTCATCTGCGGCACCGAGTCGTACACGCCGGAGGAGGTGATGGCGGCGGCCGAACTGGCGGGGCTCGCCGAGGACATCAGGCGGATGCCGATGGGCCTGCACACCATCGTCTCCGGCAGCGGCTCGGTCTCCGGCGGCCAGCGCCAGCGGCTGATGATCGCCCAGGCGCTGATCCGCCGCCCGCGCATCCTCTTCTTCGACGAGGCCACCAGCGCCCTCGACAACGAGACCCAGCGCGTCGTCATCGAGTCGACCCGCAAGCTCAACGCCACCCGGGTCGTCATCGCGCACCGTCTGTCGACGGTGCTGGACGCCGACCGGGTCGTCGTCATGGAGAACGGCAAGGTGGCCCAGCAGGGGCCGCCGGCCCAGCTCCTCGCGGACACCGGCGGGCGGCTGCACGAACTGGTGCGGCGGCAGCTGGCGTAGCCGGGGCGCCGCGCACCACGCCGTCGGCGTCCGGGAACTCGCGGACTCCGGCGAGCTGCGGCACGGCACCCCCGCCCTCCTCTTGTGACCGGACCGTGTCGCCGCAGTCCCGCGAGCACACGCTGTACGACGCGTTCCCCACCAAGGCGCCCTGTTCGGACACACCCTGGAGCGGAGCCGGACCCGGAGCGGGCCGTCGCGCCCGCCGTCGGTCAGTGCGCCGACCTGCTGGACCGCGCGGGCGATCTCTGATCGTGGCCGCGCTGGAGGCGGCGGCCGCCGACGCCGGGGCGCGGGACACGTGCGCCGCGCGTCTGTCGCCGGCCACGGCCCTGCACCGGCGCGGCGTCCCGCGCCCCGGTCCGGGCGCCGACCGGGCCGCCGACACCCTCTGCGCGCTCGCCTTCCCGCCCGTCCGCCACCTGCGGGCACCTACCGGGAGTGGTCGCGGGAGCTGCTGGTCGGGGAGTTGCTGCCGCGGGAGTGACCGGGCGTCGCCGCCGGGAGGGGCAGGAAGGGGGCCGCCCGGGTACTCGCCTCCCTATGAGAATCGGTGTGGTGGACGTCGGATCGAACACGGTACGGCTGGTGGTGGCGGACGCGGCGGGCGGAGTTCCCCTGCCGGTGCACACGGCCAAGTGGCGCCTGCGCCTGTCCGAACTGGTCAGGCCGGGCGAGCCCATTCCCGAGGAGGCCGTGGAGCTGCTGGTCGACGCGGTCGCGGCGGCGGACCGTACCGCGGCGCGGTGGGGCACGGCCGGGCCTCCGCTGGCCTTCGCGACCGCCGTGGTGCGCGGCGCGCCCAACCGCGAGGAGGTGCTGAGCGCCGTCCGCGCGCGGACCGATGTGGCGCTGTGCACCCTGCCGGGCGAGGTGGAGGCCGAGCTGACCTTCCTCGGGGCCCGGCGGTGGATGGGCTGGCGGTCGGGCCCGCTCGCCCTGTTCGACATCGGCGGCGGCTCCTTCGAAGTGGCCTTCGGGCGGGGCCGGTTGCCCGACTTCGTGGCCTCGCTGCCGCTCGGCGCGGGCCGGCTCACCCATGAGTTCCTGCTCGGCGAGGAGCTGCCCGAGCCGGCGCGGGTCCGGGCGCTGCGGCGCAAGCTGCGGCACGAACTGCGGGACGCGGCGGCCCGGATCCGCTGGGAGGGGCCGCGCACGGCGGTGGCCACCTCCCGCACCTTCCAGCAGCTGAGCCGACTGTGCGGATCGGCGCCCGGCCGGCACGGCCCGTTCGTGGAGCGCACCCTGTGCCGCCGGGACCTGCGCGCCGCGATCGACCGGTTGTCCGCCCTGACGGCCGCGGAACGCGCCGCGCTGCCCGGCATCTCCGCGCCGCGTGCCGCGCAGAGTCTGGCCGGTGCGGTGATCGGGCACACGGCGATGAAGCTGACCGGGCTGAAGCGCGTCACGATCTGCCCGTGGGCGATCCGGGAGGGGGTCCTGCTGCGCCATATCGAGGACGGCCCGTCCTGGTGGGCGGAGGTCTCCCGGCCGACCGACGAGCCCCCGCCGAGGGAGCCGGTGCCGCTGCGCATCGCGAGCCGCTGACCCCACCCGGGGCGGTCATCCGGGGGGCGCCCCCAGCGGCCGCTCCGCCAGGGCCCGGGCCACGCCGTGCAGGTTGGCGGCCATGGCCCGGCCCGTGCGGTGGGACCAGTCGTGGCCACGCTCGTCCTCGCGGTAGTCCGGTCCCGGCCCGGGTCCCAGGTGCCAGTACGTCCATGCCTGGCCGGGGACGGTGTAGCCGAGGTCGGCGAGCGCTCCGGAGATCTCGCTGATGACGTGGTGCGCGCCGTCCTCGTTGCCGGTGACGACCACGCCGGCGACCCGGTTGTAGGCGACGGGTCGGCCCTGGTCGTCGGTCTCGGACAGCATCGCGTCCATCCGCTCCAGCACCCTCTGGGCCACGGAGGACGGCCGGCCGAGCCAGGTCGGCGACGCCATGACGAGGATGTCGCTGGCCAGCAGCTTGTCGTGGACGAGCGGCCACATGTCACCGTCCCGCACGGCCTCGCTGACCACCCCGGGCGCGATGTCCAGGTCGACGGCCCGCACCACCTCGATCTCCACGCCGTCCTTCTCCAGCTGCTCGACCACGACCCGGGCGAGCGCCTCGGTGTTGGAGAACTCCGGCGATGTCTTAAGCGTGCAGTTCACCACAAGTGCCTTCATCCGACTCGGAGTACCCCGGTGTCGCGTCGCCACGCGGGCGGCGGCGATCCGGCGGGTCTCCGTACAACCCCAGGGGCCGGTGGGCGGCCCCACTCCGCCCTGCCGGCCCCTGGGTAACGAGATCGCAGCGGTCCCGTGTCAGAGCTCGCACTCCCCATCTGCGAGCCTCTCGCGGCATGCACGGGGACCGCGCGATCCCGGTCTCTAGAACGCGAAGACGCTGCTGCGGCTCGCGTTCATCACGCACTCGTTGGAGAAGGTGCGCTCGTACGAGACCCGGGTGCCCTGCCAGACACCGTCGACGGTCACGACCACGGGCGCGTACTCCTTGGTGCAGATGGCGGCCCCCGGTTCCGCGAGGGCGTCCAGGTCACCACCGGTGGCGCGCAGTTCGGCGCAGGCCGCGGCGGGCGCCGGATGCGTCCCGGAGGGAGCCGGGGCGCAGCTGAGGGTGACGGCGCGGGACGGGGTCGCCAGGGCCGCGCTCTCGCCGTGGCCCATGGTCAGCACCAGGGCGGACGGCGCGTAGAGCGAGGCGGGGGCGGCGGAGGCGCTCCCGGCGAGGGGAGCGCAGACGGCGGTGGCCGTGAGGGCGAGGGTCGCCGCCCAGCGCGCGGTGTTCCGCATTGTGTGCATCCTTCCGCTGAATAACGAGGGTGTGCCGGCCCGGCCCTGTGGGTGCCGGACGGCGGCGACCGCGAGTCTGCCGAGTCCGCGACGGAAACTCACATCGACCCCACGAGTTTCAGTAACCTTGCGTATTGAATCAGTGGCGGGAAGTGACACGCTCCGGTTGTCCGAACGCCGGAACCAGGCGCCTCCCGGTTCCCCGGATCGGCCACATGGCCGATTTCCATAGCTTCGTTAATCGTCCTGAAACATTCAGCTTCCGCCCTCGACCGAACCCTCCGCGACCCCTTGCGTTCATGGACCAGCGGAGTAATGGTCATTACATGCTTACGAACGAGCAACGCGAGAAACTGCGCGGCTGGTTCACCGGCCGCCTGCCCGACGACCTCTTCGAGGAGCTCACCGACCTGACGGTCGACCGCGAGGAGATCACCGTGATCGGCCGCATCCCCCCGCCCCGGCTCGCCGAGGGGGCCCCGGCCGCCGAGCGCCGGGCCGCGATCGAGTCCCGGATCCTGGAGTTCCGGGAGCGCACCCGGGAGACCAGGATGTCCGTGGCACGGGAGGCGGAGCACCGGTTCCGCCGGAAGGTGTCCTGGGGCGTGGTCTGCGACGGGGAGCGCGCCCTGTTCACACATGTGGCCGCGCCGGTGATGACCCGGCTGCGGCAGCCCGAGCGCCAGGTCCTCGACACACTGATCGCCGGGGGTGTGGCCCGCAGCCGCAGCGACGCGCTCGCCTGGTGCGTGCGGCTGGTCCAGCGCCACACCGACGACTGGCTCACCGAACTGCGTGAGTCCCTGGAGCAGGTGCACCGGGTGCGGGAGCGTGGCCCGGACGCGGGTCCCGCCGACGGCACGTGAGCTGCGGGCCTTGTCAGATGCCTGCGTTAGCGTGCGGGCATGACCAACTTCGTACTGGTGGCGGGTGCTTGGCTGGGCGCGTGGGCGTGGGAGGAGGTGGCGGCCGAGCTGCGTGCGGCGGGCCTCGGCGTCCGTGCCCTGACGCTGAGCGGGCTCGCCGAGAGACATGGCGTCCCGGCGGGACAGCAGACCCATGTCCGGGACATCGTCGACGAGATCGAGCGGCTCGACCTGCGGGACGTCGTCCTGGTCGGGCACAGCTACTCCGGTGTGCCGGTCGGGCAGGCGGCCGAGCGGATCGGGGACCGGCTGCGGCGGGTGGTGTACGTGGACGCGAACGCGGCGGTGGACGGCGAGGCGTTCCTGTCGGGCCCGTGGAGCGACCAGGTGCGGCAGATGATCGAGGACAACGGCGGCTTCTGGCCTCCCCTGCCCGAGGAGTTCACCGGCCAGGGCCTCACCGACGAGCAGATCGGCCGTGTCGCCGAGCGCTTGACGCCCCACCCCGGCGCCTCCCTCACCGAGCCGGCCGTCATGACCCGTCAGCTCGGCGAGCTCCCCGGCACGTACATCAAGTGTCTGCTCGACGGCGAGGAGCCGTGGGGTGCCGCTGCCGACCTGCTCAAGAGCGAACGCTGGGAGCTGGTGACGATGGACACCGGCCACTGGCCGATGTTCTCGCAGCCGCGTGAACTCGCCCGGATCCTGCGGGAGCCGGCCCTCCACCCCTGATCCGTCCGGCCGTACCCGCCGGTGTGAGTCGGTCTGCGCGCGCCCGGCTCACGCCGTCCGGTCGGGCAGCTCCGCCGGCTGGGGCGTCGGTCCCTCGGTGCCGCTGATCGACAGCGACCCGGGGCTTGCCGTCACCGCGTCGGTCCGCCAGCGCTGGGCGGTGGAGCCGTCGCGGACCTTGACCACGAGGTCGGCGCCGGCCTCACGCCCGGCCGGGGCGAGGGCGAGGGCCTCGTCCCAGCGGGGCAGCAGCTCGCCCTGCACCGTGAAGTCGTAGCGGACGTCGGCGGCCCGGGCGGTGTCCTCCTCGGCGCACGCCCCGAGGATGACCACCCCGGCGTCGGCGTGCGAGTCCACGCACAGCCCGGGCTCGGCGACACTGCGCAACTGCCCGTCGTCCTCGTAGGTCCACTGCTGGGTCCAGTCCGAGGAGCACACCGCCAGTTCGATCCCGGCGCCCTCCTGGGGCGTGCCGCTGATGTCGAGGCAGAGGTCGGCGTCGGCGTTGCGCAGCCTGGTCTGCGCGGGCACGCCGGGCAGTCCGGCGGTGCCGGGGGCCGTGGGCGTGCCGGCCGTCGGGGCCTGGGCGTCGGTGCCGGGGACGGTACCGCCGCCGCTGGCACTGGTGGAGGCCGCCGGGTCGGCGCCGCCGTCGTCGGACCACATGCCGGCCGCGAGCAGGGTGGTCAGCAGGCCGGCCGAGGCGAGTCCGACGCCGGTGAGCAGCGTCCGCGGCGAGCGGCCGGCCCCCGGGGAGCGGCGTACCGGCGCGGGGATACGGTCCAGCAGGCGCCGCCCCCTGCCGCGCGGGCGTCCGCCGCGGTGCCGGGCGGAGCCGCGCAGCCGCACGGGCTGCTGACCGGCGCGGCCGGGGCGGGTCTCCAGGTAGCGCTGGGCGCCCCAGCCGAGCACCGCCTCCGCGAGCAGCAGACCCAGCCCGCCCTCGAAATGGCCGAGTTGCTCGGCGGCGGCCCGGCAGTAGCGGCAGCCGTCCAGGTGTTCGCGGACATCGGGCAGCAGGTCGCCGCCGCGCCGCAGGGGGACGTCGAGGAGGCGGTTGTAGAAGCGGCAGTCCTTGCTGGGCGCCAGTTCGCGGTGGGCGCGGACGATGCCCTCGCGCAGCTTGTCCCGGGCCTGGTCGAGGGCGGCCGCCGCGGCCTCGGCGTCCACGCCGAGCAGCTGGGCGGCGACGGGGACCGGTTCGGCCTCGACCTCGATGTGCCACAGCACACAGCGGTCCACGGAGGACAGGCCCTGGTACGCGCGCTCGGCCAGCACCCGGTGGTCGGGGACCAGGGACTTGGCCGCCCGCATGCCGCGCGCCCCGGCGGGCTTGCGCAGCACGGGCAGGGCACCGGAGACGCGCTCCGTGCCGGACCACAGCCGGGCGGTGTCCCGTACGGTCACCAGCAGCCGGGGGCGCAGGGCGGTGCCGGGCTCGCCGAGCTTCAGCCGGTCGAAGACCTGGTGGAAGGCGGCCCCCGTGACCATGGCCGCGACGCTTCCGGAGGAGGCCAGGCAGATCACCGCGTAGTCGTGGACCGGTTTCCAGTGCCGCGCGATGATCAGGGCGGTGGACTGGGCGACCTCGTGGTCCGGGCCGCCGCGCACTCCGGCGGCGAGCGACTCGTCGGACTCGGCCGGATCCGTACCGGGCGGCGGGTACGGCGGACGGGGCGGGTGGGGGGTGGGCACTGAGCGGATTCCTTTGGTACGTACCTACTTCGACGCGGTGGGGAGGCCCAGCCGTCACCCCCGCTCGAGTGGTTCACCCTTGCACAACCAACTCATGCGTAACAAGGCACTTGAGTGACATCCCTCTTATTGAAAGAAAGTCGACAGGGCGGGCCAACACGGACCGTTCGCCGCCGCGTTCACCGGTGGCATGCGCCCCGTGTGAAACGTCCGCACACTCCGGTGCGCCGCGCACGCTCCCGGCCCACCGGGCCGCCGTAGTGGACTGGATCCGGCCTTTCCTCGTAAGGCCCCGCGCGGGACGGCGGCTCTCCCGCGCGAAACGGCCGCCGGCCCTGCTCCTCCCGCCCTCGGCCGGCGGCCCGGGGAGGCCCCGGGCCGCGGGTGGTCTCAGATCTGCCAGGAGCGCAGCCGGTCGGCCGCCCCGTAGACGTCGGCCTTGCCGGACATCAGATCGCGGGCGAGGTCCACGAGGGCGCCGTAGGGCGGGTCGATGCCGACGCCGCTGACGAACATGTAGGCCACGGCGGTGGCGCAGGCGAAGCGCGCGTTGGCCGACGGCAGGGGCTTGAGCACGGCGAGGGTGTGCAGCAGTGCGGCGGCGCGCCAGGCCGGGTCGGAGTCCACGCCGAGGCGCGGTGGGTCGACCCGGTGCCGGGCCACGGCGGCGACCAGCGCGGAGAAGTCGTTGACGGTGGGCTGGTCGGGGAGCACCTCTTCGTGGCGCTGGAGCAGCCAGGGCACATCGATGTGGATGACGGGTGTCATCGGTCAGGCGACCTGCCCCTCGCCCCTGGCGGGCGATTCGTCGTCGGGGAACGCGGCCGCGAACTCGGCGGCGTGACCGGCGAAGAACTGGCGGAAGGCTTCCGCGCCCTCCTGCAGCGCACGGTGGCGGGCGATGTCGGCGGCGGCCGCCTCGCGCACGAGGGCCTTCATGGACGTACCGCGCTCCTTGGCGATCTGCCGGAGGTCCTCTAGCTCGCGGTCGCTGAACTCCACGTTGAGAGCTGGCATGCCCTCACGGTACTCCTCGGGTACTCGGGCGTAAATATCCGCAGGTCAAGTATGGGACAGAACGGTACCGGCGGAGGGGGACGCCGAGTCGGCCGAGACGTGCGTCACACGCGGGCCGTCCGATGTCACATCCCGGCCCGCTGCGGTGTCTCACCGGCACACGCGTGTACGGGTGAGAAGGAGGGCGAGGGGGCGTGAGCGCCACGGAACGGCACGGAGATGGCTCGCGGGGTGAGCGGGTCGCGGACTGGTTCGACGGCCGGCTCGGCATCCACACCTTCGGCAGGAAGTATCTGCGCAAGGTGTTCCCGGACCACTGGTCCTTCCTGCTCGGCGAGATCTGTCTGTACAGCTTCGCCGTCCTGATCCTGACCGGTGTCTATCTGACGTTCTTCTTCCATCCGTCGATGAACGAGGTGACGTACGAGGGCGGCTATGTCCCGCTCAACGGGGTCCGGATGTCCGAGGCGTACGCCTCCACGCTCGACATCAGCTTCGAGGTGCGCGGCGGGCTGCTGATGCGGCAGCTGCACCACTGGTCGGCGCTGATCTTCGTCGCCGGGATGCTCACGCACATGATGCGGCACTTCTTCACGGGCTCGTTCCGCAAGCCGCGGGAGGTCAACTGGCTGTTCGGCTGGACGCTGCTGTTCCTCGGCCTGTTCGAGGGACTGTTCGGCTACTCGCTTCCGGACGACCTGCTGTCGGGGACCGGTCTGCGCTTCCTCGACGGCGCGCTGCTGTCGGTGCCGATCGTCGGGACGTATCTGTCGATGTTCCTGTTCGGCGGGGAGTTCCCCGGCGACGACATCGTCGCCCGCCTGTACTCGCTGCACGTCCTGGTGATCCCCGGGGTCATGGCGGCGCTGGTGGTGGCGCACATCGTGCTGGTCGTGCACCACAAGCACACCCAGTTCGCCGGGCCCGGTCGCACCGAGCGCAATGTGGTCGGCGCCCCGTTCATGCCGGTGTACCTGGCGAAGGCGGGCGGCTTCTTCTTCCTGGTCTTCGGTGTCCTCACCCTCATCGCGGGCGTGGCGACGATCAACCCGGTCTGGGCGTACGGTCCCTACCGTCCCGATCAGGTGTCCACCGGCGCGCAGCCGGACTGGTACCGCCTCAACCTCTCGATCAACGCCGTGACCTGGGCGGTCCGCATCAGTATGTTCGTCGTCCCGGCGGTCGTCCTCTTCGCCACCCGCCGCATCTGCCTGGGCCTCCAGCTCCGCGACCGCGAGCTGGTCGAGCACGGCCGGGAGACCGGCCTGATCAAGCGACTGCCGCACGGCGAGTACACAGAGGTGCACCAGCCGCTCGACCAGGCCCGGCTCCACACCCTGACCGCTCATGAGCGGCCGGGAGAACCGGTGGAGCACCGGAGTATCAGCTCTGGTCCGCCACGAAGGACGCCATCCGGGTCAGGGCCGAGTTCCAGTTGATGGTGTGTTCGTTGGTCGACCAGGACTGGATGTCGTCGATGTAGCAGAACTGGGCGACGCAGCCCTGGAGTTTGGACTGGGCGAAGGGGTCCTGGATGCTTGAGTTGGGGCCGCCGGCGAGGGTGCCGGCCGGTGGGTTCGGCTGGGTCGGGTCGAGTTGGTGGGCGTACCAGCGGGCGTGCTGGTTGTGGGCGTTCACCTCGCCGTAGCCGGTGACGTAGGAAATGTTCAGGGCGTTGCGGCCGAGGATGTAGTCCATGCTCTGCAGGGCCCCGTCACGGTACTTCGAGGCGCCGGTGAGGTCGTAGGCGGTGGCGATGACGACCGCGTTGTGCAGGACCTGGTGGGCGGAGCCCCAGTCGTAGAGGTTGTCGGCCGGGGCGTACGGCATGCCGTACGGGTGTGCCTTCAAGGTGGCCAGGTAGCGGTCGGCGCCCTTGATCACGGACTGGCGCACCTTGTCGCGGCCGGGCAGCTTGCTCGGCACCAGCGCCAGGTCGAGGCGGGCCGCCGCCGCGGTCCGGGCCCAGTCGTAGCCGGTCGGCCCGAAGATGTCCGCGGTGTGGACCGGGGAGCGCAGGACGTGGTTCTGGAACTGCTTCTCGCCCGTGGTCAGATACAGCTCGGCCGCCGCCCAGTAGAACTCGTCGGTCACGTCGTCGTCGGGGTAGGCCCCGCCGCCGGTGCCGTCGTTCGGGTCGGCGTAGATGTCGGGGTGGGCGAGGGCGGCCGCCCATGCCTTGCGCGCGGCGGTGAGCGCCTCGGCGGCGAACTGCTTGTCGTAGGAGCGGTAGAGGCGGGCCGCCTGGGCCGCCGTCGCGGCCAGGTTCAGGGTGGCCGCGGTGGTCGGCGGGTGCAGTTCGCGCTTCTGCGGGTCGTCGGCCGGCATCAGCGGCAGCCCGGTCCACTGCTCGTCATGGATCTTGTGGTGCGCCATACCGGCCAGCGGCTCGCCGTCGGGCACCTGCATCTTCAGCAGGAACTCCAGCTCCCACCGGGCCTCGTCGAGGAGGTCCGGCACCTTGTTGCCGCTCTCCGGGATGGCGAGGCTGCCGTCGCCGAGCTTGTCCTGCTGCCCGGTGCGGGCGTGCCGCGCGCGTTCGTACGTGCTGAGCAGCTCCCAGGTGGAGATGCCGCCGTTGACGACGTACTTGCCGTGGTCACCGGCGTCGTACCAGCCGCCCGTGACGTCGAGGGTGTAGTCGCACACGCCGGGCTGGCAGGGCACGGCGGAGTCGCCCTGGTTGGGGGCGACGCCCACATGGCCGGCCGCCCTGCCGTAGCCGGGGCGCAGGTCGTCGCGGATCGGGGTGCCGCTGCGCTGGGTGTAGTAGTACTTCGCCGTGTCCAGGCGCAGCCGTTCGTAGGCGGCGGCGTCGAGGTCGAAGGGGTGGCTGCTCTCCCCGTTGGCGACGAGCGTGAAGCCGGTGCCGCGTGCCCGGTAGGAGCCGAAGTCGATCGAGTGGACGTTCTGCGCGGAGGAGACGTCGACGCCGCGCGGCACGGTCCAGCCGCGGGCGACGGTCGTACCCCGGGCGTTCTTCAGCTGCCAGGGCAGCCTGCCGGTGGCGTCGGTGACGAGGGTGGCGTTCTTCGGCCCGGCGGGCAGATAGCCGACCTGGTTGACCCGGACCCGCGGCCCGGTGTCGGGCTCGTACACCTCCGGCGGCACCCCGCCGAGCAGGGAGACGTCGTCCAGGCAGAACCGCCACGGGTTCGCGCTGCCGCCGACCTGGAAGGCCACCTGCGCCTGGGTGGTGTCGACGGGCGAGGTGAAGGTGTACGAGTACGTGTCACCGGCCTCGTCGAGGACCGGGCTCGCCTCCTGCCAGGTGTCGTACGGCGCGACCGCCAGGCCGACGATCGCGCGCACCACATGGCCGTCGGGCAGGCCGGAGGCGCGGAAGGAGAACCGGTAGGTCTCCCCCTGCGCCAGGGTGATGTCGTTCTGGCCGATCCCGGAGTCCCAGCGGTTGACCGTGCTGCCGGGCACGTCCGCGCACAGGCGGCCGTCGGACAGGCCGGCGGTGACATTGCTGGTCCACCAGGGGTCGGCGGTGCTGTCGAAGGTGCCGTTCCTGACCTGCTCCACTTCGTCGGCACCGGCCTGCTGGGCGGGCAGCGCGGTGAGCGCGGCGCCCAGCAGGGCGGTGAGGGCGAGCAGGCTGGTTCTGCGTCGTTGCACGTCTGGGCTCCTCGGGGAGGTGCGGGGGTGCCCCCGGTTTTTGGGAGCGCTCCCAAGAGACGGACGGGGCCCATGCTTGTGCGAGTGGTGACATGCCGTCAACGGTCCGTACGACACTTGCTGCCGCACGGACCGGACGTCCCGCTGTGCCTCCAACTTGCTGATGAGGAGCGCACCTCGGGCTTGACCAGGCGCGCTGCTGGTCATGGTCAGCCGCAGCAGGGAGCCGCGCACCGGGTCAAAGGTGACGACGGGGCGCTCGGTGACGTCGAGGGGCCGTGACCTCCGGCGGGCGGTCGCCCGAGGGGGCCGGGCTCCGCGCGGAAGTGCGACGCACTAGGCTGGGACCGCGTGACGTGCCCAGTCACTGTGAGTGTCCGCGATGGAGTGGCGACGATGAGCCCGGTCTATCCGTTCGACGATGCCGCGACGGCACGGGCTGTCGTCGACGACGACGGCGTCCTCGTCGAGTGGAACGCCGGTGCCTGCGCGCTCCTCGGCTGGGACGCGACGGAGGTCGTCGGCCGTCCCGCCACCCGCCTGCTGGCCGACGGCTCGGTGCCGGTGCCCGCCGAGACGCGCTGGGACGGCACGCTCGCACTGCGTCACCGCCAGGGCCGTACGGTGACGGTGTGGCTGCTCGCCCATCACCGGCCGTCCCCGGAGGGCGGCCCCGGACGCTGGCTGGTGGTCACCCCGCTGGGCGCCGGCGGCCCGCACTCCCCCGAGGATCCGCTCGGCGCGGCGGGCCTGGTCCAGGCACCCTGCGCGGTCGCCGTCTACGACGACCAGCTGCGGCTGCGCCGTATCAACGACGCGATGGCCCAGGCCATCGGGCTGCCCGAGGAGCGCATCCGCGGCCTGCGCCTGTCCGAGATCGGCGGCAAGCCGCAGAGCGAGGAACTGGAGCGGCACATGCTGCGGGTGCTCACCAGCGGCCGCGCCGAGGACGTCCAGACGTATCTGCGCACCGGCGGCGAGAAGCACGCGCACGCGTGGCTGGCCCGGATGGCGCCGGTCACCGACGCGCGGGGCCGGGTGCGGGGCGTGTCCCTGGCCGCCCACGACTTCACCGAGCACTACCTGGCCCGTGAGCGGCTCCAGCTGGTCAACGAGGCGAGCGTACGCATCGGCACCACCCTCGACGTGATCCGCACGGCGCAGGAGCTGGCCGATGTGTGCGTGCCCGCGCTCGCCGACTTCGTCAGCGTCGACCTGCTGGACCCGCAGGACGGCGACCCCCCGGCGCGGGCGACCGCCCCGGTGAGTCTGCGCCGGGCCGCCCACCGGTCGGTGACGCCGGGCAGCCCGGAGGCAGTGGCCAAGCCCGGCGAGGTCCAGGAGTACCCCGCCGGGTCGCCGCAGGCCGACTCGCTGGTGGCGGGCCGGACCATCGTCGGCTCGGTCCCGCGCGGCGACCTGGACCAGTGGCTCGCCCGGGACACACTGCGCCGGGCGCGGGTACGGGAGTACGGGATCCACTCCACGATGTCCGTCCCGATCCGCGCGCGGGGCGTCACGCTGGGCGTCGCGGTGCTCACCCGGTTCCGGCGGCCCGACCCGTTCGCCGCGGACGATGTGCTGCTCGCCGAGGAGATCACCGCGCGGGCCGCGCTCTGCGTCGACAACGCGCGCCGGTTCTCCCGGGAACGCGAGACGGCCCTCGCCCTCCAGCGCAGCCTGCTGCCGCGCACCCTGCCGCACACGGCCGCTGTCGACGCCGCGTCCCGCTATCTGCCGGCCGCGCGCGCCGGGGTGGGCGGCGACTGGTTCGACGTGATCCCGCTGTCCGGGATGCGGGTGGCCCTGGTCGTGGGCGATGTCGTCGGGCACGGCATCCAGGCGTCGGCGACCATGGGCCGGCTGCGCACCGCCGTGCGCACGCTCGCCGACATCGACCTGGCGCCCGACGAGCTGCTCACCCACCTCGACGACCTGGTCGTCCGGCTGTCGCAGGAGGCCGGCGGCGAGGGCAGCCCCGGCGAGCTCGGCGCGACCTGTCTGTACGCGGTGTACGACCCGGTGTCGCGCCGCTGCACCCTGGCCCGGGCCGGGCATCCCCCGCCCGTGCTGCTGGCGCCGGGCGGTGCGCCGCGCCAGGTGGAGCTGCCCGCCGGTCCCCCGCTGGGCCTGGGCGGGCTGCCCTTCGAGTCGGCCGAGCTGCGGCTGTCCGAGGGCAGTGTGCTCGCCTTCTACACCGACGGTCTGACCGGGTCGCGCGACCAGGACTCCGAGGCCGGGCACCGGCGGCTGTGCGCGGCACTGGCGGCGTACTCCGACTCCCTGGACGAGACCTGCGACCGGGTGCTGCGCGCCGTGCTGCCGACGGGCGGCGCCGCCGACGACGTGGCCCTGCTGCTGGCGCGCACCCGGGGGCTGCCCGCCACCCAGGTCGCCACCTGGGACATCCCCGCCGACCCGGCGCTGGTCGCGCCGATCCGCAAGCAGGTCGTGGCGCAGCTGGACGAGTGGGGGCTGAGCGAGGCGACCTTCACCACGGAGCTGGTGGTGAGCGAGCTGGTCACCAACGCCATCCGCTACGGCGCCCACCCGATCCGGCTCCGGCTGATCCACGACACGACGACGCTGATCTGCGAGGTGTCCGACACCAGCCACACCGCCCCGCATCTGCGCCGGGCCAAGACCTGGGACGAGGGCGGCCGGGGCCTGCTGCTGGTCGCCCAGCTCACCCGGCGGTGGGGCAGCAGGCACACCGCCGAGGGCAAGACCATCTGGGCGGAGCTGGCGCTGGTCGAGGAGGAGTGACCGCCCCCGGGTGGCGGCCGCTCAGCGGCGGCCACCGCCCCAGGGACCGTAGCCGCCGCCCCAGCCGTCACCGCCGTCGCGTCCGCCGTACCCGTCGCCCCAGCCGCCCCAGCCGCACGCGTACGGGTTGTCGTACGAACAGGTGGGGGTGGGCGTCGGCGTGGGTGTGGGTGTCGGCTTCGGGGCGGTCGGCGTGGCCGCCGGGGTCGGGGGCTTGGCCGCTTTCGGGCGGGGTGTCGGACTCGGGGTGGCTTCCGCGCCCCAGTTGACGATCTGGAGCTGCGGCTCGGGCCGGGAGGTGTCGATCACCCAGCGCTGGACGGTGGTGTCGGTGCGATTCTTCGCGACCAGGATGCCCGAGCCGTCGGTGGCGGCGGGGGTGAGCGCCAGGTCCTGGTCCCAGCGCGGGACCAGGGTGCCCTGGAGGGTGAAGTCGTAGCGGATGTCGAGGCCGCCGGGCGCGGTGGCGGCCGTGCAGGCGGTCAGGCGCACGGAGTGGCCGAGGTGCGAGTCGAGGCACAGGTCGGGGTCGGCGCCGTTGCGCAGCAGGCCGTCGGCCTCGTACGACCACTGCTGTGTGGCGGTGGTGGAGCAGGGGCCGAGCACGGCCTCGGCATCGGGGACCGCCTTGGCGCCGGCGAGGCCCACGCACAGCCCCGAGGCGACGTTGTGGAGGCGGCCGCGCAGCGGGGCGCTGTCGGTCTCGGCGGCGCCGATCCAGGAGGGGCCGGCGCCGGTGGAGCCGGTGCCGGGCTGCTCGGCGGCGTCGCCGGCGGCGGGCGTACCGGATCCGCCGTCGGAGCCGAGGGTGGACCACAGCACCAGGGGCAGGGCGATCAGTGCGCTGACGGTGAGGACGGCCACGGCGAGGTTGCGGCGCCGGGCGCGGCGGGCGGCCCGGTGGAGGGACCGGCGCGATCTGCCGGTCACGGCCTCGGTCGCTTCGCCGGCTTCGCCGGTCTCGCTGGTCCCGACGGCGGCGGCCGGATGGTCGGCGGGCTCCTCGGGCCGGGTCGTGCGGCCTTCGACGTAGGCGCCGGCGCCCCAGCCGAGGACGCCCTCGGCGAGGGCGAGGCCGAGTCCCCCGTCGAAGCGGCGCAGTTGGTCGGCGGTGTGCGCGCAGTGCCGGCACCGGGTGAGGTGGCCGTTCAGGTCGGGGTCCATGTCGGGTCCGCCGCGCCGGCAGGTGACGTCGAGCAGCCGGTGGTAGCGGTGGCAGTCCTCGTCGAGGGCGAGTTCGCGGTGGACCTGGAGGCACTCCTCGCGCAGCCGGTCATGGGCGCGGCGCAGTTCGGCGCGCACGCCTTCGGCGTCCAGGCCGAGGAGCGCGGCCGGCACGCTCTGTGGCTCGCCCTCCACCTCGGTGTGCCACAGCAGGCAGCGGGAGGACTGGGGAAGCCGCTGGAAGGCGCGGGCGAGCAGACGGCGGTGCACGGGCGGCAGCAGCCGGGCGGCGAGGCGTTCACCGTCGCCCTGTGCGGCGCGCAGCTCGGGGTGGAGCAGCTCGCGGCGGCCGTCGCCGTCCCACTCGGTGGCTATCCGGCGCACGGTGACCAGCAGTTGGGGGCGCCACGCGGCGCTCGGACCGTTCTGCCGCAGGGACTCGCCGAACAGCCGGGTGAACGCGGCCGTGGTGAGCATGCCGGCGGCGCGCTCCCCCTCGGTGCACAGCCTGGCGTAGGCGAAGGCCGCCTCCCAGTGCCGGTCCAGCAGTTCACCGACGGGGTGCGGCGCGGGTGAGGCGCCCGTCCAGTTCTTCAGCTCGGCGCTCAGTTGTTCGTCCGTCGCGTCGAGGCGGCGCGCAGAAGTCGGGGAATTCGACATGCCTGCGTCTTTCACGTCCGCATTCCTCCGGGGGACATTGACACAAAGTCCATACCAAGGGGTATGTGACGGGGTTTGAGGCATCTCGGACGTCCGCCGTGGGCAGCTCTTTTGAAGCGTGGGGGGTGGACGGGAGGGGCCTCCTGCACCTTTGCACAGGCAGCGGAGCAGGAACAAGGGATCCTGTGATTTTGCGCATCACCCGCGGTGTCCGAGATTTGACGGGAGGTCAATAAAGCGGTCATTCCCCGGGGTCTTTGCGGACGGTCACGGTATTGGTGTCCATTTTCGACAGGGGGATTTCCGGCCGGGTTCCGTTCCGGTACGCGCCGGGCGGCCTGCCGTATCGGGCGTGGAAGGCCCGGGTGAAGTGGAAGGGTCCGGAGAATCCGGAGGCGGCCGCGACCCGCGCCACGGGCAGGTCGGTGGCCTCCAGCAGCCGGGCGGCATGGCGCAGCCGCGCCTCGCGCAGGGCCCGCATCGGCGACCGGCCTAGTTGCTCCGTGAACAGGTGCGCGAAACGGGAGGGCGACAGCGACACCGCCGCGGCGAGGGAGCGCACGGTGTGCGGGGCGCCGGGGTCGGCCGTGATCAGCGCCTCGGCACGGTGGATCCGCTCGTCGACACCGGGCGGGGCAGCGGGCGTTCGCACCGAGGAGGTGGCGAGGAGGAGGGCCTCCTCCAGTGCGCACAGGGCGAGTTCCCGGGCGGCGGTGTCATGGGCGAGGGCGACCGGTTCCGGGTCGCCGCCGACAGGCGGTGCGGGCTCGGGTGCGGGGCGGCGGGCGTCGTCGAGCATGCGGTGGAAGGCGGCTTCGATGCGGGCGTGCAGTCCGGCCGGGACGGGGCCCAGGGCATACAGGCCGTCGCCGAGGTCGTACGGGCGCAACCATGGCGTCCAGGTGGGGCGGGCCGGGCCGTGGACCCACCACAAGCGCCAGCCGCGGGCACCGGGCGCGACGGCGTAGCGCTGCGCCACACCAGGGGCGAGCGCCACCAGGGTGCCCGCGCCCGCGCTCGTCCCGGCACCGCCCTGCCGCAGCAGGCCCTGTCCTCCGGTCGTCCAGATGAACAGCCAGCTGTCCGATCCCGTCGGCCGGTCGACCGCGTATCCGGCGCCTCGGTCGAAATGTCCGACCACGACCAGCCCGGGCGGCGGAGAGGGATCCCCGGGCGCGGCAGTCTCGGGCAAGTCCTCAGCACGCATGGGCATCCTCCGTACGACGTCCGCGGCCTAGCGTGGCGGGCGGCCGGCAGCACAGCGCACCGAGGAGGCACGCATGACCGGCAGGGACATGGTGCGGCAGTACCGGGGGGACGGGTTCACCGTCGTCCGCGGGATGTTCGGGTACGACGAGATCGAGGCGGTGCGTGCCGAGTTCGCGGCACTGCACGCGGGCGGGGCGGTGCCGGGGCACTTCGAGCCGCGGGCGGGGAACGATCCGCTGGACCGGTTTCCCCGGGTGATGCAGCCGCACGAGATCAGCGGCCTGGCGCGGGGCGTGCTGCTGGACGTGCGGCTGCGGGAGGTCGTGGAGGTGCTGCTGGGTGAGGAGGTGCTGGCAGCGCAGAGCATGTTCTACTTCAAGCCGCCGGGTGCGCGGGGGCAGGCGCTGCACCAGGACAACTTCTATCTGCGGGTCGAGCCGGGCACCTGTGTGGCCGCCTGGATCGCCTGCGATGTGATCGGCCGGGACAACGGGGGGCTCGAAGTGGTCCCCGGTACGCACGAGATGGACTTGTTCTGTCCGGAGACGGCGGACGCGGAGGTGTCGTTCGCGCGGGAGTACGTGCCACCGCCGGCCGGTCTGTCGGCCGTGCCGGTCGATATGACGCCCGGAGATGTGCTGTTCTTCAACGGGACCCTGGTGCACGGATCTCAGCCGAATCGTTCCGCTCGATTCCGGCGGTCGTTCATCGGGCACTACGTGGGGGCTTCCGCCGAGCGGATCGGCGGGTACTACCGGACGCTGTCCATGCGCGGGGAGCGGGTCGTGCTGCCGGAGAGCGAGGGGGCGGGACCGTGCGGGACGGAGTTCGCCGCAGGTGGTGCGCACTAGGGCGTATTGCGAAAGTCGCGTCGTCCGCCCGAAGGGCCGGCCCCGCGGCTAGAGCAGGTCCAGTGCCCGCGCCCAGCCGAACTCCCCCGCCTGCCCGGCGTACGGATCGCCGAAGCGGACGCCCATCGCGCGCAGCCGGGTCAGGGACTCCCGGTAGGCGGGGTGGGAGGTCAACGCGTCGGCCACACAGGGCAGAACGGCGATGGGGACGCCCAGGCCGGACGCCTCGCAGAGGGTGCCGAGGGCGAGCGTGTCGGCCATGCCCGCCGCCCACTTATTGATCGTGTTGAAGGTGGCGGGGGCGACGACGACGGCGTCGGGGGCGGGGAACGGGCGCGGGTCGCCGGGCCGACGCCAGGCGGAGCGGATGGGGCGGCCGGTGCGGGACTCGACGGCGGCGGTGTCGAAGAAGCCGTTCATGGCGACCGGGGTCGCGATGACGCCGACCTCCCAGTTCCGCTCCTGGGCCGCGGCGATCAGTTCGCCGACGTCCGCCGCGACACCGGCGGCGCAGACGACGACGTAGAGGAAGGGTTTCGCGTCCTGTTCGGTCACGGGACGACCCTAGCGACGCGCGAATCTAGCGCAGCGGGAAGGTCTGCCCGCGCTCGGCCTCGGGGCGCGGGCCGAGGATGCGGCGGTCCCTCTCCTCGATCGGCACGTCGTTGATGGCGGCCTCGCGGCGGGCCATCAGGCCGTGCTCGTCGAACTCCCACAGCTCGTTGCCGTACGAGCGCCACCACTGGCCGTCGGCGTCGAGGGACTCGTACTGGAAGCGGACGGCGATGCGGTTGCCGTCGAAGGCCCAGAGGTCCTTGCGCAGCGCGTACTCCCGCTCACGGGCCCACTTGGCGGTGAGGAACTCGGCGATCTCGGCGCGGCCGGTGAGGAAGGTGTCGCGGTTGCGCCACACCGAGTCCCGCGAGTAGGCGAGCGCGACCCTGTGCGGGTCGCGGGTGTTCCAGGCGTCCTCGGCCGCCTGCACCTTCTGCTGGGCGGTCTCGCGGGTGAACGGCGGAAGGGGCGGGCGGGTCGTCATGACCACCTCCGGGACGGGGACTCAACTCGGCGGCAAACCAAGGGAGAACGTGCGTTCTCCACTGGGCTGCTACCGTAGGAGAACGTACGTTCTCACGTCAAGGAGACTCCGGACATGGACAGCGCCACCGCCCGTGAACAGGCCCTGGACGCGGCCGAGAAGCTCTTCTACGGCCGGGGCATCCAGTCCGTCGGCATGGACGACATCCGCGGCGCGTCGGGGGTCTCGCTCAAGCGGCTCTACCAGCTCTTCCCGGCCAAGGAGCAGCTGGTGGTGGCCTATCTGGAGCGGCGCGACGTGCGCTGGCGCGGGTCGCTCGCGCGGCATGTGGAGGGGTACGCGGACCCGGAACGGCGGATCCTGGCCGTCTTCGACTGGCTGGAGCGGTGGTTCGGCGAGGAGGACTTCCGCGGCTGCGCATGGATCAACTCCTACGGCGAACTGGGTGCCCGGTCCCACCCGGTGGCGGACCAGGTGCGCGCGCACAAGCGGGCGTTCCGCGACTGGCTGGGCACGCTGGTGGCGGACGCCGGGCTGCCCGGCGCGCTGACCGGGCAACTCCATCTGCTCGCCGAGGGCGCCATGGTCACGGCGGGCATCACGGGTGGCACCGAGCCGGCCGCCGAGGCGCGCACGGCGGCACGGCTGCTGCTGGCCCGGGCGTGACCGTCGTAACGCGGGCTCCCGATCGAGGCGGCGGGCTCCGATCGAGGCGCGGGCCTGATGCTCGTGGCACGGGCTGCCGATCGAGGCTGCGGGCTCCGATCGAGGCGCGGGTCTGATGGTCGTGGCACGGGCTGCCGATCGAGGCGCGGACCTGATGGTCGTGGCACGGGCTGCCGATCGAGGCGCGGACCTGATGGTCGTGGCACGGGCTGCCGATCGAGGCTGCGGGCTCCGATCGAGGCGCGGGTCTGATGGTCGTGGCACGGGCTGCCGATCGAGGCGCGGGCCTGACCGTCGTAGCGCGGGTTGGCGGTCGCTCCGGCAGGGGGATCGGGCGGATGGGGAGAAGGCCGGGGCCGGGGCGGCGCAATTCGGTTGCCGACGGGGAGCGGTGGGACGCAGGATCCGGCCATGAGCTCCGTCGACGCGATGCCGCTGCCGCTGTCCGCCCCCGCCCGTCCGGCGCGCCGGCAGCAGCAGCCCCGCCGTCCCGGGAGGCCCGGTCCCACGCGCCGGTGACGACCGCGCTCGTCGCGGGCCTCATCGCGGGCTACGGCATCGCCGTGCCCGTCGGCGCCGTCGCGACCTACCTCGTCTCCCTCACCGCCCGCACCTCGCTGCGCACCGGAGCGTGCGCCGCACTCGGCGTCGCCACCGCCGACGGGCTCTACGCGCTCGCGGCCGTCCTGGGCGGCTCGGCGCTGGCGGCCGGTCTGCGGCCGGCGCTGGTACCGCTGCGCTGGGCCTCGGCGGCGGTGCTGCTCGTGCTGGCCGCGCGGAGTGTCGTCGCGGCCGTCCGCGCATACCGGGAACACCGGCTCGCCACCCGGTCCGCGCCGCCCCCGCCGACGGCGGCCCGGGCCTATCTGGCACTCCTCGGGATCACCCTCCTCAACCCGATCACCGTGATCTACTTCGCCGCCCTCGTCGTGGGCAGCGGCACCACGGACACCCTCCGGCCGCTGGAGCAGGGGGTGTTCGTCCTCGCCGCGTTCGCCGCCTCGGCCAGCAGGCAGCTCTTCCTCGCCGGGGGCGGTGCCCTGCTGGGCCGCGCTCCGACCGGACACCGGGGGCGGCTGGTCACGGGGCTGGTGTCCGGGGCGGTGATCGCGGGGCTGGCGGTGGGGATGGTGGCGTGAGGCGGTTCGGCAATCCGGGGCGGCGGGCATGAACCCGGCAGGGGCGGGCACCCGAGGATCAGGCCCCGCCGCGCTCCCCCGTCGCGGCGGGGCTCTCGTGCGCCGCGCGCGCGGGACGGTCGGTGATGTCGAGGAAGATCTCGTCGGCCTCGGGCACGGTCCGGGACACCGACCTCTTGATGCGGTCGGCCACCACCTCGACCTGCTCACTGTCCATGCCGGGTACGAGATCGACCCTGGCGGCCACCAGGGCGGAGTCCGTCCCGGTCTTCATCGTGTAGAGGGCCTCCACGCTGTCGATCTCCGGCTGGGCCCGCAGCAGCTCCCGGATACGGCGGCCGGCCTCGGGGTCGGCGGCCTCGCCGATCAGTTGGTCGCGGGCCTCGCGGCCGAGGCGGTAGGCGACGAGGACGAGAAGCGCGCCGATCGCGAACGAGGCCGCCGCCTCCCACACCACCCGGCCGGTGACCATGTGCAGGACCATTCCGGAGGCGGCCAGTGTGACACCGAGGACGGCCGTGCCGTCCTCCGCGACGACCGTACGCAGGGCCGGGTCGCGCATCCCGGCGGTCCGGCCGCCCTGCCGGCGCACCTGGTGCAGGGCGCGCACCAGCGAGACGCCCTCGGCGAGGAGCGCGGTGCCGAGCACGATCAGGCCCGCGACATAGCCTCGGAAGTGCTCCTGGGTGCCGCCGCGCAGGGCCTCGACGCCCTGGAAGAAGGAGAAGCAGCCGCCCATCACGAAGATCCCCACGGCGGCGAGCAGCGACCAGAAGAAGCGTTCCTTGCCGTAGCCGAAGGGGTGGCGCTGGTCGGCCGGGCGGCGGCTGCGGCGCAGGGCGGCGAGGAGGAAGACCTCGTTGAGACTGTCGGCCACCGAGTGCGCGGCCTCCGACAGCAGCGCGGGCGAGCCCGCGACCAGGCCGCCGACGGCCTTGGCCACCGCGATCAGCAGATTGGCCGCGAGGGCCACCAGCACGGTGACGCGCGTACGGCGGTCGGATGCGCGGGCGGTGGCCCCGCGCGCGGCTTCCGGCTTCGTCGAACGTGTCCCGCTCACCTACGTCGACTGCCCCGGCCCGGCGCGCCCATACCGTGCCGCCGAGTGGAAAACGGGGAACGCGGGGAGCAGGACAGGGACAAGGTCCCATGAACTCGGGAGGAACCATGAGCACTGGGGGCGACGGCAACGCGGCGTACGGCCACAAGGCGTTCCGACGGTCGCCGAGCCATTTCACCGACCGGATCACGGCGGACGGCCGGGACGGCTGGCCGGTGGAGCGCGGCCGCTACCGGCTGGTGGTGAGCCGTGCCTGCCCCTGGGCGAGCCGGGCGGTGATCTCCCGTCGGCTGCTGGGCCTGGAGGACGCCCTGTCGATGGCTGTCGCCGATCCGATCCAGGACGACCGCAGCTGGCGCTTCACGCTGGATCCGGACGGCCGGGATCCCGTGCTCGGCATCCGCTTTCTCAGCGAGGCGTACGACAGGCGGGAGTCGGAGTACCCCGGCGGGGTGAGCGTGCCCGCGATCGTGGACGTGCCCAGCGGGCGGCTGGTCACCAACGACTACCAGCGGATCACGTTGGACCTCGCCACGGAGTGGACCGCCTGGCACCGGCCCGGGGCGCCGGATCTCTACCCCGAGCGGCTGCGGGACGAGATCGACGCGGTGGCGGCCGAGGTGCACGAGGACGTCAACAACGGGGTGTACCGGGCCGGGTTCGCCAACGGGCAGCAGGAGTACGAGGCGGCGTGCGCGGCGCTCTTCCGGCGGCTGGAGGCGCTCGCCGGCCGGCTGGCCCGGCGGCGCTACCTGGTCGGTGAGACCATCACCGAGGCGGACATCCGGCTGTTCACCACCCTGGTCCGGTTCGACGCGGTCTATCACGGTCACTTCAAGTGCAACCGCTGGAAGCTGACGGAGAACCGGGTGCTGTGGGGGTACGCGCGCGATCTCTTCCAGACGCCCGGCTTCGGGGACACCGTCGACTTCGACCACATCAAGCGGCACTACTACCAGGTCCACTCGGGCATCAACCCGACGCGTATCGTCCCGCTCGGACCGGATCTGTCCGGGTGGCTCGCGCCGCATCACCGGGAGGAGCTCGGCGGCCGGCCGTTCGGGGACGGGACACCGCCCGGGCCCGTGCGCGCGCAGGAGGCGGTCCCTTCCTCCGGGCGGCCCTGACGGGTGTCCGCGGGCGCGGAGCGCGACGCTGACCGATGATCGTAGGCACACACAAGGAGGCGCACGTGACGAAGAAGCGGAAACTGTCCCTCGTCTACCAGCCCGTCGGGATCGCGTTCGGCTGGGCGGGCGGGGCACTGGCGGCCTACGCCTTCCGCAAGACCTGGCAGGCCCTGCGGCACGAGGACGACGCGCCCGACCCGCTGGACCGCGACCGGGGCTGGGGCGAGGTGCTGCTGGCCGCGGCGATCCAGGGCGCCATCTTCGCGGTGGTCCGCAGCGCCGCCGACCGCACGGGCGCGAAGGCCATCGAACGCTCCACGGGCGTCTGGCCGGCCAAGCCCCCCAAGGATCCGAAACAGAAGCCCAGCAGCGGCCGAGCCTGACCCCGCCACCTGCACCGCGAGCCAACCGGCCGGCACCGGAGCCTGCCCTCGGCAATGGCGGGGACGGCCGGAGCGGGGGCCGGCAGCCCACCAACAGTCGGACCCGGCCCACACGCGCGCCGAGGAGCCCCCGGGGGGCAGGGCCCGCGGCCCAGCAACGGCCGCGCCCGGCCAGCAGACACAACAGGAACCGCCCGGCGCGGCACCAGTCCCCCAACAGCCGACACACGGTGACCCGGGGCGGGCCCAACAGCCCGACAACGGCCGCGCCTGACCTCACAGCCTGCGGCTGGAATCCCACCAGCCGTCTCCACCAGCCGGACCCTCCCGCGCGCGCCGGGCAGCCCCCGGGGGCAGGTCCAGCAGCCCGGCAACGGCCGCAGACGCAACGGGAACCGCCCGGCGTGGCACCCACAGCCCCACAACAGCCGACAACGCGGGGTGGGGCCCAGCAGCCCGACAACAGCCGGGCCACGGGAGCCTGGCACCCAGTCGCGGCGCGCGTGCGGCCTGGGTGGGCGGTGGGTGCGGGCTCGTCGGTTCGGGTGCCTGCGGAAGCCGTCCGGTCAGTCGGGTACCAGCCACTCGCCGTCGCGCATCAGGTCGCGGTCGGCCGGCTCGTTCGGGTCGCGCCAGGCCGAGATGTGGTGGGGGTGGAGGCGGAAGTAGAGGTAGGGGGTGGCGAGTTCGCGGGGGTCGAAGCCGGCCTTGGCCGCGAAGATCTCGGCGTCCTCCTCCGGGAGGTCGAGCGGCGCCACGGCGTCGGCGGTGGCCTCGACGAGGACGGCGTCACGGGTCGGGCCGATGCCGAGCCGGGCCCGGCCGGTGGTGCGCAGGCTGCGGCCGGTGACGCCGGCGGCGGGGGTGGCGATCAGCAGCGTGGCACCGTCCCAGACGAAGGGGAGCGGCACGAGGTAGGGGGCCGAGCCGTCCTCGGCGGCGGTGGCGACCCACGCGTCGACGTCGTGTTCCAGCCGGTGCAGGGTGTCGAGCTTGCGCTGCTTGGCGGCACGTGCGGGTGCTGAGGTCATGGCACCAGTGTGGCGTCGCCCACCGTCCCCCGCCCGCCTTGTCACCGCCGGACAGTTCCACCCCCGGGGACTGTCCGGCGGTGATGAGACCCGCGTGTTACCGGCCGGTATCGTCACCGCCGTGCCGAAGAGAGCCGCGGAGGTCGACCACATGGGGGGCGGCCCGTTCGAGGAGTTGCCGGCGCGTCTGCACGCCCGTCTCAGACCGTATTTCGCCGACATCACCGAGGAGGTCGTCGAGGCGATCCGCACCGAGATCCCCGAGTACGCGCGCCCCGCCGACGACACCTACATGCAGGCCGTGCACCGGGGAGTCGACCACGCGCTGCGCGGGTTCCTGGAGCGGATGGCGAACCCGGACCGGGACTGGGAGCCGGTGCAGGCCACGTACGAGCGCATCGGGCGCGGGGAGGCGGAGGAGGGCCGCAGCCTGGACTCGTTCCAGTCGGCGCTGCGCCTGGGCGCACGGGTGACCTGGCGCAGGGTGAACGCCCTGGTGGACGCCGATCTGCTGCCGCGCAAGGTACTGGCCGCCTTCGGCGAGGCGCTGTTCGTCCATCTGGACGAGATGGCCGCCGCGACGACCGCCGGCTACACCGAGGCCCGGCTGCACGCGGCCGGCGAGCTGCGGCAGCGGCGGTCCCGGCTGATCGACCTGCTGACCGCGGACCCGGCGGCCTCGGCGGAGGCGATCGCGCACCTGGCGCACAGCGCGCGCTGGCCGGTGCCGAAGGAGCCGGCGGTGGTGGCGGTCGACACCGGCGCGCCGACCGCGGCCGGGCCGATCGTGCCGCCGGAGTTCCTGACCCGGTTCGCTGTGCAGCCCGCGACGGTGGTGGTGCCCGACCCGGAGGGGCCCGGACGGGCGCGGACGGTGGCCGGGGCGCTGCAGGGGCTGCGTGCGGCGATGGGCCCGACGGTGGGGCTGCGAGAGGGCGCTCGCTCCCTGCGCTGGGCCGCGGAGGCGCTGGATCTGATGCGGCGGGGCGTCCTGGCGGACACGGGGCTGGTGCGCTGCCGGGACCACCTCTCCACGCTTCTGCTCCTGCGCGACGCGGCCCTGGTGGACGCCCTGGCCGAGCGCCGGCTCCGGCCGTTGCGTCAGGTGCGCCCGCCGCAGCGTGAGCGGCTGGCGGAGACCCTGCTGAGCTGGCTGAGCTGCGGCCACAACGCGGGCGAGGTCGCCGAGCGGCTCGCCGTGCACCCGCAGACGGTGCGCTACCGGATGCGCCGGCTGGACGAGCTGTTCGGCGCCCAGCTCCAGGATCCGCTCGCCCGGTTCGAGATCCAGCTCGCGCTGCGGGCACTGCGGCTGCGCCGGGACACGGCGGCAACTTCATAGACAGCTGTCCAGGTATAGTGCCCCTGTCGTGGACACCTGTCCATGAAGTGGGCGAGGGGAGAGTCGATGGAAACGGTCGCGAACGTGCTGGTGGGCCTGGTCGCCGCACTGCACGCGTACATCCTGGTGTTGGAGATGTTCCTGTGGCAGAAGAAGCCGGGGATGTCCTTCCACGGCCTCGACCGCGAGATGGCGAGCCGGACCGCCGCGATGGCCGCCAACCAGGGGCTCTACAACGGCTTCCTGGCGGCGGGCCTGGTCTGGGGCCTGGTCGCCGACGACCCGACCGGCTTCCGCGCCCAGGTCTTCTTCCTGTCCTGTGTGGTCGTCGCCGGGGTGTACGGCGCGGTCACCGCACATGTGCGCATCCTGGCCGCGCAGGCCCTGCCCGGCGCGGTCGCCCTGGCCGCCGTACTGCTGGCGCAGTGACCCGCGCGGCACCCGAGGACCCGCGAGCGGCCCGCACCCGGGCGCGGCTGCGCGCGGCCCTGCTGGACGAGTGCGCCGAGCGGCCACTGGAGGAGGTCAGCGTCGCCGCGCTGGTGCGCCGGGCCGGGGTCGGCCGGGCCACGTTCTACGTGCACTACGCCGACCTGGAGGCGCTCGCCGTCGACGCCTGCGCGGACGTCGTGCGGGAGGCGGTGGAGGCCCTGCACGCCTGGCAGGGGCGGCCGGACCCGATGCGCGCGCCGGCGGCGCTGGCGGAGTTCTTCGCCTCGCTCACCCCGCACACCGGTCTGTACCGCACCCTGCTCGCCCCGGGCGGCGGCGGGCCCCTCGGCCTGGTGCTGCACCGGGATCTACGGGCCTACAGCCTGCGCGAGCGCACCCGCGCGGGCGCCCCGGACGCGCCGCTGGTCGCCTCGGCGGTCGCCGCCACCTTCGCCGGGGTGCTGGCGGACTGGCTGCACGGCCTGCTGGAGGCCGGCCCCGCCGAGATCGCCGACCAGGTCTGGCAGTTGCTGGTGGCGCTGCACGCCAGCCGCTGAAGCCTCAGTAGCAGGCCACGTCCTCCCGCAGCGCGGGCCACGCCTCGACGCCGTCCGGGGTGCGGACGTACGCCGTCGTAGGGTCGTCCGTCAGCCACAACTGCCAGTCCTGGTGGCGGTATCCGGTGTCGCGCGCGTCGGCGGGCAGGCGTGCGTCGCCGTCGTACGGGGTGGTGAGCATGTCCCGTGCGAGGACGCCGTGCGGGTCGCGGACGTACGTCCGGCGGTCCGGGTGCCGGCCCAGGTCGAGGAAGCGTGCGCTCTGCCAGTTGCAGTGCTCCGGGCCGGTGGAGGTGTGGATCTCGGCCACCGGCAGCCGTCTGCCGTCGCTGTCCGTCCAGATCTCGTACCACTCGTCGTCGCCGACGCCCTCCGGGAGTTCGGCGGGGTCGCAGGAGGCGCTGGTCTCCGGCCCCCAACCGGGCCGGTCCCGCTGGTCCTTGGCGACCACGACCGCCACCTTGGTGCGGCCGCCGACATCGTAGGAGTAGAGGACGCGGTCGGCCTCCCGTCGCTCCACGCGGTAGCCCTGCCGGGGGACCTGGGGCGTGAAGAGGTCGAAGTAGAGCGCCAGGCCGTCCTCGGGGGTGTCGCCGCCGTCGCTCTCGTTCCAGCCGTCGGGTCCGTTGCCGTGGAAGATCCCGGTGTCGCACTCCAGTGCCCGCCCCGCGGCGCCGGACGCCTGGCGGATGGCCTCCTGGGAGTACTCGTCCTGTTCCCGGGCGGGTATGTCCAGGCGGCCGCTGTACGGCGTCGCCGGGGGCGTGCCCTGGACGACCATGCCTTCTCGGCCGTCGTCGGTGCACGCCCCGGTCGTCACGGCCGCCAGCACCGTCACCACTACGAGCCCTCTGCGCATTCCCGCCCCTGTTCCACCGGTTGTGTCGATGATCCTTCGACGCGGTGGTGGCCGGAAACGTTCAGTGGCCCGCGGGGCGGGTCAGAACGTGAGGACGGGCTTGACCGCCTTGCCCGCGCTCATGTCCCGTACCGCCCGGTCGAGGTCCGTGAAGGGGTACGCGGAGATCAGACGGTGCAGCGGGAGCCGGCCCTCCTTGACGAGTTTCACCAGGGCCGGGATGAAGCTGCGGGTCTCGCTGTCGCCGAGGGTGAGGCCGACGACCCGCTTGCCGGTGAGCAACCCGTTGACGTCCAGGGCGACTTCGGTGCCGAAGGGCGGGGCCCCTACGACGACGAGGGTGCCGCGGGCCGCGAGCGCGTCGACGCCCTGGCGCAGGACGGCCACGTTGCCGGTGGTCTCGACGACTCCGTCGGCGCCCTGTCCGGCGGTGAGGTCGGCGAGGGCCTCGCCGAGGTCGGTCGCGGACGCGTCGACGGTGTCGGTGGCGCCCAGCTCCCGGGCGAGATCGAGGCGTTCGGCGACCCGGTCGACGGCCACGATGGTGGTGGCCGGGGTGAGCGCGGCCGCTATGACCGCAGACAGGCCGACGGCGCCGGCGCCGAGCACGACGACCGTGCTGCCGGTCTTCGGCCTCAGTACGTTCCACACGGCGCCGACGCCGGTCTGCACCCCGCAGCCCAGCGGGGCGATCGACGCGAGCGGGACGTCGGGGTCGACCCTGACCAGGCTGCGCTCGTCGACGAGTGCCCGTTCGGCGAAGGAGGACTGGCCGAAGAAGTGGCCGCCGAGGGGTTCGTCGCCCCGGCTGATGGTGGCGGTGCCGTCGGCGCGGCGGCCGCCGAGGAGGTTGAGGGGCAGCCAGGTCGAGCAGTAGGCGGGGTGGCCGCCGGCGCAGTTGCGGCAGTCGCCGCAGGAGGTGAAGGACAGCACCACGTGGTCGCCGGGGGCGATCCCGGTGACGGCGGAGCCGACCGCTTCGACGACGCCGGCGCCCTCGTGGCCGAGGACCCCGGGCAGCGGGAAGGGCAGTCCGCCGCTCGCCACGGTCAGATCGGTGTGGCACAGCCCGGCGGCGGCCATGCGGACGACGGCCTCGTGCGGTCCGGGGTCGTCGAGGACGACGTCGCAGAAGGTGAAGGGCGCTCCGCCCGACTCGACGACGGCGGCTCGGGTGGTCAGGGGCATGGTTCCGACTCCTTGAGGGGTGCGCTCAGTCGAGGGAGACGACGACGGACTTGACCTTGGTGTAGGCGGCGAGCGCCTCGGGGCCGTACTCGCGGCCGAAGCCGGAGTTCTTGACGCCGCCGAAGGGGACGGCCGGGTCGAGCATCGCCCAGTCGTTGATCCAGACGATCCCGGCCCGGAGCCGGTCGGCGATCCGGTGGGCGCGGGTCAGACTGCTGGTCTGGATGCCGGAGGCCAGGCCGTACGGCGTGGAGTTGGCGAGGGCGACGGCCTCGTCCTCGCTGTCGAAGGGCTGGACGGTGAGGACCGGGCCGAAGACCTCCTCCTGCACGACGCGGGAGTCGTTCGGGAGGTCGGCGATCACGGTGGGCTTGTAGTAGTAGCCGCCGTCCAGGTCGAGGCGCTCACCGCCGCAGACGATCCGGGCGCCCTCCTTGCGGGCCAGGTCGACGTACTCCTCGACCTTGCGCAGGTGCCGCTCCCCCGCCATCGGGCCGACCACGGTCTCGGGCCGGCGCGGGTCGCCGACGGGGACGCCGGGGACGGCCTCGGCGAGGATGTTCAGCAGCGTGGGGTAGACCGAGCGGGCCACCAGCAGGCGCGGCCCGCCCATGCAGAACTGGCCGGTGTTGAAGACGAAGCCCTTGATGACCGCGCCGACGGCCCGCTCCAGGTCGGCGTCCTCGAAGACGAGGTGGGCGGCGTTGCCGCCGAGTTCCATGGTGACGGGCTTGAGGGCCTCGCCGGCGACGCTCGCGGCGTGCCGGCCGACCGCGGTGGAGCCGGTGAAGGCGATCTTGTCGATGCCGGGGTGGCGCAGCAGGGCCTCGCCGGCGACCGGGCCGCTGCCGGTGACGACGTTGACGACACCGTCGGGGACGCCGGCGCGCTGGAGCAGGCCGGCCATGTACAGGGCGCTGAGCGGCGTCTCGTCGGCGGGCTTGTGGACGACGGTGTTGCCGGCGGCGAGGGCCGGGGCGATCTTCGTGCCGGCGAGGATCAGCGGGAAGTTGAAGGGCGTGATCGCCGCGACGACGCCCAGCGGGCCGCGGCTGGTGTAGGCGTGGGCGTTGAGCGGGGTGTCGCGGGTGGCGCCGTCGAGGCTGAAGGCGAGGGCGGCGTAGTACTCGTAGTCGTTGGCCGCGTTGGTGACGTCGACGGCGTGGGCGAGGGTGATCGGCTTGCCGACGTCGAGGCTCTCCAGTTCGGCGAGGTCGTCGGCGTTCTCCCGGATGAGCTGGGCGACGCGGTGCAGGATCCGGCCCCGTTCGCGGCCGCTGAGGCCGGCCCACTGCCCGGCGTCGAAGGCTTCGCGGGCGGCGGTGACGGCGGCGTCCACGTCGGTGGGGCCGGCCTCCGCGACGGTGGTGACGACCGTGCCCCGGGACGGATCGACCACCTCGGTGCGCGCTCCGTCGGCGGCCTCACGCCACTGTCCGCCGATGAACAGTCTGCCGGGGTCGGTCTCGAAGGTGGTCATCGCCCACTCCTCAGCGTCGTTGCCAAGATCCGTCAGCCAAAAGTTCAACCAACAGGATTCCTGTTGGTCCCCACTTGGTTCGCAGTCTCTTTACAGACAGGTTTCCTGTCAATGCTCTACGCTCGATCCCATGGTCGGCACGCAGACAACCAAGGCTCCCCCGTCCCTGCTGTACATGGTGAAGCAGGTGGAGCTGGTGGTGCGTTCCCATCTGGACGAGCTGGTCAGGCCGTCCGGGATCACCGCACTGCAGTACACGGCCCTGACCGTGCTGGAGCGACACGACGGACTGTCGGCGGCACAGCTGGCCCGCGACTCCTTCGTCACCGCCCAGTCCATCGCCGACCTGGTGCGCTCACTGGAGAGCCGGGGCCTGGTGCGCCGGGAGCGCAATCCGCGCAACCGGCGGGAGCTGCTGATCCTGCTCACCGAGGCGGGGCGGGAGCTGCTCGCCCGGTACGCCGGGCCGGTGCGGGAACTGGAGGAGCGGATGGTGGGTGAGCTCACGGCGCATCAGACCGAACAGTTCCGGTCAGCCCTGTCCAAGGCGTGGCAGGCGCTTTCGTAGGGCTTCGCTCACGACACGAAAAAAGTCGGTCAGAATTCGAAGACATATGTCAATCGAACATGCTCCAATTCACTCGTTCGAGGGTAACTTGCTGGGGCGGGGGCCCAGTTGGAGCGGGTGGGAGGCGATGTCGTCGTGCAGGAGGAGTCCGCCGTGGAGTCCTCACATGTGCGCGTCCGCCAGGAGCGGGGGTTCACGGTGCTGGAGCTCCGGGGCGAGATCGACATCGCCGCGGCGGTGGAGATCATTCCGCACCTCGACGCCGCGACCCGGGGGGCCGAACCCCGGCTGGTGATCGACCTGACGCACATCCACTTCTTCGACTGCTCCGGGCTGCGGCTGCTCTACCGGGCCCGCACCCGCGTCCAGGACCGGGACGGGGAACTGCGCCTGGTGTGCACGCATCCGCTCGCCCTGCGGATCCTGCGCGCCACCGGCCTGTCCAAGCTGCTGCCGCCCGCGCCGAGCCTGGACGCGGCCCTGACCCTGCCCGAGGCCACGTCCGGCTCCTTATGACCGTGTCCCGCGTCTACATGACAGCGTCTACTTCACGATCCGCGGATCCAGGTACGCGGTTTCCAGGTGTAGCGGTCGCCGCCGACCCAGCGCACCACGTCCGGATCATCCAGGTCGTGGACCGTGATACCGAACGCGGCGGCGGTCTCGAGGACGTCCGTCACGGTCCTCGCCTCGCCGACCACTTCGCCATCGATTTCCACGATGCGAAAAGGCGGCTCGCCCGGCTGTACCCCGAGCACCATGATCCGCGGCTGTGAGATATGAGGGCTCGCGATTTCGGTCATGCCATAGAGGGTAGAGCGGAAACCGCATAGGGGGACGAATCGGTACCGCCCGGGGCGGTCCGTCGTGCGGGGTGTGGGGGCTTGGGGAACCCTGGTGGCAGGAGGTGGGCATGGATCCCGTGGAGGCGCTGGGCCGGATCGCCTTTCTTCTGGAGCGCTCCCTGGCGCCGACGTACCGCGTACGGGCCTTCCGTACGGCGGCCCGGGTGCTGGAGGGGCTGCCGGAGGGGGAGGTCGCCGAGCGGGCGGCGGCGGGGACGCTGGAGTCGCTGCGGGGCGTCGGGCCGAAGACCGCCGAGGTGGTGCGACAGGCGCTGGCCGGCGAGGTACCGGCCTATCTGCGGAAGCTGGAGGGCGAGGTCGGGGCGCCGCTCTCCGAGGGCGGGGCACGGCTGCGGGCGCTGCTGCGCGGGGACTGCCATGTGCACTCCGACTGGTCGGACGGCGGCAGCCCGATCGAGGAGATGGGCCGGGCGGCGGCCGCGCTCGGGCACGAGTGGGCGGTGCTCACCGACCACTCGCCCCGGCTGACCGTGGCGCGCGGACTGTCCCCGGAGCGGCTGCGCCGGCAGCTGGACGTGGTGGCGGAGCTCAACGAGACCTGGGCGCCCTTCCGGCTGCTGACCGGCATCGAGTGCGACATCCTGGAGGACGGCTCCCTCGACCAGGAGCCGGAGCTGCTGGACCGGCTCGACGTGGTCGTGGTGTCGGTGCACTCCAAGCTGCGCATGGACGCCCGCTCGATGACCCGGCGCATGGTGACGGCCGTACGGGAGCCGCACGCGGATGTGCTGGGCCACTGCACGGGGCGGCTGGTGACCGGGCGGGGGCGGCCGGAGTCGGAGTTCGACGCGGACGAGGTGTTCGCCGCGTGCGCCGAGTCGCGGACCGCCGTGGAGATCAACAGCAGGCCCGAGCGGCTGGACCCGCCCCGCCGGCTGCTGCGCCGGGCGGTGGAAGCCGGGGCGCTGTTCTCGCTCGACACGGACGCGCACGCGCCCGGGCAACTGGACTGGCAGGTCCTCGGGTGTGCGCGGGCCGAGGAGTGCGGGGTGCCCGACGAGCGGGTCGTGACGACCTGGTCGGCGCCGGAGCTGCTGGCCTGGACCCGGGAGGGGCGGCTGCCGGACCGGGTGGCCGCCGGCTGACGTGGTACCCGGGCGCACGAGGGAGGATCACCTGATGAACCGTGCCGCCGTCTTCGACGTCGACGGGACGCTCGTCGACACCAACCATCTGCATGTCACCACCTGGTGGGAGGCGTTCCGGCAGGCCGGTCACCAGGTGCCCATGCACGCCGTGCACCGGGCCGTCGGCCTGGGCTCCGCCGACCTGGTCGCCCATCTGCTGGGCGAGGACCGCGACACCCGGCAGGACGACGGCCTCGACGCCGCCCACAAGGCCCTGTACGGCCAGTACTTCGACCGGCTGCCCGCTCTCGCGGACGCCGGGGCGCTGCTGCGGCGGCTGCACGGCGAGGGCTGGACGGTGGTGCTCGCCACCTCGGCGAGCGGCGCCGAGCTGGCGGCGCTGCGGCGGGCCATCGACGCCGACGACGCCATCGCGGCCACGGCGAGCGCCGACGACGTCGAGGAGGGCAAGCCGGCGCCGGAGCCGGTGGAGCACGCGCTGGAGCTGGCCGGGGCACCGGCCGAGCGGGCGGTGTTCGTCGGGGACACGGTGTGGGACATGCGGGCGGGGCGGCGGGCCGGAGTGCGGTGCGTGGGGGTGCTGTGCGGGGGCATCCCGCGCGGGGACCTGGTCGAGGCGGGCGCGGAGGCGGTGTACGACGACCCGGCGCGGCTGCTGGCGCGCCTGGCGGAGAGCCCGTTCGGGTCCGTTCCCGGCGGGTGACGCGGGGCGGGGCTCTCCGATGCCCCGGCGTCAGGCCGCGGGGGCCGGGTACTCGTCCCGTCCGTTCCGTACGGCGGGAGGAGACGAGCGTGAGCAGCAGGGTGGTCGTGACGGGTGCCACCGGCAACGTCGGTACGAGTGTGGTGCGGCTGCTGTCGGAGGACCCCGAGGTCGAGTCGATCGTGGGGCTGGCGCGACGGGTCCCGCAGTGGTCTCCGGCGAAGACGGAGTGGGCCACGGTGGACCTCGGCTCGGAGCGCGCGGACGTGGCCGGGCTGCTGTCGGGGGCCGACGCGGTGGTGCATCTGGCCTGGGCGTTCCAGCCGACGCACGACCCGGCGGTGACCTGGCGCACCAATGTGCTGGGGAGCATGCGGGTCTTCGAGGCGGTGGCGGCGGCGCGGGTGCCGGTGCTGGTGCACGCGTCCTCCGTCGGGGCGTACTCGCCGGGGCCGAAGGACCACGCGGTGGACGAGTCCTGGCCGACGCACGGCTGGCCGGGCGCCGCGTACTGCCGGGAGAAGGCATATCTGGAGCGAGCGCTGGACGGCTTCGAGCATCAGCACCCGGAGGTGCGCGTGGTGCGGATGCGGCCGGCGTTCCTGTTCAAGCGGGAGTCGGCGAGCGAGCAGCGGCGCATCTTCGGCGGGCGCTTCCTGCCGGGCCCGCTGGCCCGCCCCGACCTGTTGCCCTTCCTGCCGGACATCCCCGGGCTGCGGGTGCAGGCGCTGCACACGGACGACGCGGCGGAGGCGTACCGGCTGGCGCTGCGTGCCGAGGTGCGCGGTGCGTTCAACCTGGCGGCCGAGCCGCCGGTCGACGCCGAGCTGCTGGGCGGGATGCTCGACGCGCGCCCGGTGCGGCTGCCGCGCACGGCGGCCCGGTCCGCCATCGCGGCGGCCTGGGGGCTGCATCTGCTGCCGGCGTCCCCGCATCTCTTCGACGCGGTGCTGCGGCTGCCGCTGATGGACTGCACGCGCGCGCGTGTCGAGCTCGGGTGGCGGCCGGAGCGTGCGGCGCCCGAGGTACTGGAGGAGTTCCTGCAGGGCCTGCGGGGCGGCGCGGGCGCGCCGACGGAGCCCCTGCGGGGGCGGAAGGTCGGCTGATCGGCCGACCTTCGGGGAACGTCGGTGCCTCGGCGCGGGCCGGTTGCCGACCTGCGCCGAGGCGGTCCCTGGGCGTGCGCGTGCTCAGGCCGGTGACTCGTCCGGGGTGGGGTGCTCGGGGTTCACGGTCGCCGCGTGCGGGGCACCCTGACGGCCGGTGCCGGCCTCGTCGGTGTCCGGCACGTCCTCGTCGTCATCGTCGTCGGAGTCGTCCGGTCGGTTCGTCGCGGAGACCTCCCACGGGTCCTCACCGGGGCGGGCCTGCTGATCCTGCATGTCCCGGGGCACCCGCTCGCCGCCCCGGTCCATGGCATCCGGCTGCTCGGCCACGAGGTGCTCCCTTCCTGTCGCGGAAAGTCAGGGAAATCCTGACCGAATGAGGAACCCGCGAGTACCTCCGCGAGCCGCGGCGAAACGTCGAGGTCCGAGGTGGCGGTGAGTACGTCGATGTCGCGCTGTCGCGGCCGGTGTCGGCGCCGCGCGGGACGGTCTCGGGTCTCCCCAGAACATGCGCACCGTCGATCAGGCCGCCGATCCGTGGCGTGCCCGCCGAGCCGTCGACGAGGATGTCGCCGGGCCAGAGGTCGAAGTGGACCAGGCGGAGGCTGGTGACCTCGTCCAGGGCGGAATACCCGGACCGGAGCACGGCGGCCAACTCGTCGACAGGCCGGGCCAGTCGGGCGCGGTAGCGGCGGGCGTCGTCGGGGAGCGCCTGCGCACGGAGTTGGGCCGCCAGGTGGCCCGTCTGCACGAGGTGACGTCATCAGCAGGTGGTCCTCGCCGACCGCCACCACGCGCGATGCCGCGACGCCCGGGCGCGCCGCGCCGTCTTGGAACTCGGCCTCGGAGAGCAGCAGTCGGTGCTCGTAGCGAGGAGTCGCCCACGCCCCACCCCCCGCGCAAGTCGGCTGCGCCGCTTGGCACTTACGCTGACGCGATGACCACCGCCGCGCACCTGCTGTCGATCGCCCTGGAAGAGACCACCGACCCTCCCCTGCGCCCGCTGCCCCACGACGTGGCCGACCTCTTGGGTGAACTGGCCGCGCCGCCACGGCTGGTGGCCCACCTGCGGGCCGTGCACGACGTGGCCGCGCAGCTCGTCGACTGGGTGGTGCGGCGGTGTCCCGAGCTGGAGGTCGACCGGGCGGCGGTGCTCTACGGCGCCGCCACGCACGACATCGGCAAGGTGCTGCACCCGGCCGAACTGTCCGGCCCGGGCGGCCGGCACGAGAAGGCCGGGCGTGATCTGCTGCTGGCCCGCGGGGTGCCCCCCAGCCGGGCACGGTTCGCCGCGACCCACGCCGCATGGGCGGAGCCCGGCGTCGGCGTCAACGACCTGCTGGTGAGCATCGCCGACAAGACATGGAAGAACAAGCGGGTGCCGGAACTGGAGGACCGGGTCGTGGACCTCCTCGCGCGGGCCGGCGGCCACGAGGCGTGGCAGGAGTTCCTCGCGCTGGACGAGCTCCTGACCACGATCGGCGAGGACGCCGACCGCAGGCTGGCCTGGCAGGCGGCTCATGGCGTCCATGGGTGAGGGGCTCCTCCGGGGAATTCACTGGCTTCGTCCACCCCCGGCTCCCTACCCTGAGTGAAACCTAGACCCCCTAGGTTTCGGTATCGAACCATGTCACTGGAGGCTGTCCCCATGCGCCCGCTCACCGAGCAGGACATCCGCAATTCCTTCGTCAACTGCTCGAAGGGAGAGGCCAAGCGCCTGGCGGTACCGCGTGATCTGGGCGAACGTCTCTGGGAGGACCTGGACTTCCTCGGCTGGCGGGATCCCGGGGCGCCGGACCGCAGCTATCTGGTGACCGAGAGAGAGGGCCGGGCGGTCGGGGTGGCCCTGCGCTTCCCGACCTCCCGGCGCGGGTTCCTGCACCGCAGCCTGTGTTCGCTGTGCCTGACCACCCATCCCGGTGGCGGCGTCTCCCTGATGACGGCGCGCAAGGCCGGCGCGGCGGGCCGCGAGGGCAACTCGGTGGGCCTGTACATGTGCACGGACCTCGCCTGCTCCCTGTATCTGCGCGGCAGGAAGGTCCCGGAGTCCGGGGTGCGCTTCGAGGAGAGCCTCACCCTGGAGGAGCAGATCGCCCGGACGAGGGGCAACCTCGCCGCGTTCCTCGACAAGGTGTACGCCTGACCCCCGACTCCCCGCTCCTGGTCTTTTTCCGGCTCCTGTGAACAATGTAGGAACCCTTGCGGACAGCTCCGGTCCTGAAAGGGACGTTCGAGTTCACAAGGGATGGGGAACAGGCCAAGGGATGCTAGAGGTACGTGAGGGTGTCGCCTCGCTGACGCGAGTGGCGCGGCTGCGGCGCGACCCCGTGGTCGTGCAGACGCTGCGCTCGGCCGTCGCCGCGACGCTCGCCTATGTCGTGGCGCTGCGGCTGTCCCCCGAGGCCGCCCCGCTCACCGCGCCGCTGACCGCGCTGCTGGTCGTCCAGGTCACCTTGTACGCCACGCTCACCAACGGCATCCGCCGGGTGAACGCGGTGGTGGCCGGTGTCCTCGTCGCCATCGCCTTCAGCCTGCTGGTGGGTCTGACGTGGTGGAGCCTGGCGCTGCTGATCGTTGCCTCGCTGGCCGTGGGCCATGTGGTGCGCGTCGACGAGTACGTGCCCGAGGTGGCGATCAGCGCGATGCTCGTGCTCGGTGTCACCACCGTCGGCGACACGGCATGGGCGCGGGTCGTGGAGACGCTCATCGGCGCGGTGGTGGGTCTCGGCTGCAATCTGCTGCTCGCCCCGCCGGTCTGGGTGGACGAGGCCGGCGAGTCGATCGAGGGCCTGGCCCGCCGGGTGCGGCAGCTGATGCTGCGCGTCGGCGAGGAGGCGGCCGGCCGTACGCCGGTCGAGCGGGCCGCCGCCCGGCTGCACGAGGCGCGCCGCCTCGACCACGACATCGTGGAGGTGGACGCGGCCCTGCGGCAGGCCGAGGACAGTCTGCGGCTCAACCCGCGTGTGAAGGAGGGCCTGCTCCACCGGATCGTGCTGCGCACCGGGCTGGACACGCTGGAGATCTGCACGGTCGTGCTGCGAGTGCTCGCCCGCACCCTCACCGACCTCGCCAAGGAACGCGAGCCCGAGCCGCTCTTCCCGGCCGAGACCGGCGCCACGGTGGAGCAGCTGCTGTCCGAGGTCGCCGACGCGGTGGTCAGCTTCGCCGTGCTGGTCACCACACATGTCAGCCTGAACGCCGACGCGGCCGAGGCCCGGCTGGCCGCCGAGCTGCGCCAGGCCGCCACCACCCGTGACAAGCTCGCCCAGCTGCTGGCGGACCAGGTCCAGCGCGACGCCCGCCACTGGCAGCTGTACGGTGCGGTGCTGACCGAGGTCAACCGCATCCTCGACGAGCTCGACACCGAGCACCGCTCACGCCGGCTGCTGGAGGAACTGGACCGCCAGGGGCGCGAACGGCACTCACCTCTCCCCCGGCTCACCCGGCTGCGGAAGTGGATTTCCGGCCACCGGTGGCGGAACCGCGGGGCGGCCGCCCGTCGTTCTACGTGACGTCACTGTGCACGACGGCGAGGGGGTACCAGGGATGACCGACAGCACCGTACGCATCGACGGGGACACGCTGCGGCTGCCGGGCGGTGTGGCGGTGCGGTTCATGCGGACCCTGCGGCTGCCCGAGACAGGCACCCATCCGCTGCCGCCGGGCCTCGGGCAGTTCCCGGTGCGGCGGATCTCCGACTATCCGGACACCGCGCCCGCCGAGTGGCTCGCCCGCGGTGGCGTCATGCTGCCGGTGTATCTGCGGGAGGCGATGTGGCTGAGCTTCGCCGGCAGCCTGGAGCCCGCGGCGCTGCAGGTCGGGGTCGGCAAAGTGTGCGCGGTGTCCGGCAAGCGGTGGAGCGACCGGCTCTCCCGGCACCCGCAGAACTACGTGGTGCTGCCCCGCCAGCCCTGGCTGGACGGCATCAACTCCGGCAAGGGCACCGTGCGCCAGTTCGTGGCCGTGCCGCTCGGACTCGGGGCGACCGTCGAGGGGCAGGTCACCGGCGAGGAGGTCTGGGGCGGCATCCAGCTGCAGGCGTTCCGGCTGAACGAGCAGAGGCTCGCCGAGTGGCACGAGGCCCAGCGACGCCTGGCCCGGCCGAGGTTCGGCGGTGGGGACGGCGCGCCGCCGCCCGCTCCCGGCGGGGTGTCGGCGCCCATGGCCGCCGCCGCACCGGCCGCACCGGCCGCGGCGCCGCGGGCCGCCGCCGCGATGGGGCTCGGGGTGGGCGGTTCGATGCGGCAGGAGGTCTACCAGGACGACCGGTCGCCGAAGGACTGGGCGAAGGAACCGGCCGGCCGGGTCTTCGTGCACCTGGTGACGCCCCCGGAGTGGCGCCGCATCACCGGCGAGGCCCCGCCGCCCTCCCCGGTGGACCGTGCCGCGTACACGGCCGCGGGGCTGCCCTGGTTCGACTACTACGACCAGGACGCCGAGGACCTCTCCCCCACGGACGCGCTGGGCGCGGTCAAGCCGGTCGGCGAGTGGCTCGGCGACGACCTCGACCCGTGGCAGCCGCCGTCCCCGGGGCAGGTGAAGCCGCTGAAGGACGCGCCGGGCAAGCCGGTGCAGGACGGCGACTGGTAGCCGGTTCCCCGCTCCGGCGCCCGCCCGGCCTTTGCGTTCCGGCGTCCCCGGCGTCAAGGTGGCTGTCTCGGACGGGACGGCCGGCGACCTGAGGGTGCGGACATGGGCAGTGGGACGGCAGCGGCGGTCGGCGGCTGGAGCAGGCGCCGCTTCGTCGGGGCGCTCGGCGCCGTGGCGGCCGCGGGCGGGTCCGTCGCGGGCTGCGCGGACGGCCCGGACACGGAGCACCCGGCGGTGTCCCGGAGCACGGCGCCCTCCGGGACCTCCCCCCGTGCCCTCTACCTCGGCACCTACACCTCCGCCGAGGGCGGCGGCCGGGGCATCGGGGTGGCCTCGTACGACCCCGCGTCGGGACGGATCACCGGCGGCGGCACGATCACCGGCGTCGCCGACCCGTCGTATCTCGCCCTGCACCCGGACGGCCGCACGCTGTACGCGGTGAACGAGCGTGAGCGCGGCACCGTGACCGCCGTGCGACCGGCCGACCGTACGGTCCTGGGCAGCGCTGCCACGGGCGGGGCGCACCCCTGTCATCTGTCCGTCCACCCGGGCGGGCGCTGGCTGCTGAGCGCGGACTACGGCTCGGGCAGCGTGGCGGTGCACCGGATCGAGGCGTCGGGGGCGCTCGGCGCGCGCGGCGACCTGGTCGCGCACCGCGGGCCCGCGCACGCCCACCAGTTCGTCACGGCCCCGGACGGCGGCCACCTCCTGGCCGTGGACCTGGGTACGGACACCGTCTACAGCTACCTCCTGGACGAACGGTCCGGCACGCTGCGGGAGGTCGCGCGGGCGCGCACCCGGCCGGGCGCCGGCCCGCGCCATCTGGCCTTCCATCCCGGCGGGCGGTACGCCTACCTGGCCAACGAGGTCGACGACACGCTCACGGTCTGCGCCTACGACCCGTCGACGGGCCGCCTGACGATCGGCGCGCCGCAGTCCACCGGATCGGGTGCAGGCACCAACTACCCGGCGCAGCCGGTGGTCTCACCGGACGGCCGGTTCGCCTACCTCGCCAACCGGGGCGCGAACACGCTCGCGCGGTACGCGGTGGAGGCGGACGGCGCCCGGCTGCGGCTGCTGGGCACGGTGCCGGTGGCCGGGGACTTCCCGCGCCAGATCGCCCTGTCACCGGACGGGAGGCTGCTGTTCGCGGCCAACCAGAGATCGAGCACGGTCAGCGTCTTCCACGTCGACCCGGACAGCGGCGGGCTGCGGCTCGCGGGCGAGCCGTTCGCGTCACCCGTCGCCGTCTGCGCGCTGCCGCTGTAGGGCGCGCGGGCAGGCGGCGCGGCTCGCCTGGGCGAGCAGGGCGTGCATGCGTTCGGTGAGCTGGGCGACACCGTCGGCGGGGGTGTGGAAGGGCAGCCGTACATCGCCGTGGGCGCGGGCGCGTTCGATGCGCAGGGTGAGTCCGTGCCGGTCGACGGCGAGGGGCTGGACGCGGACCGCGCCGTGCAGACTGTCGTCGCCGACGAGCCGGGTGAGGCGCTCGACGGCGTCGGGGTGGGCGTCGGCGAGGTGGGTCAGCAGCTGCGCCTCGGCGGTGGCGAGCGGGTCGGGCGCGGCGGCGGCGAACTCGTCGAGGCCGACGACGACGGCGCCGGTGGGCTGTTTCAGCACGACGCGGGTGGCCGTGAAGGCGAGGTGGTCGTCGCCCTCGGGGCTGAACCAGCCGGCCAGCCACAGACGGGCGCGGATCCGGCTCCGGACCGGGACGGGTGCGACGTCGGCGAACTCCAGCACGGCGGACGGCTCGCCGCGCGGGGCGCAGATCGCGGCGGTGAGCAGCGCGCTGTCCACGGGCACGCGCAACAGGACGCGGCCGTCCTCGGTGACGGTGTGCGCGCCGACGAACTCCTCGCGCCCGCCGCCCGCGGTCACCGCGCAGGACCACGCGGTGGCGAGCACGGACCGGGCCCGCTCCGCCGTGGACGGCGCGGCCGTCCACTCCTGGCTGTCACCCATCCCAGACCTCCTTAGGTAAGCCTTGCCTAACCTATCGGAGATCGGAGTCCACGCCAACCACCGGGCACCGCCCGCTCACGAGACCACCCCCAGCAGCGCCCGCGCGCACAGCTCCCGTACCTGCTCCCGAGTGAGCTCCGCCCCGCGCAGCCACTCCAGACAGACGGCCGTCGTGAACGCCAGCCAGCCGCGCACCGCCAGCCGTACGTCGGCCCTTCCCTCGACATCCGGGCCGAACTCGGGGTCGGCGGCCAGGGCCTCGACGATCTGGCGCTCCTGGACCGCCAGCGCCCGCCGGTAGACGCGGCGCACGGTCCGGTCGCCGGCCGCGTCCGCGCTGTGGAAGGCGCGGTAGCCGTGGGCGTGGGCCTGGACGTACTCCAGATAGGTGTCCAGTCCGGCGGCGAGCTGCGCACGCACCGGCACCCCGGGCACCGGTGCCGTCATGCGCAGCATGCGTTCGCTCTCCCGCTCCACCACGGCCGCGAAGAAGTCCCGCTTGGTCGGGAAGTAGTGGTACAGCAGCCCGCGTGAGACCCCGGCGATCTCCGCCACCTGCTCGATCCACACATCGTCGTACGGACTCTCCGAGAACAACCGCGCCCCGACCGCCAGGAGTTGCTCCCTGCGTTCCTCGGTGCTGAGCCGACGGCGGGTGCGCCCGCCCTGGTTCGCAGCCATGCCCGCACCTTACTTGACGTCGATTCACCAGCGGCAGCAGACTGAGGCGCGCTGTTGAACTCGCGTACAACAAGCTCGAACCCGTACACAACTCGCTCAACCTGCCGCTGGATCAAGGGAGATCGCGTCATGGGGGCACCACTTCCGAAGGGGTTCCGCAGCGCCGAGCTGGGCTGGCCCGCGCTGCACCGCATACCGCATCCACCGCACCGGCTGCCGCTGCTGGGCGATGTGCTCGGCGTGAGCCGCACCACTCCCCTGCAGGACTCCCTGCGCCACGCCCGGCAGCTTGGGCCGATCTTCCGGCGCCGGGTGTTCGGGAAGGAGTTCGTGTTCGTGTGGGGCGCGGACCTCGCCGCCGACCTCGCGGACGAGACACGGTTCGCCAAGCACGTGGGGCTCGGCATCGCCAATCTGCGGCCGGTCGTCGGTGACGCGCTGTTCACCGCGTACAACCACGAGCCCAACTGGCAGCTCGCCCATGACGTACTGGCCCCCGGTTTCAGCCGCGAGGCCATGGCCGGCTACCACCCGATGATGCTGGACGTTGCACGGCAGCTCACCGACCACTGGGACCGGGCGACGGCGGCCGGACGGTCCGTGGACGTGCCCGGGGACATGACCAAGCTGACGCTGGAGACCATCGCGCGCACCGGGTTCGGGCACGACTTCGGCTCCTTCGAGCGGCCCCGGCCACATCCCTTCGTCACCGCGATGGTCGGCACGCTCAGCCACGCGCAGCGGCTCAACACCGTGCCCGCGCCGGCGGCACCGCTGCTGCTGCGCCGCGCGAACCGCCGCAACGAGGCCGACATCGCGTATCTCGACCGCACCGTCGACGACCTGGTGCGGGCCCGGCGCGCGGCGGGCGGCGGGAGCGGTGATCTGCTCGACCGGATGCTGGCGACCGCCCACCCCGAGACCGGCGAGCGGCTGTCCCCCGAGAACGTGCGCCGCCAGGTCATCACCTTCCTGGTCGCCGGCCACGAGACCACCTCCGGCGCGCTCTCCTTCGCGCTGCACTACCTCTCCCGGCACCCCGAGGTCGCCGCCCGGGCCCGCGCCGAGGTGGACCAGGTGTGGGGCGACGCGGCGGCCCCCGGCTACGACCAGGTGGCCAAGCTGCGTCATGTCCGCCGGGTGCTCGACGAGTCGCTGCGGCTGTGGCCGACCGCGCCCGCGTTCGGACGGGAGGCCCGGCAGGACACCGTGCTGGGCGGGAAGCACCCGATGCGGCGGGGCGCCTGGGCACTGGTGCTGACCCCGATGCTGCACCGCGCGCCCGAGGTGTGGGGTGAGGACGCGGAGCGGTTCGACCCGGACCGGTTCGACGCCCGGGCCGTACGCGCCCGGCCGCCGCACACCTTCAAGCCGTTCGGGACCGGCGCGCGGGCCTGCATCGGCCGGCAGTTCGCGCTGCACGAGGCGACGCTGGTGCTGGGACTCCTGCTGCGCCGCTACGACTTCCGTCCCGACCCCGGCTACCGGCTGCGGGTGACCGAGCGGCTGACCTTGATGCCGGAGGGGCTGCGGCTGCGTCTGGAGCGGCGCACGCCCGCGGCGGCCGCGCCGGAGCCGGAGCCGGTCACGGGAAGGGTTCTGTCAGAGGCTCGCTGTCCAGTGCACCGGGCGGGTGACTGACGCCGGCAGCCGGGTGCCCGCGCTGCCCCGGGCCGCGTTCAGCTGCGGCTGGGTCAGGAAGAACGCGCCGGTCAGGTCGGCGTCCGTGAGGTCGGTGTCACGCAGGTCCGCCCCGATCAGGTCGGCACCGCGCAGATCCGCGCCGGTGAGGTCGGCGGCGATCAGCAGGGCGCCGCGCAGGTTCGCTCCGCTCAGGTCGGCACCCCTGAGGCGGGCGCCCATCAGGTCCGCGCCCCGGCGCTCCTTCCTCTTCCGGCCGGGCGTCCCGGCCCGGGCCAGCTCGCTGGTCCTCAACAGCAGCACGTTGACGTCCTGGCGGTGGGCCGCGACGTCCAGGACGGCCAGCTCGTCCGGGGTGCCCCGCGTCAGCCCCTGAGTCTTCTCCAGGGCGCGGCCCAGCTCGGCGCGCAGCGGGCGGGCGGCGGGCAGGGTGAGCGCCTCGGTGAGGTACCAGAGCAGTTCGTGCAGCTGGCGCACCACCGGGAACACCTCGAGCATCCGCCGCGCCTCGGCCTTGGACGCCGTACGCCAGTCCCGGCCGGCGAAGGTGACCTGCGAGACCTTCTGGCCGGCGCCGAAGCAGTCGTAGACGGTGCAGCCGGTGAAGCCCTTCTGCCGCAGCCGCTCGTGGATGCCGCAGCGGTGGTCGTCCTGGAGGTTGCGGCAGGGCGTGCCCGCGTCCTTGTCGAGGGCGAAGTCCGCGGAGCGGGCGAAGGGCAGGGCCACGCAGCACAGTGCGAAGCAGTTCCCGCAGTCACCGCGCAGGTCGGCCCGGCCGGCCATCTGATCTTGCATATCGTTCAGCATACGGAACGGTGGCGAGTCACTCAGCGGCCGAACAGTTCGAACGCCACGGCGGGGCGGCCGCCGAAGCGTTCTCCGGTGGAGCGGGCCATGCCGGTCAGGAAGTTGCGTACGTAGTCTTCGGGGTCCTCGTCCGTCAACGCCTCGATGTACGTGCGGTGTTCGAGCAGGGACCGGACGGCGCGCTCCAGGCCGGGGGTGGCGTCCACGGCGTGGGTGGGGGTGGCGGATCCCGCCACGGCGACCCAGCGCACACCGCTCCAGGGCTGCAGGCCCTGCTCGACGAGTTCCGGGAAGATCCAGCGGTTGCCCGCGTCCGCCGCCGCGTCCAGCGTCGCCCGGCCCACCGCGACATGGTCGGGCGTGTTCCACGCGACACCGCCCCAGGTGTCCCGGTGGTTGAGCGTGATCACCAGCTCGGGGCGGTGGCGCCGGATCGCGGCGGCGATGTCGCGGCGCAGGGCGAGGCCGTACTCGATGACGCCGTCGCGGTGATCCAGGAACTCCACGGTGGACACGCCGACGACGGCCGCACTCGCCCGCTGCTCCCGCTCTCGCAGCGGGCCGCACTTCTCCGGGGCGAGGGTGTCGATGCCGGCCTCGCCCCTTGTCGCCAGCACGTAGGCGATCTCTCGGCCGGTGCCGGTCCAGGCGGCGATCGCTGCGGAGCAGCCGTATTCCAGGTCGTCCGGGTGGGCCACGATGGCGAGGGCGCGGGTCCAGTCCTCCGGCATGGGGATCAGTTCGGTCATGTCGGCAGGCTATTCGACTGCGGGCCGGTGGGGGCTGGTCGCGCCCACGCGGCGGAGCCGCATAGCGAACACAGCCCCGCGACCCTGACGGGGTGCTCTACGCCTCGTCTCTTGTCAAAGCGAGGAGGCGGTCCAGGACACGCGGGCCGCTCGTGCGTACGCCGTCGTGTTCGTACTCGTTCGTGACCCAGGTGCGCAGGCCGCGGATGGTCTCGGCCGTCCGCAGCGAGTGGGCGGTGTCCACGTACATGTCGTCGTGGTAGATCGCCGCCGCCACCGGGACCTCGTTGGCGGCCAGGCGTGCCGGGTCGTACAGGGGTGTCCAGGGGGTGTGGGCGGCCAGCAGGTCGGCCGTGTCGCGCAGGGGGCGCAGGGCGGGGTCGCAGTCGAACATCCAGGGGTGGATGGTCTCGCCGGTGAAGAGGAGGGGCGTGTCGCCCGCGAGGGTCTTGGCCGCGTCGAACTGGGGGAACTCGGCGCGGACGCGCTCGGCCGACCAGTCGGTGGGGCGGGCGTCCTGACCGTAGATCGCCTCGTGCACGAGGGCGTAGAGGGGGTGGGCGGCGTACGACAGCTGGTTCTGGAGCTGTTCCTGGAAGGCGTCGGAGAGTTCCGGGCCGCGCGGGGTGGTCACGAACGCGTCTTCGAGGAGGTGGTGGAGGCGGTGACTGCCGTCGGCGCCGCCGAGGAGGATGCCGAGGGACTGGAACGCCTCGACGGTGAGGCGGTAGCCGTTGGGGAGGGTGACCTCGTGGGTGAGGAGGTGGTCGGCGATGCGGCGGGCGCGTTCGATGTCCTGCGGATAGCGGGCGTAGTGCGCGGCGGCCTTGCGCTCGATGCGCGGGTAGGCGGCGCGGTAGACGTCGTCGGCGTGGGCGTCGAGGGAGGGCAGGCCGCCGGTGATGACGGCTGCGGTCAGGGCCTCGGGGGCGATCGACAGGTACGTCACCGTGCAGAAGCCGCCGAAGCTCTGGCCGAGGACGGTCCAGGGGGCGCCGCCGGTGACCTCGCGGCGGATCAGCTCGCAGTCCCGGACGATGGAGTCGGCGCGGAAGTGGGTGAGGTAGGCGGCCTGTGCGGCGGGGCCGCCCCGCAGTGGGAGGGTCTGGCGGTTGGCGGGGGTGGAGTGGCCGGTGCCACGCTGGTCGAGGAGGAGGACGCGGTACTCCTTGAGGGCGCGGCCGAGCCATGCCTGCCTGCCGATGAAGCGGTGGGCGCCGAAGCCGGGGCCGCCCTGGAGGTAGAGCAGCCAGGGCAGGTCCTGGTGCGCCTTGTCACCGGCGACGACCTCGCGGGCGTACAGCTCGATCGTCTCCCCGGCCGGGTCGCCGTGGTCGAGGGGGACGGTGAAGCGGCGGTCGGTGAGGACGACGCCGGGCTGGCGGTAGGTCGCGGTCAACGAGGCTCCCGGGACGGTGGGTGTGCGGGCCGCGTCCCAGTTCAGCACAGGTGGGGGCGGGAGTGCCCGCCCGGGGCCCCGCGTCGCCGTTCAGCGAGCCGACAGGCTGGAGTGACGGACCACCAGCTCCGGCTGCAGCACCACCCTGCGGTGTGCGTGCGGGCGTTGGCGGGGACCCTCCTCGGTCTCCTCCAGGAGGAGTTCCGCGGCGAGGGCGCCCATGGTGACGGCGGGCTGGCGGACCGAGGTGAGCGGGACGGCCGCCGCGGCGGCGAACTCGATGTCGTCGTAGCCGACGATGGCGAGGTCCTCGGGGACGCCCACGCCGGCCGCGTACATGGCCTGGAGCACGCCGAGGGCGAGCAGGTCGTTGGCGCAGAAGACGGCGGTGGGGCGGTCGGCGAGGCCGAGCAGCCGGGCGCCGGCGTCGCGGCCGGCGGCCACGTCGAGGCGCTCGGTGGGCAGTTCGCGCAGATGCTCGGGGCCGAGGCCGGCCTCGGCGAGCGCGCCCAGCGCTCCGGTGCGGCGGTCGCGGACCTGGTTGAAGCCGGGCGGGCCGCTGACGTACGCGATGGAGCGGTGTCCCGCGTCGATGAGGTGCCGTACGGCGAGCGCGCCGCCCGCGACGTCGTCCACGGACACCGAGCACTCGGTGGTGCCCTCGGAGACCCGGTCGACCAGCACGAAGGGGATGCCGTGCCGGCGGAAGGAGTCGATGTTGCGGCCGGTGGCGTCGGCCGGGGTGAGCAGCACGCCCCGCACCCGCTGCTCGGCGAAGAGGGAGAGGTACTCGGCCTCCTCGGTGACGCTCTCGGCGCTGTTGCAGACCATCACGCCGAGTCCGGCCTCGCGGGCGGCCCGCTCGGCGCCGCGCGCGACGTCCACGAAGAAGGGGTTGCCCATGTCGAGGACGAGCAGGCCCATGATCCGGCTGCGGCCCGCGCGCAGCTGGCGCGCGGACTCGCTGCGGACGTAGCCGAGCCGGTCTATGGCGGACTGCACGCGGGCCCGGGTCTCGGTCGCGACGGTGTCCGGGCGATTGATGACGTTGGACACCGTGCCGACGGAGACTCCGGCGGCGCGTGCGACGTCCTTGATACCCACCGACTGGGCCATCGGGCAGGGACCTCCAGGGAGACGAGGGGCGGCAGGACGACCTTCACATTACCGTCGAGCCGCCCCAACAGCGGTGGTCAGGCGGGCAGGCGGAAGTTGAGCGAGCGCAGCGCCGAGGGCGTCGTGCCGCTGGACTTCTCCTGGTACATGATCGACAGGAAGTTGTCCTGACGGATCCGGGTCTCGTCGATCACCACCTCGCCGAAGGCGTTGAGTCCGGCGCCCACCCCGTCGTAGAGCATCGACCAGTCGGTGTACCCGGATGCCTTGGAGGCTCCGGCGATCCGGCAGAACGGGAAGATCGCGTAGGCGTTGTCGTACTTGTCGAGGATCAGCTTGGTGCGCTGGCTGGAGTCCAGCGGGACCGGGATCTCGGTCTTCTGCCAGGCGCCGGAGGCGTTCTTGCGGACGTGGAAGGCGCGGCCGTTGCGGGTGCGGTCGGACACGTAGTTCGTCGTGCACTGGCCGAAGCGGCCGGGGACGTAGGAGATGATCCCGTGCGGCAGGCCCGCCGAGTCGGTGAACTGGCTCTCCTGGTTCATCAGGGAGTGGTCCGGGTTGAGCGGGTCGACGACCAGTCCGGGGTCGGTGACCGAGACCCGGTCGGAGCCGCCCGTCGTGCCGACGAGGGTGCCCGCGTTGTTGCGCCAGGTGCGGCCGCGGTCGTCGGAGTAGACGTAGCCGGTGTCGTGGTTGGTGATGCCGCCGCCGGAGCACATCACGGCGCCGTTCTGCTCACGCCAGGTGAACAGGGCGTGCAGGCGGCCGTTGACGTCGTAGTCGATGCCGTGCAGGTACATGTTGCGGGCGGTGCTGGAGCCGTGCTCGCTGCTGTAGGTGCCGGTGGAGCTGGTCCACTCGCCGAGGTTGGTCCAGGAGGTGCCGTCGTACTCGGCGAGGGCGTTGCGGCCGTTGCCGGAGATGGCGACGCGGTAGCTGAGCTGGAGCCTGCCCTCGGGGGTGGAGACGAACTGCGGGTAGGTGAACTGGGAGGTGAGGGCGAGGCCGTCGAGCGTGGACTGGGGGGCGCCGAAGCGGCTCGCCGTCCAGGTGAAGGCGTCCGGGTTGTCCATCAGGCCGGCGACGGACTTGACGTAGGTGAAGCCGTCGCTGTGCGAGTCCATGTTGAGGTGGAGCCGGCCGTCGATCCGGGAGACGCCCATGGAGATGACGTTGTGGGAGTCGTTGTAGCGCAGGGTGTGGCCGACCTTGACGGTCTCCCACGTGCTGGAGGGGAACTTGCGGCGGCCGACGACGGCGTTGCGGTCGGCGGTGTACCAGACGGCGTACTGGTAGCCCTTGTAGGTGAGGAGGCCGTTCTTCTGGAACGAGTTGTTGTTGACCAGGCCGTCGTACGACACGAAGAAGATGGCCTGGCTGTCCAGCAGGGTGCTGCCGGTCAGGGTGACCGAGGGGCCGGGGTCGGCGGCGCGGGCGGTGCCGCCGGCGAGCAGGGGACCGGCGACGGTACCGGCGAGCGCGGCACCCAGCAGCGTACGTCTCTTCATCTCGGGGGACTCCATTGTCGGCGAGGGACGTGGGCGAGAGGGGGTTTCGGGCGAGGGGGGTTTCAGGCGAGGTGGAACACCTCGGTGAGGGGCTTCATGGCCTCGTCGGGCCGGGCGCCGTCCAACGACTCGAAGAACGGCGCCATCTCGGCCTGCCAGCGGGCGTTGACGTCGGTGGCTTCCATACCGGCCACGGCTGCCTGGAAGTCCTCGGTCTCCAGGTAGCCGACGAGCAGGCCGTCCTCGCGGAGGAACAGCGAGTAGTTGTGCCAGCCGGTGGCTCTGAGCGCGTCGAGCATCTCGGGCCACACGGCGGCGTGCCGCTCGCGGTATTCGTCGAGGCGTTCCGCCCTGACCTTCAGCAGGAAGCACACGCGCTGCATCAACAGCCCTTTCCGGAAGGAGAGTCTGGGATCAGAAGTTGAACTGGTCGATGTTCTTGGCGTCGAACACGGTCGGCTTGCCCAGGCTGATCACGCCGTCCTTGCCGATGGTGTACGTGGTGTCGCCGGCCTTGAAGGTCTCGCCCTCCTTGCCGGTGATCTGACCGGAGACCAGGGCGACGGAGACACGGGCGGCGAGGTCGCCGAGCTTCGCCGGGTCCCACAGCTCGAAGGCGTCGACGGTGCCGTCCTTGACGTACTTGCGCATGTCGTTGGGGGTGCCGAGGCCGGTCAGCTTGACCTTGCCCTTGTAGTTGGAGCCCGACAGGTACTGGGCGGCGGCCTTGATGCCGACGGTGGTCGGGGAGATGATCCCCTTCAGGTTCGGGAACTCCTGGAGCAGGCCCTGGGTCTGCTGGAAGGACTGCTGGGCGTCGTCGTTGCCGTACGCGACCTTGACCAGCTTCATGTCCTTGTACTTGGGGTCCTTCAGCTCCTCCTTCATGTAGTCGATCCAGATGTTCTGGTTGGTCGCGGTCTGCGCGGCGGACAGGATCGCGATCTCGCCCTTGTAGCCGATCTGCTCGGCGAGCAGCTGCACCTCGGTGCGGCCGAGGTCCTCGGCGGACGCCTGGGAGACGAAGGCGTTGCGGCACTCGGGCTTGGTGTCGGAGTCGTAGGTGACGACCTTGATGCCATTGCTCATGGCCTGCTTCAGCGCGGTGCACAGCGCGCCCGGGTCCTGCGCGGACACGGCCATCGCGTCGACCTGCTGCTGGGTGAGGGTGTTGACGTACGACACCTGGCCGGCGGTGTCGGTCGCGCTGGACGGGCCGACCTCCTTGTAGCTGGAGCCGAGCTCCTTCAGCGCGGCCTCGCCGCCCTTGTCGGCGGAGGTGAAGTAGGGGTTGTTGACCTGCTTGGGCAGGAAGCCGACGGTGAGCCCCTTCTTCAGCTCGGCGTCGGGGTTGGCGGTGGCCCCGGAGTCGGCCGAGCCGGCGCTCTCGTTCTTGACGTCCTCCTTGGTGGTGCCGCCGCAGGCGGTGGCGGCGAGGGCGAGGGAGGAGACGGCGGCGAGCGCCATGCAGGCACGGCGGAGGGAGGAGTTGCGCATGGTTGGGGTTCCTTAGGAGGAGGGGAGCGAGGGGAGGGGGGACTTATGACGTCGATGTCGAGGCGGAGGCGGCTCTGCGGCCCGCTCGAGCGACGTGGATCTGGCGTGCGACCCGGGGGCCGAGCACGGAGAGGACGAGCAGTACACCGGTGACGACGATCTGCGACTGCGCGGAGACGTCCTGGAGGCTCATCACGTTCTGGAGCGCCCCGAGGAGGAACACACCGGCGATGGCACCGCCGAGCGTGCCCTTGCCGCCGTCGAAGTCGATGCCACCGAGCAGGACGGCGGCGACGACGGAGAGTTCGAGACCGGTCGCGTTGTCGTAGCGGGCGCTGGCGTAGTGCAGGGCCCAGAAGATACCGGTGAGGGAGGCCATCAGGCCGGTGACCGTGAACAGGATCAGCTTCTGCCGCTTGACGCGGATGCCGGCGAACCGCGCCGCCTCCTCGCTGGCGCCGATCGCGAACAGCGTCCGCCCGAACGGGGTGGCGTGCAGGGCGACGACGGCGATGGCGAGCAGGACGAGGAAGGGCAGCAGCGCCTGCGGCACGAACGTGTCGCCGATCCGGCCGGACGCGAAGGTCAGGTACTGGGTGGGGAAGTCGGTCACCGCGTCGGAGCCGAGCACGATCTGTGCGATGCCCCGGTAGGCGGCGAGGGTTCCGATGGTGACGGCGAGGGACGGCAGCCCGAGCCGGGTCACCAGCAGGCCGTTGATCAGGCCGCACACCACGCCGAGCAGCAGACAGATCGGGATGATCGTCTCGATGGTCATGCCCTGGTTCCACAGGGCGCCCATCACGGCACCGGACAGACCGGCCGTCGAGGCGACCGACAGATCGATCTCGCCGGAGACCACGAGCAGGGTCATCGGCAGCGCGATGAGCGCGATCGGCAGGGTGTTGCCGATCAGGAACGACAGGTTGAGGTCGTTGCCGAAGCCGTCGACGAAGCCGAAGGACAGCAGCAGGACGACGATCAGGAGCGCGCCGACGACGGTGTCCCAGCGGATGGCTCGGGTGAGGGACTCAGGCATGGCGAGCGTTCCTCTTCTTCAGGGCGGTGGCCACGCGGAGCGCGACGATCCGGTCGACCGCGATGGCGAGGATGAGCAGGATGCCGTTGATGGCGAGCACCCAGACGGAACTGACGCCGAGGGCGGGCAGCACGCTGTTGATCGAGGTCAGCAGCAGGGCGCCGAGGGCCGCTCCGTAGACGCTGCCGGAGCCGCCGGTGAAGACCACGCCGCCGACGACGACCGCGCTGACGACGGTGAGTTCGTAGCCGTTGCCGGTGCTGGAGTCGACGTTGCCGAACCGGGCCAGGTACATGGCGCCGGCGAGTCCGGCGAGGGCGCCGCAGAAGGTGTACGCGGCGAGGATCCGCTTGCGCACGGGGATGCCGGCGAGGCGGGCGGCCTCCGGGTTGGAGCCGAGGGCGTAGAGCTCGCGGCCGCTGCCGAACTGCTTGAGGTAGTACGCGGTGGCGATGAGGACGGCGAGGGCGACCAGCGCCAGGTAGGGCACCGCGGAGATGCCGCCGGCGCCGAAGTCGACGAAGGAGCCGGGCAGGTCGGCCGCCGTGATCTGCCGGGAGCCGACCCAGATGGAGTCGATGCCCCGGATGATGTAGAGCGTGCCGAGGGTGACGACGAGGGCGGGCACCTGGCCGAGGCTGACCAGCAGGCCGTTGAGGAGGCCGAACCCGACGCCCGTCAGGACGGCGAGGAGCACGGCGACGACGGGGTTGCCGCCGCCCTGGAGGTAGATGCCGGCGGCGAAGGCGCTGATGCCGAGCGTGGAGCCGACCGACAGGTCGACGTTGCGGGTGATGACGACCAGGGACTGGCCGGTGGCGACCAGGACCAGGATGGTCGCGTTGAGCAGCAGGTCCTTGATGCCCTGTTCGGACAGGAACTCGCTGTTGCCGGCCTGGGTGACGGCGATCATCGCCAGGAAGACGACCAGGATGGCGAGCTCTCGCATCTTGAAGACGCGGTCGACGAGCCGGGTGCCGCCGGACTTGGCCGGCTCGGTCACGGGGGCCTCTTGGGGGGTGGTCACCGTCATGCGGCGGTCCTCCCGGTGGCTGCGGCCATCACGGTTTCCTCGGTGGCTTCGGAGCGGGGGATCTCGGCGGTGAGCCGGCCCTCGTGCATCACGAGCACGCGGTCGGCCATGCCGAGGATCTCGGGCAGGTCGGAGGAGATCATCAGCACGGCGACGCCGTCGGCGGCGAGCCGGCTGAGCAGCCGGTGCACCTCGGCCTTGGTGCCGACGTCGATGCCGCGGGTGGGCTCGTCGACGATGAGCACCTTGGGGCCGGTGGCCAGCCACTTGGCGAGGACGACCTTCTGCTGGTTGCCGCCGGACAGGGTGGAGACGGCGTCGGCGATCCGGGCGTACTTCACCTGGAGCTTGACCGCCCAGTCGAGGGAGCGGCTGCGCTCGGCGCCCCGGTCCACGAGGCCGGCCTTCACGGTCGTACGAAGTCCGGTCAGGCCGATGTTGCGCTCGATGGACATGTCCATCACCAGGCCCTGGGCGCGCCGGTCCTCGGGGACCAGGGCGAGGCCCGCGGCCATGGCGGTGGACGGCGCGCCGTTGGTGAGCCCCCGCCCGTCGATCTCGACCTCGCCCGCGTCCCAGCGGTCGATGCCGAACACGGCCCGGGCGACCTCGGTGCGGCCGGCCCCGACGAGTCCGGCGAGGCCGACGATCTCGCCGCGGCGGACCTCGAAGGAGACGTCGGTGAAGACGCCCTCGCGGGTCAGCCGGCGCACGCTGAGGGCGACCTCGCCGGGCGTGACGTCCTGCTTGGGGTAGAGCTCGTCGAGGTCGCGGCCGACCATACGGCGGACCAGGTCGTCCTCGGTCATACCGGCGAGCGGCTCGCTGGCGATCCAGGCGCCGTCGCGCAGGGTGGTGACCCGCTGGCAGATCTCGAAGATCTCCTCCAGGCGGTGGGAGATGAACAGCACCGCGGCGCCCTGTTCGCGCAGGGTGCGCACGACGCCGAACAGGCGGGCCACCTCGCTGCCGGTGAGGGCGGCGGTCGGCTCGTCCATGATCAGGACCCGGGCGTCGAAGGAGAGCGCCTTGGCGATCTCCACGATCTGCTGGTCCGCGATGGACAGGCCGCGCGCGGGCTGTTCGGGGTCGAGGTCGACGCCGAGGCGGGCCATCAGGGCGGCGGTGGCCGCGTGGGTGGCCTTGTGGTCGATGCGGCCGAGGGCGCGCTTGGGCTGGCGGCCCATGAAGATGTTCTCGGCGATCGACAGATCGGGGAAGAGCGTGGGCTCCTGGTAGATCACGGCGATGCCGGCGTCGCGGGCGTCGCCGGGTCCGTGGAAGGCGACGGGCTCACCGTCGAGCAGTACCTGACCGGCGTCCGGTCGGTGCACGCCGGCGAGCGTCTTGATGAGGGTCGACTTGCCCGCGCCGTTCTCCCCTGCGAGGGCGTGCACCTCTCCGGCGAACAGCTCAAGAGAGACGCCCCTGAGGGCGCGTACAGCGCCGAAGGACTTGGCGACGTCCTTCAGCGCCAGCACCGGGGCCGGTCCCGCGTCGGACGGGTGGGTCATGGAGGGCTCCTCGACGACGTCGGCGGCGGGGCCGACTCAACGCCGTGAAAGGTTTCAACTGGATTGCCGGGACGTTAGGCACGCCAGCCATGTCACGTCAATGGGTCCGCCCCGAAAAGTTTTCGATAGACCAAGGTCACGCGTCGGTCACGGGAGGCGCCCCTGACCCCAGGGCTTGACAGTCCTCCGGCGGCCTCATAGCTTCCCCTTCTGAATCGTTTCATAGGAAGCGTTACAGACCGATGCCACAGGAGCCGGAAGTGACCGACCTCGCCGCGGTGAAGGCCGCGCTCAAGACCCAGGCCGTAGAAACGCCGTCGTGGGCGTACGGGAACTCGGGGACCCGGTTCAAGGTCTTCGCGCAACAGGGTGTGCCCCGGACACCCCAGGAGAAGCTGGCGGACGCCGCCAAGGTGCACGAGTTCACCGGTGTCGCGCCCACCGTGTCGCTGCACATCCCCTGGGACAAGGTCGACGACTACGCGGCGCTCGCGAAGTTCGCCGAGGAGCGGGGGGTGAAGCTCGGTGCGATCAACTCCAACACCTTCCAGGACGACGACTACAAGCTGGGCAGCATCTGCCATCCGGACGCGGCCGTGCGGCGCAAGGCCGTCGACCACCTGCTGGAGTGCGTCGACATCATGGACGCGACCGGATCGCGTGATCTGAAGCTGTGGTTCGCCGACGGGACGAACTATCCCGGGCAGGACGATGTGCGGGCGCGGCAGGACCGGCTCGCCGAAGGTCTGGCCGAGGTGTACGAGCGGCTCGGGGACGGGCAGCGGATGCTGCTGGAGTACAAGTTCTTCGAGCCGGCGTTCTACACGACGGATGTGCCGGACTGGGGAACGGCGTACGCGCACTGTCTGAAGCTCGGTGAGAAGGCGCAGGTCGTGGTGGACACGGGTCACCACGCGCCGGGCACCAACATCGAGTTCATCGTCGCCACGCTGCTGCGCGAGGGGAAGCTCGGCGGGTTCGACTTCAACTCGCGGTTCTACGCCGACGACGACCTGATGGTCGGGGCCGCCGATCCGTTCCAGCTGTTCCGGATCATGTACGAGGTCGTGCGTGGGGGCGGGTACGGGCCCGAGGTCGCGTTCATGCTCGACCAGTGCCACAACATCGAGGCGAAGATCCCGGCGATCCTCCGGTCGGTGATGAACGTGCAGGAGGCCACGGCGAAAGCTCTGCTGGTCGACCGGGTCGCGCTGGGTGAGGCTCAGGCGTCCGGGGATGTGCTCGGGGCGAATGCGGTGCTGATGGACGCGTACAACACGGACGTGCGGCCGCTTCTTCGTGAGGTGCGGGAGGAGATGGGACTTGACGGTGATCCACTGAAGGCGTATGCGCGGTCCGGGTGGGCTCAGAAGATCGTCGAGGAGCGTGTGGGTGGGGAGCAGGCCGGGTGGGGGGCGTAAGCGTCTGCCGGGACCTGTCGTCTGCGGGGTGCGGGTTGTTTGTGGTTGACCGCGCAGTTCCCCGCGCCCCTGTCGAGCTCGCCCTCTGTTGAAAAGGAACTGGAATGGCTGTTCATCCTGAAGCCGCTGCTCTGCTCGGTCGGTCGCATCGGCTGGGTGCTGATCCTCGGAACACGAACTACGCCGGTGGGAACGCCTCGGCGAAAGGTGTCGACACGGACCCGGTGACCGGCGGGGACGTCGAGCTGATGTGGGTCAAGGGGTCCGGTGGGGACCTCGGGACTCTGACCGAGGCGGGGCTGGCCGTGCTGCGGCTGGACCGGCTGAGGGCCCTCGTCGAGGTCTATCCCGGGGTCGACCGTGAGGACGAGATGGTCGCCGCGTTCGACTACTGCCTGCACGGCAAGGGGGGTGCCGCGCCCTCGATCGACACCGCCATGCACGGGCTCGTCGACGCCCCGCACGTCGACCATCTGCACCCGGACTCCGGGATCGCGCTCGCCTGCGCCGCCGACGGGGAGAAGCTGACCGCCGAGTGCTTCGGCGACACCGTGGTGTGGGTGCCCTGGCGGCGGCCCGGCTTCCAGCTGGGGCTGGACATCGCCGCCGTGAAGGCCGCCAACCCGCAGGCCATCGGGTGTGTGCTCGGCGGGCACGGGATCACCGCCTGGGGCGACTCGGCCGAGGAGTGCGAGCGCAACTCGCTGCACATCATCCGGACGGCGGAGAAGTTCCTGCAGGAGAAGGGGAAGGCCGAGCCCTTCGGTGCCGTCGTCGAGGGATACGAGCCGCTGCCCGAGCGTGAGCGACGGGAGCGGGCGGCCGCGCTGGCGCCGTACGTACGGGCCATCGCCTCCCAGGACCGGCCGCAGGTCGGGCACTTCACCGACGCGGACGTGGTGCTGGACTTCGTCTCGCGTGCCGAGCACCCGCGGCTCGCGGCCCTCGGCACCTCCTGCCCGGACCACTTCCTGCGCACCAAGGTGCGGCCGCTGGTGCTGGACGTGCCGCCGTCCGTGCCGGTCGAGGAGGCCGTGACCCGGCTGAGGGAGCTGCACTCCGAGTACCGGGAGGAGTACGCCGCCTACTACGAGCGGCACGCCGAGCCGGACTCCCCCGCCATGCGCGGCGCCGACCCGGCGATCGTGCTGATCCCGGGCGTGGGCATGTTCTCCTTCGGCAAGGACAAGCAGACCGCGCGGGTGGCCGGCGAGTTCTATGTCAACGCGATCAATGTGATGCGCGGGGCGGAGGCCGTCTCGACGTACGCGCCGATCGAGGAGTCGGAGAAGTTCCGCATCGAGTACTGGGCGCTGGAGGAGGCCAAGCTTCAGCGGATGCCGAAGCCGAAGCCGCTGGCCACGCGGGTCGCCCTGGTCACGGGTGCGGGGAGCGGCATCGGCAAGGCGATCGCTCACCGGCTGGTGGCCGAGGGCGCGTGTGTCGTCGTCGCCGATCTGAACGGCGAGAACGCCGCCGCCGTCGCCGAGGAGCTGGGCGGGCCGGACAAGGCCGTCGCGGTGACGGTGGACGTCACCTCCGAGGAGCAGATCGCCGACGCCTTCAAGGTGGCCGTGCTGGCCTTCGGTGGCGTGGACCTGGTCGTGAACAACGCCGGGATCTCCATCTCCAAGCCGCTGCTGGAGACCTCGACGCGGGACTGGGACCTGCAGCACGACATCATGGCGCGCGGTTCCTTCCTGGTGTCGCGGGAGGCGGCCCGGGTGATGATCGCGCAGCAGCTGGGCGGTGACATCGTCTACATCGCCTCGAAGAACGCCGTCTTCGCCGGCCCGAACAACATCGCCTACTCGGCGACCAAGGCCGACCAGGCCCACCAGGTGCGGCTGCTCGCCGCCGAGCTGGGTGAGCACGGCATCCGCGTCAACGGGGTCAACCCCGACGGTGTGGTGCGCGGGTCGGGGATCTTCGCCGGTGGCTGGGGGGCCAAGCGGGCCGCCGTGTACGGGGTGGACGAGGAGAAGCTGGGCGAGTTCTACGCCCAGCGGACCATCCTCAAGCGGGAGGTGCTGCCGGACCATGTCGCCAACGCCGTCTTCGCGCTGACCGGCGGGGACCTCACCCACACCACCGGGCTGCACATCCCGGTCGACGCCGGCGTCGCCGCCGCCTTCCTGCGGTGAGCGGTCCGGTGAAGTCGTACGCCGCGGTCGACCTGGGCGCCTCCAGCGGCCGGGTGATGGTCGGGCGGGTGAGCCCGGACTCGCTGGAGCTGGTCGAGGCGCACCGGTTCGTGAACCGGCCGGTGCGCCTTCCGGAGGGGCTTCGGTGGGACATCCTCGGGCTGTACGCGGGGGTGCTGGACGGGCTGCGCGCGGCCGGTCAGGTCGATTCCGTCGGCATCGACAGCTGGGCCGTGGACTACGGCCTGCTGGACGCCGACGGGGCGCTGCTCGGCAACCCGGTGCACTACCGGGACTCCCGTACCGAGGGGGTCCCGGAGAAGGTGTGGGCGACCGTGCCCGCCGAGGAGCTGTACGCGGCGACCGGGTTGCAGTACGCGCCGTTCAACACGCTGTACCAGTTGGCGGCGGCCCGGGAGACGGCCCAGTTCGGCCACGCCCGGCGGCTACTGCTGATCCCCGACCTGCTGTCGTACTGGCTGACCGGGGAGTTCGGCACGGAGCTGACCAACGCCTCCACCACCCAGTTGATCGACCCCGGCACCCGCGACTGGGCGTACGACATCGCCGCGCGCCTCGGCATCGACCTGGAGCTGTTCCCGCCGCTGCGGCTGCCCGGCGACCGGGCGGGGCTGCTGCAGCGGCGGGTGCTGGAGGAGACGGGGCTCACCGGTCCGGTGCCGGTGACGGCGGTCGGCTCGCACGACACCGCGTCCGCGGTCGCCGCCGTCCCGGCGGTGGGCGAGCGGTTCGCGTACATCTGCACCGGCACCTGGTCGCTGGCCGGTCTGGAGCTGGACGCGCCGGTGCTCACCGAGGAGAGCCGGGCCGCCAACTTCACCAATGAGCTGGGGCTGGACGGCACGGTCCGCTATCTGCGCAACATCATGGGGCTGTGGCTGCTCCAGGAGTGCGTACGGGCCTGGGGCGACCCGGATCTGGGCGGGCTGCTGCGGGAGGCGGCGGCGGTGCCGGCGCTGCGGTCGGTCGTGGACGCGGGGGACGCCGTGTTCCTCGCACCGGGGCGGATGCCGGAGCGGATCGCCGAGGCGTGCCGGGCGTCGGGGCAGCCGGTGCCGAAGTCCCGCGGTGAGATCACCCGCTGCATTCTCGACTCGCTGGCGCTGGCCCACCGGCGGGCGATCGAGGACGCCCAGCGGCTGGCCGGCCATCCGGTGGACGTGGTGCACATCGTCGGCGGCGGCACCCGCAACGCGCTGCTGTGCCAGCTCACCGCCGACGCCTGCGGGCTGCCGGTGGTGGTGGGCCCGACCGAGGCGGCCGCCCTCGGCAATGTGCTGGTCCAGGCCCGGGTGCACGGCATCGTCGGTGACCTCGCCGACTCCCGTCGGCTGCTGGCCCGGACCCAGCCGCTGACCCGTTACGAGCCGCGGGGCGACCCCGCCCGCTGGCAGGAGGCGGGGGCCCGGCTCGCCGCACGGTGAGCCGGGGTCTCCCCCACTCCTATGAGGCCGCGCTAGGCTGCACACATCCGATGATCAACCCCAAGGAGCCGCGATGCGTGTCGCACTGTTCCTGACCTGTGTCAACGACACGCTCTATCCGGACACCGGGCGCGCGGTGGTGAAACTGCTGACCAGGCTGGGTGTCCAGGTCGACTTCCCGATGGCGCAGACCTGCTGCGGACAGGCGCACTACAACACCGGCTACCGACATGAGGCGGAACCGCTGGCCCGGCATTTCTCCGATGTCTTCGGGGAGTACGAGGCGATCGTGACGCCGTCCGGCTCGTGCGGGGCGATGGTGCGGGAGCTGTATCCGCGGATGGGTGAGCGGGCCCGGGCCGAGGGCCGGGGCGAGGCGCTGGCGCGCACGCTGGCGCCGGTGGTGCCGAAGACGTACGAGCTGACGGAGTTCCTGGTGGATGTGCTGGGGGTGACGGACGTCGGCGCCTACTACCCGCACACGGTGACCTACCACCCGACCTGTCACGGGCTGCGCGGGCTGGGGCTGGGCGACCGGCCGCGGCGGCTGCTGCAGGCCGTGAAGGGGCTGGAGCTGGTGGAGCTGCCGGGCGCGGAGGAGTGCTGCGGTTTCGGTGGCACGTTCGCGCTGAAGAACTCCGACGTCTCGGCGGCGATGGGCGCGGACAAGGTGCGCAACGCCGAGTCGACGGGCGCGGAGGTGCTCTGCGCGGCCGACAACTCCTGTCTGATGCACATCGGCGGGACCATGACCCGGCTGCGGACCGGTATGCGGCCGGTGCACATCGCGGAGATCCTGGCGAGCACGGAAGGGGAGCCTGCCGTATGAGCGGGACGTTCGTCGGGATGCCGGCGTTTCCGAAGGCGGCGCACGAGGCCGTCCGTGACGAGACCCTGCGGGGCAATCTGCGGCACGCCACGCACACCATCCGCGCCAAGCGCGCGAAGGCGGTCGAGGAGGTCTCCGACTGGGCGGAGCTGCGGGAGGCCGGCAAGCGGATCAAGGATCATACGCTGCGTCACCTCGACCGCTTCCTCGTGCAGTTGGAGGAGTCGGTGACGGCGGCGGGCGGCATCGTCCACTGGGCGTCGGACGCCGCCGAGGCCAACGACATCGTGACCCAGCTCGTCAAGATGACCGGCGAGTCGGAGGTCGTGAAGGTCAAGTCCATGGCCACGCAGGAGATCGGACTCAACGAGGCGCTCGAGGCCGAGGGCATCCGTGCCTACGAGACCGATCTGGCCGAGCTGATCGTGCAGTTGGGCAAGGACCGCCCCTCACACATCCTCGTCCCGGCCATCCACCGCAACCGCGGTGAGATCCGGGACATCTTCCGCGCCGAGATGAGCGAGTGGGGCCGCCCGGCCCCGGAGGGGCTGACCGACACGCCCGCCGAACTCGCCGAGGCCGCGCGCCTGCACCTGCGGGAGAAGTTCCTGCGGGCGAAGGTCGGGATCTCGGGCGCCAACTTCATGGTCGCCGAGACCGGCACGCTGGTGGTCGTGGAGTCCGAGGGCAACGGGCGGATGTGTCTGACCCTGCCCGAGACGCTGATCTCGGTCGTCGGCATCGAGAAGATCGTGCCGACCTGGCAGGACCTGGAGGTGTTCCTGCAGACCCTCCCGCGTTCCTCCACCGCCGAGCGCATGAACCCGTACACCTCGACCTGGACCGGGACGACGGACGGCGACGGGCCGAGCACCTTCCATCTGGTGCTGCTGGACAACGGCCGCACCGACACCCTGGCCGACGAGGTCGGCCGCCAGGCCCTGCGCTGCATCCGCTGCTCGGCCTGTCTCAACGTCTGCCCGGTGTACGAGCGGGCCGGCGGGCACGCGTACGGCTCGGTCTACCCGGGGCCGATCGGGGCGATCCTGAGCCCTCAGCTGCGCGGCACCCAGAGCGAGATCGACGCCTCGCTGCCGTATGCGTCGAGTCTGTGCGGGGCCTGCTACGAGGTGTGCCCGGTGGCGATCGACATCCCCGAGGTGCTGGTGCATCTGCGGGAGCGGGTCGCCCAGGGCGGGCAGGTGACGCAGGACGGCAACAAGGTCGTGCTCAAGCCGGCGAAGGGGCACGCGGCCGAGCGGGCGGCGATGCGCGCGGCACGCTGGGCGTTCAGCCACCCCGGTGCGCTGCGGTCCGGGCAGCGGCTCGCCTCCCGCACCCGGCGCTTCCATCCGCGCACACTGCCCGGCCCCGGCAAGGCGTGGAGCGGGACCCGGGATCTGCCGGCGGTGCCGTCCGAGTCGTTCCGGGACTGGTGGCAGCGTACGAACGGTGGAAAGGGCGGTGCCAAGTGAGCAGCAGGGAGCGGATTCTGGGCCGGGTGCGGCGCGCGCTGGCCGATGTGCCGGGCGGCGAGGACGAGCCGATCGAGCGGGGGTATCTGCGGGAGCACGGGGAGCGCGGCGTCGCGGAGACGGTCGAGCTGCTGGCGGAGAACCTGGCGGACTACCGGGCGATCGTCCATCGGTGCACGGCTGCCGAACTCCCCTCCGTGATCGGCAGGTTGCTCGCCGAGCGGAAGGCGGGGTCCGTGCTGGTGCCGCCCGGTCTGGACGAGTCCTGGCTGGCCGGGGTGGACATCGCGCGGGTCGCCGATCGCGCCGGGAGCAGCGCGGACGAGCTGGACCGGGTCGACAGTGTGGTGACGGGGTGCGCGGTGGCCGTGGCCGAGACGGGCACCATCGTCCTCGACGGCTCCCCCGACCAGGGCCGGCGCCGGATCACGCTCGTCCCCGACCACCACATCTGTGTGGTGCGGGTGCCCGGCCAGGTGGTGTCCTCCGTGCCCCAGGCGCTCGAACGCCTCGACCCGGCACGGCCGTTGACCTGGATCTCGGGTCCGTCGGCGACCAGCGACATCGAGCTGGACCGGGTGGAGGGGGTGCACGGCCCGCGCACCCTGGAGGTGATCCTCGTCGGCTGACGCCGCCGCTCACAGCTCGTGCGGATCCAACGGGTGCACGGCAGGGCCCTGCACGACGTGTCCGTCGGGGCCGAACCGGGAGCCGTGGCAGGGGCATTCCCAGGCCCGTTCGGCGCGGTTGAAGGAGACCAGGCAGCCCAGGTGGGTGCAGCGCGCGGACACGGCGTGCAGTCCGCCCTCGTCGTCGCGGTGGACCGCGCAGCGCTCGCCGCCGAGCCGGAGGACGGCGCCGTCGCCGGGGGCGATGTCGTCGACCGACGACCGTCCGTCGGAGGTCGTCAGACGGTCTCCGACGAAGTGGCGGGCCACCTCGGCCTGCTGCTTGAGGAACGCGGCGCCCTCGCGGACGACGGAGGCGATGCGGCGGGGGTCGTAGAGGTCGCTCCACGGGGAGGCGCGGCCGGTGATCAGATCGCAGAGCAGCCGGCCCGCCATGACGCCGCCGGCGAGTCCCCAGCCGCCGAAGCCGGTGGCCACATAGGCGTGCCGGGTGCCGGGGTGGAGCGGGCCGACGAGCGGGACCGAGTCGGTGGGCTCGTTGTCCTGCGTGGCCCAGCGGTGGGTGAAGGACAGCGGGCCGAAGCGGTCCGTGGCCCAGGCGGCCAGCCGGTCGAAGCGCTCCTCCACGTCCTCGCCGGTGCCCGGGGTGAAGTGCTCACCGGTGACGATGAGCAGGCGCCGGCCGTCCGGGAGGGGCGCGGAGCGGACCGAGCGGGTGTTCTGCTCCGGGGTGATGTACATGCCGCGCGGGGCGATGGCCGGGTCGACGGGGGCGGCCACGACCACCTCGCGGCGCGGGGAGAGCCGGGTGAAGAGCAGGGCGCGGTCGAAGACGGGGTAGTGGGTGGCGACGACGACGGTCCGGGCGTCGACGGTGGTGCCGCCGGTGCCGGACTCGGTGGTCAGGACGCAGGGTTCGCCCTCGCTGAGGCCGGTCACGCGCGTGTGCTCATGGATCGCGCCGCCGAGCCGCTGGATGTCCTCGGCGAGGCCGAGCAGGTACTTGCGGGGGTGGAACTGGGCCTGTTCGGCGACCCGGACCGCGCCCGCGACGGGGAACGGCAGCTCGGTCGCGGTGACGAACTCGGCGGGCAGCCCGGCCTGTTCGGCGGCCTCCGCCTCGGCCCGCAGCTCGGGGACGCGGTCGGGGTCCTCGGCGTAGGTGTAGGCGTCGGTGTCCTCCCAGTCGCAGTCGACACCCAGCTCCGCCGCGGCCGCGGCGGCATGCCGGATGGCGTCCATCTGCGAGCGGGCGTACAGGCGGGCGCCCTCGGGGCCGCGGGTGCGGCGCAGCCGGTCGTAGATCAGGGTGTGCTGGGCGCTCAGTTTGGCGGTGGTGTGCCCGGTGACACCGGCCGCGATGCGCTGCGCCTCCAGGACGGCCACGGACCGGCCGCGCCGGGCCAGCTCCCATGCCGCGCTGAGCCCGGCGATACCCGCCCCGACGACGGCGACGTCGACGTGGAGCGGTCCCTCCGGCGGCGGCGCGGGGTTGCCGGGCGGCGCGGTCTGCAACCAGTAGGACCCATGGAGAAGCTCCGTCTCACGCATGCGAGCCGGGTTCCCGCAACACCCCACCCCACACGACACCGCCGGGTCTGTGTGGTGGCCGAGTGAGGCTTGTGCCGCAGGGTGGGGGGCCGGGCCCGTCCTCCGGCTCGATGGGCTTCGCGATGCCGGGCAGGGCCCAGACGACCGCTCGGACGGGGGCGCCGGGTCACTGGTTCGGACGGGACGCGCTGATGTCGCCGAGGGTCGACTCCGGGTCGCGTTCGATGGTCAGGTCGCCGAGGGAGACGATGCCGACCGGGTGGCCGTGCTCGACGACGGGGATGCGGCGTACGGCGTGTTCGCGCATCAGGTCGGCGGCCCGGTCCAGGTCGTCGTCCGGGGTGATGGTGATCAGGTCGTCGCTGCAGGTGCGGGCCGCGGTCGTCTCGTCCGGGTCCCAGCCCTCGGCGAGGGCGCGCACCACCAGGTCGCGGTCGCTGACCAGCCCGCGCAGCCGGTCCTCGTCCGTGACCAGGACGGTGCCGATGTTCTCGTCCCGCATCAGGCGGGCGACGGCCGTCACCGAGGTCTGCGGTTCCACGGTCACGGGCGCCGTGGTCATGATGTCGCGTACGTGCTGGGTCACGGCGTGCCTTCTTCCGGTCCGGGCGGTGCCCGTCACCGCCGTCTCCGGCCGGGTACCCGGTGGGCGCGGCCCGACCCGGCTTCCGTACGGCCTTCCGAGCGCGCGGCGCTACGCGGTGGCCGGCTCGCCGTCGTACTCCCGCCGGGCGCTCTCGACCTTGTCGAGGTTGTCGGCGGCCCAGGTGGCGAGGTGGGCGAAGAGCGGCGCGAGGCTGAGGCCGAGCTCGCTGATCTCGTACTCGACGCGGGGCGGGACCTCCGGGTGGTAGGTGCGCACCACCAGTCCGTCGCGCTCCAGCTGGCGCAGGCGCTGGGTGAGCACCTTGGGCGTGATGTTCGGGATGCCGCGCTCCAGCTCGACGAAGCGCCGGCGGCCGTGGGCGTGCAGCGTCCAGAGAATCGGGGTGGTCCAGCGGCTGAACACGATGTCCACCACGGGCGCGACGGGGCAGGCCAGTTGGGGGTCGGTGGCGACCGCAGTCCGCTTCGCGCGGGTGGTTGTCATCGGCTGCGCGTCCCTTCGGGGAAGTCACTTTCCTCTAGGTACCTACTATATCGACGCTGTTAGCGTCCTCAGCGAAGCGAACAGCCCATTTCTTCTGAGGAGTTACTCATGATCGTGGTGACGGGGGCGACCGGGAACGTCGGCCGGGAGCTGGTGCGGGTCCTCGCGGGGGCGGGCGAGCGGGTGGCCGCGACGTCGCGCGGTGTCTCGGAGGCGGAGGTGCCGGAGGGGGTCCGGGCGGTGCGGGCCGATCTGACGGACGCGGAGAGCCTGCGGTCCGTCTGCGACGGCGCCGACGCGCTGTTCCTGCAGAACGGGGGGACCAGTGCCCATCTCATCAACGCCCGGGACCTTCTCGACGTGGCGAAGGCGGGCGGGGTCGGGCGGGTGGTGCTGCTGTCGTCCCAGGGCGTGGTGACCCGGCCGGAGTCGCCGTCGCACGGGGGCATCGCGCGAGCCATCGAGGACGCGGTGCGGGACTGCGGGCTCGACTGGACGATCCTGCGCCCCGGCGGCTTCCACTCCAACGCCTACGCCTGGGCGGAGTCGGTGCGTTCGGGCCGGACGGTCGCGGCGCCGTTCGGCGACGTCGGACTGCCGAGCGTCGACCCGGCCGATATCGCCGAGGTCGCGGCCGTGGCGCTGTGCGAGGACGGACACGCGGGCCGCGTCCACGAGTTGACCGGTCCGGCGCCGACGACGCCCCGGCAGCGGGCGGAGGCGATCGGCGCGGCGCTCGGCGAGCCGGTGCGGTTCGTCGAGCAGACCCGGGAGGAGGCGCGGGAGCAGATGCTCGCCTTCATGCCCGGGCCGGTCGTCGAGACGACTCTCGCCATCCTGGGCGCGCCGACTCCGGGCGAGCGGCGGGTCAGCGGCGATGTGGAAGCCGTGCTGGGCCGGGCCCCGCGCGACTTCGCGGACTGGGCGCGGCGCCACGCGGCCGTCTTCCGGTGACGGTGGGCGATGCAGTGGGCCGGGCGACAGGCGTGACAAGCGTGGTGAACAAGCGCTTAGATAGGGCGCCCGTGCCCTCACCACCGGGAGGCCCCGTTGTTCACGTCCGTCGACGATGTCTCCGCCCGTCTGGCCGAGACCGGCTATCTGGCCTCCCCCGCGGTCGCCACCACCGCCTTCCTCGCCGACCGGCTCGGCAAGCCGCTGCTGGTGGAGGGCCCGGCCGGGGTCGGCAAGACGGAACTCGCCAAGGCCGTGGCCCAGGTGGCGGGCGCACGGCTGGTGCGGCTGCAGTGCTACGAGGGGGTCGACGAGTCCCGCGCGCTGTACGAGTGGAACCACGCCAAGCAGCTGCTGCGGATCAGCGCCGGCCGCGACGAGTCCTGGGACGAGACACGGACGGACATCTTCAGCGAGGAGTTCCTGCTGCCCCGCCCGTTGCTGACCGCGATCCGGGGCGACGACCCGAAGGTGCTGCTGATCGACGAGATCGACAAGGCGGACGTCGAGATGGAGGGCCTGCTGCTGGAGATCCTCAGCGACTTCCAGGTCACCGTCCCGGAGCTGGGCACCGTCACCGCGACCCGCCGCCCCTTCGTCGTGCTCACCTCCAACGCCGGCCGCGAGCTGTCGGAGGCACTGCGCCGCCGCTGTCTCTTCCTGCACATCGGCTTCCCCGACGAGGAGTTGGAGCGCAGGATCGTACGGCTGAAGGTGCCCGGCGTCGACGCGGCCCTGGCCGCGTCCGTGGTCCGGGTGATCGGCGCGCTGCGGGCGATGGACCTCAGGAAGGCGCCGTCGGTCGCCGAGACCGTCGACTGGGCGCGCACCCTGCTGGCGCTGGGCGCCGGCACGCTCGACGAGCGGGTCGTCCGGGACACTCTGGGCGTGATCCTCAAGCACCAGGACGACGTGCTCAAGGCGGCCGCCAAGCTCGACCTGGACGCGCTGTGACCACCGCGGCGGACCTCCCGGCCCGGCTGAGCGGCTTCGTCGCCGCGCTGCGCGCGCACGGCCTGCGCATCGGCACCGCCGAGACCGTGGACGCGGCCCGGGCCATGGAGGCGCTCGGCTTCGCGGACCGGGTGCTGCTGCGCGAGGGGCTGGCCGCCACGCTGCTGCGCACGGCCGGCGGGCGGCAGGTGTTCGACGCCGTCTTCGACCTGTACTTCCCGCGCACGGTCGGCGGGCCCGACAGCCGCCCGGCCGGCCGCGACGACCTGCGCGACCGCCTCGCCGACGCGCTCACCGCCGACGACTCCGCCCTGCTGGCGCGGTTGGCGGCCGAGGCGGTCGACGGACTGGGCGGATACGGGAGTTCACCGGGCGGGGACGGATGGTCGTCGTACCAGACACTGGAGCGGCTGCGTCCGCAGACCCTGCTGGCCCGGGTACGGGACAACCTGCGCGCGTCCGGCGACGGTTCGGGTTTCGCCGACCGGCTGCTGGAGGACGAGATCCGGCGGCGCATCGACGCCTTCCGGGCGCTGGTGGCGGTCGAGGCGCGGCGGCGGGTGGCCGAGCGGCGCGGCCGGGACGAGATCGCCCGGCGGGCTGTGGCCCCGACCGCCGACCGGGTCGACTTCCTGTACGCGGGCAGGGACCGGCTGGCCGAACTGCGCCGGACGGTGGGGCCGTTGGCGCGCAAGCTGGCCACGCGGATGGCCGCGCGCCGGCGCCGGGCCGCCCGCGGCACCATCGATCTGCGCCGTACGCTGCGCGCTTCGCTGTCCACCGGCGGGGTGCCGATGCGGCCGGTGCTGCGCCGACGCCGGCCCGTCCGTCCCGAGCTGGTACTGCTGTGCGATGTGTCGGGCTCGGTGTCCGGCTTCTCCGACTTCACCATGCTGCTGGTGCAGGCGCTGCACGACCAGTTCAGCAAGGTCCGGGTGTTCGCCTTCGTCAACCGGGTCGACGAGGTGACCGGTCTCCTCCGGCACGGCGCCGCCGACCCGGCGGGCCTCAGCGCCCGGATTCACGCCGAGGCGGCCGTCGCCGCCTGGCACGGCAGCAGCGACTACGGCACGGCCCTCGGCGAGTTCGCCGAGCGTCACACCGCCGCGCTGACCCCGCGCACGACGGTGTTCGTGCTCGGTGACGCCCGCACCAACCGGAGCGACCCCAATCTGCCCGCCGTGCGTGAGATCGCCCGCCGTGCCCGCCGCGTCCACTGGCTCAACCCGGAACCGCGTGCGCAGTGGGGCACGGGTGACTCGGCCGCGCCCGCCTATGCCGGGATCGTCGCCATGCACGAGTGCCGCAACGCCCGTCAACTCGGCGAGCTGGTGGGCCGGTTGCTGCCGGTCTGACGGCCGGCGCGTGACCGGGTCTCCCCTAGGGAGCCTCCCGGATACCGCGGGTCGGCCGGCTCCCCTACTCTCCGAAGAGGGGAAGAAGGAGGGGGCCATGAAGGCCATCGTGCAGGAGCGGTACGGCCCGCCGGAGGCGCTGGAGCTGCGTGACATCGAGCGGCCCGTGCCCGGTGCCGGGGAGGTGCTGGTGCGGGTGCGCGCGGCCTCGCTCAACGCCTACGACTGGCATTTCATGCGTGGCGACCCGATGCTGGGCCGCCCGACGATGGGGTTCACCCGGCCCCGGGTGCGCGTCCGGGGCAGGGACTTCGCGGGCGAGGTGGAGGCGGTGGGCAGCGGGGTCACGGCGTTGAAGCCCGGCGAGGAGGTGTTCGGCCAGGCCGACGGCACACTCGCGGAGTTCGTGTGCGCCCGGGCCGACGAGGTGGGCCCGAAACCGGCCAACCTCGGCTTCGAGCAGGCCGCCGCGATACCCCTGGCGGGGAACACCGCCCTGATGTGCCTGCGGGACACGGCCGGAACCCAGCAGGGCCAGAGGGTGCTGGTGAACGGCGCGTCGGGCGGTGTGGGCACGTTCGCCGTGCAGATCGCCAAGGCGGACGGCGCCGAGGTGACCGCCGTGTGCAGCGCGCGGAACGCCGGCCAGGCCCGTGCGCTCGGCGCGGACCACGTCGTCGACTACACCCGGGAGGACTTCACCCGCTCCGGGCGGCGCTACGACATCGTGCTGGACCTGGTGGGCAACCACTCCCTGGGAGCGCTGCGGCGCGCCCTCACCCCCACCGGGACGCTGGTGCTGTCCGGCGGAGGGGTGTACGAGGGCGGCAGTGTGGTCGGCCCCATGGGGCTCTTCCTCAAGCGCCGTCTGCTGTCGCCCCTCGTGCGTGGTCAGCGCCTGCTCGAATGCGCGGAGCGGATCGACACCGCGCATCTCGCGACGCTGCGCGAACTCGCCGAGGCGGGCACGGTCGTGCCGGTCGTCGAGCGGACGTATCCGCTGAGCGAGGCGGTGGACGCGCTGCGGTACCTGGAGACGGAGCACGCGCGGGCGAAGATCGTCGTCACCGTGTGATCGCGCGCGCGTGCCACCGGTCCGGCGTGTGCGGCCGGTTCAGGTGTCCTTGGCCTTCCCGTACTCCTTGGCCGTCTGCCCTTCGAAGTCGTACGCGACGCACTGCTCGTCGCCCACGACCCACGCGTCGTGTCCGGGCGAGCACACGAAGACGTCGCCGGGGCCGACTTCCTGCTCACCGCCGTCGTCCATACGGATGTGCATACGGCCCTGGACGACATAGCCGTTGTGGTTCATCTGACAGCTGTCCGTGCCCACGATCGGTCCCAGGGACTCGGACCACCGCCAGCCCGGCTCGAAGGTGCCCACGGCGAAGTCGCACCCCGTGAGGTGGACCACTTCGAGGTGGCCGCGGGGGAAATCACGCCGCTCGTCGGGCTTGTCGAGCGTCTTCACTTCCATCATGGTCCTGCTCCTTCCGCGCGGTACCGCACATCCGGCCGTTACCTCCTCATCGTCCGCCCGGCCACGCGGAGCCGCCATCCGAGGCGGCCTCACGCCCCGCACAGGCGCGCGAAGCGCTCGGCGTCGATGTTCCCGCCGGAGAGGATCAGCCCGGTGCGGGGCGGCAGCGGTCCGGCCCGCCCGGTGAGCAGGGCGGCCAGCGGGGTGGCGCCGCTCGGTTCCAGGACGATCTTCAGCCGCTCGAAGGCGAAGCGCATCGCGTCCCGGATCTCGTCGTCGCTCACCAGCGCGATCGCGTCGACGAGCCGCCGGTTGACCGAGAAGGTCAGCTCGCCGGGGATGTGCAGGGCCTGACCGTCGGCGATGGTGCGCGGCACGGGGACGGAGATGCGCCGGCCTGCCTCCAGCGACCGCTTGGTGTCGTCGCCGGCCTCCGGCTCGACACCGACGATCCGGATGTCCGGCCACAGCCCCTTGGCGGCCGTGGCGCTGCCGGCGATCAGCCCGCCGCCCCCGACGGGCACCACCAAGGCGCCCAGCTCGCCTACCTCGTCAAGGAGTTCGAGGGCGGCCGTGCCCTGTCCGGCCATGATGTGCGGGTGCTCGTAGGGCGGGACCACGGTCAGGCCCCGCTCGGCGGCCAGGGCCTCGGCGAGGGCGACGCGGTCTTCGGTGTAGCGGTCGTAGGTGATGATCTCGGCGCCGTATGCGGCGGTCGCCGCGCGCTTGGCGGGCGGGGCGTCGTCGGGCATGACGATCACGGCGGTGGTGCCGAGTTCCCGGGCGGCGAGGGCGACGGCCTGGGCGTGATTGCCGGAGGAGTAGGCGGCGATGCCCCGGGCGAGCTGCTCGGGGGTGAGCCGGGAGACCGCGTTGTAGGCGCCACGGATCTTGAACGCGCCGGCGCGCTGGAAGTTCTCGCACTTGAGGAAGACCTCGGTGCCGACCCGGGCGTCCAGGGTGCGTGAACGCAGCACGGGTGTGCGGTGGGCGACGCCCTTGAGCCGCTCGGCGGCGTCGCGGACGTCGTCGAGGGTGATCGGCGGGGGTGCGGTCGTCACGGGTGTGCTCCTTCGCGGTCGGTGGTCTGTGCGGCGGCCCTGGCCTGGGCGAGGTAGTGGTAGGCGGACGCCCGGGAGACGCCGAGCCGGGCGGCGACCAGCTCGACCGAGCGCCGCACGGCGAACACGCCCTGCTCGTCGAGGCCGCGGAACAGCGCGAGGCGGCGGTCCCGGTCGAGGGCGGCCCAGGTGCGGTCCTGCCGGTTGAGGTGCTGGTCGACGAGTGCGTCGACGACGGACTCGATGTCGTCGCCGAAGGTGGTCACCGGCGTGTCGGCGGCCCGCCCGGCGGCACCGGCGAGCGCGGCGAGCAGGGCCTGCGCCCGGTCGACGGCGGTGACGTCGACATTGACGCACAGGGCGCCGAAGACCGCGCCCTTCGAGTCGCGCAGCACCATGGTGGACGACTTCACCAGGCGGTCGGCGCCGGTCCGGGTGACGTAGTTCAGCTCGTCGGCGGCCTCGTCGCCGCGGGCGAGGACACGCATGCCGATCTCGCTCATCGCGCTGCCGACCGCACGCCCGGTCACCGCCCCGGCGACGGCGACCACCGACGCCTCGGGCCGCCGGTAGTCGTGCAGCACCACCTCGCACACCGGCCCGAAGGTGGCCGCGATGCCGTCGACCACGGGCCGCAGCGCGGCGAGGATCGCGTCCCGCTCGGCCTCCCTGGACTCGTCGCCGGTCGCCATCCACACCCTCCTCTGGACTGTTCGTCTACCAGCTGGACTGTACGTCCAGTTCGGCGGCACATCAAGCACTCGCACTGGTGACCGAGAGTTCACCGCCGCTCACGCGCCACCGCGCGCGCCGTCGTCACGGGGAAGGTCGGATCAACGGCTGGTGTCGCCAATTGCCGCCTCCCTACGATGTATTGTCGGTCGCGCCAGTCCACGGCGCGGTGCGGACCTGGGGGAAGAGATGCAGCCCGACAAGCAGCTGTCCACGTCGATCGATGCCACGGTGCCCACAGCCGCGCGCATGTACGACCACTATCTGGGCGGCAAGGACAACTACGCGGCCGACCGGGCCGCTTGCGCGGCGCTGGACGAGGTCGTCCCCAGCACCCGCGCCCTGGCGGTCAACAACCGCCGCTTCCTGCAGCGGGTCGTGCGGACCCTGACGCAGGAGTACGGAATACGGCAGTTCCTCGACCACGGCTCCGGCCTGCCCACCCAGGACAACGTCCACCAGGTCGCCCAGCGCATCGACCCCAGCGCCCATGTCGTCTACGTCGACAACGACCCGATGGTGCTGGTGCACGGCCGGGCCCTGCTGGAGCAGGACGAGCGCACCACGGTGATCCACGCCGACATGCGGCACACCGAGCACATCTTCACCCACGAGGACACCCGGCGGCTGATCGACTTCGACCAGCCGGTGGCGGTGCTGTTCAACTCGGTGTTCCACTGCATCCCGGACAGCGAGACCGACGGCCCGCAGGCCGTGATCCGCCGGGTGGTCGAACGCCTCGTGCCGGGCAGCTACCTGGTGATGTGCCAGCTCGTCAGCGAGGACCCGAAGGTCCGGGAGTTCGTCACCGACTTCATGGACAAGGCGACCCAGGGACACTGGGGCCGGGTGCGGGAGGAGCGGGACGTCGCCGAGTGGTTCGAGGGCATGGACATCCTCGAACCGGGCCTGGTGGAGGTCTCCACCTGGCGCCCGGACAACGAGGTGGCGCCCCGTCAGCTCACCCAGGAATGGATCGAGTTCGGCGGTGTGGCCCGTCTGCGGTAGCCGCTGCCGCCGGGGAGGTCACGGGAGCGGGTAGCGCCGGTCCCGGGTCTCCTCGATCAGTGCCAGGGACTCCCGCGGGTTGAGGGCCTCGTCGGCCAGCCGGTCCAGCGTGACCCGGTACTCCTCCGTCTCGTCCTGGTCCTCCAGGAAGGTGGCGCTCCTGATCTGCTCCAGATAGACCACATCGGGCAGATCGGAGCCGCCGAAGCGCAGATAGGTGAGCGGGAATCCCGGCGCGGAGGCATGGGTGACGTCCAGCGGCACGATCTGCACGGTCACCTGCGGGCGGCGCGCCATCGCCAGGAGGTGGTCGAGCTGTTCGCGCATCACCTCGTGACCGCCGAGGACCCTCAGCAGGATCGACTCGTCGAGGACCACCCACAGCTGCGGGGCGTCCACGCGCTCCAGCAACTGAGTGCGGCGCGTGCGTAGTTCCACCCTCCGCTCCACCTCACGGGCCGACGCGGTGGGCAGTCCCCGCCACACGACGGCGCGGGTGTACGCGGGCGTCTGCAGCAGGCCGGGCACGTACTGGGTCTCGAAGGTACGGATCGCGGTCGCCGCCTCCTGCAGTCCGACCAGCCGGTCGAACCACTCGGGCATGAGCCGCTTGTCGTACCGCTGCCACCAGCCCGGCTCCCCGGCCCGCCGCAGCAACTGCAGCAGCACCGACGCCTCGTACGCGTCGGTCCGGTACAGCTCCAGCAGCGCCCGCACATCGGCCTCGGTCGGGGGCCTGCGGCCCTTTCCGGCCTCTATGCGCGACAGCTTGGCGGGGCTGAAACCGATGGCGCGCGCGGCCTGGTCCTGGGCCAGGCCGGCATCCTCGCGGATGCCCGCCAACTGCACTCCGACCAGCATCTTCAGCAGGGTCGGGGCGGGCTCCGCGCGATTCAGATACGGTTCGAGGCGGGTGACGCGAGAGGGCTCGGCAGGCATCCTGACTCCCCGTGAACCGGCAGACGACACAGCCATTGTGGCACTCTGCCGCCGGGCACCGCACGGGGCGGTGCCCGACGACACGTCACCCGCCTTCTCACACCAGGTGGTCGAACTCCCCGTCCTTGGCTCCGGCGAGGAACGCGGCCAGCTCGGCCGGCGTGTAGACCAGGGCCGGGCCGTCGGGGTCGCGCGAGTTGCGCAGCGCGATGTCTCCCCCGTCCAGCAGGGCGACCTCGACACAGTTGCCCTCGGCATTGCTGTGGCTGCTCTTCGTCCAGCGGACACCCAGCGAACTCGCGGGCACTCCGTTGCGTACTGACGGCATCGCACTCTCCTCACTCGTGGCGCAATTTCTCGTGAAATTGCACGAGGCCATCGACAGCGTGGATAATAGCGGTGCCGTCAACCGCCCTTTCGGCGCCCCGATCCTGACGTCGCCTCAGGGAGATGCCGTGTCATCACCTGCGCAGTTCCGGAACCAGGAGTCCGCCCGTGACTCGTCCAGAACGGCCACCCTGCACATCACGGGCACCCGGGAGGGCTTCGCCGAAGCGCGGGACTTCACCCACCGCACCCTTGACCGCTGGGAACTGGGCCAGTGCACCGAGGACGCGGTCACCGTCGTCACCGAGCTGGCCGCCAACGCCGTACTGCACGCGCTGCCGGACGTCCCCGCGGGCGGTGCCGACGTGCGGCTGCGGCTCAGCGTGCGCAGCTCCCACCTGGTGTGCGCGGTCACCGACCAGAGCGACACACCGCCCGTCTACCCGAGTCCGGACGACTCGCTGCTGGAGCACGGCCGCGGGCTGCACATCGTCGAGGCCCTCTCGGAGCACTGGGGATGGACCCGGCGCGCCCCGCTGGGCAAGACCGTCTGGGCCATGCTGCCGACCCGCCCCCGCGTGACATGAGCGGGCCGCAGGGAGCCCTCGCCGATCTCTCCCGGGTGCCCTGGCCCGAGATCAAGGACTCGACCGGGTCGGCCGCGGCGATCCCGTTCCTGCTCGCGACCGTCGCCCGGGGCGACGAACCCGCCGCCCGGACCGCGCTCGACCAACTCCGCGCCCGCATCTGCCAGTACGGCTTCGTCGTGGACCAGGCGACGGCCGCGACCGTCCCCTTCCTGTGGGAACTGGTCCAGCTCCCCCAGGTCTCCTGCCGGGCCCGGATACTGCGCCTGCTGAAGGACATCGCCGACGCCCGCCAGTGGGAGACCACCGCCGCGACCTACCCCAAACTGCTGCGCCACCGCGACAACTACGTGGAATGGGAACGCGAGGCCCGCCGCGCGGTTCACGCCCAGCGTGGCGTCCTCGACCACCTGCGCACCGAACCGGACACGGACATCGCCCGCGCCCGCGCGGAACTCGCGGCCACACTCGACACCTGAACCGCAGGCTCCGGTTCCTGCCGGCCGAGCCTACTGGTCGAGCGGGGGCAACTGCGGGAAGCAGGGGGGCGACGAGACGCCAACGCCGACTGCCCGAGGCGAGCCGCTGTCCGGTACGGCAGGCCCCGCGGTGGCTCACCAGCCCCCGGTGCGCCGCGCCCTCGACCGGCCGCCCGCCGAACCGGGAAGCGGAGAGATGCGAACGCCGCGGCGGCTCAACGCCCAGTGCGCCATGTGCATCTGCGCTCGGCGGCCACGCCTCGCCGCCGGCCCGCTACAGCCACTCCGCCGCCGGGCCGCACGCGCCCCGGCCCCATCAGGCGGTGCGCACCCGCCGGTCTCCGCGCCCAGCCGCGCGCGGCCGGTGAGGGTTGGCACCCACCGGACTCTCCTCCGGGCCGCGCACGGCCCGGATCAGCTGTGTATCCGGGAGCCATGCCCCGTGAGGTCCCCGCCGGCCCGCGCGCGGACCGGATCCACCGCCCGCCGCCCGTGTCACCGCCGAACCCGGCCCCGGTCCGCAGGTGCTTCCCCGGCACAAATCCCCCAGGTCCGCGCCCCGTTCACGCCCGGCACAGCCGCCGTACGAGGGCCCCGCCCCTGCGCTTACCATGGCGCCGACGAGTGGAGGACGCCGTGAACGTGGATCTGAGTGGGCAGGCTCATCGCCGGCAGCGGTGGGCGGCCCGGATCTCGCTGGGCGCGGCCGTGCTGGCGGTGCTGCTGCCGCTGGGCTACGGCGGACTGGCGGGGGTGCTGCTCGTCGCCGCCGGACTGGTCGGCGCGGCCGTCACGGCGGGCGCCGCGTGGTGGGCGCTGTCGCATCGCGGGCCGGTCCGGGCCGTGGCGACCGCGGTGGCCGTCGCCACGCCCGTCACCGTCGTCTATCTCCTCGCGACCGTCCTGCTGTGGTCGCTGGCCGCGTCCCTGCTGCTGGGCGCCCTCGCCGTCGCGAGTGGACGGTACGCGCTGCACAGCACCGGACAGCGGGTCCGCGGGGTCAAGGAGCACCGGACACCGCCGCCGACCAGGCCGTTCCTGATCATGAACCCGCGCTCCGGGGACGGCAAGGTGGAGCGGTTCGGTCTCGTGGCGAAGGCCGAGGCGCTCGGCGCGCGGGTGCACCTCCTCGACCCGGGGCAGCCGCAGGACGTGGTGGCCCTCGCCCACACCGCGGTCAGCGAGGGCGCCGACCTGCTGGGCGTGGCCGGCGGTGACGGCACCCAGGCACTGGTCGCCTCGGTGGCCGCCGAGTACGGCATCCCGTTCCTCGTGATCAGCGCCGGCACCCGCAACCACTTCGCGATGGACCTCGGCCTGGACCGCGACGATCCGGCCGCCGGCCTGGACGCCCTCACCGACGGCGTGGAACTCCGCGTCGACCTGGGCTTCGCGGGCGGCTACCCCTTCGTCAACAACGCCTCCTTCGGCGCGTACGCGGAGGTCATCCGGTCCCCCGCCTACCGCGGCGACAAGATAGGCACCGCGCTGGAGCTGCTCCCCGATCTGCTCACCCGCCGACGCGGAGCCCAGCTCACCGCCCACGCCTCGGGGCGGGTCCTCGCCGATCCGCACGCCGTCCTGGTGAGCAACAACGCCTACCGCACGGACGACCCGCTGGGCCTCGGCCGCCGCGAGCGGCTCGACTCCGGGCTGCTCGGCGTGCTGGGCATCCGCGTCGACAGCGCGGCCGAGGCGGCCGGTCTGCTGCTGCACCCCGAGCCGGAGGGGCTGGTGCTGCTGACCGCCCGTGAGGTGGTCGTGCACAGCGACCGGCCGGAGCTGGAGGTCGGCATCGACGGCGAGGCCGTACGGCTGCCCGCCCCCGTCCGCTGCGCCGTCGCCCCGGGTGCGCTGCGCGTCCGTGTCCCGCGCACCCGCCCCGGCGTGCCCGACGTGCCGCCGCCGCTGGACTGGCGCCGCCTGCGCAAGCTGGCCGCGTCCGTCGGCCGCAGCGCGGCACCGAGGCGCTTCGGCCGTCGGCCCGTCTCCCCCACGCCGACCGTTGGCGAAAACACCACGGTACGCTGACGTCCGATGCGTCAACGTCCCTTGGGCACCCGGCAGTTCCCCTAGGGTGGTGGCGCGTTGATCACCAGCACTCCACGGGAGGTCTTGCCGTGTCGGACTCCACCGCTCAGGACGCCACCACTCCGGGTGAACGCACCCGGATAGACACGTCCAAGCCTCACTCGGCCCGCTTCTGGAACTACTTCGTCGGCGGCAAGGACAACTACGAGGTCGACCGGGAGATCGGCGACCAGATCAAGGAGATCTTCCCGGGCCTGGTCGACGTGGCCGTCACCAGCCGCCACTTCCTGGGGCGGGCGGTGCGTCACCTGGCCGGAGAGCAGGGCATCCGCCAGTTCCTGGACATCGGCACGGGCCTGCCGACCGCTGACAACACCCACGAGGTCGCGCAGCGCGTCGCCCCGGACGCCCGGATCGTGTACGTCGACAACGACCCGGTCGTGCTGTCCCACGCCAACGCCCTGCTCACCAGCACCCGTGAGGGCAGGACGGCCTACCTGGACGCCAACCTCTACGAGCCGGAGGCCATCCTCAAGGCGGCCGCCGACACGCTGGACTTCTCCAAGCCGGTGGCCCTGATGATCCTCAACACGCTCGGCCACGTCGCCGAGTACGAGCAGGCGCGGGACCTGGTGCGACGCCTGATGGCGGGTCTGCCCTCGGGCAGCCACCTGGTGATCAGCGACTCCACCGCCACCAGCGAGGGCATGATCGCCGCGTCGGACGCGTACAACAAGAGCGGCGCCGTGCCGTACTACGTGCGCAGCGTCGAGGAGATCGCCGGTTTCTTCGACGGGCTCGACCTCGTGGAGCCGGGCGTCGTCCAGGTGACCGCGTGGCGCCCCGAAGCGACGGATTCGGCCAATCCCGCGATCGCCGTCGACGCGTACGGCGCGGTGGGCCGCAAGCCCTGACCCCGCCCCGGCGGCCCCGGCTCAGGCACGGATGTCTCAGCCCGGCCAGGTGCCGATCAGACGGCGGGTGGCGGTGGCACCGGCGCGGTCCACGGCCGCCTTGGTCACGGCGAAGATCGCGCCCTGGAGGGCGGCGGCGAGAAGGACCTCGCGCCAGGTGCGGTCCTCGTCGGTCGCGTCGGGGGCGTCCTCGTCATGGCCCAGCAGCTTCCAGGTCTGCTTGAAGGCCGCGCCGGCCATCATGCCGCTGACGGCACCGAGGGCGAGACCCACGGGCTTGTAGGCGATCTTGGCGGTCCTCATCGCCGGTGCCCCCTACGGCGGCGGACGGCCAGGGCGACGGCGCCGCCGGCCGCGGTGCCCGCGAACAGGGCAGTACGACGGCGCCGGGCGCCCGGCCGACCGCGCTCACCCTGGGCGAGCACCGGCCCCGGCGAGTCACCCTTCTCGACATGGCTGATCCGCGTGGCGGTGTCCCGGACCCGCTGCGCGGCCTCGACGGCGGTGTGCTGGACCGGTTCGGGCACTTTCTGCCGTACCTGCTCGGCGGTGTGCTGGACCGACTCCGGCACTTTCTGCCCCACTCCCGCGGCCGTGTGCCGTACCCGGGCGGCACGGGCGCGGGCCCGTTCGGTGAGGCGGGCGGTGGTGTGTCCGGCACGGGCCCTGACCTCGTCGGCCTTCTCCTGGGCCCGGGACCTGATGTCGACCCGGGCGGCGAGTTCCTCCACGGTCCGGCCCAGTTCCTCGCGGGTGTGCTCGATCTGCGCGCGCAGTTCCTCGGCGCTCGGGTTCCGGCCGGGCGTCCCGTCGCTGCTCATCGCTGTGCCCTTTCCTTGATCTCCGCCAGGTCGGCCCTGACGGTGTCGATGGTCTGCTCGGGCGCGGGCGGTGCGGCCCTGCGGACCTGCGCCCGGCCCACGACGGCCAGCACGGCGGCGATGACCAGCAGGGCCCCGGTCGTGATCAGACCCGCCGCCCACACCGGCAGGGCCAGGGACAGCGCGGCGATCGCGGTGGCCACCAGCGCCTGCAGGGCGAGGAAGCCGACCAGGCCGGCGCCGCCGAACATGCCACCGCCCAGACCGAAGCGCTTGCCCTTCTGCGTCATCTCGGTCTGCGCCAGCCGCATCTCGGCCCGGACCAGCTCGGTCAGCTCCCGGGACGCCTGCTGCACCAGCTCACCCACCGATGCCTCGGAGCGAACGCGGTGCCGCGGTTCCGTGACGGTCATGTCGGTTCATCCTCTCCGGGAGGGAGCCGGGAAGCGGGGCTGACGGCCGGGTACCCGGAACGCCGGGGCTGTCACCTGGAACCAGCCCCGGCCCAGCGCGTCCGCCCGTGTCAGTGACGGGCGAACTGCACGCCGGTCCGCTGCACCGCGTCGGGGCGCACCGTGATGCCCTCGATCACCAGTTGCTCCCCGTACACATCGGTGAGCCGGATGGCGCCGCCGCAGCCGCTGCCCTGCTCGGAGAGGAAGTAGTTGTACTCGGTGCGCGGCAGCGCACGCCAGCCGCTGCCGCTGCGTACCTCCAGCCGGGCCAGCGGATTGCGGTGGCCGAGTGCCTGGATGCCGCACCACCACTGGCTGGAGCCGATCTTGTAGCGGATCGAGACGGTCTCGGAGGTGCTGGGGCTCAGCAGGGTCCAGGTGACCGCGATCCGGCCGGTGACGGGGTCGGCCAGCTTGGCGAACGCCTGGCGGCTCAGGTCGAGTTGGCCGGGCGCGCAGGGCAGCGGGCACTCATTGGTGATCAGTACGGTGACGGAGGCGCCGCTCGCCGCTCGCACCAGGACGTGCGCACCGCACGCCTTGGAGGTCTCGTAGTCGGTGGTGTTCATCGCCGCGACCATCATGTCGTCGCTGGGCCCGAAGGAGCAGGCGCCGTTGCCGTCCGCGGCGTCGTAGTGGGTGGCGACGCCCTGGTAGGTGGTGCCGGGTCGTATCCGTCCGGCCAGTGCCGCGGTGCCGGAGGCGGCCCGCGGGGTGCTGCGGGCCTGGGGCCGTGCCGACGGTGTGGATGAGGTGGCCGCGGCCGAAGGGGTGGGCGACACGGTCGCGGGGGACGGTGTGGGGGACGGGGAGGCCGTGGAGGGCTGCGGGGACGGCTCCGTCCGGGGTGACGAGGGCGGGGCGGCCGCCGCCGGAGCGGCGGCGGCCGTGGCCGATCCGGTCCCGGTCGGGGTCTCGCCGCCGGGGCGGAGGGCGATGACCAGGGACACCAGGACCGCTACGGCGGCCACGGCGACGGCGGGTACGGCGATGGCGCGCCGCTTGCGGCGGGCACGGCGGTGAGAAGGGGACGACGCCACTGAACAGTCCTTACGCGGTTCGGATGCACACGTGGGAGGCAGAACACGTGTGGGTGCGGGCTCCGACGCAGGGAGCCTGCGAAGGGTCAGTGGCCGCGAAACGCGGAAAGGTTGCCGAGCCCGGTGCGTGACGCGGCACACACGGGGGCGGGGGGCGCACGGATCACGTGTTAGCGTCCGGCCGTGATCTCCCCGGTTCTGGACGCCTCCGCCTCGCTCGGGCCGCTCGACCTGTTCGACGACGGTTTCGTGCGCGACCCGTACCCCTGGCTGGACACGCTGCGCGCGCAGGCGCCGGTGCACCACGACCCGGGCACCGGGCTCTGGCTGGTCAGCCGCTACCAGGACGTACGCCGCGTGCTGCTCGACCCGGACGCCTTCCGCCCCGACAACGCCCAGCACGCCGTCACCCCGCTGCCGGTCGGTGTCCTGCGGGTGCTCGCCCGGGCGGGCTTCAAGGTGCCGCCCGCGCTGGCCAACAACGGCACCCCGAGCCACCCCGGACTGCGCCGGGTGGTCACCAGGTTCTTCAACGCCCGGCGCGTCGCGGCCGCCGTCCCGGTGATCGAGGGCATCGCCGGCGAACTGCTCACCGAGGCGCGGGACCGCATCGACGCCTCCGGCGGCGGTGACCTGTTCACGTCCTTCGCGCAGGTGCTGCCGTGCCGGGTGCTGATGGAGCTGCTCGGCATCGACGGTGTCTCCCCCGACACGCTGATCCGGTGGAGCGACGCCTCGCTGGAGCTGTTCTGGGGCCGGCCCTCACCGGAGCGCCAGCTGGAACTGGCCGCGCTGGTCGGCGAGTTCCACCAGTGGCTGACCCGGACCGTGGCCGACGGCCGGGCTGATCCCGACTCGTTCGTCGGCGCCCTGGCCGGGCATCGGCTGCCCGACGGTGAGCCGCTCGACGTGCGGACCGCGGTCGGCGCGTGCTTCTTCGTCTTCATCGCCGGGCAGTCCACGACCGGGCAGCTCATCGCCACGGTGCTGCGCCGGGCCCTCGCCGAGCCCGGCCTGTGGTCCCGCCTCGCGGGCGAGGAGGGCCTGGCCGAGGCGTGGGTGGAGGAAGTGCTGCGGCGTGAGCCTCCGGTGACCTCCTGGCGGCGGGTGACCGCGCGCCCGGTCGAGCTGGGCGGGGTGGAACTGCCGGCGGGTGCGCAACTGCTGCTGATGCTCATGGGCAGCGGCTCGGACCCGGAGGTCTTCACCGCCGCGGACCGGATGTGCCCGCGTCGCAGCAACATCCGGCAGCATCTGGCCTTCGGCGTCGGCCGCCACCGCTGCCCGGGCGCGTCCCTGGCCCGCACGGAGGCGGCGGTGGCGCTCCGGGCCGCGGCCCGCCACCTGCCGCGGGTACGGCAGGTGGCGGACGCCGCCGACGCCCCCATGCTGGGCCTGCTGTCCTTCCGCGCACCGCTGCGGGTGGGCGTGGAACAGCCGTAGCGGGACGGCGGCGCGCCGCTGTCAGGCGTACGTCTCGAACTCGGCGATCTGCGGGGTGCCGTTCGAGCCGGTGATCTCGAAAGTGATCTTGCTCAGGGAGGTCCTCGGGAAGGTGATGACGCCGGCCCCGCTTCCGGAGGTCAGGACGGCTCCGGTGTCGTGGTTGACGACCCGCCAGGAGCCGATGCGGCCCGCGGCGCCCGATGTCTCCCTGATGTTGATCGTGGACACGGTGGTGGCGGAGCCCCACTTGATCGAGACGGAGCCGGTGGATCCGGCCGGCGACCAGTAGGTGCTCATGTCGCCGTCCCGGACGTTGCCGTAGCTGGTCCCGTCGGCCTTGCTGGAGCCGTCGGAACCGGCGCCGACGCTGAGGTTCGTCCCACCCGGCTGGGTCGAGGTGGCCGTCGGTGTGGGCGTGGAGCCGGTCGGGGTCGGGGCCGGCGTCTGCGGCGTGCAGCTGCCGTCCGAGACCTGGAGGCCCTTGTTGGCGCCCGCCGTCCGGCTCACGACGCTCGGCACGCAGCTCGCCGCGTCGAGGCTGTAGGCGTAGGGGATGCTGACGGTGGTGTTGGACTGGGGGTCGGGGCCGGCGGGGTGGTTCTGGCTGCCGGGGGTGGACCAGGTGACGTTGTCGAAGGTGTTGCCGCTGACCTGCCAGTAGCCGGCCGCGTCCGTGTAGAAGGTGCCCAGGACGTCCTTGGAGTCCTTGAAGTAGTTGTTGTCCACCTTGGCGTGGGCGCCGGCGCGGGAGTTGATGCCGGAGTCGTTGATGCGCACGTAGTGGTTGTTGTAGATGTGCGCGGTGGCGCCGCGCAGCAGGGGCACCCGGGAGTCGAGGTTCTCGTAGAGGTTGTGGTGGTAGGTGATGTAGTTGTTCGAGAGCTCGGTCTCGCTGGAGCCGACGAGGCCGCCGCGGCCGGAGTTGCGCAGGACGCTGTAGGACAGGGTCACGTACTGGGTGTTGTCCTTCATGTCGAAGAGGCCGTCGTACCCCTCCGACTCGCCGCCCGACGCCTCCAGGGTGACGTGGTCGACCCAGATGTTGCGGACGTTGCGCTCCATGCCGATGGCGTCGCCGCCGTTGGAGGTGGGTGAGCCCGACTTCTTGACGTTCCGGACGGTCACGTTCTGGATGATGATGTTGCTCGACTCGCGGATGTGGATGCCGAGTTGGTCGAAGACGGCGCCGTTGCCGACTCCGATGAGGGTGACGTTGCTGATCTGCTTGAGCTCGATCACGCCGTCAGCGGTGTTGCAGCTGCTGCCGGACACTTTGCTGGTGTTGCCGTGGTTGATGGTTCCCTCGACCTGGATCGTGAGGGGGGTGCTGCTGCTGGCCCGGTTGCACAGGGCCGCGTGGATCGCGGTGCCCGTGGTGGCCCGGACCGTCTGCCCGCCCGCGCCGCCGGTGGTCCCGCCGTTCTGGGTGGCGTAGCCGGTGACGCCGCCCGTGGCGGCCGACGCCTCGGGCATCGCCAGCGCCACGGCGGTCGCGCCGGCCAGGGCCAGCGTGGCCAGCGCGGCATTGAGTCGCAGTGCGACTGGTCGTCTCATCCTCGTCTCCCCAATTCGTCCTCGAACACTGGGTGTTGCACTGCGCCATACATGCCATGGGCATGACAGCGATCATCGAGGCTGCCGACCTGTCGTCGAGCGGATGCCGGTCGGGCCGGTTGCGGGTGCCCTCCTCGATGCGAGCGGATCGATCACGTGCGCGCCACCCTGTGGGGATGGAAGCGCTTACGCGACGATCCATGGAGCGGTGCCTCTTCGCCACGGCGTACGCCCTTCGCTGCACGTCGCGTCAACCTCCAGGCGGAGCACGGGTACGGCTCCACTGCGGCTCACGCGCGACGTCGCGGTGGGTGCGTGACGATCGCTTCCACCTGAACGAGAACCAACGAACAGGGAAAGCGCTTTCTGGCCGTGAGAATAGGGTGGCCGACATTGGGCTGGCAAGGCTCTTGCACCGCGCGACGGGACTCGTCCCGCATACGGGCGGCGGGTTCGTGGGGCCGCGTGGACCGGGTGCCGTCAGACGTCCGCCCGGACGAAGAGGCGAGCGCGTCGGGGATGTGGGCGCGGATGTTGTCGCGGGCGATGCACAGGGTGACGCCGGTGAAGTACATGTCGAGCAGCGGCAGCGCCGGGGCGGACGTGGTTGCCCGCGCTCTCACAGATGCCCTCCGGGGGCCGCGTGCCCCTGAGCCGCCGCGCGCTCCAGGCGAGCGGCGCTCGCGGCGGCCAGGTCCAGTCGTACGCCGCCGCGCTCGCCCGCCTCGACGATGAGCCGGGCGTCCTTGGCGGCCGTGACCACCGCGAACTGGGCCGGGGAGAGCCGGTCCTCCAGGATCAGCGCCGACTTGGCCCGCAGGTACCCCATGTCGAGCGGACCGCCCACGATGGCGTCGAGGAAGCTTCCCGGGTCCACACCGAGCGCCCGCGCCAGGGCGAGCGTGTCGCCCACCGCGTTGGTGATGGCGAGGACCCAGCTGTTGGCGACCAGCTTCAGCCGGGTGGCGCTGCCCGCCGCGCCGTCCCCGCCGGTCCACACCGTGCGGGCGCCGACGGCGTCAAGGACGGGTGTCACCCGGTCCCGGTGCTCGGCGGGCCCGGCGGCCAGGACAGCAGGTGTCCGGCTTCCGCAGGCCGGCGGGTGCCGAGCACGGGGGCGTCGTAGAAGACCAGGTCGTGGGCGCGGGCGAAGTCGGCCAGGTCGGCGATCGCCACCACGCCCGCCGTGGTGGACTGCAGCCAGGCGGTGCCCGGACGCAGCGCGGACGCGGCCTCCCGCATCACGTCGAGAGCGGCGGGGCCGTCGTGGCGCATGGTCAGCACGACGTCGGCGCCCTCGACCGCCTCGGCGGGTGTGCCGGCGACGAACACGCCCTCCGCGGCCGGGGGTCGGGCCTTGGCGTGGGTGCGGTTCCAGGCGCGGACGGTGTGCCCGGCGCGGGCGAGGCTGCGGGCCATCGCGGCGTCCATGATGCCGGTGCCCAGGACGCTCGCGGTGAGGTTGTCGGTCATGACGTGGATTGTCCCGCCGGTTCGAGTCGTTGGTCAGGCACTGCCGTCCCGGGTGACCCGCCGGGCGAGGCGGTGGACGGGGGCCGACCACGCTTCGGGGTCGAGCCAGGGGAAGGTGTGCGCGCCGGGGACCTCGACGTACTCGCCGTCCGGCACCAGGCCGGCCAGGTGACGGCCCCAGCGTGCCGTGCCGATGCGGTCGTCCCTGCCGCGGATCACCAGCAGGGGGATCCGCAGGCGGGCCACCGAGTCCTCCAGCGGGTCGTGGAGGTGCACCCACGCCGTGTGGAGCAGCCGGCGCAGGCCGGCCCGCCGCCACTCGGGGCGGTGCGACTCGGACAGTCCGGGGGGTTCCCGCCGTCCGTCGAGCTGCCAGCGGACGAGCAGGCGTACCGGGCCGCGGGCCACGGGGTCGACGGTGGGGCCCGCCAGGACGAGCCCCGCGACCCGGGGGTGACCGAGGGCGGCCCGGGCGGCGACCTGGGTTCCGCTGGAGTGACCGACCAGGATCACCGGTTCCGTGTGGCGGGCGGTGAGCCAGTCGGCGACGCAGCGCCCGAACTCGGGCACGTCGAGTTCGTGCGGCGGGTCGCCGCTGCCCGCGAACCCCGGTAGTTCCACCAGGTGGGCCCTGGTCCAGCGGCCGAACGCGGCGAGCCCAGGGAGGAGATAGTCGGCCACGCCCATGCCCTGCACCAGCACCACCTCAGGGGTGTCGGGGCGTCCGTGTCCGACGGCACGGCTGCGCATCCGGCCGAGCTCACCGTCGTAGTAGCCGGTCGTGGTGGCCTCGGGGGACGGTGGGTGGTGTCCGTCGCTGGGTTCCATGTCCGACGGCCTATCCGGGCATCTCGATCCGGGCCAGCCGGTACGCCTCGGTGTGCCGCGCCCCGGTGAGGAAGTCGTCCAGTTCGTCCAGCCCCAGCGGAGGGGCCGGCGGGTGGCGTCCGGGCAGTCCCGCGATGGCCGGCTGGTAGCGCAACGCGCTGCCGATGTCCTCGGGAAAGGCATGCTCGTCCACGCCGATCAGGCCGCCGTCCGTGTGCGCGTACCCGCGGGCGAGTTCGCGCCACTCCTCGGGCGGGACCTGGCCGACCGAGCGCAGGCCGTTGGCGAACAGGTTCACGTGGATGTGCTCGAACGGGCGGTCGTTGTCGAGCAGGTAGCGGTCGAGCAGGTCGTAGGAGGGCCGGCCGGTGAACTGCAGCCAGAACGGCACCGCTCCCAGGCGCAGCGCCCAGTACGGTTCCCACTGGTCGTACGTCTCGACCAGCAGCCGGCGGGCCGGCAGTCCGCGGCGCCGGTACCACCAGCGGTACAGGTCGGCGACGAGCGGGCTGAGGTGCTCGGGCTCACCGATGGTGATCCGGCGCACGGGGTGGCCGCGGCGGGCCGCGAGCGCGGTGATGTCGGCGGTGAGGGTGTCGTCGTAGCCCCACTCGGCCTCGGGACGCGTCTCGTCCGGAGGCGGGGCGTCCCAGCGGCGCACCCGTGAGCCCTGTTCGGCGAGGTGGCGGGCGACGCGGTCGCTGCCGGTCGCGTACTCGTCGGCCGGCATGCCGCCGAGGGCGCCGAACTGGAAGGTGTGCCGCTCGCCCAGGACCGACACCGGCCAGGTCAGGGTGCAGTCGACGAGGAAGATCGTGGCGCCGGGTGCGAGCCGCTGTTCGAGGAACCGCTCCAGTGTCGCGCCGAGCCGCAAACGCTTGAACCGGAAGTACATGAAGCGGACGATCATCGCCCGGTCCTGGTTCGGGTCGTGCATATGGCACAGGGCCAGCTCGGGGTTGGCCTCGACCATGCGCCGGCCGAACTCCAGGCCCGCCCTCAGCGCCGCACGCGGCTGGTCGGGGTCGAGCCGGGCCCGTACCGGCACGAGGTAGGTCTGCGGCACGATCGGCGCGCGCAGAGCGGCGGCGAGATGGACGGCGGCACCGCTGCCTGCTCCGATGAAGACGGCGGGATACGGGCCCGGGCCGTACTGGGCGGCGGTCCAGGCCGCCAGGTCCTCGCCGCTGACGCGCCGCACCCGGGAGGCGGGCGCGCTCTGTCCCTGCGCGGCCATGACGAACAGGCGCCGGCGTGCCGTGGAGGGCAGATGGGAGAGCAGGTCGGCCAGCCGCACGGATCCGGGGCCCACACCGAGCCCCTTGAAGTCCTGCCCGCGCAGGAACCGGCTGACGGCCCGCACTTCGGCCACGGAGGAGTCGAAGTCGCACAGGCAACGACCCACCCGCACTCGTCGGCCCACGGTCGGCCTCCTTCCTCGCGGCCACGACGGCTGCGGCGTCGGCAGCAGCGGGCGCGGCCACGGCGGCGCAGGCACCGGCGAAGGGGCGCGTCGGGCAGCCGACGAGTTCCCCCGCCGGCCTCGGAGAAACAGTTCGGCCCCGCAGAAGCGGTGAGCAACAGTGCGTCTCAGGCCAGCGCGTTCACCGCCGCCGCGAAGACGCGCGGCAGGCGTACGGCCGCGGGCACGATGCGTGCGCCGAGCGCGGGCTGCTGCCGGGCCCGCACCAGGAGTTCCGTCAGCAGCCGGTGCCGGCGGGTCGCCCGGCTCCAGTCGGTCTCGTAGCGGCTCGGCGTGCCGCGGCGCACGTTGGCGACCAGGGCCTGGGCGCCGGTCAGGGCGAGGGAGACGCCCTCACCGGTGAGTGCGTCGACGTATCCGGCGGCGTCGCCGACGAACAGCACCCGTCCGTGTGTGCGGGTGCGGGCTCGCTGGCGCAGCGGTCCGGCGCCGCGCACCGGGGTGACCGCCGCGTCCGCGGGGAGGCGTGCAGCCAGTTCGGGGAAGCCCGCCAGCTGGGTGGCGAAGGGCACGCGGCGGGCCGTCAGCAGGGCGACGCCGACGAGTTCGGGGCCGAGCGGGGTCACGTACGCCTCCCCGTGCGGTCCCCAGTGCACCTCGACGTACGGCGACCAGGGCGGCACCGCGTAGTGCCGGCGCAGCCCGTACCTCGGCGTGCCCCGGGTTCTCAGGTGCAGGCCGAGGGAGCGGCGCAGGGGTGAGTGCAGGCCGTCCGCGGCGACCAGCCATCGGGCGCGCAGCCCGGTGCCGGGGAGGGTCACGCCCGCCGCGTCCTGTCGTACGTCCGCCACGCGCAGGGGCAGCACCGGGACGCCCGCGTCCAGCACGGCCCGGTGCAGGGCGCGGTGCAGGCCGGTGCGGCGCACTCCGAGGCCGGGGCCGTGCCGGAAGGCGGCCTGGACCCGGCGGGGTCCCTGGATGTAGCGGATGCCGGTGAGGGGATGCCCGGGGATCTCCAGGCCGAGGGCGGTGAGGGCCCGGACGGCGCCGGGCATCAGGCCCTCGCCGCACGCCTTGTCGACGGGTGCCGGGCGTGGTTCGGCGACCACGGTGTCGAGGCCCGCGCGGGCGGCGTACAGGGCGGTGGCGAGGCCGGCGGGTCCGCCTCCGGCGATCAGGAGGTCGAGGGCGTGGCCGCCGCTCACGCGGGCACCGCGTGGGTGAGGGCCGCGTTCTCGCAGCGGATGCGGACGGTGAGCAGCATCGCGTTGGCGGCGGTGAACACCGTCGCGGTCAGCCAGGCGGAGTGCACCAGGGGCAGGGCGGCGATCTCCACGACGACCGCGACGTAGTTGGGGTGGCGCAGGAAGCGGTAGGGGCCGGTGCCGACGAGACGCGCACCGGGGACGACGATGACCCGGGTGTTCCAGTAGGGCCCGAGGGTGGTGATGCACCACCAGCGCAGGGCCTGGGCCAGTACGACGAGGGCCAGCATGGGCCAGCCCAGCGCGGGCAGGAACGGCCGGTCGGCGAGCACCGGTTCGAGGAGGCAGCACCCGAGCAGGCCCGTGTGCAGGACGACCATCACCGGGTAGTGGCCGCGGCCGTGCTCCACTCCGGCGCGGGCGAACGTCCAGGCCGCGTTGCGCCGGGCGACGACGAGTTCGGCGACGCGCTCGGCGGCGACGGCCAGGACGAGAAGCGTGTACCAGGGCATGCCGATCACCACTCACCAGCGCAGCAGGACGAGTTCGGAGGAGAATCCGGGGCCCATCGCCAGGAGCAGCCCCCAGGTACCGGGCCGGGGCCGGCGGGACGCCCGGAGGTCCTCAAGGATGTGCAGGACGGACGCGGAGGACATGTTCCCGGCCGTCGCGAGGGAGCGCCGCGCGGAGTCCAGGGCGTCGCCGGGCAGGTCGAGGGAGTCGGCGACGGCGGCGAGGACCCTGGGGCCTCCCGGGTGGCACACCCAGGCCCCGATGTCGTCGGTGGTGAGTCCGTGTTCGGCCAGGAAGGCGCGCAGGTGCCGGCCGAAGTGCTGCCGCACGATGCCGGGTACGGCGGGGTCGATCACCACGCGGAATCCGCTGGCGCCGATGTCCCAGCCGAGGAGTTGCTCGGTGCCCGGGTACAGGTGGCTGCGGGTGGCGACGACCGCGGGCCCGGCGCCGCCGGCATCCGCACCGCGTGCGACGAGCGCTGCCGCGCCGTCGCCGAACAGGGCGCCGGCGACCAGGTTGGCGCGGGAGTCGTCGCGCTGCTGGAGCGTCAGCGAGCACAGTTCCACGGTGAGCAGGACCGCGGTGTCGTCGGGGTGGCCGCGCAGGTAGTCGTGGACCCGGGCCAGTCCGGCGGCGCCCGCCACACAGCCCAGGCCGAACACGGGGAGCCGTTTGACGTCGGGGCGCAGCCCCATGCGCCCGGCCAGCCGGGCGTCGAGCGAGGGGGCGGCGACCCCGGTGACGGAGGCGCACACCAGCAGGTCGACGTCGGTCGGTTCGAGGCCCGCTTCCTTCAGCGCTCCGGTGAGGGCCTCCTCGCCCAGTTCGAGGCCGGCCGCCAGCCATGCGTCGTTGCTCTGCCCGAAGTCGGCGAGATGGGCGTACCGCTCGATCGGCAGGGCGAGATGACGTGTGCGCACACCGGCGGACGCGTGCAGCCGGCGCAGCACGGCGCGATCGGCGCCCGGCGCCAGGCAGAGGTCGCCGAGCGGCTCGGTGAGATCGGCCTGCTCGTAGCGGTGCGCCGGCAGCGCGGTGCGGACGGCGGCGATGGTGGTCGCGGCGGGCGCGGCGGTAGGGCACGGCGCGCCGGACGGGACGGGTGCCTGATCGACGATCACGGGGACACACATGTCGGTAATGCCTTCCTCACCCCGGATGCCCGACTACCGTCCCTACGTGTCTCTCCACCCGTCTGGCGTTCTCTCGCGTACGGCCCACCGCGTACCGGCGTTGGTGCGCTCCTGCCACCTGGAGCCTGCGCTGGCCGTGACGGTGTTCGTGACCGCCCTGGCGGTGGCGGCGGGCCGTGGGGCGCCGGGTTCGGCGGCGGTGGCCGTGGCCGTGCTGGCGGGGCAGCTCTCGATCGGCTGGTGCAACGACGCGGTCGACGCACAGCGCGACTCCGTCTGCGGGCGCCCCGACAAGCCGGTGGCCGGCGGGGAGCTCCCGCCGCGGGCGGTGGCCGTCGCGGCCGGGACGGCCCTGGGGCTGTGCGTGCCGCTGTCCCTGCTGAGCGGTGGTGCCGCGGCGGTGGCCCATCTGACGGGGGTGGCCGCGGGCTGGCTCTACAACCTGCGCTGGAAGCACACCGTGCTCTCTCCGCTGCCCTATGCGGTGGGCTTCGGCTCGCTGCCTGCGTTCGTCACCCTCGGTCTGCCGACGCCGTCCTGGCCCGCCTGGTGGGCGGTGACGGCCGGGGCGCTGCTGGGTGTGGGGGCGCATGTGGTGAACGTCCTGCCCGACATCGAGGACGATCTCGCGACCGGTGTGCGCGGGCTGCCGCAGCGGCTGGGCCGTCAAATCTGCCGGTGGCTGGCGCCGTTGCTCATGCTGGCGGCCGTGGGGGTGGTCGTCGTGGGGCCGCCGGGGGCGGCGGGTGTCCCCGGCCGGGTCCTGGCGGTCGCGGCCGGGGCCGTGGCGGTCGCGGGTACGGCGCTGCCCCCGGCCGCGACGGCCCGGAGCCGGTGGCCCTTCCGGGCGGCGATCGTGGTGGCCGGCATGGCCGTGGCGCAGCTCCTGCTACGGGGCTCGGACCTGGCCTGAGCCGAGGGGTCGGCGGCGGCGGCTCAGGAGGCGGCCTCGGTGAGGGCCTGGATGAGCTGGTCGCGGTTCATCCTGGAGCGGCCCGGGATGTCCCGCTGGGCCGCCCGCTCGTAGAGCTCTCCCTTGCTGAGCCGGTCGAGCCGGTCCTTCGCGGCGCCTTTCCCGGCTTTCCGCCGCTTCCGCTTGCCGCCCTTGCGCGTACGGCTCTGTTCGACGCTGCGCCGGAGCGCGTCCATCAGGTCGATGACGTCGGTGGCCTCCGGCGCGGCCTCCTCGGTGACGATCTCCTCGCCCTTGGCCTTCGCCTCGACCAGCTGTCTCACCCGCTCCTCGTAGGTGTCGTGGTAGTCCTCGGGATGCCAGTCGACGGTCAGCGCCTCGATCAGCTGCCGGGCGGTGTCCAGCTCCTTGCCCCTGGCCACGTCGCGCCCGGGGAGCACCGGCAGTTCCTGGTGCGGGTCGCGGACCTCGTCGGCCCAGTGCAGGGTGTGCAGCACCATGACGTCCTCCTGCGCGCGCAGCGCGACGAGGTACTGCTTGCCGCGCATCACGAGCGTGGCGATGCCGGTCTTGTTCTCCTTCCGCAGGGCGGTTCGCAGCAGCGCGTAGACCTTGGTGTACTCGTCTCCCTTGGGGGCGAGGTAGTAGGTGCGGTCGAAGTAGACCGGCTCGACCTGCTCCAGGTCGACGAAGCCGATGATCTCGACGGTCCGGGACTTTCCGGGAGCGATCTCGTCGAGTTCCTCCGGTTCGACGATCACATAGCCGCCACCGCCCAGGTCGTAGCCCTTGACGATGTCGTCGTGGTCCACCTCCTTGCCCGTCCTCTCGTTGACCCGCTGGTAGCGGACGCGGTCGGAGGTGCCGCGCTGCAGCTGGCGGAAGTGCGTGGTGTGGTCCGTGGTCGCGGTGAACAGCTGCACGGGCACCGAGACCAGCCCGAAGGTCAGCACACCGCTCCAGATCGCTCGTGCCATCGTCGGTCCCTGCCTTCCCGTCGCCTTCCGTTCAGGTCTTCCGGGATCCGCGGCGCGGCGTTCCGGCGAGCCGCCGGGCGTGGGCGGCGGTGTCCTCGGCCCGGCGGCGGGCCTCGCGGACGGCCCGGTCGGCGGCGCGTGTGCCGTCGCGGGCGCGGCGGGCGGCGTCCCGGGCCTGTCGCTGTTCGTCCTCGGCCTCCGCCAGCTGCCGGGACAGCTCGGTGACACGCTGCTCACTCCGCCGCTGCCGCTCGTCCGCCCCGTCCTGTTCGCCCTGGGCGGCCGCCAGGGTCTCTTCGCGCTCTTCGAGTTCCCGCTGCGCGTCCGCCGCCTCTCGCCGCGCCTGGTCGAGACGGTCCTGCTGCTCCTTGCGGCGGGCGCGGGCCGCGTCCAGGTCGGCCACCCGGCCGGAGGGCTCGGCGTCACGGCGGGCTCGCGGCGCGGCGTCCTGGGGCAGGGCGGGGAAGCCGACCGGGGCGCTCAGCGGCTTGCTCAGCCGCCCCTCGGCCCACTGCTGGGCGGCGTCGGGGTCGGCCAGCACCGCGTGGAGGGTCTGCTCGACCTCGCGCTGGGCGTCCGCGCCGATGCGCTGACCCGCCTGCGCGGCCAGCCGGCCGGCCTGGCGGGCCAGCGCGGCGGTCAGTTGCCGCTGCCGCGCGGACAGCTCCCGCAACTGCTCGCCGTCCAGGTCCCTGTGGGCCTGCCGCAGCGCCTCACCGAGCCGCAGCAGCGCCTGGGTCTCCTCCGGCAGGTCGCGCACCAGCAGATTGCCGGCCCACGCCGACAGGGTGGGACGGCGCAGCCGGCGGATCCGGTCGGCCAGCTCCCGGTCCCCCGCCGCGCGGGCCTGCCGGGCGCGCTCGTCGCGGGTGGCGGTGAAGTCACCCGGCGGCAGGCGGTACAGCTCGTCGGCGACAGCGTCCAGATCCACCCTTCCTCCAGCCACCCACGCCCCTCTCTGTCGAGTTTGTCACTCTTCGCACAAGGGTGTGCCGTACGAGGTGTGGTCAGGGTGGTGCACGCATGAGCCCGTCCGCCCCGGAAACACGGAAGAGGCGAACGAAGGGGCGAACAGAGGGGGCACCCTTCACCGGCGAGCGAAGAGGAGAGGGTCCCGACATGGCTGACGACCTCATCACCATGGTCACCACCGACCACCGCGAGCTGAAGCGCCTGTTCGACATGATGCAGACGGACAAGGACTCCCGGCCGTTGGCGCTCCCTCTGGCCGTGGCCATGCTGGAGGCGCACAGCGAGGCCGAGGAGGACCGGGTGTATCCGGCCGTGGCCCGCGAGGCCGGCGAGAAGGACGAGGCCGAGCACGCCGCCGAGGAGCATCACCAGGCCGAGAGCCTCGGCAAGCACCTGCTGGAGATGGACTGGGAGAGCGGGGAGTTCGACCAGGCGCTGGAGGACTGGATCGGCGCCGTGCTCCAGCACGTCGAGGAGGAGGAGAACGAGATCCTGCCCGCGCTGCGCGACGCCGTCGAGCCGGACCGCCTGCGGCAACTGGGTCTGGAGTTCGCCTCTCGGCGGTCCAAGGCCCTGGCGGGCCAGCCCCTCAGGGCCGGCACCGGGCAGCAGCGAAAGTCCGGCGGCGAGACCCGGGCGGAGCTGTACGAGAGGGCCCGGGAACTCGGCATCGAGGGCCGCTCCTCGATGACCAAGGAGGAACTGGCCCGGCAGGTGAGCAAGGCCCAGCGCCGCTGACCGCACACCACCAGAGGGAGAGGAGTCACTGCTCGTGCATCTCTGGGTGGTGCTCACGGGCTTCGCCGGATACCTGCTCTGCGCGCTGGGAACCGCCCGGTGCGCCTACGGCGCGCAGCGCACCCGGGTCATCACGGAGGAGAGCCGGAGAGCCTCCTGCGCGGTGGATCCCGTCGCCCGGTTCGAGAACCACAGCCGGGACGCGACGGCGGTGACGGCGTTGCTGTTCGGCCTGGCCTGGCCGGTCACCGTCCCCTGCTACGGGGCCTACCGCTGCGCACGGTTCCTCGTCATGGCGCATCCACCGGAGACCCCGTACGAGCGTGAGCGCCGACTCCGGCACCAGCGCACGCGCGTCCGGCAGCTCGAGGAGGCCCTGGGCATGCGGCCGGATCCGGCGTCGGCCCAGCCGCGGCGAAGGGCCGGCGAGTAGCTGCGCGGGCCTCGCGGTCGTCAGCCAGTGACTCAGTGACCGCGCACCCGGCGTGCCACGCCCGCCGCCGCGCCCGCCAGCACGCCGGCGGTGGTCAGCCGGCGCAGCGCGGTGCGGCGGCGGCCGCCCCAGCCGCCGTGCACCGCGCCCGGACCGGGCGCCGGCACGTGCAGGTTGCCGTGCGCGGCCGGCGCGGGTTCCTCGCGGGACAGGTGGTTGCGGTCCACCTGGGTGGCCATCATCCGCTCCGTCAGCCCCGGCACCACCCGGGCCGCCCACACCGGTACGCGGCCCATCGGCCCCACCACGACCTCCCGCCGGGGCACCCGCACCAGGTCCACGACCGTCCGCGCGACGCGTTCGGGGCTGTAGACCGGCGCCATCGCCAGGGGCTTGCGTCCCGTGTAGTTCGCGGCGTGCTGGAACAGCGGGGTGTCGATGCTCGCCGGCAGCACCGTGCACACGTGAACGTGCCTGGCCCGGTCGAGGCGGAGCTCCTGGCGCAGGCTCGCGCTCAGCGCCCGGACGGCGTACTTGGACATGACGTAGGCGTGGGTGTACGGCTGGCTGACCACGCCGACGACGGACGAGACGTTCACCAGCGTGCCCCGGCCCTGTTCCCGCATCATCCGCAGGGCGGCGCGGGCGCCGTGCACGTACCCCATGACGTTGACGTCGAGGATCCTGCGGAAGTCCGCCAGGGGCACCTCCTCGAAGGGGCCGAACACGGTCACGGCCGCGGCGTTCACCCACACGTCGATACGGCCGAAGCGCGCCACCGTACGCCGTGCCAGGTCGTCCACCGCGCGGGCGTCCGTGACGTCGGTCGGCACGACAAGCACCCGGGCGCCACGGTGGCGTTCGCACGCGTCCCGGACCGCCCGCAGCGCCTCCTCCCGCCGGGCGGCCAGCACCACGGGGCAGCCCCTGCGGGCGAACGCGAGGGCGGTGGCGCGTCCGATGCCGCTGGACGCGCCGGTGACCACGACCACGCAATCACGCACGCGCATGGCCGGCGAGTGCCCCCTGAGTGCTGCCTTACGCGGCCCTCGGAGTCGGGCGGCGTCAGGGCGGGGTGACCGCCAGGACTCGGTTGAGCGCGCTGTCGGGGCGGGGCGGTGGGCGATGACGATCGTGGTGCGGGCCTCGCCGAGCGCGCCGGCGAGTTCGGCGTCCCCGCATGGTCCAGAGGGGCGGTGGTCTCGTCCAGGACGAGGACCCTGGGACCGGCCAGCAGGGCGCGGGCGAGCGCGATACGGGCGCGCCGGCCGCCGGAGAGGCATGACCGCCCGCGGATCCGCGCTCCGACCCCGCCCTGGCCCCACGCGTGAAGAAGGGCGACCTGGCCGTGGTGAGCGCCTCCTGCTCGCTCGACACCGGCCGCGTGGAGACCCTCTCCGGGGCTCCCGCCGCCCGACCGGCGCGGCCCGTTCGCGGCCGCCGTGCGAGACTGACCCCGATTTCGTGATGATCATGTGCACATTCGGGGAAGGAGACGCGCGTTGAGCGTCACCCAGGCAGGACGGATAGACATCGCGGGCCCCGTGGGGAAACTGCTCCACCGCCGCCGCCTCAAGAACGGCACCGTGATGCAGTCCTTCGGGATCGACCCGCTGTCGGGTGACCTCTATGTGCTCCAGGTCATGGGCGGCGGCATCCAGCTCTCCGACGAGCCCGCCGCCCTCACCTGGGAGACGCGCAAGAAGAACGGCGACCTGTGCCTGACCCGGCTCGACCCGGCCGGCGAGATCACCGGGTACATGTATCTGCGCGGGTTCGGACACGGTGTGAACCTCGGCGTGGAGAACCGCGACGGGGTGATCCGGCTGTGGACCGAGACCGCGTCGCGGCTCAACCGGAGCGGGACGGCGGGCTACGGCTCGGCCGTGACCAGCTTCGCCTTCCACTCCGAGACGGTCCTCGACCACGGCTCCACGCTGCACACCGAGCCCTACAGCCCGGATCCGGCCGCCGCCTTCGTCACCCCCACCATCGACCGCAGCGCGAACGAACTCGTCCTGCGCTTCAACCTCGGTGACACGACCCACTGGGAACGGTACGACCTGGACAGGGCGGCCGCCGGCGACTGGCAGCCGATCCAGCGGATCACTCCGGCGGTCCCCGCGGACGGCACGGACTTCCAGGGCTACGCCTCCCACGACGGCGTCCTCTACACCCTCAAGGGCCGATCGCTGGTCTCGGCACCGCTACCCGGCGACACGTACATCACCGCCTTCGACTGGGCCACCGGCGCCCTGCTCGACCACCGGCACATCACCGCCGGACCGGGCCTGGACTTCCGCGAGCCCGAGGGCATGACCGTCTCCGTCCGCGACGGGGTCCCGTACCTGCACTTCGGCTTCGCCTGTGAGACGGAGGGCCCGCGTACCTGCACCATCATGTCGCTGTCGGGGGCTCCTGAGACCGACGGCGTCAAGGTGCTCACCGACTGGACACCCATCGCCCTCGCGGCCGGGGTGACCGCCGACACCCACCTCCCCCAGGGCCGGCTGATCAGCCTCGGCGGCACCACGACCCTCCAGCTCAGCGGCGCCGTCAAGGGCTCCTTCGCCGCGGACACGGTCATCGCCACCCTGCCCGACGCGCTGACCCCGAGCCTGACCGCCCGCGCCGGCGTGCCCCGCAACGGCGTCGACGGTGTCTGCGTGGCCCGCGTCGAGGCGAGCAGGGACGGCAGGCTGAGGCTCTACGGCGGACGCCCCACCAACGTCATCACCTGGGCCCAGCTCGACAGCTTCAGCGCCGTCTGGAGCTGAGCACACCCCCGCCCCCGGCCGTCCCTTCCGTTCCGCCCCGCCAAGGAGTCCCACCATGTCGTACAACCGCCGCAGCATCCTCGGCGCCGCCCTCACCGTGCCCGCCGCCCTCGCCGTCGGCACCACCGCCGCCGCCCCCGCTGCCGCCGCCGTCGGCGGTGTCGAGGCCGGCGAGTGGACCGACCTCGTCCTGGAGCCCGGCATCACCACGACGCCCGGCGCCGTCCCGCAGGTCCGCCTCGTCACCATCGCCGGCACCACGTTCCTCCAGGCCCGCGGCACGATCACCTGCGACCTCGCCACCGACGCGAAGGTCGCCGCCCTGCCGGCCGGCTTCCCGGCCCCCACCTGGTACGTCCGGGCCACCGCTCCCCGCAACAACAGCCAGGGCATCAACGCCTGCCGCTTCGAGATCAACCCCGCCGGCTCGGTCGTCCTCTACGGCGGCAACGCGAACAACCCCGTCAAGTGGGCCCAGTTCGACTCCGTCCAGACGATCTGGCGGTAGGGCGACGCTGTCCGCGGGCCCCGCCGTGTCCGGACGGTCACGATTGTCATGGGGGTGTCGCGATGCCGCCCGTGCGGCTGCCGGCCGTCGCGGTGCGCCCGTACGCTCCCGCCACGTCTACGACTTGGGGGGACACCTTGCGTACCTCGCGTACAAGAGCCCTGCCCGCTGTGCGGGCCGCCACAGTGACGGTGGCCGGCGCCCTGCTGGCCGCCCTCGCTCTCGCCCCGCCCGCCCGGGCGGACCACCAGGACCTCACTCCGCCCGAGATCCTCAGCGCCTCCTTCCACGGCGGCCGCACCCTCGTCCTCGGGCCGAACCAGACCCTGACCGTCCAGGCGACCGTGATCGCCAGGGCCCCGGTCGGCATCACCCGCTACGGCGTCGAGGTCCAGCTCTTCGGGCCGGGCGGGCGGGTCTGGCACAACCCCGACCTGCCCGCGACGTGTGAGCCGATCAACGCCACCACGTCGGTGTGCACCGAGTGGTTCCGCATCGACACCGGCAGCGCGGCCATCACCAACGGCCACGCCGGCGACTGGAAGATGTGGGCGCTGGTGGCCAGCAACAACCTGCACACCCACCCGGAGTCCAGCATCACCACCGAGCGGGACCTGGCCACGGTCAAGGTGCGGCGCGCCTCCAAACTCACCTTCGCCGCCGCCCCCAACCCCGTGCGGCAGGGGCGTGACGTCAGCGCGCTCGGCCGCCTGACCGTCGCCGACTGGGAGACCGGCGCCTATGTCGGCGCGCCGGGGCAGACCGCCGAGCTGGAGTTCTGCGCGACCCCGTGCCGGACCGTCGAGCCGCTGCGCACCCTGCGTACCGGCACCTACGGCCTGACCGGTACGACGCACCCGGCCACCCGGGACGGTTCCTGGTGGCTGCGCTACGGAGGCACCGCCCAGTACGCCGCCACCTACTCGCCGGGGGTGTTCGTCGATGTCCTGGAAGGCTGACCGACGGGCGGCCTTCACGCTGCCCCTGCTGCTCGCGGCGGGCCTGCTCTGCGCGACCGCTCCCGCGGCCCAGGCCGCTCCCCCGACCCACGACTACGGCTATGTGCACGTCGACAAGGCGTCCTGGCCGGAGGACGAGGACTACACCCCGGCACGCAGCGTCAACTCCTCGGGCGGCACCAACGAGGTCATGCGGGTCGGGACCGGCGAGTACTGGGTGTTCATGCCGGGGCTGGGCACCGCCCTGGACTCCAACCGCGGCGTGGCGCACGTGACCGCCCACGGGCCGACGAACACGTACTGCGCGATCCGCTACATCAGCCGCGAGTGGGCGAGCGACGGCAAGCGGGAACCGACGGCGTACCGGGGGGTGTGGCTCTCGCTGCGGTGCTTCGCACCGGGCGGTGACCTCACCGACTCCGAGTTCACGGCAAGTTGGACGAACCAGGAAGTGGCCGACGGACAGCGGGGCTACGCCTACCTGACGACGAGCCGGCTGAACAGCCATATGCCGCCCGCCGAACAGCGGTACAACTCCAGCGGCTACGGCGTGAAGGTCTCCCGGGTCGCGGCCGGCCGTTACGAAGTGCATCTGCCCGGCCAAGGCGGTGGCGGCCTCGACCCCGCCGCCCAGCTCGGGCACGTTCAGGTGACCGCCGCCCAGGCGGCCTTCCACGCGCACCGCTGCACGGTCGGGGCGGTCCACAGCACCTCCGACCCGGTCCAGATCGAGGTCAACTGCCACGACACGGACGGCCATCCTGCCGACACCCTGTTCTCCCTCACCTATGTACGGAAGGCGAGTCTGCTGCGCACCCCGCTGGGCGCGTACACGCGGGCCCAGGGCGGCGACGACGAAATCACCGACCGGCAGTGGACCTGGGACGCGTTGGGCGAGCCCACCGGCGTGGCGAGCGGTGTCGGTGCCGACGAGGGACGGTACTGGGTGAAGACCCCGATGAGGGAGCACTTCGACGAGGGCAACGTCCAGGTCACCGCCGAGGGATCGGACGGGCGCCACTGCAAGGTGGCGAAGTGGAGCCCGGACGACGGGATCGAGGTCCGCTGCTTCAACCACAAGGGCGACCCGGCACGCGGCCCGTTCCTCGTCTCGTACACGCGCTGATCACCGCGCCGCTCACACCGCCGAAGGTCCCGACCGCCGGGCCACACGGCCCGGCGGTCCCGCGCCTGCACTCCGTACAATTTGAGGCCGAACGACTTCCGTAAGCTGTCGTGCCGCACCTGCCGAAGGAGTGCCATGCCCGGCCACCGATCCCTCGCCGAAGCCGAGAAGCTGGCCGCCGCCAAACTCGGCGGTATCCCCCTGCGCCGGGAGCAGATGGCCCTCGTGTCCACTATCTACCGGGCCGCATCGGCCGTGCGGCAGCATCTGGAGAACTCCGTGCTGCGCGGCGCGGACGTCACCTGGACGGCGTTCGTGGTGCTCTGGGTGGTCTGGGTGTGGGGTGAGTCGGAGACCCGGCACGTGGCGGAGGAGGCCGGTATCTCCAAGGGGACGCTCACCGGGGTGTCGCGCACCCTGGAGAAGCGCGGGCTGCTCAGGCGGACCAGTCATCCGGTGGACGGCAGGCTGGTGCTGCTCAGTCTCACCGAGGAGGGCGAGACGCTGATGCGGCGGCTGTTCCCGGCGTTCAACGAGGAGGAGGCGTTCGTCAGCGGCCGGCTCAGTGATGCCGAGTGCGCGCGCGTGGCCGAGGGGCTGCGGCAGGTCGTGCTCCAGGTCGAGGAGCACGGGGAGGAGCGCCGGCTCGCCGTGCTCGACGGGGAAGAACCGGCGCCGCGGCGCAGTGGCCGACGGCCGAAGGCATGACGCGGGCCGGGGAGACCGCCGGTCAGTGACTACGGTCGGCGGCCGCCAGCAGCCGGCGCAGTGCCTCGACGCCTTCGCGGGTGCGGCGAGCGTCGCCGGACGTGACCTGCTGGAAGACCAGGCCCTCCAGGCAGGCGAAGACGGTTTCCGCCATCGCCTCGGAGATCCCGAAGCAGGCCAGTGCCTCGCGCACCGCCCCGCGGTAGGCGGCGTGCAGCATGTCGACGTGGTGGCGCAGCTCGGGCCGTCGGCCGGCTTCGAGCCGCAGTTCGTACTGGAACGTCTGGAGGTCCGGGTCGGCGGCCACGAACTCCGGGAGGGTCGCCGCGAAGTCCTCCAGTCGGCCGCTGGCCGGGATGAGCGAGGACGTCTCGATGCTGTGGTCCACGGCCCAGCGCAGGGCGTGTTCGAGCAGGGCGTCGCGGGTGCCGAAGTGGTGGACGACCAGCCCGTGGGTCACCCCCGCCTCGGCGGCGACCGCCCGGTAGGTCAGCTTCCGGGGGCCGTGTCGCGCGACGACTCTGATGGCCGCTTTGACCAGCGCTTCGCGGCCCTCCCCGTATCCCGGGTGCTGGTCCCGGCAGGTCTTCTCCGCCATCACTGCCGGTCGCCGGCCGCCCGGACGAGGGCGTCGAAGAGTCTTTGCTGGGCGGGGTCCTCGTGGGCGGTGTCCTCGGGGTGCCACTGGACGGCGGTGAACCAGCCTTGCGCGGCGGGCAGTTCGAGCCCCTCCACGGTGTCGTCGGCGGCCCGTGCGGTGACCGTGAGTCCGGTGCCGAGGCGGTCGACGCGCTGGTGGTGGTAGCAGGACGCCTCGGCCTTCTCGGCGCCGAGGGCCTGTTCGAGGAGGGTGCCGGGGTGGACGGTCACCGGGTGGACGAGGTGGCGGTGCTCGTGCTCGGGGCCGCCCATGTCCTGTTCCAGGGTGCCGCCGAGGGCGACGTTGACGACCTGCAGACCGCGGCAGACCGCCAGGAGGGGCAGACCGAGGTCGAGGGCGGCGCGGGCGGCGGCGAGGTCGAAGGCGTCCTGGGCCTCGTCGACGTCGTACACGCTCGCATGGGTGTCGGTGGCGCCGTAGCGGTGCGGGGCGAGGTCGCCGCCGCCGGGGAGCAGGACGCCGTCGAAGCGGGCGAGGCGGGCGCCGGTGTCGGAGTCGGCCGGGTGGACGCTCACCGGTTCGCCGCCGGCCCGCCACACGGCCTCGATCAGGGCGCGGGCGTTGACCTCGGCCGCGTACCGCAGGGCGGAGGTGGTGGCGCAGAAGCGGGCGGGGACGGCGATCAGTGGCCGTGCGGGTGGGGTCACAGCTGGATCCAGGTGGTTTTGAGCTCGGTGTACTTCTCGAGGGCGTGGGCGGACTTGTCGCGGCCGTTGCCGGACTGCTTGATGCCGCCGAAGGGGACCGTCAGGTCGCCCTCCTCGTAGCAGTTGACCCAGACGGTGCCGGCCTTCAGCGCGCGGGAGACGGTGTGGGCGGTGGACAGGTCGGAGGTCCACAGGCCGGCGGCGAGGCCGTACTCGGTGGCGTTGGCGAGCCGTACCGCCTCGTCCAGGTCGTCGAAGGTGAGGACGGACAGGACGGGGCCGAAGATCTCCTCGCGGGCCAGGCGCATCTGGGGGGTCACCTCGGCGAAGACGGTCGGTTCGAGGTAGGAGCCGCCGGTGTCCGGCAGGGTGCGGGAGCCGCCGGTGAGCAGCCGTGCCCCCTCGGCGAGCCCGGCGGCGATGTGCTCCCGTACGCGCCCCAGGTGGCCCTCGCCGACCAGCGCGCCCATCTCGGTGGCGGGGTCGAGCGGGTCGCCGACGCGCAGTTCGCGTGCCCTGCGCACGACCGTGTCGGTGACCTGTTCGGCGATCGAGGAGTGGACGAGGAGGCGGGAGGGTGCGGTGCACATCTCGCCCTGGTTGAAGAAGATGCCCCACGCGGCGGTGGCGGCGGCCTTCTCCAGGTCGGGGGCGTCGGGAAGGACGATGTTCGGTGACTTGCCGCCCAGCTCCAGCCAGACGCGTTTGAGGTTGGAGTCGGCGGCGTACCGCAGGAAGTGGCGGCCGACGGCGGTGGAGCCGGTGAAGGCGAGGACGTCGACGTCGGGGTGCAGGCCGAGCGCCCGGCCGGCCGTCGGGCCGTCGCCGTTGACGACGTTGAGCACGCCCGGCGGAAGCCCGGCCTCGGTGGCCAGCCGCCCGAGGAGCAGTGCGGACAGCGGTGAGTTCTCCGACGGCTTCAGTACGACGGTGCAGCCGGCGGCGAGCGCCGGGGCCACCTTCCAGCCGGCCAGCGTCAGCGGGAAGTTCCAGGGCACGACCGCGCCGACGACGCCCGCCGGTTCCCGGGTGACCAGGGCGAGGGCGTCGGGAGCGGTGTGCGGTGCTTCGTCGGTCAGCTTGTCGGCGAGTTGCCCGTACCAGCGGAAGGTGTTGATGACGGCGCGCAGCTCGATGTCGTGGGCGTCGGTGATGGGCTTGCCCATCTCCAGGCTGACGGCGAGGGCGAGGTCGGCGCGCCGTTCCTGGAGCAGGTCGGCGATCCGCACCAAGGCGCGGCCGCGTTCGGCGGGGGCCAGGCGCGGCCAGGGCCCGGAGTCGAAGGCCCGCCGGGCGGCGGCCACGGCCGCGTCCACCTCGGCGGCGCCGCCGTCGGCGACCTGGGCCAGTACCCGGCCGTCGCGGGGGGACACGGCGGCGTAGCCCGCTCCGGAGCCGGGTTCGTCGGTGCCGTCGATGTGGTGGGCGCCGGACACGTGCAGTGCCTTGGCGCGGCGCAGCCAGGTGTCATGGTCGGTGGTCGGCATGGGAGACCTCTCAGAACCTCTGGAAGAACAGGTGACCCGGTCGAGCGCGTCGTCCGGCGCGGACCGGGCCGGTCCGCGCCGGACGGCGGGCGTCAGGAGTCGGCCGCCACCCGTCCCCGTCTCAGCCGGTCCCCGGCGATGCCCAGGACGAGGACCACCGGGACGGTGGCGCCGAGCCAGACGGCGGTGGCGGTGTCCCCGCCGATCAGGGTGGGGAAGTTCTGGACGATCAGCGAGATCGCGGCCGCGATGCCGAGGGCGCCCAGGACCGGGGCGATCAGCGTGTTCCAGGGTCGGGTGTCGACGCGCTCCCGCCGGAAGAAGACGGCCACGGAGACCGAGGTCAGGAAGTACAGCACCATGATCCCGAGGACGGCCGCCCCGCTGCCCCAGGAGAACAGGTGGAGCACCGGGTCCTTGCCGGCCAGCGCGAACGGCATGACGAGGAGCAGGGCGATGGCCGTCTGGACGGCGCCGGCCACGCCGGGCGAGTGGCGGCGGTTGATCGCTGACAGCTTGCGGGGCAGCAGTCTGTCGCGGCTGAGGGAGAACAGGTACCGGTTGGCGGAGTTGTGGAAGGCGAGGATGCCGGCGAACAGGGAGGTGGCCAGCAGCACGGGCAGGACGTCGTTGACCCAGGTGCCGAACTGGGCGGCGATCGGGGCGAAGACGAAGGCGGTCGAGTCACCGCCCGCGAGCGCCTCGTTCGCGGCGACGGGCGCCTTCACGGCGCCGTAGGAGGAGACCAGCATCCAGGAGGTGAAGGCGAAGAACCCGGTCACGAAGGCGACCGCCAGGTAGGTCGCCCGGGGCACGGTCCTGCGGGGTTCGCGCGCCTCCTCGCCGTAGATGGCCGTGGCCTCGAAGCCGACCATCGACGCGACGGCGAACATCAGGGCCACGCCCGGCGCCCCTTCGAGGGCCGCCCCCGGGGAGAAGCTGCCCAGGACGTCGAGTCCCTGGGGTCCGCCGCCCTTGAGCAGGGTGACGACGGCGAAGACGCTGAGGATGCTGAACTCTGCCAGCACGAAGACGGCCAGGACCTTGGCGCCCATCTCGATGCCGGAGGCGCCCAGGATCTGGACCATCACCATGGTGACCAGCGCACACGCCCACCAGGGGACCTGGGCCCCGGTGTAGTGCGCCAGCAGTCCGCTCACGATCGCCCCGTACAGGCCGTACATGGCGGCCTGGATCGCGCAGTAGGCGAACAGCGCGATACCGGCGCTGCCGGAGCCGAGCGGACGGCCCAGGCCCCTGCCGATGTACGTGTAGAACGCGCCGGCGTTCACGACGTGCCGGCCCATGGCCACGAACCCGACCGAGAACAGCAGGATGATCAGTCCGGAGGCCAGGTAGGCGGCGGGCGCTCCGGCGCCGTTTCCGATGGCCACGGCGATGGGGACGGCGCCCGCGACTCCGGTGAGCGGGGCCTGGGCGGAGAGGACGAAGAAGAGGATGCCCAGAACACCGAGGGAGTTGGGCTTGAGCTTGCCTGCTGTGGAGGCGTCGGGCGCGGTCTGGTTCACAACCGCCGTCGGACTGTCCACTCGAATCACCTGCCAGGGGAAGAGGGGGTTCGTTTCAGGCCAAACGAGTTGCCTCATACTGGGCTTGAACTATCCGTTTGGCAAGGGGTTCGGCCGGGATTCCCACAGCGCGGACACCGCCTGGCACCGGCACACCGGCGAAGCGCTGGACGACGGGCGTCCAGGGCCTCGGCAGGCGTGGTCCGGCGGGTCAGTCCCCCGCCGGCTCGGTGCCGTGTCCGTCGGCCTCCCGCAGCCGGAGCAGCGCGCGCAGCTCCTCGATGGCGGCGTCGGTGACGCCGGGCTCGCCGAAGACCAGCTGGTGCAGCACCAGCCCGTCGAGGGCCGCGAAGACCAGCCTGGTCAGGGCCGGGCCGGCGCTCTCGGGCAGCATGCGGGACAGCTCACGCTCCGTGGCGGCGAAGTAGTCGTCGTACAGGGCGCGGATCTGCGGCAGCAGTTCCGGGCGGCGCCGGGACTCCAGCAGCAGCTCGTACTGGAACGCCTGGATGTCGGGATCGGCGGTGACCATGTCCGAGACGCCGACGGAGAAGTCGGCGACCCTGCCGGTGCCGGGTTCGAGGGCGCTGGTGCTGAGCGAGGTGCGGATCGCGTGGGCGAGGGCCTCCTCGATCAGCGCGTCGCGCGAGCCGAAGTGGTGGACGACGAGTCCGTGGGTGGTGCCCGCCTCCTGTGCGACCGCCCGGTAGGTGAGCTTGCGCAGCCCGCCCCGGGCCACGACCCGCACGGCGGCGTTGAGCAGCGCTTCCCTGCCCTCGCCGTAGTTCATGCGCTTGCGCGGAGTGCGACCCTCGGCGGACTCGGTCATGTGCGCGACCCTACCGGGCGCCGGGCTCGGGATGGATCTGCGGGGCACGCGGTCAGCGACGCGGCGGCCGGATGCCACGGAACTCCCAGTCGCCGCCGAGGGCGGTGGACAGTACCTCCTCGGACTCGGTGGGCTGGGCGCCCACGTCGGAGCGGATGGGCGTCGGGCCGGTGACGATGTGGTTGGTGAGCCGGCCGAGGCCCTCGACCTCGACCTCGACGACGTCGCCGGGCCGGACGGGGCGGGAGTTGGCGGGCGTTCCGGACAGCAGCACATCGCCCGGGCAGAGGGTGATCGTGCGGGCGATGTCGGCGACGAGGTAGTGCATGTCCCACTGCATCTCGTCGGTCGAACCGTCCTGGACGACCTCGCCGTTGACGTAGGTGCGCAGGTACTTGCCGTGGAAGTCCCAGTCGGTGACCAGACCGGGCCCGAGCGGGCAGAGGGTGTCGGAGCCCTTGACCCGCAGCATGGAGCCCGCGTCGGTGTCGCGGAAGTCGTGCAGGCCGTAGTCGTTGGCGATCGTGTAGCCGGCGATGTACTCCCCCGCCTCGGCCGGTGAGATGTTGCGGGCCGTCCGTCCGATGACGATGGCGACCTCGCCCTCGTAGTTCAGCCACTTGCAGCCCTCGGGCCGCACGATCGCGCCCCGGTGGGAGTTGAGGGCCGAGGTCGGCTTGTGGAAGTAGGTGGGGGTGTCGGGGAGTTCGATCCGGAACTCCTCCACCCGGCTGCGGTGGTTGAGGTGGACGGCGATCACCTTCGAGGGCACGACCGGCGGCAGATGCCGGGCGTCCCCGGTCTTCACGCGGCGGCCGTCACCGGCGACGAGCTCGTCCCCGTCGACGGTGACCTGGACGGCGGCGCCGTCGAGCAGGATGCGGCGGTACTCAGGCATGGAGGGGCTCCCGGGTCGTCGTACGGTCTTGGGTCCAGCCGTTCTTCGGACGGTCGAACCAGAGGTGCACCTGGCCGGTGCCGATGGAGTTCTCGTACTCGCCGTACTGGCGGGCCCTCGCGACGCAGGCGTGCTCACCGAGGGCGCCGGCCATCATCAGGTAGTGGAAGAACTTCGCCTCCGGCTTGAACGTCCAGAACTCGTCCATCGTGTCGAGGACCTTGTCGTGGCGGCCCTCCTTGAACCAGGCGATGCGCTCGCGGTCGGCCTCGCGGGCCTCGGGCGTGAAGATGTGCGCCGGGTCGCTGGCCTCGTGGTCGCGCAGCTCCCGCAGCGGCCAGAAGGTGTGGGAGAGCGCCCCGGAGGCGATCAGCAGGACCCGTCGGCCGGGGGTCGCGGCGATGCCGTCCGCGAGCGCCCTGCCGAGGCGCAGATGGTCCTCCATGTCGCCGGTCTGGCAGACGCCGATGGTCACCCACCGCTTGTCGGGCAGTCCCTCGCCGAGGAACTTCCAGAGGTTGATGGTGGCGTAGTAGATCGGCAGGTAGGCGTCGTCGATGGCGGTGATGAAGGTGCCGTGCCTGTCGGCGAAACCGGCGATGTTCCGGGCGAGTTCGGGGTCGCCGGGGAAGTCGTACGGCATCCGGCACATGCCGCGCGGCAGTTCCTCGGAGGTGAACAGGCCCGCGCGCCGGTCCTGGGCGGTGACGACGAACTCGACGGTGGTCGCCCAGTGCGAGTCGAGGACGACGACAGTCTCGTAGTCACCCCGCTCGAAGACGTCCCTGCGCAGCTGCTGGAGCCCGGTGACAAGGGTGATCTCCTTGCCCTCGTTCAGCTCGAGCCGCTCCTCCTGCGGGAGCACGATGGTGGGCACATGGGCCAGCAGGCCCGCCCCGACGATCTCACCCATGGTCCTTGCGGCCCTTCGGTGCGGTGACGGTGTTCTTGAGGTCGCAGTAGAAGTCGAAGCTCCAGGTGCCGCCCTCGCGGCCGACGCCGGACTGGCGGGAGCCGCCGAAGGGGGCCTTCAGATCACGGACGAAGAAGCAGTTGACCCAGACGGTGCCGGCGACGAGCTGTGCGGTGACGCGCTCGGCGCGTTCCGGGTCGTCGGTGACGACGGTGGCGGCGAGGCCGAAGCGGGTGTCGTTGGCGAGGCGGACGGCCTCCTCCTCGGTGCCGAAGGTCTGGAGCGTGAGCACCGGCCCGAAGACCTCCTCCTGCACGATCTCCGCGTCCTGGGCGACATCGGTGAGCAGGGTCGGCGCGTAGTACTGCTCCTCCTTGCGATGACCGCCGATCACGGCCCGCGCGCCCGCCGTGATCGCGCGCCGCACGAAGCCGTCGATCTTCTCCAGCTGGCGGGGATGGACGGTGGGCCCGATGTCGGTGGCCTCGTCGCGCGGGTCGCCCTGCACCAGAGCGGATGCCTTCTCGACGAACCGACGGGTGAACTCCTCGGCGACGGTCTCCTCGACCAGCAGCCGGGTGCCGGCCAGACAGACCTGCCCGGCGTTGTCGTACTGCTCGACGGCGAGGTCGACGGCCAGCTCCAGGTCGGCCTCCGCGAACACCAACAGCGGTGACTTGCCGCCGAGTTCGAGGCTGAGCGGGGTCAGGTTGGCGGCGGCCGAGGCGGCGATCCGGCGGGCGGTGGGCACCGATCCGGTGAAGCTGATCCGGCGTACGTCGGGGTGCGAGGTGAGCGCGTCGCCGATCTCCGCGCCGTATCCCTGGACGACGTTCAGCACGCCGGCGGGCAGTCCGGCCTCGGCGGCGATGTCGGCGAGCAGCGAGGCGGTGAGCGGTGACCACTCGGCGGGCTTGAGGACGACGGTGTTCCCGGCGGCGAGGGCCGGGGCGACCTTCCACGTGGCCAGCATCAGCGGGGCGTTCCACGGAGTGATCAGCACGCAGGGGCCGGCCGGGTCCCAGCTGACGTGGTTGGTGTGACCGCGTGTCGTGAAGTCCTCGTGGTGCAGGTGGAGCAGCCGGTCCGCGAAGAAGCGGAAGTTGTGGGCGACGCGGGGCATCACGCCCCGGCGGTGGGAGCGCAGCAGTGCGCCGTTGTCCGTCGTCTCGACGACGGCCAGCTCTTCGAGCCGCTTCTCCACCCCGTCGGCGATGGCGTGCAGCAGGCGGGCGCGTTCGGCGCGGGGGGTGGCCGCCCAGCCGGGGAAGGCGGCCTTCGCCGCGGCCACCGCGGCCGCGGCCTCGCTGGGCGTGCCGCGGGAGATCTCGCCCAGGACGCTGCCGTCGATGGGCGAGACGTCGGTGAAGGTCTCGGTGGAGGCGACGCGCTCGCCGCCGATCCAGTGCCGGGTGTCGACGGCGACGCCGGCGACGGTGAGGATGTGTGGTCCGTTCATGGTGTCCGTATCTCCAGGTCGTCGTTGTCGTGCGGGGCTACTCGGCGGCGGAGGTGTTCGACTCCAGGAGGCGGCCGCCGTCCCAGACCACGCCGACCTGCCGGTAGTACGCGGCGATCGGTTCGCGGATCTCCAGCCGTGCCAGTTCCTCGGTGGGCGCCTCGAACAGTTCCAGCTCGGCCTCACCGACCCACGGTTGCCCGCCCTCGAAGGAGGCGGCACCGGACTCGATCAGCTCGTCGAGGGCGAGGCCCCTGCCCTTCTCGATGGAGGGCAGCCAACGGTGGTGGGCCATGGGGTGGCCGTTGACGAAGCCGTTCGTCTGCGAGGGCTCCCGCAGGGTGACCACGGCCTGGGCGAGGCGCCGGTCGGCGGCCGCTAGGGTCGCGCCGAAGCGTGCGCCCGCCTCGATGCGCGGGGCCGGGCCGTAGGGGTGCGGGCGGGTCTGGTGGATCGAGCCGAGCTTCTTGGGGTAGCCCTGGTGCAGTCCGCGGGCGATGGCGAAGTCCTTGTCGACCCAGATGTAGACGCAGCGGGTGTAGGTCTGCCCCCGGTACGTGCAGCGGACGACCGCGAACGCCTCCTTGTACTGGGCGAGGACCGGGTCGAGCAGTTCCGTGCCCGACTCCGAGCAGGACTGCCAGTCGGCCCAGATGAGAGCGACGGCCCCCGGGTCCTCGTCGGCCAGCTCCAGGGGCTCGGGAAGGAGTTCGCGTACGCGCGCCGGATCGGTGCGGTACTCGACGGTGAGCAGGTCGCCCGAGTAGCGCCAGGGCGGCGACGGGACGAGGGACGAGGTGCCGCTTGCCGTCTTGGGGTGGAAGAAGCCTCGGAGGCTGGTCATGTCTGCTGGGTCCTTACGCGGTGAGGGCGGGCTGCTTCAGGAGCTGGGCGCGGTGGCGTGCGGCGGCCTGCGCGGCGGCCTGACCGCCGAGGGCCACGACGCCGACGAGGCGGCCGTCGAGGTGGTAGCCGACCAGCACGTCGCCGTCCGGGTCACCGTCGAGGATCCGTACGTCGTCCCTGCCGAGCGCGGGCGAGCCGAACGACTGCAGGCGGAACTCGTGCTGGTCGCTCCAGAAGGTGGGCAGCGGCGCGAACGGGGCCGGCCGGGTGTCCGCCCCGGTGAGATGGGCGACGAGCGTCCTCGCCGCGTGCCGGGCGGTGTCGGTCGGGATCGACCAGTGCTCGACGCGGCGCGGGACGCCGTCGTAGCGGGCGTTGGGGAAGCGGGCCACGTCGCCGACCGCGACGATCTCCGGCCGGCCGCCGGCCCGCAGCAGCCCGTCCGTCAGCACACCGTCGGTGAGGTCGAGCCCGTTGCCCTCCAGCCACTCCACGTTGGCGGCCGACCCCACCGACTCCACGACCACGTCGGCGGCCAGGACCGTGCCGTCGCTCAGGACGACGCCGGTGACCCGGGCCTCGCCCCGGAACCCGGCGACCCCGGTACCGAGCGCGAAACGCACCCCGCGTTCCTGGTGCCGCCTCAGCAGTGCCCGGGCGAGCAGTTCGCCGAGCGGCCCCACCATGGGCAGCGGCAGCGGGTCGACGACGGTGACCTCGGTGACGCCCAGGCCCACGGCGGTCGCCGCGACCTCGCAGCCGATGAAGCCACCGCCGACCACGACCACGCGGACGCCGGGCCGGGTCAGGTCCGCGCGCAGCCGCCGGGCGTCGTCGAGGGTGCGCACCGTGTGGCGGCCGGTGAGCGGGCCGGGGCAGCTCAGTCGCCGGGGCCGCATGCCGGTGGCGACGACCAGGCCGTCGTACGGCAGTGCCGAGCCGTCGTCGAGTACGACGGTCCGCTCGTCGAGACGGGCGGCGACGACCCGGGTGCCCAGCCGCCACTCCACATCGGCGGCGGACGCCTTCGGAGTGAGGGCGAGCGACGCGAAGGGCGCCTTGCCCGCCAGGAACTCCTTGGACAGCGGGGGCCGGTTGTAGGGCACGTAGGGCTCGTCGCCGATCACGGTGACGGTGCCGGTCCAGCCGGCGGCGCGCAGCTGCTCGGCCGCGCGCAGGCCCGCCATCGAGGCGCCGGCGACGACGACACGTCCGGTCATGGCGGTCAGTCCTCGATCCGGATCGCCTGGAGGGGGCAGACGTCGGCGGCTTCCTCGACCTCTTCGCGCAGGGCGTCGTCCGGGTGGGGGACGAAGGCCAGGCGGCCTTCGGCGTCCATCCGGAAGACGTCGGGGGCGGCGAAGACGCACTGGCCGTGGTCCTGGCACTTGTTCATGTCAACGACGACCTTCATGGCCGGTCCTCCTGCGTGGGGGCCGATGGCAGTGGAGAGGGGGAGAGAGGGGCCCGGCCCTGGACGATGCCGTTGCCACGACCGGGCCCCTCGGCCAAAGGGGTGCGGAGACGACCCCTGACTCGTTTGGCTTCAAACAAGATAGGAAGCCGTCCGAGGGTGGTCAATAGCTGTCCGGATGGATAAATTTTTTGCACCACTCCCTTGCGGGACGACATCCGGCTCCCTACCGTTCGGAGTCAAACGACCGGCTTTCCCGTGGCCGCCTCCCCCCTGCGCCCGACCCACCCGGTCCTCCTCACGCCACCTTTCCCATCCGCCAAGGAGACACGGTGAGCGCATCTGACACTCCGGACATCCGCCAGCACCAGGAGCGGCTCGCCGCCGACGGCATCGACGTGGTGCGGGTCGTCTACCCCGACCTGATCGGCACCGACCGCGCCCGTGACGTCCTGATCGAGCATCTGCCGTCGGCCGTCTCCCACGGACTGGCCTTCTGCAAGGCCGTCTACCACACCACGCCCCAGGGCGACGTCGTCCCGGTCGCCGGCGGCCTGGACGCGGGCCTGCCCGACATCTGCGTACGCCCGGACCTCACCACCCTGACCGCGCTCCCCTGGGAACCCGGCGTGGCCACCTGCCTCGGCGAGGTCACCGACCCCGCGACCGGACAGCCGGCCTCCGAGTCACCCCGTGACCTGCTGCGCACGGTGCTCGCCCGCGCCGCCGAGGCCGGCCTGCGCCCCGTCATGGGCCCGGAACTGGAGTACTTCCTGCTGGAGTCCGCCCCCGGCACCCCCACCGGCTGGCGCCGCGCCCCGGAGACCACCGGCGCCGTCTACACCGCCGGACTGCGCGCCGACCCGGGCAACCACCTGCTGCGCACCCTGCGGCAACTGCGCGACCTCGGCATCGGCGTCGTCACCGGCAACCACGAGTTCGACGGCGGCCAGTACGAGATCAACCTGACCCACTCCGAGGCACTCGACGCCGCCGACCGCGCCTTCCGCTTCAAGTCGGCGGTCAAGGAACTGGCCCGCCAGGAGGGCCGGCTGGCCACCTTCATGGCCAAGCCGTTCACCGACGCGGGCGGTTCCGGATTCCATCTGCACTTCTCCTGCGAGGACGCGGACGGCCGCAACGCCTTCGACGACCCGTCCGGCACGTACGGCCTGTCGGCGACCGCCCGGCACGCCATCGCCGGCATCCTGGCGCACGCCCCCGCCCTCGCCGCCCTGGCCAACCCGACGATCAACTCGTACAAGCGCTTCGGCCCGGACACCCTCGCCCCCTGGCTGATCGACTGGGGCCTGGACAACCGCAGCGCCATGGTCCGCGTCCCGCCGGAGCGCGGGCCCGGCGCCCGGATCGAACTGCGCCTCGGTGACGCCGGCGCCAACCCGTACCTGCTGTTCGCGGGGACCGTCGCCGCCGCCCTCCTCGGTGTGCGCGCGGGCGAGGAACCGCCCGCCCCGCTGGAGGGGTACGGCTACGACACCGCACGGTCCGCCGTCCTGCCGACGAACCTGTCGGCCGCCCTGGACGCGCTGGAGGCCGACACCGCCCTGACCGACGTCCTCGGCAAGGACTTCGCCCTGTCCTTCCTCGCCTACAAGCGGAACGAGGCCGAACGCTTCGGGCGGCACGTCACCGACTGGGAGTTCACCGAGTACGCCTACCACCTCTGAGCCGGACACCGCCGCCCTCTCCAGGAGAACCGCCACATGACCAGCCCCACCGTGCCCGCCACCCCCACCACCGCCGCCGAGCTGCGCGAACGCCTCGCCGAACCCCTCCCGCTGGGCGAGGTGGACCTCGCCCACCTGGACAACTTCACCGACCCCACCAAGCCCTGGCGGATGTTCCACACCCTGCGCCACGAGGACCCCGTGCACTGGACGCCCGAGGACGCCCCCAACTCGGGCTTCTGGGCGGTCACCCGGCACGCGGACATCGCCCGGGTCGACCGCGACGCGGAGACCTTCACCTCGACGAGGTTCGTCAACCTCGAAGAGGTCGACGACGACCAGATCAAGAAGCGGGCGTCCATCCTGGAGATGGACGGGGTGCGCCACCGCGCCCTGCGCAGCGTCATCCAGCGCCAGTTCGGCGCGAACGTCATCAACGGCTACAGCGACTTCCTGCGCGGCCTGACCGCACAGACCCTCGACGCCGCACTCCCCAAGGGCACCTTCGACTTCGTCAAGGAGGTCTCCGCCGACTTCCCCATCAACGTCCTCGCCCGCCTCCTCGACGTGCCGCCGGAGGACAACCAGCGGCTCATCGACTGGGGCAACCGCATGGTCGGCAACACCGACCCCGACTACGCGGACGTCCTGCTGGGCAGCGCGGAGAGCGAGCAGTACAAGGACCTGCCCTTCCGCTCCCCCGCCGCGCTGGAGGTCTTCGAGTACGGCCGCGAGCTCGCCCGGCAGCGGCGCGGCAAGGACGGCACGGACATCGTCTCCCGCCTCGTCAACGACACCCCGCGCGACGGCGTGCCGCTCTCCGCCCAGGACTTCGACAACTACTTCCTGCTGCTGGTCGTGGCCGGCAACGAGACCACCCGCCACACCATGTCCCACGCCATGCTCGCCCTGCTCCAGCATCCCGAGCAGCTGGCCCGCCTCAAGGACGACCCGTCCCTGATCCCGTCCGCGGTGGAGGAGTTCCTGCGCTGGGCCTCCCCGGTCTACCACTTCCGCCGCACCGCGACCCGGGACGTCGAGCTCGGCGGCAAGCGGATCAGGGAGGGCGACAAGGTCGTCATGTGGTTCGCCTCCGGCAACCGCGACGAGGAGGTCTTCGGCAACCCCTGCGACTTCGACGTCGCCCGCACCGGCAACGACCACGTCACCTTCGGCAAGGGCAGCCCCCACCTGTGCCTGGGCAACCTGCTCGCCCGCACCGAGATCCGCATCATGTTCGAGGAACTGATCCCCCGCCTCGCCGGCATCCGCCTGGCCGGCGACGTCCCCCGCGTCCGCTCCAACTTCGTCAACGGCATCAAGAAACTGCCGGTCGAGGTGACCCTCGCCTGACGCCCGTCACCTCACGATGCGCTCGACCGCCGCCGTCACCAGTCGCTCCCGCTCGGCCTCCGTGAAGACGTCCGGCAGGGTGAGCTGCTCGACGATGAGCCAGTTCAGGGTGAGCATGAGCAGCTTGACGGCCATGGCGTCGCCGGGGAGGCCGGACGCCTCGTGGTAGGCGACGTTGGCGTCGACGTCGGCCCGGACCCGCTCGGTGAGGACCTTGCGCAGCTCCGGTCGGCGGGTGGCCTCCAGGCGAAGTTCCAACAGGGCGAGGTAGCCGGTGCGGAAGGAGGCCACGCGGCCGACGAGTTCACGCATCAGCTCCGCGTACGTCTCCCGGTCCCGGGCGGCGGTCCGCTGGCGGGCGAGGGTGGCCTCGTCGGGCTGCAGCCGCTCATAGACCCGGGCGCCCGCCTGGGTGAGCAGGTCGTCCCGAGTGGCGAAGTAGTTGGACGCGGTCCCGGCGGGCACGGCCGCCTCGGCGTCCACCGCCCGGAAGGTCAGCCCGCGCGCCCCTTCCCTGGCCAGCACCTCGATCGCCGCGTCGACGAGCGCGGCTCGCCGCTGGTCGTTCCGCCTCACCATCGACACCACTCCATCCGTAGTACTACGTTCACGCACTATAGGGCGAGTGCTACGGAGGGAGTCACGCGAGCCGCATCTATATCGATTCAGAACCCCGGCGGATCCATTCCCGGCCAAGCCATTGACCTCAACGAAGCGGAACCCTAGCCTCCCGGCAACACGTTTGAAACCTTTCACACGGCCGAGGGTGCGCGGATGTCCTGGGAACTGTCACGTCGAAGACTTCTCCGAATCGGTGGGGCCACGGCCGCCTCGGTCGTGCTGGGCGGTCCCCGCGCGTTCGCGGCCGACGGTCCGGCGGGCGCCGCCCCGGCCGTCGGGGGGCCGCCCGGGCCCACCGGCACCCTCGCCGATCTGCTCCCGCAGGCACTCGTCGCGGGCGCCGGTGAGCGCCCCCGGTTCAGCTGGCAGGTGCCCGACTTCGGCGCCGGTACCCTCCAGCGCGCCTACCAGTTGCAGGTGGCCGCCACCCCCGGCGGCTTCGAGGACGACCGGCTGGTCTGGGACTCGGGCAGGCGGACGTCCGCCGAGTCCGTCGCCGTGCCGTACGGCGGGCCGCCGCTGGAGCCCCGTACCGCCTACTGGTGGCGGGTCGCCAGCTGGGGCGAGAAGCGGTACGCCTGGTCGGAGCCGGCGCTGCTCGCCACCTCGGTCGAGGACGAGTGGGAGGGCCGGCCGATCTGGGTGCCGGCCGGGCCGGTCATGACCGACGGCACCCTCACCGCCCGTCTGCGGATCACCGCCGTCGCCGCCGGACTGTGGTTCCGCGCCGCGAACACCTCCAACAACTACATGTGGCAGCTGCGGGCCGGCAGCCCCGGCGTCCTGCGCAAGCACGTCTGTGTGAACGGCACGTACACCGTCCTCGGCGAGGTCCGGCTGCCGTTCGCGGTCGCCACCGGGGAGTGGCTGGACTTCACCGTCACCCTGACGGGCGCCACCTTCACCACGTCCGTCAACGGCACCGTCGTCGACACCACCACCGACACCCGCTACTCCTCGGGCAACATCGGCCTGCGCAACGGTCTCACCGAGTCCCAGGTCTACGACCGGGTCACCTTCACCGCTGCCGACGGAACCGTCCTCCTCGACGACGACTTCGCCTTCGACAGGGGCACCTTCTCCGCCGGCACGGTGTCCGGCGGCACGCTCACCCTCCCGACCGGCGCCTCCTCGCTGTCCTCCTACGGCGCCGACGACACCTGGGCCCTGCTGCGCCACGAGTACACCACCGCCCCGGGCAAGGCGACAGCCGCCGCCGTCCTCTACGTCGCCGCCGCCTCGCCCGGCCCGGCCCGGCAGTACGCGGCCAAGGTGTGGAGCAACGGCGAGGTGGTCGGCCACGCCTCCGTGCGCTCCGGCAGCGGCACCGCGTACCAGGCGTACGACATCACCTCCACGCTCCGCGGGGACGGCGGGGCGAACGCGCTCGCCGCCCTGTGCTGGACCACCTCGGAGCAGAAGTTCCTGGCCCAGCTGGAGATCACGTACACGGACGGCAGCCGTACCACCGTCGCCTCGGGCCCGCACTGGAAGGCGCGCCGCCAGGCCGGGCTGCTGCCCGCGAAGGGCAGCGCGGGCAGCAGCTACTTCACCGTCCCGCAGGAGTACTGGGACCTGCGACAGGAGCCCGTGGGCTGGACCCGGCCCGGATTCGACGACGGCGACTGGCACACCCCGGCGGTCCGCACCGCGATCAGCGGACTCGTGCCGGCCCCGATCGAGCCCGTCCGGCTCCACGACGTCACCCCCGCCTCCGTCACGAAGGTCGCCGACGGCCGCTGGCTGGTGGACCTCGGCCGGGAGATCGTCGGCGGACTGGCCCTGGAGGTCACCGGCCACGCCGGAGACACCGTCGAGGTGCGCCTCGGCGAGGAGCTCAACAGCGACGGGACGGTCAGGTACCAGCTGCGCGCGAGCAACACGTACCGCGAGGTGTGGACCCTGCGCGACGGCGCCCAGCGCTTCGAGCACTGGGGCTACCGCGGCTTCCGCTGGGCCGAACTGCGCACCGCGCTCGACCTGTCCGAGGCCGTCGTCACCGGACGCGCCTGGAAGCTCGACTGGGACGACAGCCACGCGTCCTTCCGCAGCTCCGACCCCGCTCTCGACCGGGTCTGGGAGCTGTGCCGCTACTCCATCGAGGCCACCCGCGGCGACCTCTACACCGACACGCCCACCCGGGAACGCGGCCCCTACGAGGGCGACGCGCTGATCAACCAGCTCTCCGAGTACGGCGTCCAGCGCTCCTACGCCCTGGCCCGCTGGTCGAACGACTACCTGGTCCGCAAGGGCACCTGGCCCACCGAGTACCGGCTGATGTGCGCGCTCTCCGCCTGGGAGGACTACCTCGCCACCGGTGACGACCGGCAGCTCGCCAAGGACTACGACCTGCTCGACGCGAAGAACCTCACCAGGTACCTGGACTCCCGAGGGCTGGTCCGCAAGGCGCCGGGCGGCAGCAGCCAGGATCTGGGCGACCTCGTCGACTGGCCGGTCGCCAGCCGCGACGGATATGTCTTCACCCAGGTCAACACCGTTGTCAACGCCTTCCAGTACGCGGCCTTCGACGCCCTGGCCAAGTGCGCGGCGGCGCTCGGCAAGGACGACGAGGCGGCCGCCCTGCGCTCGCGTGCCGCCACCCTCGCCACGGCCATGCGCGCCACCCTGCTCGACAGCGCGGCCGGCCGGTTCGTCGACGGCGAGGGCACCACGCACAGCGCCCAGCACGCCACCGCCTTCCCGGTCGCCCTCGGCGTGGCGGACGACCTGGCCGACGAGGTACGGGCCCGGCTCGGCAACACCCTGGCCGCCGGCGGCATGCGGATGAGCGTGTACGGGGCGCAGTTCCTCCTCGACGCCCTCTTCCGGCTCGGCCGCGCCGACGCCGCGCTCGCACTGCTCACCTCCACGGCCACCAACTCCTGGCTGCACATGCTCGACGCGCTGAAGGCCACCATCGTCACCGAGGCATGGGACCCCGCGCTGAAGTCCAACATGACGCTCTCCCACGCCTGGGCCTCCGCACCGGCCAACGCGGTCGCCCGGCATGTGCTGGGCGTCCAGGTCGACTCCCCCGGCGCGGCACGGTTCCTCGTACGGCCGAGGACCGGAGCGCTGACCGAGGTGACCGGAACGGTGCCGTCGGTGCGCGGCCCGGTCCAGGTCTCCGTGCACCGCTCGGGCGGCGCACACACGACCCGGGTGACGGTGCCGCCGAACTCGCTTGCCGTGCTGGAGGTGGAGATCGGCGACGCCGCTCCGGCGGAGTACCGGGTGACGGGAACGGCTCCCGGCGGGCGGGGACGCGTGGACGTCAAGCCGTTCACCGACCTCACCGGAACGGTGCTGCGGATCGGGCCCGTCGGCTCCGGCACGACGACGGTCGAGCGCGCGCGTCCCTGACGGCAGGGTCCCCGGGTTCCGGCCCGGGGCCCCTCGACTGTTCGACATGACGAACATCGTTCGAAACCTCTTGACGCTGCCATGACCTCCGATTGACACTCTCGCAACACGACGTCACTCCCGCGTAACAGCACCACTTCTGGGGCCACTCGGCCATGTCTCAGCAGGGAACCCGACATGACGCACACCGCACGACGCTGGGCGGGCCGACTCGCCGGACTGACCGCGGCCGCACTGTTCCTCGGTCTCACCGGCCCCGCGCACGCGGAACCGACCGCCGCCTCCGCGGAGATCACCGACGGTCTGGCCCTGTGGTACAAGCTCGACGCCGGCGCCGGCAGCACGGTGCCCGACGCCTCCGGCAACGGCCGCGACGGCACGGTGAACGGGACCGCCGCCTGGTCGAGCACCGGTCAGGGGCTCGCCTTCAACGGCTCCGACACCTACATCAAGGTGCCGAACGACCTCATGAAGGGCATGGACGCGATCACCGTCTCGATGGACGTGCTGATCGACTCCACGCAGACCACGCCGTACTTCATCTACGGATTCGGCAACTCCAGCGGCAGCAGCGGCAACGGCTACCTGTTCACCACCGGCAACTCCTTCCGGACGTCCATCGCGTCCGGCAACTGGTCGACGGAGCAGACCACCCGGCCCGCCGACTCCCACAACCTGACCCGCTCGGTCTGGAAGCACATCACCTACACCCAGACCGGCACCACGGCAGTCCTGTACGAGGACGGCGTCGAGGTCGGCCGCAACACGTCGGTCGACATCACCCCCGGCTCCATCGGCTCCGGTACCACCACCGCCAACCACATTGGCAAGTCGGTCTACTCCGGCGACAAGCTCTTCAAGGGCCGGATCCGCGACGTCCGGGTCTACGACCGCTCCCTCGCCTCCGCCGAGGTCGAGCAACTCGCCCTCCCCGTGGCCGCCCAGGGCGTCGCCGAGGACACGGCCGCGCTCACCCTCGGCGACACCAGTGCGGTCGTCGCCGACCTCGACCTTCCGAGGACGGGCCCGGCCGGTGGCTCGTCGATCAGCTGGACCAGCGACAACCCCGCCGTCGTGTCCGACTCCGGCAAGGTGACCCGCCCGGCCGCCGGTCAGCCCGACGCCCACGCCACGCTCACGGCGACCCTGAAGAAGGGCACCATGACCGGCACCAAGACCTTCGACGTCACGGTGCTCCCCGACTTCGACGACCGGACGGCCACCGAGCAGGCCGCCAAGGCCCTCACCGTCCACAACCTCGACGACGTCCGCGGCAACCTGACCCTCCCGGCGACCGGCACCTACGGCACGGACGTCGCCTGGTCCTCCGCGAACCCGGACGTCGTCTCCGCCGACGGGGTGGTCCACCGCCCCGCGCACGGCGACGGCGGCACCACCGTCGAGCTGACCGCCACCGTCACCAAGGGCGAGGCGAAGACGACCCGCGCCTTCACCGCCACCGTGCCCGAACTGCCGAAGCAGGAAGCCCTCAAGGGCTACATGTTCAGCTACTTCACCGGCGAGGGCACGGCCGACGGCGAGCAGCTCTACGCCGCCCTCAGCAAGGGCAACGACCCGCTGAAATGGCGGGAGTTGAACGACGGCAAGCCCGTGCTGACCTCCACGCTCGGCGAGAAGGGCCTGCGCGACCCGTTCATCATCCGCTCCCCCGAGGGCGACAAGTTCTACCAGATCGCCACCGACCTCAGGATCTACGGCAACGGCGACTGGGACGCCGCCCAGCGCACCGGCAGCAAGTCCATCATGGTGTGGGAGTCCACCGACCTCGTGCACTGGACGGACCAGCGGCTGGTGAAGGTCTCGCCGGACAGCGCGGGCAACACCTGGGCCCCGGAGGCGTTCTACGACGCGAAGCTCGGCGCGTACGTCGTCTTCTGGGCGTCGAAGCTGTACGACAACGACGCGCACTCCGGCAGCACGTACAACCGCATGATGTACGCGACCACCCGCGACTTCCACACCTTCAGCGAGCCCAAGGTCTGGATCGACCGCGGCTACTCGGTCATCGACTCCACGGTGATCGAGCACGACGGGACGTACTTCCGCCTCTCCAAGGACGAGCGGAACAACACCTCCTCCACCCCCAACAGCAAGTTCGTCTTCGAAGAGAAGAGCGACTCCCTCCTGGACCTGTCCTGGGACGCGGTCGCCGAGGGCATCGGCAAGGGCGCGATGAGCGCCGCCGAGGGGCCGCTGGTGTTCAAGTCCAACACCGAGGACAAGTGGTACGCGTTCCTCGACGAGTTCGGCGGCCGCGGCTACATCCCCTTCGAGACGACCGACCTCGCCTCCGGCGTGTGGACGCCGTCCTCGTCGTACGACCTGCCGTCCAAGCCCCGCCACGGCACGGTGCTGCCGGTGACCCAGGCCGAGTACGACCGGCTGCTGAGCACCTACCAGCCCGACCAGATCATCAAGAGCGTCGAGGACGTCAAGGTCGAGACGCGCGTCGGTGAGCCGCCGGTGCTGCCCGCCACCGTCATCGCCGAGTCCGCGGACGGGGTCAAGCGGCCCGTCGCCGTCACCTGGGCGGACGTCCCGGCGTCGCAGTACGCGCAGGCCGGCACCTTCACGGTCGAAGGCACCCTGCCGGGCGACGCCACGATCGACGTACGCGCCGAGGTCACGGTCTCCGAGGAGGGCCCGGACGTTCCCGCGGACCTGGTCCTGCACTACGGCTTCGACGAGACCGGCGGCAACATCGCGCGTGACTCCAGCGGCCACGGCTCCCACGGCACGTACGTCCGTACGCCGGCCTTCGGCACCGGCGTGGACGGCGGCTCGTTCAAGATGTCCGGCGGCAACAGCAGCTCCAGCTCGCCGTACGTGAAGATCCCGAACGGCGTGCTGAAGGACGCGAACAGCGTCACCGTCTCCACGTACGTCAAGTGGAAGGGCGGCGACAACTTCCAGTGGCTGTTCGGGCTCGGCCCCGACAGCAACAAGTACCTGTTCGCCACCCCCTCCAACGGCGGCGGCAAGCTGTTCTCCGCGATCACCAAGGCCACCTGGTCCGGTGAGAAGCAGATGATCGGCGGCTCCCAGCTCACCCAGAATGAGTGGAAGCACCTCACCGTCACGCTGGACGGCGCGACCGAGACGGCGATCCTCTACGTGGACGGTGCCGAGGCGGCCCGCGTGAACGGTGTCACCACCAAGCCGTCCGAGCTGTACGACTCGGCCAAGGACTACTCCGGCTACATCGGCAAGTCCATGTACTCCCCGGACCCGTACTTCGGCGGCGAGGTCGACGACTTCCGGATCTACAACCGGGCCCTGACGCCCGCCGAGGTCCTGGAGCTCTCCGGCAACACCACCGGCATCGCCGTGGCGACCCACCCGGCGCTCAAGGTGGACGCGATCGTCAACGACAAGGACAGCACGATCGTCCTGCCGCTGGCCGAGGGCGGTGATGTCACCGCCCTCGCCCCGGAGTTCACCCTCGCCCACGGCGCGGCCGTCAGCCCCGCCTCCGGCACCCTGCGCGACTTCACCGAGCCGGTGACGTACGAGGTGACCGGCTCGGACGGGAAGAAGCGCACCTGGACGGTCTCGGCACTGATCATGAAGAGCCCGGTCCTGCCGGGGCTCACCGCCGACCCGAACATCGCCCGCTTCGGCGACACCTTCTACATCTACCCGACCACCGACGGCTTCCCGGGCTGGAGCGGTACGCAGTTCAAGGCGTACTCCTCCAAGGACCTGGTCCACTGGGAGGACCACGGCGTCATCCTGGACCTCGGCCCGGACGTCTCCTGGGCGGACAGCAGGGCCTGGGCGCCGGCGATCGAGGCGAAGAACGGCAAGTACTACTTCTACTACTCCGCCGACACGAACATCGGCGTCGCGGTCTCCGACTCACCCACCGGCCCCTTCAGGGACCCCCTGGGCAAGCCGCTGATCGCCCGCGGCGCGTACACCGGCCAGATGATCGACCCGGCGGTCTTCACGGACGACGACGGCCAGTCGTATCTGTACTGGGGCAACGGCCGGGCGTACGTCGTGCCGCTGAACGACGACATGGTGTCGTTCGACGCCTCGAAGGTCACCGACATCACCCCGAGCGGCTACAACGAGGGCACCTTCGTCATCAAGCGCAAGGGCACCTACTACTTCATGTGGTCGGAGAACGACACACGGGACGAGAACTACCGGGTCGCCTACGCCACCGGCCCCTCCCCCACCGGCCCGTGGACCAAGCGGGGCGTGATCCTGGAGAAGGACCTCTCGCTCGGCATCAAGGGCCCCGGCCACCACTCGGTGGTCCATGTCCCGAACACCGACGACTGGTACATCGCCTACCACCGCTTCGCCATCCCCGGCGGCGACGGCACCCACCGCGAAACGACCGTCGACAAGCTGGAGTTCGACGCCGACGGCCTGATCAGGAAGGTGGTCCCGACCCTCACGAGCATCGCCCCGGTCACGGTCGTCCACGCGGGGCCGGACGCACACGGCACCGAGGGCGAGGCGATCCCCCTCACCGGCACCCTCTCCGGAGCCGGCACCCCTCGGTGGACGGTCGAGGACGGCGCGCCCTGCACCCTCTCCGCGCCGGACATGATCACGACCGCCCTCCGGTGCACGGACGACGGCAGCTTCGAGGTGACACTGACCGGCGGCCGCAGCAGCGACACGCTCACCGTCACGGTGGACAACGCCGCCCCCGTGATCACCTCCGCCGCGGGACCGAAGGACCCGGTCGAGGCCGGCCGGCGAGCGGCCGTCACCGTGCGGTTCACCGACCCGGGGTCCCGCGACAGCCACACCTGCCTCGTCGACTGGCGGGACGGCACCGAGCCGACGTCCGGCACCGTCACGGCGTCCGGCTGCGAGGCCGCGCACCGCTATGCCGCGGCCGGCATCCACCGTCCGGTGATCACGCTGACGGACGACGACGGCGCCTCCGACAGCACCACGCTCCCCGAGCTGATCGTGTACGACCGCACCGCCGGCCCGGTCGTGGGCGTCGGCGTCATCGCCTCCCCGGCCGGAGCGTATCCGGCCGGGCCCACCCTGACCGGTCCGGCCGCCTTCGCCTTCGGCGCCGCATACCGGGAGGGGGCGACCGTACCCACCGGAGGCGCCGCCTTCCACTACGCCGCCGGCAAGCTGACGTTCCTCTCGACCGCCTCGGACTGGCTGGTGGTCACCCCTTCCGCGGCCCACTACCAGGGTTCGGGCACGGTCAACGGCACCAGCGGCTACGGCTTCCGCATCACCGTCACCGACACGCCGGACACCTTCCGCATCAGGATCTGGAACAGGACCACCGGCCAGGTCGTGTACGACAACCTCACCGGCAGCCCGGCCCGCGGTGTCACGATCGGCTGACGCTCCCTCAGGTCAGGTCGAGGTCCGCATACAGCAGGTGGTGGTCCGAGTGCGGGGTCGGCTGCACATGGTGGCCGAGCGGGACGACGCCTCGCAGGAAGACGTAGTCGAACTTGCTCTGCCAGTCGGTGGTCGCCTTGCAGGTGCCGGTGGAGGAGGGACGGCACTGGGGGTCCGTGTCCGCCGCCAGTGCCCGTATCCCGTTGAGTTCGGGGGCGCTCGGCACGGCGTTGAAGTCGCCGAGGACGATGGCGCGGTCGTGCCGGGCGACCTCTGCCGCGAGGACACCGGCCTGGTCCGCTCGGACCGCCTCCTGACGTCGTTCGGCGAGGTGTGTGTTGAAGACCCGGACGGTCCGGCCGCCCACGGTGGTGGTGACGGCCATGTACCCGCGGTCCTCGGATCCGCCGTCGGGGTACTCCACGTTGACGCGGTCCGTCATCGGCGCCGCCGAGAGGACCGCCTGGCCGTAGGCCCCCGGGCTCCACGGCAGTCCCCCGCAGCGGCTCCAGTTCTGCAGCACCGACCCGTACTCGACGTGGTAGACGAGCCCGTAGCGGCTCTCCAGACGGTCCCGGATCCTGTCGACGTCACCCACGCACGCCTCCTGCAAGCCGATGACCTGGGGCGCGAACTCGGCGATCTCCGCCGCCCGGTCAGCGTTGCTCTCCTCGCAGGGGTTGCAGATGTTCCACGTCATGACCCGGTTCGGTACGACGTCCCTGACGGCTTCGGCGGGCAGTGACCCGTCGGAGAGGGCATCGCCCGGTGCACTGGGGCCGACGAGCACCACCCAGGCCGCGATCACGGCGCCCACGACCAACCACGTGCCCCTTCCGAGCACTGACGCCTCCTCGAAGTGGATACACAGGCATCTGACGTCTCCGGGCACAAGGCTAGAGGAGCGGCCTGTCAGCAGCCTGTCAGCGACCGGTCACTGGCCGGCGGGGGTGTGCGGTCAGGCCGTCGTGGCGGGACCGGTGCTGGCCCGCAGGGAGATGGGGGGCGTGAGGAGGTGGTGCCGGGGGGCCGCGTCGGGATGGTCGAGCCGTTCCACGAGCAGTTCCACGGCGAGCCGGCCCATGTCGGCCGCCGGCACGTCCGCCGCGGTGAGTTGCGGGGTCACGGTCTCCGCCCAGCGGTCGGCCACGACACCGGTGACGGAGAAGTCGCGCGGCACATGGCGGCCCGCCCGGGCGAGCCCCCGGTAGAGGCCGCCCAGCGCGGCCTCGTTCAGGGTGACCAGGGCGGTGGTGGCCGGGTCGTCGTGCAGGATCCGTTCCGCACATGCCTGGCCGGAGGCGGCGTCATCGCCGCAGCAGTACGTCCGGACGGTCAGCCCGCGCTCGGCCGCGGCCTTGGTGAATCCGTCCAGGCCGCGGTGGGCGGACTCGTAGCCGGCCCGCAGCAGCTGCTCGGGGCGGTTGACGAAGGCGACCCTGCGGTGGCCGAGGTCCGCCAGGTGATGGACACACGCCGCGGCCAGCGCGGTGTGGTCCAGGCCGACCCACCAGCCGCTCTTCGGACGGGCGGTGCGGCCGATGGCGACGGCGGGGAAGTCCAGCTCGGTCAGATGATCGACCCGGTCGTCCGCCAGCCTGATCTCCATCAGGATCGCGCCGTCGACGCGCCGCTCCCCCAGCAGCCGCTGGAACGAACGGTCGCTGTCCACACCGCTGGGAGACAGCAGCACGTCGTAGTCGTGGGCCGCGGCGGCCTCCACCACGCTGCCGATGAAGTCCAGTTGCATTCCGGTGTAGTGGTTCCCGGCCGGCGGGAAGACCAGGCCGATCGTGCTCGTCCGGCCGTTGGCGAGGGCGCGGGCACTGGCGCTGGGCCGGTAGCCCAGCTCGTCGACGACCTGCTGGATCCTTCGGCGCGTGTCCTCCGAGACCGGGCGCTTGCCGCTCAGCGCGTAGGACACGGTGCTCCGCGAGACACCGGCCCGCTTGGCGATCTCACCGATGTTCACGGGAACTCCTTGCTGGGAAGAGCGGAGGATCCGGCCGTCGAACCGGTTCCCCCAAAGCGAAGGTAGGAACAGGCCCTGACGCCTGTCAACACCCCCGACTTTACTGCGGTAGCCGGTCAAACAGGGTGAGTTGGAGGGATTGCTGGCCGCGTTCCCCGGTGCTAGCTTCGCCGAACCGGTTCGATGAAGTGATCCTTCCGGCAGCCATGGGCCCGTTCCGCGTGTTTCCCGGGCGCCGGGAGCCCCTTCGAAGAAGTCCCACCGCCCCAAGGATTGAGGACGCGATCCATGCCATCCGCTGACAGATCCGCCCGGCGCCGCGCCCCTGCCGCCGTTGCACTGACTCTCGGCGCGGGCCTGCTGGCCGCACCCGCGGTCCCCGCCCAGGCGGCCGAGGCGCCCGCGCCCGCCGCCCGCTACACCTTCGACCAGGACGACCTCGCCTCCGGACGGATCACCGACAGCTCCGGCAACGGCCTGACGGCGAGTCTGGTCAACGGCTCCACCGCCCAGTCCGTCGCCGGCCCGGACGGCGGCAGGGCACTGGCTCTGCCCGGCGGCGCACCCGCCTCCGACGGCGCCTACGTCCGTCTGCCTCGCGAAGTGGTCGGCGCCGCGGCCGACCTGACGGTCTCCGCGCGCGTGAAGTGGAGCGGCGACAGGTCGCCCTGGCAGCGGATCTTCGATCTGGGGACCGACACCACCAGGTACCTCTTCGCCACCCCCTACAACAACGACGGTGTGCTGCAGACCTCCGTGACCACCGGCGGAGGGGGCGCGGAGGCACAGGTCCGCGGCTACGCGATGCTTCCCGCGAACGAGTGGCGGACGGTCACCGTCACCCTCGACAGTTCCGCCCGCCGGCTCACCACCTACCTCGACGGCGCGGTGGTGTCCTCCGTCGAGACGGGTATCAAGGCCAGGGACGTGCTGGACGGTTCGGCCACGGCCGCCGGCTACATCGGAAAGTCCTTCTGGCCGGATCCGCTGCTGAAGGGCGCGATCGACGACTTCACGGTGTGGCATGCGGCGCTCAGCGCTGAGCAGGTGGCCGGCCTGGTCGGCGCCGTGCCGACCGTCCGGGAGCTGTCGAGGACGTCCTTCGAGGTCCGTACGGCGACCGGGACCGCCCCGTCCCTCCCCGCAGCCGTCCGCTCCTCCTTCTCCGACGGCTACGACCGCGACACGCCGGTCACCTGGGACGCCGTACCGCCCGAGAAGTACGCCCGGCCGGGCACGTTCACCGTGGCGGGCGCGGCGGCCGGGCGTGCCGTGGAGGCGGCCGTCACCGTGGTCCGCGAGGGACAGCTCACCGTCGATCTCGGCTCGGACACCGGCGCGTTCCACGGCGGCGCCTCCGGCACCCTCTACGGCGTGTACGGGCCGGACGTGCCCACCAACAACCTCATGGAGGGCATGGGCCTGCGCACGGTCTCCACCAAGGCGCAGGACGGTCCCCAGCACCCCGGTGCGGACGCGCTGGAGGTGGTCCGGCCGCTGGCGGACTCCACCGACGGTGACGTCTACATCTACATGACCGACATCCACCGCGGTTTCCCGTACCAGTGGCCGGGCGACACACCCGAGGAGAAGCTCAAGCTCTACAAGGAGAAGATCGCTCAGCAGGTCGACCAGGTCCTGCGGTTGCCGCAGGAGTACCAGGACAACATCGTCTTCGTGCCGTTCAACGAGCCCGAGGGCAACATGTTCGGCACCGGCGAGTGGAGCTACAACAGGGTCAGCTGGCTCAACGACCCCGACGACTTCTTCGCCGCCTGGGACGACGTGCACGGGCTCATCAAGGCCAGGATGCCCGACGCCCGCATCGCCGGGCCCAACACCAGCGTCCTGTACGACCAGGTGAAGGGCTTCCTCACCCACACCCTGGCCGCCGGCACCCTCCCGGAGGTGATCACCTGGCATGAGCTGAGCCACCCGGAGGCGGTGCGCCAGAGCGTCGCCAAGTACCGGGCCTGGGAAGGGGAGTTGTTCAAGGGCACCGACCACGAGGGCACCCAGCTCCCCGTCAACATCAACGAGTACGCCTTCAACTACCACACCTCCGTCCCCGGCCAGATGATCCAGTGGGTGTCCGCGATCGAGGAGTCCAAGGTGGACGCCGACATCGCGTACTGGAACATCGACGGCAACCTCTCCGACTCGGCGGTGCAGTCGAACCGCGGCAACGGCCAGTGGTGGCTGCTGCACTCGTACGCCTCGATGAGCGGGCACACGGTGAAGGTGACCCCGCCGTTCCCCGGCGAGAACTACACCCTGCAGGGCGTCGCCACACTCGACGAGGACAAGCGGCAGGCGCGGCTGATCCTCGGCGGGTCCACCGGCAAGGGCCACATCACCTTCACGAACGTCCCGAAGGAGGTCTTCGGGGACCAAGTGCACGCCTGGGTGCGGGAGATCGAGTGGAGCGGGCAGGTCGGCGACTCGCCCGGTCCGAAGCTGCTGACGGAGACGGACCTGACGGTCGGGGACGACGGCACGGTCGTCGTCGGCTTCGGCGACGGCGGGCTGCCCGCGCTGAAGGAGTCCTCGGCGTACGAGATCGTCCTCAGCCCGGCCGGCCGGGCGAAGGGCACCCAGTCCCCGCCCGTACGCTGGCAGGCGTCGTACGAGGCGGAGGACGCCGCCCACACCGGGTCCGGCTACTCGAAGAACGGCCCGGAGGGGTCGCCGCGCGACGTGTCGAAGTTCTACACCTCCGGCGGCTACAACGTGGGCGGCCTGCGCACCGGTTCGGACGTCACGCTGGACTTCACCGTGGACGTGCCCGAGGACGGCACGTACGACCTGAGTGTCTTCGCCAACTCCCTCAACACCTTCGACAGGGTGCGGGAACAGGGCCCCACCAATGTCTTCCTCCGGGTGGACGGCAGGGCGGACAGCGAGCAGGAGCTGTACCTGCCGCTGGGCTACAAGTGGGTGGTGTGGGACCACACCGACACCAAGGTCGAACTGACCAAGGGCCGGCACACCCTGACGCTCGCCGCGAGGAGCGCGGACGGCGAGCGCGTCACCAAGGGCGACGCCATCGTCGACCGCCTCACCCTCGCGCTGCCCGAGGCGTCCGCCGCGACCCGGGTGTACGAGGGTGAGCTGGCCTGGCTGAACGGCGGGGCCCGGCCGGTGTACGACCTGCCGAAGCGGGCGGGAACCCCGGCCGGCGGCTCGGGCGCGGTCCGGCTCGCGAAGAACCAGACGGCCACGTTCTGGGTGTACTCCCCCGCCGACCGCGAGGCCACCCTCGGCGTCGACACCCTCGGCGGCACGGGCGCCGGGCTCTCCGTCAACGGGCACGACGTGCTGCGCCTGGCCAAGGGCAGGCACAGCGTGGCGGTGTCCCTCTCGGGCGGCGTCAACAAGGTGACGGTGACCGGCGGTTCCTCGCCCACGCTCGTCGACCGTCTCACCGTCACCCCCACCGACGGCGCCCTGGAAGCGCGCACCTACGAGGCACAGGACGCGGAGCTCGCCGGCTCGGCCGCGCTGACCGCGCTGTCCCTGGCGACCGGCGGTACGGCGATCACCGGGATCGGCGGCGAACCGGGCAACGGCAACACGGCGACGTTCACCGTCACCGCGGACCGGGCCGGCCTGTACGCGCTGCGCATCCGCTACTCCAACCCCGAGCAGTCCGAGGCCACCCACTACAACCCGGACCCGCTCGCCCGGCACGCCGACATCACCGTCAACGGCGGCGAGACACGGCGCGTCGGCTTCCCGCACAGCTTCCACCGGAACAACTTCTGGGAGCTGACCGTCCCGGTCCACCTGGCGAAGGGACGGAACACGATCACCTTCCGCTCCGAGGAACTCCCGAACTTCGACGGCACCAGCTACGCCTCGGACACCTTCCCCGGCGTGCTGCTCCGCTCCCAACACGCGCCGCTGATCGACCGCATCACCGTCGTGCCCTACGCGCGGGAGCTCCGATGAGGTGAGCCGCCCGTGGCCCGTCGCGGTCGACGGGCCACGGGACACGCCGTCGGATGGCCTATACGGACCGTCTCCCCCTCCCCATGACCATACTGTCGCAAATATGAGGAAAATCCATATTGCGTACCTGGCATGCACAGCTGCGCTCATCGGCTCGGGAATGGGTGCCGCTCCGTCGGCCGCGCAGCACACGGTGCACGTGGTGCTGCCCGGCCAGTCGATCCAGAAGGCGGTGGACACCGCCGCCCCCGGAGACACCGTCCAGCTGATGGCCGGCACCTACCACGAGAGCGTCCGGGTGAGCACGCCCGGACTGACGCTGCGCGGCCTGGGCACGAGCACCGTGATCCGGCCGGACACCGCGACGGCCGCCACCCACAGCTGCGCCGAGGACGGCAACGGCATCTGCGTGGTCGGAACCGAGGACCGCGACGTCGAGGACGTCACCGTCGCCTCCCTGACGGTGACCGGCTTCACCAGGACGGGCCTGTTCGCCGCCGCCACCGACCGGCTGACCGTGCGGAACGTGACCGCGGTCGGGAACGGGGTGTGGGGCATCGCCCAGGAGCACTCGGTCCGCGGGGTGTTCCGCGGCAACACGGTGCGGGACAACGGCGACGCGGGGCTGTTCCTCGCCAACTCCGTCAAGACCGAGGAAGGCGCCACGGACACGCAGGGCACGGTGGTCGCCCACAACCGCATGGAGGGCAACCGGATCGGTGTCACCGTCCGGCGCCTGCGCAACCTCACCGTCGCCGACAACCACATCGCCGGCAACTGCGCGGGCGTCTTCGTCGTCGGGGACGAGAACACGCCGAAGGCCGGCGCCCTCACCGTGAACGGCAACCACGTCGTGGCCAACAACAAGTCGTGCCCGAAGACCGAACGCCTGGAAGGGCTGCAGGGATCGGGCATCGTCGTGACCGGTGCCGAGGACACCCTGGTGGCCCGCAACGTGGTCCGGGACAACGTCGGCGGTTCCTCCCTGTCGGGCGGCATCGTCCTGTTCAAGAGCTTCGTGGGCACCGCCAACGAACGGATCCGGGTCAGCGACAACGTCCTGCGGGGCAACTCCCCGGCGGACCTGGTGAACACGGACACCGGGCAGACCAACACCTTCGAGAACAACCGGTGCGCCGCGTCGAAGCCCGCCGGCCTGTGCTGACCACGACCACCCGGATCCGCAAGAGGAAGGAGAGCGGCACATGACGACCGCTCGGACCAACCCGCCGCCCCCCATGCGGCTGAGGGAGTTGGTGTTCGGCGCGGCGTGCGCCGCAGCACTGCGCGCATCCGCCCGGCTGGGAGTCGCCGACGCCCTCGGCGACGAGCCCATGACGGTGGAGGACCTCGCCGCCGGGGTGAAGACCGAACCACGGCCGCTGCTGAGGCTGTTGCGGGCGCTGTCCTGCTACGGCGTCTTCGCGGAGCAGCCGGACGGGAGATTCGCCCACACCGAGATGTCCCGGCTGCTGCGCGAGGACGACCCGCACAGCCTGCGCGACATCGCCCTGTGGTGCACCGAGCCGTGGACCTGGGACGCCTGGCCCCTGCTGGACGAGGCGGTGCGCACCGGCCGCAACGTGGTGGAGGGCCTGTACGGCAAGGAGTTCTTCACCTACCTCAACGAGGACGCCCCCGAGTCGGCCGAGGTCTTCAACCGGGCCATGACCACCTCCAGCGAGCAGTCGGCACGCGATGTCGCGGCCCTCCTGGACCTGTCGGGCAGTACCTCGGTGGCGGACATCGGCGGCGGCCAGGGGCATGTGGTGGCGAGTCTGCTGGACAAGTACCCCGAGATGCGCGGCGCCCTGCTCGACCTGCCCCGTGTGGTCGACAACGCCGTTCCCCGGCTGCGTGAGGGGGGAGATCTCGCCCCCCGCGTCCGTATCGTCCCCGGTGATGTGCGCGAGGCCGTGCCCGTGGCGGCCGATGTCTACATCATCAAGAACATCCTGGAGTGGGACGACGAGAGCACGGCCAGGACGTTGGCCAACGTCATCGGCGCGGGCGGCCCCGGAGCCCGGGTGGTGGTGATCGAGAACCTCGTCGACGACACCCCCTCGATGCGGTTCAGCACCGCGATGGACCTGCTGCTGCTCCTCAACGTCGGCGGGGCGAAACACACGACGGCGAGCATGCTCGGCCGGCTGACCGGCGCCGGGCTCGTCGTCGACGACGTACGGCCGGTCAACCCGTATCTGCACGCCTTCGACTGCCACGTCCCCACCTGACCGGGCCGCACGGCCCCGGCCGCCGGGGCCCCGGGGGGGGGGGCCCGGCGGGCGGGGGGGGGCGGCGGCGTGGGCGCCTGCCGGGTCGCGCTCCCACAGGTAGAAGCGCTGCGCCATGGCGTCCTTCGGGGAGCGCCAGGTCTCGGGGTCGTACGCGCTGACGTACGCCGAGAGCCGCTCGCTGACGAGCCGGAACTCGGGGTGCCCGGTGACCTTGGCGATGGCGGGGCCGGGGTCCTGCTCGGATTCGATGAGGTGCAGGTACACATCACCGAACTGGAACAGGCTGCGCCGGGTCACCCCGACGAGGTGGGGCAGCTCTCCCCGGTCCGACTCCGCGAACACCTTGGCGATGTCAGGGGCCGAGCCGGGGGCCATCCGGGCGACGATCAGGGCTTGGTGCATGGTCCGCTGTCCTCCGTACGGCTCAGTCGGTCAGGCCCGGCGCGGAGCCCCGTTCGGCGGCCGCCTTCTCGACGCGGTCGCGGATGCGGGCCATCTGCACCTTGGAGTTGCGGTTGATGTTGTCCGTCATCCAGGCGTCGTCGACGGGTGCGTCGGGCTTCATCTCGAAGTCCTGCGTCCACACCATCCGGGTGCCGTTCGGTGTCCTCTCGTACCGCCAGAGGATGTTCATGTACGAGAAGGGGCCGGTCTCGACCCGGTGGGCCCGGACGGTGAGGTTGTCGCGATCGGTCTCCCGCTCCGAGACCCAGCTCCACACGGTGCCGTTGTCGTCGGGGTGCATGGTCAGCCGGAACGTGGTCCGGTTGTCCTCCCGGGACAGGATCTCGACGGAGGCGTACTCGCTGAACAGCCGGGGCCAGCTCTCCAGGTCGTTGGTCATGTCCCAGACCAGGTCGACGGGCGCGGCGATGGTGATCTCGTTCTCGGTGTGTCCGGCCATGTCAGGCTCCTGCCGGGAGTGCGCCGTTGACGAGGTCCAGGAACTGCCGGGCGGTCTTGGAGCGTTCCGCGTCCGGAGGCATCGGCGCCCCGTAGCGGTTCTCCAGTTCACCGACGATGCCGAGCAGACCGAGCGAGTCGACGCCGAAGGTGTCGAAGCCGGAGTCGAGGCTCTGCTGGAGCTCCTCGGGGGCCACGGTGACGCCGGCGGCCTTCTTCATCAGCTCGGCCAGCTCTTCCACGGTGATGCGGTCACTCATAGGGTTCCTCTCCTTTGCCGTGCGGTCGGCGCCGCAGCAGCAGCGCCGAGTTCGAGCCCATGAGTCCTCGGCTGAGGACCAGCGCCGTGCCCAGCTCGGCGACGCGCGCCCGGCCGGTCACGAGGTCGAGGTCATGACAGATGTCGAAGACATGGGGCGTGGGCGGGATCAGGCCGTCCTCCATCGCGAGGACCGCCGCCGCGGTGTCCAGCACGGGCGCGGCGCCGTATCCGCGGCCGATTCCGGTCTTGGGTGCCGTGACGGGCACCCGGGTGCCGTGCGGGCCCAGGGCGTCGGCGATCGCCAGTGCCTCGGCCCGGTCCGCCTCGGGCACCCCGAGCGCGTCCGCGAAGACCACGTCGATCTCCTCGGGCGCACAGCCCGCCTCCTCCAGGGCGCCCCGGATGGCCTGGGCGAGCCCCTCGCGGGACTCCGCCCAGCGGGAGGCACCGGTGAACGTGGCCGCGTGTCCCGCGAGGACGGCCCGGACCGGCGCACCGCGCTCACGCGCCGCGACCGCGTCCTCGACGACCAGCATGGCGCCGCCCTCCGCGGGCACGAACCCGCAGGCGGCACTGGTGAAGGGACGGTAGGCCCGCTCGGGGTCCTCGGCGGTGCTCAGCTCCTGGTAACCGAGCTGGCAGACCATCGAGTACGGGGCGAGCGGCGCCTCGGTCGACCCGGCCACCATCACGTCGGTGCCGCGCCGGATCGCCCGCGCCGCGTGGGCGAGCGCGTCGAGGCCGCCGGCCTCGTCGGAGGCGACCACACCGCACGGTCCCTTGAAGCCGCGGCGGATGGAGATCTGGCCGGTGCTGGCGGCGTAGAACCAGGCGATGGACTGGTACGGGCCGACGAAGCGGCTGCCCTTGCTCCACAGCCGCTGCAGTTCGCGCTGCCCGAACTCGCCGCCGCCGGAGGCGGCCGCGGTCACCACGCCCACGGAGTACGCGGACGCCTCGCTGTCGCTGCGGCCGAGGCGTGCGTCCTCCAGCGCCAGGTCCGCCGCGGCCATCGCGAAGTGCGTGAACCGGTCGGTCTGGACGAGGAACCGTTCCTCGACGGCCGCGCCGGCGTCGAACTCCCGGACTTCCCCGGCCACCCGCAGCGGCAGGTGCTCGCACCCCTCGCGGGTGACCGGTCCCAGGGCGCTGATGCCCTCCTTGGTGGCCTTCCAGAACGTCTCGGTGCCCGTTCCGTTGGGCGCGATCACACCGATACCGGTGACGGCCGCGCGCCGCGGATGTCGTGCGCTCATCGTGTGCCCTCCCTCGACCGGGTCAGGATCACCGCGGACTGGAAGCCGCCGAACCCGCTGCCCACGGAGAGCACGCTGCTCAGGGGCCGCTCGCGGGCGACCCGCGGGACGTAGTCCAGGTCGCACTCCGGGTCCGGTGTCTCGTAGTTCGCGGTGGGCGGTACCACCTGGTGGGCCAGGGCCAGCACACAGGCCACCAGCTCGATCGAGCCGATCGCGCCGAGGGAGTGGCCCACCATGGACTTGATGGAACTCATCGGCGTGTCGTAGGCGTGCTCGCCGAGCGCCCGTTTCACGGCGGCGGTCTCGTGCCGGTCGTTCTGCTGGGTGCCCGACCCGTGCGCGTTGACGTAGTCGATCGCCGTGGGGTCGAGCCGGGCGTGGTCGAGGGCGTGCTCGATGGCCCGGGCCATCTCCAGGCCCTCGGTGGTCAGGCCCGTCATGTGGTAGGCGTTGCCGAAGGTGGCGTAGCCGGCGAGTTCGCAGTACACGGGTGCGCCCCGGGCCCGCGCGTGCTCCAGCTCCTCCAGAACGAGGACGGCACCGCCCTCGCCCATGACGAACCCGTCGCGGTCGGCGTCGAAGGGACGCGAGGCGTGGGCGGGGTCGTCGTTGTTCGCGGAGGTGGCCTTGATCGCGTCGAAGCAGGCCATGGTGATCGGGGAGATCGGCGAGTCCGAGGCGCCCGCTATGCAGACGTCGGCCCTGCCCTCCTCGATGGTGTGGACGGCGTATCCGACGGCGTCCAGCCCGGAGGTGCAGCCGGTGGAGACGGTCTGCACCGGCCCGCGCGCCTCGAACCGCTCGGCCACCGTGGCGGCGAGCGTGCTCGGTGTGAACGCGCGGTGCAGATGCGGTTCCGCCCGCCCGGGGTCCACGTCCCAGCGCTGTCCCCGGTGGCTCACCAGGACGTAGTCGTGTTCCAGCCGGGTGGTGCCGCCGACCGCGGTGCCCAGGCTGACCCCGACCCGCCACGGGTTCTCCCGGGCCAGGTCGAGGCCGGCGTCCCGGACCGCTTCCGCGCCCGCCACCAGCGCGAACTGGATGTACCTGTCGCATCGCGCGATCTGCTCCGGCTCCAGGTCGTGGGCTTCCGGGTCGAAGTCGCACTCGGCGGCGATCCGGGAGCGCAGGCCGGCCGGGTCGAAGAACGTGATGCCCCGGGTCGCGGTACGTCCGTCCGCCAGAAGCCGCCAGAACGCCGGTACTCCGATACCGCCCGGGGCGACGACGCCTATGCCGGTGACCGCTACGCGCCTGGTCATGATCGGACACGATCCGGATCGGACACCGGGTGCTCCGAGGTGGCGTCGGTCCCCTCGGTGTCGACGTGGCCGAGCGGCGGGCTGGGGGCGAGCGGGCCCAGGTGGAAGACGATACGGGCCTCCACGTTCCCGACGTTGCGGAAGCGGTGCCGCACATGGGCGGGGATCATCAGCGCCTGCTCGGGCCTCAGGGGGTGGGGTTCGCCGTCCAGGTCCACCTCCAGCTGCCCGCACACGACGTAGACGAACTCCTCGGAGTACGGGTGGTAGTGCTCTGAGATGCGGTCGCCGGGCGGCACGGTGGCCACGCCCATGAAACCGCTGGTGGCGCCGACCGTGGCCGGGGTGAGCATGGCGCGCAGGTCACCGCCGCGCCGGGTGTTGGGCTCGATGTCGCTGAAGTCCACGAGCCTGGGGGTTGGTTTGACCACGAGGTTCCTCCGATCATGTGCGGCGACGGCTGGGGCCGGCCGTCGCGGGCCCCGGCGTCGGTGCATCAGGCCGCGGGTGCGCGGCGGTCGGTGATGAGGTCCATGAGGGTGAGCGTGAGGAGGCGGGCGCAGGCGCTGTCCGTCAGGGCGGTGGCGCCGTCCGTCAGGGCGGGGCCGTCCGCACCGAGCGCGTCGGTGTCGAGGAGCTCCAGCAGTTCGCGCGCCCGGGTGGGGTCCCCGAGGCCGAGCACCTGGCCGGGGTCGGCGTCGATTCCGGCGCGCAGGTCGACCAGCCGTACGACGACGTCGTCGCGCTGGAAGATCGTGCTGCGCAGCACGGGGCTGTCCGGGTGGTCCGCCGCCGCGTCCTGCTGGGCGAGCAGTTCGGCCAGCCGCATGCCGAGGCCGTCCCGGGCCGGGTAGTACAGGGCGTGCCGCTTGGCGTCGGCGCTCTCCCGGCCCGTCGTCACATGGTGTACGGCGGGCAGGGCCGCCCGGGTGAAGAAGACCCGCGCGGACTCCTGGTCGTCAAGGTCCCGGTCCTGTTCCAGATACGGGTTGATGGCCTCCTCGACGGCCCGTACCTCCGGCTGCCGGGCGACGTGGCGCAGCGCGGCGAGCAGGTCGCCCCGCACCTCGATGGCCCGCACGACGCGGTTGCCGTGCATGAAGAGGGAGGTGCGGCACAGCCGGGTGGTGTCGTCGACCCGCGGCTCGGGGGAGGCGTAGTCCGCGAGGATCTTCGCGACGGTCTCCTCGCTGCCCGGCTTGACGGTGAAGGTGAGCGCGTGGCGGATCACGCCGTCACCGATCCTGGGCGCCGTCTGGAGCCGGCGTGTGCCGGACCCGGCCGCCGGGGTCGGACCGCCGGTCTCGCGAACGATGTGGAAGCGGAGGGACCTGGTGTCCCGGACGCAGCTGTGCAGGGGCTGCACCATCCGGACGTGCTCCTCGCTGTTGACCCAGGTGAGGAACGGCGGGGCGCTCTCCCACTCGCTCGTGATGAGCCACTGCGAGGGGTTCTCGATGGACTGGCAGAGCTGGTCGCTGACGTGTCCGGGCACGGAGGCGACCTGGTTGCACAGCTGCTCGTACGCTTCCAGGAACTGCTGCTGGGCTCCTTCGTGGACGTCGACCAGCAGCACGACACGGAGCCGTGAGCCGTCGAACACGGACTGGGAGATCCGCTGCGACACCTGTCGGGTGCGTGCTGCGACAGCGTCTTCGGACGTAGTGGTCATCCGGGTACATCTCCTTCGCGGGGGCACAGGCGAACGCCGCCGCGGGGAAGCAACGACAGCGTTTCTCGATCCTGTGCCCGGCCCCAGGACAGCGCGACTTGTGGGCACTGCGCGGGTGAACGGCCGCGTGGCAGGTGGTGGACATCCTCACCTGAGGTGGGCGAAGACCACCAGGTTGTCGGTGTAGTCCTTGACCGTACGGTCGTAATCGCCCGCACAGGTGATGAGCCGCGCCTCCGCCCGGGCTGTGTCGCCGTAGACCCGCTCGTCGGGGAAGTGGCCCTTGTCGAACGTCTCCACGCTGTCGACGACGAAGGTCGCTCGGCGCCCGTCGGCCCGGTCCACGTGGAAGACGTCGCCCGTTTCCAACTGTCTGAGGTTCACGAACACGGCAGCGGATGTCGCCGTGTCGAGGTGCCCGGCGATGATCGACGCGCCCACCTCTCCCGGTGAGGGTCCTCGGGCGTGCCAGCCGACGAGGTTGGTGTCGTTGGCGGGCGGGGGTTCGAGTTGCCCCGAGGGGCCGATGGCCAGGTCGGTGAAGGGGGCGTCGACCGAGATCTTCGGGATGAGCAGGCGCACGGGACGCGACCGGGACAGTTGCCGCGTCGCGGGCTGCCCCGCCGGCGGAGCCGACGCGGCCGCCCGGGCAGGGGCCGGGGGGACCGAGGTGCCGGACGGCTCGCCGCCGCCGGTCAGGGTCATCGCCAGCACCAGGCAGGCCACAGCCGACATCACCAGCACATGGCTGCGCGGCCCTTGCTTCACCGCAGGCGTGTCCCCGTCGGCGGGGGGAGAGGGACGGACTGTCATCTGGATACCACCTCATCTGGGCACGCCGGCGAAGCGTCGGGCCGGCCGGGGAACCCCCGGGCCGCCACGCGGCACGCGCGTGGCGGCCGCGGGCTATCGCGTCCGGCATGGATCAGACCGCGCTTTCGGATGTCTTCCTGCGGCGTACCGCGTACAGACCGGTCGCGGCGACCGCCAGGACGGCCGCTCCGCCGGCGGTCACACTCGGCGTCGCCAGTGCGCCACCGCCGGTGTGCATGCCGCCGCGCGGCTTGCCGTGGTCACCGCTCGTGGAGTCCTTGCCGTATCCGCTGCCCTTGTCCTTGTAGGTCTCCGGGTCGTACTTGGGGTCCCATGCGGTGCCCCAGCCGTCCGCGTTGACCGCGGTCAGCGCGCCGCCCCCGGTGTGGACCCCGCCGTGCGGCTTGTCGTGCCGGCCGTCCTTGCCGTGCTCCTTGCCGTGCTCCTTGCTCCAGTCGTCCGCGCCGACCACCGTCAGCGCGCCGCCCCCCGTGTGCACCCCGCCGTGCGGCTTGTCGTGCCGGCCGTCCTTGCCGTGCTCCTTGTCCTGGTCCTTGCCGTGGTCCTTGCCGTGTTCCTTGCTGTACGAGGAGTCCTCGTGATCGCTCCCGACGGCATAGGCGCCAGGTGCACCGAGCACCAGGACGGCCGAACCCGCCGCGGTGACCAGCAGGGTGCGCACAGAACGCATCTGACTTCCTTTCCTTCGAAGGCGGGCGGGGCTGACGCTTCATCAGCCGACTTGGATCCCGCATCGACGTGATCCACCGTCAGCCGCGGACACCGCGCCCGCCACTCGGAGCGATCAGCTGGGTGACGCAGCGTCCGCCGCGCGGGCGGACGTCATCCGACGGCCAGGACCGCGCTCAGGGCCCGGCGCAGGTCTGACGCGGCGTCCGCTACGGGCCCGGGCGATCGCCAGGCGACGAATCCGTCGGGGCGGACGAGCACCGCCCCACCAGGCCCGATGCCATGGGCGGCGGACCAGTCCGCATCGTCCTCGGGCGTCAGGTCGGCTTCGGGTCCGCCGCCGATCCGATAGGACGTCAGCGGTAGGGACATCTCCTCCGCCAGATGGAGGGCACTCCGATGCCAGCCGCTCGGGTCGCCGGCGTCGCAGAGAAGGACGAGGGAGGTCTCGTAGAGGTCGAGCGTGGACATCCGTTCCGTTCCGCGCCGCAGCCACAAGTGGGGTGCCCGGCTGCCCGGTTGGGCGGTCAGGTCGAGGCCGTCCGGGACGACCGGGGCCGCGGGATCGGCGCCGACGACCGCGCCCTGCGGATAGCGGTAGCCGAGGGCCACGTTGAGGATGCCGCGCTGCGGGGCACCGCCCGCGCCGGGCGGTGGAGCGAAGCCGGGGTGGCTGTGCTCGACCGACCGGGCGGCGGCCCGGGCGCTGGTCGCCTCGGCCACCGGGCGGCGCTCGGCGTCGTAGCTGTCCAGCAGTCCCTCACCGGCCCAGCCGCCGATCACCGCGGCCAGCTTCCAGGCGAGGTTGTGGGCGTCCTGGATGCCCGTGTTGGAGCCGAAGGCGCCGGTGGGCGACATCTCGTGGGCCGAATCGCCGGCCAGGAAGACGCGCCCTGCCCGGTAGCTACGGGCGACGCGCTGGGCGGCGTGCCAGGACGCCCTGCCGGTGATCTCCACGTCCAGGTCCATGTCCCCGATGGCGCGGCGGATGTGCGCGACGCACCGCTCGTCGGTGAACTCCTCCAGCGTCTCGCCGCGTTCGGGGTGCCAGGGGGCGTGGAAGACCCAGTTCTCGCGGTTGTCCACCGGCAGCAGAGCGCCGTCGGCGTCCTGACCGGTCAGGTAGCAGACGATGAAGCGGCGGTCGCCGACGACGTCGGCGAGCCCACGGGAGCGGAAGGTGACGCTGATGTTGTGGAACAGGTCGCCGGGGCCGCTCTGCCCGATGCCGAGCTGCTGGCGCACGGGGCTGCGGGGGCCGTCGGCCGCGACCAGGTAGTCCGCGCGGATGGTGGTGTGCTCGCCGGTCTCCCGGCTCTTGACCACGGCCGTCACGCCGTCGGGATCGCTGTCGAAGGACATCAGTTCGGTGGCGTAGCGCAGATCGCCGCCGAGTCGCGTGGCGTGGTCGAGGAGGACCGGTTCCAGGTCGTTCTGGCTGCACAGGCACCATGAGCTGGGGCTGAAGCGGGCCAGTCCGCCGCCCGGGTCGATCTCCCGGAACAGCCACTCCCCCGCGTCGCCGACCAGGGTGGGTGTCTGCAGGATGCCGTGGTTGTCGGCCAGCGTGGCGGCGGCCTCACGGACCGCGGGCTCGACTCCCGCCACCCGGAACAGCTCCATCGTGCGTACGTTGTTGCCTCGGCCACGAGGGTGGATGGAGGTGGCGGCGTGCCGTTCCACGAGGGTGTGGCGCACCCCCAGGCGGCCGAGGAACAGCGAGGTCGACAGGCCGACCAGGGAGCCGCCCACGATGAGAACCGGGACCTGATGGGTCGTATGGTCGGTTGGATGGGCTAGTGGGGTCATCGTTCGCCTCCAGCGCGTCGAGTTGCGGATTGCGGCCGGTCCGGCCGGACCTCATCCATGCCCCGCGCGACCCGTTCGGGCCGCCGCATCACCCGCTTAACCCGCTGGATTCGCCATGTCGGGCGCACGGCGGCCGGAGCGCCGGGGGAGGCTGCCGGTGCTGCCGATCAGTCCCCAGGTGACGGCTGCGGCCACGATGACGGCGGCAGTCTCGGGCACAGTCGGTCTGGTCCCTGAGAGGTGCAGTTCAGGAGGGGCCTGCTTCCTGACCGGACTCCGGTGACGACCGCCGCAGGACGACGAGCCGAAGGCGGCCGCGACGAGGATGTGGAACACCGACCACGCGGTGGCCTCGCCGAAGCCGACCCTGTGCGGGCGCGCGGCGGCCAGGAGCAGGTCGACGGCGAGCAGGGCGAGGATCAGGCCGATGGTGACGGCCCAGGTGAGTGCGTGATATCCACACCGGTCCGCCGTTCATCGCTCCGGCCGGTCCTCGCTCGGCGGGCCCGAGGTGGCGGCGTGGGTGCCGGTCGGGGCGGTGAGCAGCAGCATCACGCCTGCCAGGGCGGCGACGGTGGAGGCGGTGAGGATACCGACCTTGGCCTGGGCCACCAAGGCGGCGTCGGTGAAGGCGAGGTCGGTGATGAACAGCGAGACGGTGAACCCGATACCGCCCAGTGCGGCGGTACCCAGGATCTCGCGGGGGTGCATGCCCGCAGGCAGCGCAGCCCAGCCCAGCCGACGCACCAGGTAGGTCACCCCGCCGATGCCGACGATCTTGCCGAGGACAAGCCCGGCGATGATCGCCCAGGTCACCGTCCGGCCGAAGGCGTCGCCGAGCGCGCCGCCACGCAGGTCGACCCCGGCGTTGGCCAGAGCGAAGACCGGCACCACCAGGAACGCGCTGACCGGGTGCAAGGTGCGCTCCAGGTCGTCCAGGACGCCCCGACCGGCCACGGGTCGGGCCGGGGTGAGCAGCCCGAGCGCGACCCCGGCGAGCGTGGCGTGCACGCCGGATTCCAGGGTGGCGAACCAGACCAGCACCCCGACCGGAACGTATGCCCAGGGCAGGTTCACCCCGAGCCTGCGCATGCCGGCGGCGACCAGCAGTCCGGCCACCGCACCGGCCAGCCACCAGAGCTCGAGGCTTTCGGTGTAGAAGATCGCGATGACGCCAATGGCGAGGATGTCGTCGACGATGGCGACGCTGAGCAGGAACAGCTTCGCTCCGGTGGAGGCGCGGGGGCCCAGCAGCGCCAGGATCCCGATGGCGAAGGCGATGTCGGTGGCCATCGGAATGCCCCACCCCCTGCCCGCTTCCCCACCGCCGACAGCGGCCACGTACAGCAGCGCCGGGAGTACGACCCCGCCGACAGCGGCCAGCGCGGGCAGCATCGCCGCACGGCGCTCGCGCAGTTCTCCGACGACCAGTTCCCGCTTGATCTCCAGGCCGATGACGAAGAAGAACAGGACCATCAGTCCGTCGTTGACCCAGTGCCGCAGATCGTGGGTCACCTTTGCTTCCCCGCCGCCGAGGCTGACCTTCTGCTGCCAGAACTGCGCGTAACCGTCGGCCGCCGGGCTGTTCGCCCACACCAACGCGCTCACCGCAGCCGCGACGAGGACGATCCCGCCCGCGCTTTCCGCGTGCAGGAAGGCCCGCGATGGGGAGGCGACCGCAGCCGCCACGCGTCTGATCGGACCAGCCACGGCCTCTGTCGCACTCCTTGTCCACGATCGCCCTGTCGTTCGCGACGGCGAAACACACGCTCCCCTCGACTCTCACAGAGATCGTCGACGGCCGCACCCGCACCCCGCTGACCGGCGCGGGGCGTAGGCCGGGGCGACACAGACTCGAGCACCTGCCCAGGCGCCCGACCGACCGGGTGTTCCCGGCCCGGTGGGCATCGCTGCGCGGTTCCGCCCGTGTCCGGCCGGCGTAGGCGCGTTCCCGGGCGGTGCCGATGCGCCGCCGTCAGCGCCATGGCCTGGGGCAACGGGCCGGCCGTCCCGCCGTGTCCGTCGGCTGTCCTTCCAGCTCACGGCCGTGCTCACCGCAGCCCTCGCCACGCCGACAACGGCGGGGAACCCGCCCGCGGCCGGTCAGCGGTAGCGGAGGAGGAGCATCGCCGCGTCGTCCTGCAGGGGGCCGCCGACGTGCTGGATCAGATCCTGCCGCAGCATCTCCAGCGCGGTCTCGGGGTCGGGTTCTTTGAGGAGATGAGCGTGTTCGGGCAGCGGGTAGAACCGGCCGTCACCGTCCCGTGCCTCGGTGACCCCGTCGGTGAAAAGCAGCAGTTGATCCCCGGGCAGGAAGTCGGCCCGGAAGGGCACCGGCTCCGACGGTCCGTGGGCCCCCAGGCCGAGGGGCAACGCGTACGCGGCCGGTTCGGGCGATGCCGCCGAACCGTCGGCACGGAGCAACAGGGGCGCCGGATGGCCGTAGTTGAGGAAGGTGACCTCACGATCCCGCACCTCGGCCAGGATCGCGGTGACGAACTTCTCCCCCTCCAACTGCCGGTCGGCCGAGCGCGCCAGCCTGCGCCCCACGCCGAGCAGATCCTCCTCGTCCAGAGCCGCTTCACGAAAGGCACCGAGAACCACGGCCGCGGTCTCCACCGCCTCCAGTCCCTTGCCCTGCACATCGCCCACGATCACCCGCACGCCCTGCGGTGCGGCGACCACCTCGTACAGGTCGCCTCCGATGCGCGCCTCGGCCACCGCGGCCATGTAGCAGACGGCCGCGCGGAGCTGACCGGCCAGCCGCGGCACCGGTTTGAGCAACACCCGCTGGGCCGCCTCGGCGATCGACCGCACGTTGGCCAGTTCGGTCTCCCGCTGTCTGCGCATGGACACGGCGACGAGTCCGGCCCCGGTGACGCCGATGACCGAGGCGAGGCTCACATAGCCGCGCGCGGCATCGAGGAGGTCGTCGTACACGCCCAGTCCCGCGGTGAGCACCAGCGCGATCACACCGATGAACACGGTGCGTCGCGGGCCGCCGACGAGCGGGGCGAAGGCCGGCCCCAGTGACAGCAGCGGCAGCAAGCCCACTGCGGGCCCGATGGCGATGTCGACAACCGTCACCGCCGCCATCATGACGAACGGCAGGCCGGACAGAACCGCGCGTCGGCCGTTGTCCTCGGACACATCCCCCTCCAGCACCCCGTGGCGGCTCCTCACAGGAACGAGGTCCATCGTCTCAGACAGCCGGGCGACGCCTCCGGCTCCGGCACGAATCCGCGTGGGACGACACAGCTGTGGTGGATCGGCCGTGCTCACCCGCACGGACGGACGAGGAGGAGGGCGACATCGTCGCTCGGGGTGGAGCGGTCGGCGTGGTGGAGGAGGCTGTCGGCGAGGTCGTCCAGGCTGGGGGCCTTTTCCCGGGACGAGTCCATCGGTGTACAGGACGAGCACGGCGCCGGGTGGAAGGGAGGTCTCCGTGACTGGGTAGTCGGCATCGGCGTCGATGCCGAGCAACAGCCCGGTGGGGACGTCCAGGGTTTCGGTGCGGCCGTCGGGGTGGCGCAGCAGGGGAGGGGGGTGGCCGGCGGTCGCGAGGTGAACCTGGTGGTGGGCGAGGTCGAGCCGGGCGATCAGGCAGCTGGTGAACAGGGCCGCGTCGAGATCGGCGAGGAGGCGGTTGGTTCGGGCCAGGAGGTCGCCGGGGGCCGTGCCGACGGTGGCGTGGGTGTGGACGGCGGTACGGACCTGCCCCATGAGGGCGGCAGCCTCCGTGTTGTGGACATCTGCAACGCCACCGCGTCCGTGCTGTCCCGGCACACCGGCTACGACGCCAACGTCACCCGAGCGATCCTGACCGCGTGCGCCTGCGCCGACGAATGCTCCGCGCATGCCGACATGCACGAGCACTGCCGCCTGTGCGCGGCAGCATGCCGCTCCTGCGAACAGGCATGCAACGACCTCATCCAGGCCCTCGGCTGACTCGTGGGGCCGGACCTGGGGCCGCCGGCACGGTGATCCCGGCGGCCCCGGCGTATGCCCTCACGTCGCGCCCCGGCGCGGCAGCGCGCTGCTCGGCTTCCCGTCCTCGATGGATCGTTCTGCCCCATGCGGTGTGGCCCGGGCGCTGGTAATCGGCCGCAATCTGCCCTCTTTCGGGTGAGGCGGTGCTGGGTTTCTTGAGAGGGCGGCTGCAACTGGTGATCTCTCAGGACGTCGGTCGGTGACGTCGAGAAGACTGGGGTCTGCTCATGAGTCGGGACACGCACGCTGGCGCAGGGGCGGATGCAGCCGACTCGCAACGCCGCACGCTGACCATCGCCGGCGGGCTCATGCTCGGTGGCTTCCTTCTCAACGCCATCCTCACCGCCGCACTTCATCCCTCCGGAGCGGAAGACGACCACCCTGCAATCTTCACCGAGTACGCGAACAGCGACGCCTGGGTCGCCGTTCATCTCGGCCAGTTCAGCGGCGTCCTGGTGACGCTGAGCGGCCTCCTCGTGCTGTACCGCGTCCTGCGCTTCGCCGACGGGTCCGCCCTGGTCGCTCGGCTCGCGGCCGCGGCAGCTGTGGCGACCGCCGCAACCTGGGCTGTCCTTCAAGGGCTGGACGGAGTGGGACTGAAGCAGGCCGTCGACTCCTGGGTCAGCGCCTCGGGATCCGAGAAGCAGATCCGCTTTGCCAACGCCGAGACCGTGCGCTGGCTGGAATGGGGATTCCAGAGCTACTTCCGCATCCTGCTCGGGCTGAGCCTGGCGCTCTTCGGGACAGCGATTCTCACCAGTCACCGGATCGCCGGCTGGCTGGGCTGGACCGCCCTCGTCGCCGGCGTGTGCTCGGTGATCTTCGGCATCGACGTGGGCTACAGCGGCCTGGCCAGTGGGCTCCAGGACGTCCTCGGTATCGCCATTTTCGTCCTCGTCCTGATTTTCGCCACCGGAGTACTCGTCACCGGACTGCGCGAGCGCGATCAACACCGCAGTTGAACGAAACACACGCACCAGCGGTCACCGTGCCCCATCTCCAAGAGCGAACGGCTGACCCACTGGTATGCGGACACCCGACGCGGCGTGTCCGCTCCCGATAGCACAGGAGCCTGACGCGGGCCGTCGAACAGGGCACCCATCGACTCAGTGCACATGCGGTCCGCCGGTCATCTGCGGCTTGCCGCGCGGAAGGAGCCCGAGGACTACCGCGGCGCTGACGGCGGCCGCCACCACGCACACCGTGAACGGGTCGGTGAATCCGCCGACCATGAAACACGCTCGATGCCGGATGCCGCGACTGTGATGACGACCGCCACGCCGATCGAGCCGCCCACCTCGTGGAAGGTGTTGACGACTCCGGACGCCAGCCCCGCCTCGCGGTGCTCCACCATCGCGAGTGCCGTGGTGGTGGCGGTGACGAAGACCGCGCCGATGCACCCAGAACGGCGTGTACGAGTCGAAGGACGGCGGCAAGACCTTCACCAAGCGCCTCGCCGTCGAATCGAACGGCGGTCACTGATCCCTCCGGTACAAGCGCTCCCCGCACACTGATGCCGTCCCGGCGCCCAGCAAATCGAACCCGGCGCAGGGACGGCGATTGCGCATCAGTGGCTGTGACCGTCGTCGGCGTGCCCAGCGTCCTCGGTCTTCACGGCGCTCTGATCGTCGCCCGGCGAGGATTGCGGCGCGGGCGCCTGGCCCACCGGCTCCGCACCGTGGCCGGCCTCGCCCTCCTCCGGCTCTGAGGGCGCCTCCTCACCGTGACTGTGACCGCCGCCCCCACTCGACTCCCCCGCCATCCCGTCTGCGATGCCACGCAGGCCGACGAACGCGAGCGCTGCCGTGACCACCACCAGCACGCCCGTAGGACCGACGATGCTGCGCCAGCGCGCCGGCTCGTGCCGCAGCACGTACGCGATGAAGGACAGCGTGAGGCCGAAGGGGATCAGCATGGCGCCGCGCTCGGGGAAGTCCTCGAAGTGCTGCAGCCCGCCACTGAGCATGCCGATACCGAACGACAACGCCAGCGAGGCGGCCACAAGGCCCAGCACTCGGGACGCTTTCGGCCGCTGCTTTGTGAGGACGAACTCGCTGAGCACGGTGGCGCAGAGGAAGACCACCGCTCCGATGACCGCGATGACGGTGTAGCGCGCGGGGTCCCAGCGGATGGTGCACGATGGCCCCGCTGATCAGGCCCGCGCCGACGAACGTGGCGGCATAGCCGAGATAGTTGCCGAGCACTGGCGTCCGTTTCGGTGCCCGGCGGCGACCGCCCCGCCGCCCGCCGGGCCGCGAGAACGGCTCTCGCCGCGGCTCACTGTCGGCCGTTGGTACGGAGGGGACGGGTTGCCGCTGTCGGGGCGCGTGGTCGTACGGCTCGTACGTCTGCGTCGCCTGCGGAGGCGCAGGCATGGCGGTGCGGTGGGCAAGGTGGGGCTGGGACACGGGTGACGCCTTTCAGCGCGGGGCGACGGCCGGTGCACAGGGGCAGCGGACCGGACCGTCGGGGCATGGGTGAGGAACGTGAACGCGTGCCGGGCCAGGCGGGCCCGGCACGCCGAGAGCGCCGCTCGGATGGCGCGCCTCTGATCACCGATGCTCTAGATTCGCAGTACCAGCGACCGTGGACTCGCCGACCGACACCGATCCGGGGTTCTGTCGGTGCTCATGACTTCGGTGTCCGCATCGCGGCTGCACGACGCCGAGTTGTTCGGCGGGACCAACCAGGATGCGGTCGGGGCAGACGCGAAGCAGTCGGCGGCCCGCGCGTCACGGGCCGACCCGAGGTGCTGATGCAGATCGGCTTGCGTCAGCCCCGTGGCCGCAGCTGGAGCCGTGTGTGCGGGGGCGGGCCCGGCCTCGTCCGAGACGTACGTGGTGTGGCGCGCGTGCTGGACGGCATCCGATGCCGCCACTCCACCGTGTGCCCCGGCATGGCTCAGGGTGTGCAGGACGCCTACGCCGAGCAGCAGCAAGGTCAGCAGCACGAGGCGCAGGACTCGGTCGCCCGCCTGCGCACCGTTGTCCATGTGCCCCGGCCGTCGTCTGCGCCGCGCCCCTGGCGAGCGTTCCTGTCCGCCCGGTGGCACAGCGTACCGATGCCATGGCGTTGGTGCGGTCCGGGGTTTGCCCGGCAGTCGTCCGAGGGGGCGGACTTCACCTCCTGGGCCGACCGCCAGGAGCATCCAGCAAGGGCACCGGCTCGCCGCGCCCCGGTAGGTCAGTCCTGGGGACGCAGGCCGGCCAGGGTCACCGTGACAAGCCGCCGCACCGCGGCCTTCGATGACAGGCTTCCGGCGCCGGTGAGGGCGTGCAGGCAATATGCCGCCAGCTCGTCCGGCGCGACATCGTCGCGGACCTCGCCCGCCTGGACCCCCTCGGCCAGCAGCCCGCGGATGAAGTGGCGCAGATGCTGCTCGGCGTGCGCCACATGATCGCCTCGGTGCAGGACGGCCGACAGCTCTCCCCCATGCCCGTACCGCTGCTGCTGAATGAAGGCGTAGCGCTCCAGCACCGCCTCGAGCCGCTCGCCGGGGGTTCCGGGACGGTCACCAAGTTCGGCGAGCTCGGCCAGATGGCCGGCGATCTGGCGCGCGTGCCACGCCGCCAAGATCGACTCGACGTCCGGGAAGTACTTGTAGAGCGTGGCCCGGCCGATGCCGCTCTCCTCAGCGATCCGCGACATCGTCACGCCCCGCAGCCCCTGCTCGACCACGAGCGTCGCCGTGGTCTCCAGCACCGCGTCGCGTACGGCGCGCTTGTGCTCCTCGATGGTCTCGTTCCACAGCTTCGGCACGCGCTCAGTGTACGCGGCGACGACTTCGATACAGCACGGCTTGACGTAGACACAGTGTCTCGATAAGGGTTGCGTACGGGGAGGGACAGCCCTCCGCACCCGCCTGAACCAGGAGATCCGCATGACCGCCTCGTCGTCCGAATCCGCGCCCGGGACAGCACCGCCCACGCCGCGCTGGGTGAAGGTATCCGGCGCCCTGGCCCTGGCCGTCGTCGCCTTGGTCCTCGTCCTGCACCTGACCGGCTTTGTGGGACCCGGCATGCACGGCGGCCACTGATGGCGATGCCGTCCGGCCTGCGCAAGGTCGCGCTCACCGCGCACGTCGCGTCCTCGGTCGGCTGGCTCGGGTCGGTCGCCGCCTTTCTGGCCCTTGCCATCGGCGGCCTGACCCACGAGGACCCCCAGGGCGTGCGGGGCGCCTACCTGGCAATGGACGTGACGGCCTGGTACGTGATCGTCCCGCTGGCATTCGCCTCCCTGCTGACCGGGCTCGTTCAGTCCCTGGGCACTCCATGGGGGCTGCTGCGCCACTACTGGGTGCTGGCCAAGCTCGTGCTGACCATCGTGGCCACCTTCCTCCTCCTGCTGCACATGCAGGTGGTCGAAAAGGTGGCGGACATGGCAGCGGGTACACCCCTGTCCGGCTCGGACCTTGAAGGAATGAAGGTGCAGCTGGTGTTCGACGCCGCGGCAGCCGTCGCCGTGTTGCTCACGACCACGGCTCTGTCCATCTACAAGCCGCGCGGCATCACCCGCTACGGATGGCGGGTGCAGCAGGACCAGCGCACCGACCGGCGCGGCGGGGCAGTGGACGCGACGGCTCCGGCCCGGGCCTGACGAGGCCGACTACGGCTCAGTACGCAACGGTCGCAGCGGCCGCAAACATCGGCAGCGCCAGAAACAGCCGGTCGGCGCCGGCCCGAGCGCGCTGCTCGGTGATCCACGAGTCCGTCTGGTCACCGGTGACGGCGCCGGACGAGCAGGCGCCTTCGGCCGGTCCGAACAGCAGCGGCAGCATCGTCGGCCCAGGCAGTGAAGACGCCCGTGTGCACCTCGACCGTCACCTCGCCGAAGCCGCCATGGCCGGTTCCCCGGACGGGGCGGTGCGTAGCGAGTCCATCAGTGGGTGCGACCCGCGACGTGCGGAACACCGGTGACGGCCGCGGAGCACGGGACGCACCACCGTACACAGTCCGGCGGGTGACCGGTGGCAGGACGGCGGGGAGCAGTTCGTGCCACAGCAGGTACCAGCGGTCGGCGCTCAGCGGGCGGGGTGCGGTCAGGTGGGTGGTGGCGCGCTCCTGTTGGAGCAGGGAGGCGGTGTGGGCGGCCAGTGGGGACCGGGCGACGACGGCTACCGCGAGAGCCGGCGTCCATGGCGCCCTGCTCCGGCTGCCCGGCATCGCCCTCGCCCTGGCCGCCCTCAGCTTCCTCGGTCTGGGCGCCCAGCCGCCCTCCCCCGAGTGGGGCCTGCTGCTCGCCGAGAACCAGCCCTACGCCGAACGCGCCCCCTGGGCCGTGCTCGCCCCTGCCGCCGTACTCGCCCTGCTCGGCGCGCTGGCCGTGACCGACCTGCCCAAGAACCTGGTAGTCCCTCTCTGCGCAGCGCTTTTCGGATCGCACACAAGCGGCACCGCCGACAGACAGCGGTGACATCGCACTCTTGCGCAACCTCAACAAGGCGGCACTGTGAGCAACGCCGGCCCTCCGCAACGCCTGACTCGACCGCCAGCCAGGTCGACATCGGTCCGGACGCCACCGAACCTGCAAACACCTCCGCAAGTCCCGCAGTCGGGAAAAGAGCCCCTCGCCCGGGCCTGACGAGGCGTCAGCAAAGTCAGCATTGGGTCAGCAAGAGTCCTGCCACAGCCGCGCACAGACAGCCACACTGTGGAATCGCCAAATGCACCGACATGAGCCAGCGGCCGTTCGGACAGCTCCCGGCAAGCAGGTGGAAGACAGCGAGAATTACCCGACCGCCTTCCGCCCCGCGCCCCCAGCGCTGACGCATTTCCGCAGGTCAGCGCACCCTTCCCCGCGGCTTCAACGGCACCGGTGGTAGCTCCGGTGCGGGCAATGGAGCACCGTCGTACCCCTTGACCTCCCCGAACCGCGTCCCTTCCACCCAGTCCTGACGCGCCTGTGCGATCTCTTCCTGGGACCGTCCGATCCAGTTCCAGAACATGATCAGCTCCTCCTCGAAGGGCTCGCCGCCCAGGAGCATCAGGGCGGCGTCCGAGTCGGCGCGCAGGGGGAGTTCGCCGCGGCCGCAGCCGAGGTAGAGCATGGAGCCGGGGAGGACGGGGACGCCGTCGACGTGGGCCTCGCCGGACATGGAGAGGACCGCGTACTCGAAGTCCGGCTCCAGGGGCAGGCGTACGTCCGCGCCGCGGGTGAGGGTCAGGTCCGCGCCGACGATCGGGGTGTACGCCGTGCCGGGTGAGGTCGCGCCGTCCAGGGAGCCGAGGATCAGCGTCGCCTCCAGGCCGGGCGCGGTGACCATCGGAAGGTCGGCGTGGTGCTCGAAGCGCGGGGCGGTGTGCCGGTGCCCGTCGGGCAGGGCGACCCACAGCTGGGCGCCGTGCAGGAAGCGGGCGTGCGGCTTCGGGCTCTCCTCGGAGTGGCTGATGCCCCGGCCGGAGGTCATCAGGCCCAGTTCACGCGGGCGGATCGTCTGGAGGCTGCCGGTGGAGTCACGGTGGAGCACCTCGCCCTCGTGCAGCCAGCTCACCGTCTGCAGGCCCATGTGCGGGTGGGGCGGCACCTGCATACCGGGCTCGTCGGCGATGTCGTCCGGGCCGTAGTGGTCGACGAAGGCCCAGGCTCCGACCATGCGGCGGCCGAGATTGGGCAGCAGTCGTCGGACCTCGGTCGACTCGCCGAGCGGCACTCGTCGAGGGCTCAGGAGTTCTCGTACCGGCTCGCTGACGACGAACCCGCGGCCGCCGCACACGCTGGGCACCGCCTGACGGTCAAGGTTGCTCATGGCCCTCAACCTAGTCGCCGTGCGCGCCGGGCGGCAGGCCATGGCCCGGCCAGGAGGGGTGGGGCGCGGCGGACCCGACGCCGACAACTTGCAGATTTGGCCGCAGCCCAATAGTAGCCATGTACATAGTAGCCATGTAATGTATCGCTTCATGAGCAAGGGCTCCCCGGGCCCCACGCCCGGCTTTCTGGTGTGGCGGCTCGCCAACAAGTGGCGGGTCGCCGTCGATCGGGCGATGGCACCGCTCGGGCTGACCCACGCGCAGTACGCGGTGGTGGCGTCGCTGTACGCCATGCAGCGCGCCGGCGAGCGGCCCAGTCAGCGGCGGCTCGCCGACCGTACGGGACTGGAGCCGCTGTACGTGTCGAAGCTGGCGCGCGCCCTGGAGTCGGCCGGGCTGATCGAGCGCACCCGCGATCCCCGCGATCCGCGCGCCGTGCAGCTCGCCCTCACCGGGCGGGGCCAGGACCTCACACGGCAGGCCGTCGAGGTGGTCCAGGGACTGCTCGAGCAGTTGCTGGAGCCGCTCGGCGGCCTCGACGGCCCGCGGACGCGCGCCTTCACCGAGGAACTGCTGACCCTGCTCGACGCACCTCTCGATCCATCCGTGCGCGACGACGAGGACACCCGGAGGACCACATGACCAGTACCTCACCCACCGCCGACAGCCGCGCCCTCGGCCTGGCCCACTACGCCGCCCGCGGGGTCCTGGAGCAGGTCCTGGCCCGGCACGGCATCACGTTCCAGCAGCAGATCGCCCTGCGTGCGGCCGTCACCGCCGAAGTCCCTCCGACTCCGGACGAGCTGGTCGTCCAGGTCCGGGGCTCACTCAAGGCCGAGGCGCCTGAGCTGCGCGCCACCGTCGACGCGCTGCTGGACAAGAAGCTGCTCACCACGGAGGGGCCGCGGTTGCGCCCCACGGATGCCGGGCGGGAGCTGCTCGCCGGCGTCGGCGCCGAGACCGGACCGATCACCGCCCGCATCTGGGGCGGAATACCGGCCGAGGACCTGGCCGCCACCGGCCGGGTGCTGGCGCTGGTCACGGAGCGCGCCAACGCGGAGCTGACCGCGCTGACCTCCTGACCGGCCGAGGATCGGCCAAGGACCGGCCAAGGACCGACCGAGGGCAACTGGTGGAATATTCAACCAACAGGCGCGGTTGACGGCCTCGAAGGAGGTCACGAGTGGACATGACACACAACAACGCCACCGGCTCCGCGTACTACGCGCACGGAACACCGGCGGAGCGCTGGGAGCGCGCACGGCTGTTCTTCGACGCCAAGGACTACACCGCGGCGGCCCGCGTGCTCGACGGGCTCGTCGAGGAGGTTCCGGAGCAGACCGGGCCGCGGCTGCTGCTGGCGCGCGCGTACTACCACTCGGCCCAACTGCGCCGTGCCGAGGCCGAGTTGCGGGTCATCGTCGAGCGTGACCCGGTGGAGCACTACGCCCGGCTGATGCTCGGCCGCACCCTCGAACGCCAGGGGCGTGCCGAGGAGGCGGAGACGCACCTGCGTGTCGCCTCGGCGCTCTCGGGTGACTTCGAGCAGATCTGACACACGGCGGCGACGACAGAAGGCGACAGCGAGGCCCGGCTTCCGCGAACCAAGGAAGCCGGGCCTCACGCACGCTCATCCCCCGCCAGCGGAATGCCCGGCAGCGGGACGAAGTACCCGAGCGCCGGGATCCGCGCGGGTTCCCGCCACTGCCCGTGACCCATGTCACACGTCCGCCCCTCGTCGCGTCCGTCGCCGTGGCATGCTGGCGCGATGGCATCTCCCCGCAGTCGTACGCCGGCCGCCCGTGGTCGTACGTCATCTCCGCGCAGCCGTACGTCCCTTGCCGACCTCGTCGAGGAACTCCTCGCCACTGGAGGCCCGTTGCCCATCGTCGCGGCGGGCGACCCCGTGCTGCGTGCCGGAACCGAGCCCTACGACGGCCAGTTGAGCCCGGCGCTGCTCGCCCGCTTCGTCGAGGCGCTGCGGGTCACGATGCGTGCGGCGCCGGGTGTGGGGCTGGCCGCACCGCAGGTCGGAGTGGCGCTGCGGATCGCGGTGATCGAGGATCCGGCGCCGGTCCCGGAGGAGGTGCGGGTGGCCCGGGGCCGGGTGCCGCAGCCGTTCCGGGTGCTGGTCAATCCGTCGTACGAGCCGGTCGGCGGCGAGCGCGCCGCGTTCTTCGAGGGGTGTCTGAGTGTGCCGGGGTGGCAGGCGGTGGTGGCCCGGCACGCGCGGGTGCGGCTGACCGGTGCGGACGAGCTCGGCCGGCCGGTGGACGAGGAGTTCACCGGATGGCCCGCCCGGATCGTCCAGCACGAGACGGACCACCTGGCCGGCATGCTCTATCTGGACCGGGCCGAGATCCGTTCACTGTCGTCGTCCCGGGCCATGACGGAGCGGTGGGCGCAGGCCACCCCGGAGCGGGCCGCCCGGGAGCTGGGTTTCGAGCTGCCCTGAGCGGCAACCGCCGTACACCGCGGGTCAGTTGTCGCGGTACGCCTCCAGCAGGCGCAGCCAGACCTCGCTGATCGTCGGGTAGGACGGGACCGCGTGCCACAGGCGGCCGACGGGCACCTGGCCGGCGACCGCGACGGTGGCGGAGTGGATGAGTTCGCCGACGCCGGGGCCGACGAGGGTCACCCCGCGCAGGATCTCCTCCTCCAGGTCGACGACCATGCGGGCACGGCCCTTGTAGCCGTCGGCGTAGAGGCCGGCGCCCGCGACCGACGACAGGTCGACGTCGACGGCGCGCACCCGGTGGCCGGCCTGTTCCGCCTCGGCCAGGGAGAGGCCGACGGCCGCCGCCTCGGGGTCGGTGAAGACGACCTGCGGGACCGCGTGGTGGTCGGCGGTGGCCGAGTGGGCGCCCCACGGGTCGGACTCCGGGAGGGGCACGCCGGAGGCGCGGGCGGCGATGGCGGCGCCGGCGATACGGGCCTGGTACTTGCCCTGGTGGGTGAGGAGGGCTCGGTGGTTGACGTCGCCGACCGCGTACAGCCAGTCGGTGCCGGTGACGCGCAGGGTGTCGTCGACGTCCAGCCAGGAGCCGGGCTCCAGGCCGACCATGTCGAGGCCGATGTCGTCGGTGCGCGGGGCTCGGCCGGTGGCGAAGAGGATCTCGTCGGCCTCGATCCGTTCGCCGCCGTCGGTGACGACCGTGACGGTGCCGTCGTCGGACCGGGTGACGGACTCCACCGAGGTGCCGGTGCGCACGTCCGCGCCCGCCTCGGTCAGCGCCTCGGCGACCAGTTCCCCGGCGAAGGGCTCCATGCGCGGCAGCAGGCCCTTGCCGCGCACCAGGACGGTGACGTGGGCGCCGAGCGCCTGCCAGACGGTGGCCATCTCGGTGGCGACCACTCCCCCGCCGACCACGAGGAGCCGGCCGGGCACGGACTGTGCGCTGGTGGCCTCGCGGCTGGTCCAGGGCCGGACGTCGGCCAGGCCCGGCAGGTCGGGCAGGGCGGCGCGGCTGCCGCTGCAGACGGCGACGGCGTGCCGGGCGGTGAGGACCTTGTCGCCGACGGTGACCGTGCGGGAGCCGGTGAGACGGCCGTGGCCGCGGTACAGGTCGGCGCCGGTGCCCTCCAGCCAGGACACCTGGCCGTCGTCCTGCCAGTCGGAGGTGTGGTGGTCGCGGTGGGCGAGGACCGCGAGGGCGTCGAGGGGGCCCTGCACCGACTGGCGCAGACCGGGCACGCGGCGGGCGTCGGCGCGGGCGATCACCGGGCGCAGCAGGGCCTTGCTGGGCATGCACGCCCAGTACGAGCACTCGCCGCCGACCAGTTCGCTCTCCACCACCGCGGTGGACAGGCCGGCCGCGCGGGTGCGGTCGGCGACGTTCTCCCCCACGGGACCCGCGCCGAGTATCACGACGTCGTACGCGATGGTTTCCGTTTCCGTCATGGGGTCAGTCTGATGGGTGGTGTGTGCCGAGGCCACACGGGTAGGGGCGCGGAATACGCCGTCGGCCGTCCGTGTTGTTCGGGCGGCTTCACCCCATGCCGGGAAGAACCTGGCAGGAAGCACCGGGAAGAGGGATTCACGCCATGAGCAGCACCGTGGAGCTCACCAAGGAGAACTTCGACCAGACCGTCACGGACAACGAGTTCGTCCTGATCGACTTCTGGGCGTCCTGGTGCGGGCCGTGCCGTCAGTTCGCCCCGACCTACGAGAAGGCCGCACAGGACAACCCCGATCTGGTGTTCGGCAAGGTGGACACCGAGGCGCAGCCGGAGCTGGCCGCGGCCTTCGGCATCCAGTCCATCCCGACGCTGATGATCGTCCGCGACCAGGTCGCGATCTTCGCCCAGCCGGGCGCGCTGCCCGAGGCCGCCCTGGCGGATGTGATCGGGCAGGCGCGCAAGCTGGACATGGACGAGGTCCGCAGGCAGATCGCCGAGGACCAGGCGAAGCAGGCCAAGTCCGAGTGAGACCTGCCTAGAACGGGTACGTCGCCGTGTCCCCGCGCACCGTCGTCCAGCGGGTGTCGGTGAAGGCTTCCAGGTTGGCCTCGCCACCGAAGCGGGCGCCGGTGCCGGAGGCGGCGACCCCGCCGAAGGGCGCGACCGCCTCGTCGTTCACCGTCTGGTCGTTGATGTGCACGATGCCGGTGGGGACGCGCTCGGCGAGGGCGAGGCCGCGGGCGGTGTCGCGGGTGACGATGCCCAGGGAGAGCCCGTAGGGGCTGTGGGCGGCCAGGGCGGCGGCCTCCTCGTCGGTGGTGAAGGACCGGACCGGCGCGACCGGGCCGAAGACCTCCTCCGCGTAGGCCGGGGTGCCTTCGTCGGCGCCGGCCAGGACGGTGGGCCGGTAGAAGAGTCCGTCGTGGGTGCCGCCCGCGGCGAGTTTGGCGCCGGCCGCGGTGCTGGCCTCCACCAGGCCGTGCACCTTGGCCAGTTGGCCGTCGTCGATGAGCGGGCCGAGGTGGACCTGGTCGCGGTGCGGGTCACCGACGGCCAGTGTGTCGGCCTTGGCGGCGAGCCGTTCGACGTACTCCTCGTAGAGGGAGGCGTGGACCAGGTGGCGGCCGGTCGTCATGCAGATCTGGCCCTGGTGGAAGAAGGAGCCCCAGGCGGCGGTGGAGATCACCGCGTCAAGGTCGGCGTCCTCCAGCACGATCAGCGCGGAGTTGCCGCCGAGTTCCAGATGCGCGCGCTTGAGGTGGCGTCCGGCGGACTCGCCGACGGCCCGGCCGGCGGTGGTGGAGCCGGTGAAGGAGAGCACGGGCACACGGGGGTCGGCGACGAGCGTCGCGCCGGTGTCCGGTCCGCCCGGCAGGATGTGCAGCAGCCCCTCCGGCAGGCCGGCCCCGGCGAACACGGCCGCGAGGGCGAGACCGCCGCAGACCGCGGTGCGCGGGTCCGGTTTCAGGACGACCGCGTTGCCCAGCGCGAGCGCGGGGGCGACCGAGCGGATGGACAGGATCAGCGGGGCGTTGAACGGTGCGATGACCCCCACGACGCCCACGGGCACCCGGCGGGTGTACGACAGCCGGGGCGCCTCGCTGGGCAGTATCTGTCCGCCGGGGCGGGAGGCGAGCGCGGCGGCCTCGTAGCACTCCTGGGCGGCGACATGCAGTTCGAAGTCGGCCTTGCCGGGGATGGAGCCGGACTCGCGGACGATCCACTCGCGCAGTTCGTCGGCGTGCTCGGTGAACAGGTCGCCGGCCCTGCGCAGCACGGCGGCGCGGGCGAAGTGCGGGGTGCGGGCCCAGGCGGTGCGGGCGGCGTCGGCGGTTTCGGTGGCCGCGGCGACGTCGTCGGGGCCGGCCAGGGTGATCGTGGCGAGGGTGTCGCCGGTGGCGGGTTCGGTGACGGGGTGTTCGGGGCCGGTCAGGGGGCGGGACTGCCAGGTCTTGCGGTCGAGCAACGGCATGACGGCTCTCCGTTCGGTGACCCGGGGCTCAGGTGGGGAGGGGAGCCCCGTGTTGTGGGCCGCCGGTTCGGCGGCGGCGTGGCGGGAGACGGTGATCCGGCGCAGCCGGGCGAGCTGCATCCGGTGGTCGATCGCGCCCCCATATGGTTGAGCGTGCAACATCCTAGTCATGAGGCACAGGCCCGAGTAGCTGTCCGGCGCCCGTAGAGACGGGAGACACGCTTCGCCCGCATGCGGTGCAGGGCGCAGCCGCGTTCATGTCGCCCGTGGATCAACTCCTCGCAGAACGGCCGGACTTCGCGAGGATGCCGAGCCAGGCGTGCGGGTGGTCGTGGGCGTACGACCTGCTGGAGCCGCCGGGAAGGCCCTCGTGCCGGAAGCGCACAACGGGGCTGTCGCTCTTCGGTTTCTCGACCGAGGGCTTCCGCGGCGAACAACAGCGGGGGCGCGTCGGCGAGGGGAGGGGCGATCAGGTTCCTTCACGAGTTCGGTCCGGGCGTGGATGGTGCCGGTGCGGCCGCCCGTGGGGGACGGAAAGTCGACGCGGTGGCGTTCACGCTCGAGGCACAGCTCGATGCCGCGGTGGACCGACCCCTCGCGGTCCAGGCGGTCGGCGGTGCCGGCCTCCCGCCGCGTGTCGACCGTGCCCTGCTCCAGCATTCCGGCGCGCCGGCGCTGTTCGACGTGGGTACGGGTCCCGCTCTGCAGGAGCGCGCAGTCGACGCGCGCGCGGTGCAGCAGGCGGGCGAGGAGCGGTCCGGCGGGGCCGCGGCCGATGATGCCGGCGTCGTGCGCAGGGGCTGCTTCCCTGGTGCGAGGGCGGATCAGCTGGACTCGCGGGGGACCACCGTGACCCCGAGGGCCGCGCGGGGCTCGATCGGGGCGGCGGGGTCGCGCACCGCGCGGTCGACCAGTGCGGCCAGTTCGCGGCCGGACGGCAGATCTATGTGGACGGTGCTGAGCCGGGGCCGGAGCAGTCTGCCCAGCAACAGGTCGTCGGCGCCGACGACCGCCGTGTCCTCGGGCACGCGGATGCCCGCGTCGCGCAGGGCGCTCATCACCAGGATGGCGTACTCGTCGTTGAACGCGAACACGGCGTCGAGGTCGAGTTCGCGCCAGTGGGCGGCGAGGGCGGCCGCGGACTCCTCGGTGTAGGCGAGGTCCAGCGTGGTGACGGTGGCGTCGGTGCCGCGCAGGGCGGCGCGGGTGCCGTCGAGGCGGGGCCGGGAGAAGATGTCCAGGCCGCGTTCCCGGGGCACGACGACGCCGATGCGGCGGCGGCCGCGCGCGTACAGATGGCGGGCGGCGGCCGCGCCGACCGCGCACTGGTCGAGCACGATCCCGTGGGCCCCCTCGACGTGGTCGGGGGCGAGGGTGACGACGGCCCGGGCGCCGGAGCGCTTGAGCACGGCCACGCCCTCGGGGCCGATGCCGGGTCCGGGCACCAGGACGGCGACGGGTCTGAGCTCGGCCCAGGCGCGGGCCGCCTCGTCGCCGCGCAGGCCGCAGGCGCCGTACTGGACGACGGTGTAGTCGAGGCGGCTGAGGGCCTGCTGGAAGTCGTGCACGAACTGGCTGTAGAGCGGGCCGGCGGGCACCTGCGGGGCGGGCATCAGGACCATGCGGCTGTGTCCGGCGCGCAGGCTGCGGGCGGCCGCGTGGGGGACGTATCCCAGCTCGCGGGCGGCGGCGCGGACCCGGCGGCGGGTGGGCTCGCTGATCCGTACGGCGCTGGTTTCGTTGAGGACGTAGGAGACGGTCGCGCGGGAGACGCCGGCCAGGCGGGCCACGTCGGCGCTGGTGGGCACGGAGCGCGGCGCCGGCGACGACGGCGGCGCGGGCGTGTCGGGTATCTGCACCACGTACGGCATCTTGGCAGAACCAGGGGCCCGGTTCCCGGTACGGGGGAACACGGGTCGCGGCCGTGCCCCCGGCGTCCTGGACGGAACCCGCACCGACCTGCTCAGACGTCGGCCGGGGCCGCGGTCACCCGGTCGACCAGGTCGATCCAGCCCGTCTCCAGGCGCTCCAGGGGCATGCCGCACTGGCGGGTCAGGTGGTGGACCCGGGCGGGGTCGAGATGGCCCAGCAGGGTCAGGGCCAGCAGGGCGCAGTCGGCGTCCGGTACGGCCTCGCGCAGCAGCAGGGTGACATGGGCGGCGTTGACGCGCAGGGCGGGGTGGGAGTAGCGGCGGGGCGGGTCCGGCTGTGCGGCCAGGTGCAGGTCCAGCTGTTCGTGGACCTGGCGCAGCTGTGCCAGGCCGAACGCCTTCAGACGGTCCACCGGCGGTGCTCCGGGGCCGAGCGGTGGCGGGCCGCTGAGGAAGTCGGCCTGCAGCCGGCGCGCGGAGTGGTCCAGCAGGGCCGCCAGCAGGCCGGTGCGGTCGCCGAAGCGGCGGAAGACGGTGCCCTTGCCGACCTGGGCGGCGGTGGCCACGGCCTCCATGGTGAGGTTCGCGGCGCCGTGTTCCCTGACCAGCCGGGCGGCGGCGTCCAGCAGGCGGGCCCGGTTGCGGGCGGCGTCGGCGCGCAGGCAGGGCTCGTCCTCCGGGGCGCCGAGTTGGATCAACTCGCCGCCGCCGAGAGGTTCCTGGGGGTGAGGGAAGGGCGGCGGAACGACGGACATGAAACCCAGGGTAAACCATGGGGAATGAAACTGGACCGCGGTCCGGTTGAGGTGGTAGACCAATTAAACGGACCTCGGTCCGGATCATTCGGCAGTGTTTCATCCTCTGGGAGTACGTCATGTCTGTTCGCATCCTCGCGCTCGTCGGCAGCCTCCGCGCCGGTTCGCACAACCGTCAGCTCGCCGAGACGGCCGTCAAGCTCGCCCCCGAGGGCGTCGAGGTCGTGCTCTTCGAGGGCCTCGCCGACATCCCCTTCTACAACGAGGACATCGACATCGCGGGCGCCGTCCCGGCCGCCGCCGCCAAGCTGCGGGAGGCCACGGCAGGCGCCGACGCGGTGCTGCTCTTCACGCCCGAGCACAACGGCACCATCCCGGCCGTACTGAAGAACGCCATCGACTGGCTGTCCCGCCCGTACGGCGCCAGCGCCATCTCCGGCAAGCCCGTCGCCGTGGTCGGCACCGCGCTCGGCCAGTACGGCGGCGTATGGGCGCAGGACGAGGCCCGCAAGTCCGTGGGCATCGCCGGCGGCAAGGTGATCGAGGACATCAAGCTGTCCATCCCGAGCTCCATGAACCGCTTCGCCGAGACCCACCCGGCCGACGACGCCGAGGTCACCGCCCAGCTGACCGAGGTCGTCGCCCGCCTGCACGGATACGCCGGCGACTCCGCCGCCGCCTGAACCCGGCAGCCCACCAGCACGCCTCCCAGGGGGCCGGAGCACCGCGCTCCGGCCCCCTGGGGCGTCGAACGCATCGGTGGCCGCCCCCGGCCGCGACCTGACCGCCGCGGAGGAGGGAAATCCGCCGCGGGAGCCCACCGAAGTGCTTGAATCCCTGAACACGGGCCGCACCCAGGACTAGCCTCGTGATCCCCTTCGCGGGCGAACTGGCGTACGGCTACGACGACTTCAGGAGTTCAGTGTCCGACCAGCGGCCAACACCACCGGGCCCCGCGGCGCACGAAGCGGCCGCGCTCCGGCAGAGCGGTGCGTCCCCCCTGCGGCCCGGCGACCCGCTCCGGGTCGGCCCCTATGTGCCGCTGGCGCTGCTCGGCAGTGGCGGGATGGGGCGGGTGTATCTGTCCCGGACTGTCGATGACGGGCCCGGGCTGTACGCGGTGAAGGTGATCCGGCCGGAGTACGCCGAGGACGTCCGGTTCCGGCGGCGCTTCGCGCAGGAGGCGTCGGTGCACTCCCGGATCGGCCCGCCCCACGCCCCGAGACTGTGCGGGACCGGCTTCCACGACGAACTGCTCTGGATGGCCACCGAGTACGTCCCCGGCATCGATCTCGCGGCCGTGGTCCGGGAGGACGGCGCGCTGGCGAGCGCCGCCGTGTGGGAGCTGCTGGCGCGGCTGGGGCGCGCGCTCGCCGCGCTGGCCGCCGCGGGGATCGTGCACCGGGACCTGAAGCCGTCCAACGTGCTGCTGTCGGTGCGGGGCGCGCAGGTCATCGACTTCGGGATCGCCAAGGCCGCCGACGCCAGCGCGATCACCGGCACGGGCAACCGGGTGGGCACCCCCGCCTACATGTCGCCGGAGTATCTGCGCACCGGCCACTGCGACACCGCGTCCGACGTGTTCTCGCTCGCCGGGACGCTGGTCTTCGCAGCGACGGGACACGCCCCGTTCGGCGACGGCACCGGCGTCGACGTGATGCACCGGGTGGCCTTCGAGGAGCCGAACCCGGAGGTGCTCGCCGCGATCGGCCCGGAGCTCAAGGCACTCCTGTCGGGCTGCCTCGCCAAGGAGCCCGCCGCCCGCCCCACCCCGCGGGACCTGATCGGCATCGCCGAGGCGCACACCCCGGTGTCCGGCTGGCCCGAGCCGCTGCACAGCAGGGTGCTGGCACGGCAACGGGCGTACGCGACCCTGCACCGGCTGCCGGTGACACGGGCGGCGCTGCTGCGGCCCCCGGGCCCCCGGCACGGCGCCGCCCCCGAACCGGTGCCTCCGCCGGCGCCGGCGGGCTTACGAGGCCGACGCCCCCGCAGGAAGCACGTGCTCGGCGTCGCCGCCTGCGTCACGCTCGCCGCCGTGACCGCCGGCATCGTCGCCCTCACCGGACAGGACGCCCCCGCGACGGCCGACGCCCCGGAGGCCGTGGCGCCACCGCCCGACTCCCTGCCCCGCACCGCCCCCGGGAGCACCGGGCGGCCGTCGACGCCCGGCCTGTCCGACGGCGCGTCTCCCGCGGGCGAGCCGAGCGGCCCCGCCGAGACCGGCGCCGACCAGCCCACCGCCCACCCCTCCACGGCCGCCCCCACCGCCTCAGCCACCCCCGGGACGCCCACGCCCACCCCGTCCGTGAGCACGTCACCGTCCGAACCGGTGGTCCAGCCCTGGAACTCCGAGTGCACCCACTACTTGGGCAGCGGCCGCACCCGCCTCGGTGACAGCGGCAAGCGGGTCCAGCAGGTGCAGTGCATACTGGCCCACCGCGGCTACGGTCCCGGCGTCGGTGACCCGGACGGTGAGTTCGGCGCCGACACGGAGAGCGCGGTGCGTGCCTTCCAGGGCGACAAGGGGCTGACGCCCGACGGGGTCGTGGACCACGGGACCTGGGTGGCGCTGCGCGGCAACGACTGACCGGCGCGGGCCCGCCACCGCCACTGCCGTCACCCCACCCAGTCCAGCAGGCGCTCCCTGGTCGCCGGTTCGCGCAGCCGGGACAGCGACTCCTTCTCCAACCGGCGGACGCGTTCGCGGGTCAGGCCGACATGGCGGGCGACCTCCTCCAAGGTGCGGGGGTGGCCGTCGTGGAGGCCGTGGCGCAGGCTGAGGATCAGGGCCTCGCGGGGCGCCAGGGTGCCGACGGCCTCCCTCAGCTCCTCGGCGAGCGCCCGGAATTCGGCGAGGTCGGGGCCCTGGAGCACCTCGGTGTCGGGGATGAGGTCACCGACCACCGTCTCACCGGTGTCGTCCACCGGGGTGTCCAGGCTGACCGCGTCCCGTCCGACCCTGCGCAGCCACACCACCCGGTCCTCGGCGAAGTCGCTGTGCCCGGCGATCTCCTGGACCGTCGGCTCGCGTCCCAGGTCCTGCCGCAGCCGCCGTTCCACCTTGGCCAGGCGCCGCAGCTCCTCCACGACGTGCAGGGGCAGCCGTACCGTACGGGCGTGCCGGGCCAGCCCGCGCTCGATGGCCTGGCGGATCCACCAGGTGGCGTACGTGGAGAACTTGAACCCCTTGGTGTGGTCGAACTTCTCCACCGCGCGGATCAGGCCGAGGTTGCCCTCCTGGATCACGTCGAGCAGCGGCAGCCCGCGCTGGGCGTGCCGCTTGGCCATCGCGACGACGAGCCGCAGGTTGGCGCGGATCATATGGTCCTTGGCCGCCTGGCCGTCGCGGACCGCCGCCTCCAGCTCCCGGCGCCGGCCGGGTGTCGGCGCGGGTTCGCCCACGTCGGCCTGTTCCAGCTCGTGCGCCGCCCGCGTCCCGGCCTCGATGCGCCGCCCGAGGGCCACCTCCTGCTCCGCGCTCAGCAGCGGCGTCGCGGCGATCCCGGCCAGATAGCGGCCCAGCAGATCGGGGTCGTCGTCGGGCTCGGGCATCCGGCGGCGCAGCCGGGCCGCGTGTGTGGCGGCCCGCCGGTCCTCGCGCGGGTCAGTGGACAGTGCCCGTGTGCCGGGAGGCATGACCGTGGTTCCTCCGCCCTTGTGTGCCGTCTGCTCCGGGTACCCGGAGCGCCCGCACGAGAACGTCGTGCGGCGTCGCCGTCCCGGAGCGGAGCGCCGCGATGTCCCCGCGCCGACCGTCGACGCCCGTGCCCACGCCCTGGCCGGTGACGGAACCACCAACGACCAGCCGGCACCGGCGGAGCTGGTGGACTCGCTGGGCACGGCCGTACGCGAAGGACGGTCCGCCGCGCACGGTGCCCGTCCCCGCCGGCCGGTCCTGCCGGCTGCCCGGCGCGCCCGGACCCCGTGACCGTCGCGGCGACGGTGACCGGGACGGTGAGGAAGACCAACGGGACTCTGGGACGACCAGCGGTCCAGGACCCGGACCCACGCCGTGTGGATCACTTCCGACGGCAAGTGGGACGGGGGCGGTGTGAGCGGCAACGACTTCGGCGGCGACGCGGCGGCGGCCACCCCCTTCGACACCGCGCCCGGCGGTCGCTGGGACGACAACGAGTCCTCGGCCCCTGTCGTCACCTTCCCGTCGTCCGCCCGAAGGGCGGGCCGCGCGGCGTCCGGCGTGTGCGATCGCAAGGCGCCGGAGTGCCCGCGTGGCGGGCGGGAACTTGACGACAGGCCCCAGGTCAGCGCCGCCGGGGTACGGGTTCCCGGGGTTCCAGGCGCAGATGGGCGCCCTGGCGCAGGAGGGCGCGCTGGACGGCGTGGTAGGGCACCTCGCGGGGGCTGCGGCCGAGGCGGACGGACAGCGCGGCGCAGACGCCGGCCGCCTGGCCGGTCGCCATCGCGATCGGCATGACGCGGTAGGAGGAGTGCGCCACGTGGGTGCCGGAGATGCAGCGGCCGGCGACCAGGACGCGGTCGAGGTCCTGGGGCAGCAGACAGCGCAGCGGGATGTCGTAGAAGCGTCCGCGGGGGACGCGCTTGAGGACGGTGCCGCTGCCGCGGGGGTTGTGGATGTCGACGGGGTACGCGCCGTGCGCGATGACGTCGGGGAAGGCGCGCGCCGCGAGGATGTCATGGCCGGTCAAGTGGTAGTCGCCGAGGACGCGACGCGTCTCCCGTACGCCGATCTGGACGCCGCTCTGCGCCACGTACGACTTCCTGAAGCCGGGCACGCGCTGTCGCAGGAAGCGGTCGATCTGTTCCATCTGCCGGCGGGCGGCGTACTCGGCGCGGCTGAGGTCCCACACGTCGGTGCCGAGCGCCCGGGTGACCCGGGTGCTGTTGACGCTGACCTCGCGGGGGTGCGGGGTGCCGAAGAAGAGGATGTCCTCGCGGGACAGGCGCAGTTCGCCCGCCTCGGTGGCCTGCTGGACGAGGTCCCACAGGCCGTGCACGCCCCGCCACTGGTCGGGATTCTCGCTGACGTACTCCGCGAACCGCGGCTGCAGGAAGTCGACGACGCGGAACATGAGGGTCATCGGCTGCACCAGACCGTCCTCCGGTCGGCCGATCTCGTACGGCGCCCCGCAGGCGGCGGCGATGTCGCCGTCCCCGGTGCCGTCGACGACGACACCGGCGTCGATCACGACCGGGCCCGACTTGGTCTCGAAGACCACCCGCCAGCCGTCGTCGAGGGGCAGCGCGGCGGAGGCGAAGGAGTGGAACAGCATGCGCACCCCGGCCTGGTCGAGCAGGTCGAGGAGGACGAGTTTGTAGATCTCCGGGTCGAAGGGCACGGTGTAGCCGGTGTCGGGGGACGGCGGCACGCAGCCGCCGCGTGCGGTCAGCCGGTCGAGGAGCAGCCACAGGAACCCGGCCACCACCGGTTCGCCCTCGCCGTGGTCGGTGGGCAGCAGCCTGCCGTGCCCGCCGCCGTCGAACACGGCCTGCTTGTGCTCGTTGTGGAACGACATCAGCGGCATGACGAGGGCGACGGTCGCGTTGCCGCCGAGGAAGCCGTAGCGCTCCACGAGGACGACGTCGGCCCCGGCGTCGGCGGCCGCGTACGCCGCGGCGGTACCGGCCGGGCCGCCACCGACGACCAGGACGTCGGTGCGACCCCCGTGGTGGGCCGGGCGCGGCGGGAGGGTGACGGTCCGGGAGTCTCGCGGTGGTTCCAGGATGGGCATCGGATCTCCCGTCGACTGGGTCGGATGAGCACGGGCACGCGGTTGTGGTCCGGGGGCGGGGGTTCAGGGGGGCCGGGGTCGGGCTCCCAGGGCAGGGGACCGGGCTCCCGGGAACGCCGAGGCGAGAGGGCCCCAGATCCCGAAAGACCGAGGCGCCCGGCAGGGCCGAGGCTCCCAGAGGGCCGGGGCGGGGTCCCGGAGGGCGGCCGGGGTTTCGGGAGGCCCCGGGGGCCGGGTTCCCGAGGGTCGTGGGGTGCGAGGGTCCGGGGTCCCCGGGTGCCGGGCCCCGGTGGCGGGTGGTCACGCTCCCGTGCCCGGGTTCCTCGGGGCGGCCGCGGTCGCGGTGGGGGTGAGCAGGCGCAGGTCGGGGGCGCCGGGGCGCGGGGCGCCGTCCGTCGGTCGTACGGCGGTGTCGGCCGGGTCGCCGTCCAGCCGTCGTACGGCGGTGTCGGCCAGGTCGCTCTCCCCCGCGCCGTCGAGGAGGGTGCCGCAGCGGGCGCAGGTCTCCTGGGCCAGTCCCTGCAGGTCGGCGACGCGGCTGCGCAGGTCGGAGCGGCGCTGCGGGAACTCGTCCCAGAGCCGGTCCACCTCGGCGAGCAGCAGCCCCGCCTGCTCCCGGGCCACCCCGACCAGCGCGGGCGCGCCCATGCGGCGGGCGAAGTCGAAGACCTTGCCGGAGTACGGCAGTGGCAGCACGGGCAGCCCGGCGAGCGCGGCGAACATCACGAAGTGCAGACGCATGCCGACGGCGAGGTCGAGCCGGCTCATGAAGCCGAGGACCTCGCCGGGGCGGTAGACGTGGTGCAGGATGCGCCCCTGGTCGGGGGCGGTCATCCGGGACAGCACCCCGTGGGCGTGCCGGACGTCCTGGCGCTCCATCGGCACGAAGACGACATGGGCGTCCAGGCGTCGTACGAGGAAGTCGGCGACGTCGGCGAGCAGCGCGTGGTAGTCGCCCTCGTCGAGTTTCTCCGCCGCCCGGCCCGGCTCACGCACGGACATCCCGACCAGCCGGGCGTCCAGGGGCAGGCCCTCCTGCCGCATCATCGCCTCGGTGAAGGGCTCGGGGGGCAGCAGCAGCGCGGGATCAGCGGTGACGGTGAGCTCGCGTTCGACGCCCACCTCCTCCAGGACCAGTTTGGACTCCTCGTCGCGCACCACGAGGTCGTCCATGTCCGGCAGCACGCTCCGCACCGCGTCCCGGTCGTCCGGGTCGCGCAGCGGACCGGCGCCGACCGCGTAGCCGAAGGTGGGCACGCCCCGTTCGTGCGCCGCGCGCACCAGGCGCAGATAGCGCCGGGCCTCCCCGTCGTAGAGGATCCCGCCGCCACCGAGAACCAGCAGGTCCAGGCAGCCCAGCGCGTCTAGCACGGGTTTGCGCGGAACGCCCTCCCAGTCGACGACCTCGTCGGCGTCGGCCTGGTGGGAGCGGGTGTGCTCGGCGTTGCGGCTGAGCACGACGAGCCGGGCGTCCGGCCGGTGGGTGCGCAGACAGCGCAGGACGCACATCAGGATGGCCTCGTCCCCGATGTTGCGGCCGCCGAAGGAGCCGAGCAGACCGATGCGTGGGGCCGAGGGCAGGGGCGCGGGGCGCCGGGTTCCGGTCATCCGGACCTCCTGTCCGAGGAGCCGAGGAGTCAAGGAGCCGAGATGGCGGCTCTCCGAGTACCCGCGCCGCGCGAGCGATGTCTGCCCGCCGGCCGTGGGGTGTGGCGCCCGCCGCACGGGGGACCCGAGGCGAGGCGGGCCCGTCCGGGCCACGCAGCCAGTCAGGAGGTGAAGGACATGGCACATGGCGGGAACGTCATCGACGAGCTCGTGACCGACCACCGGGAGGTCGAGGAGATCTTCGGCCGGATCGAGGCGCTGCCGTCCGGTGACAAGAACCGGAAGCTGCACGCCGACCGGGCCACCATGGAGCTGGTGCGGCACTCGGTGGCCGAGGAGGAGTACCTGTATCCAGCCGTGCGTGAGCATGTGGCGGGCGGGGACGCGCTGGCCGACAAGGAGATCGACGACCACTCCAGGGCCGAACGGATCATGAAGGACCTGGAGCGGTGCGAGGCGGACGATCCCGAGTTCGACCGGCTCATGGGGCTGCTCATGAACGAGATCCGCTCCCATGTGGCCGACGAGGAGGAGAACCTCTTCCCCAGGCTGCGGGCGTCCTGTGACGCGAAGACGCTCGACACGCTGGGCGACAAGGTGCGCCAGGCGAAGAAGATGGCCCCGACCCGGCCGCATCCCTCGGCTCCGGACAAGCCGCCCGCCAACAAGATGCTGGCGCCGGGCGCCGGGCTGGTGGACCGTCTGCGCGACGCCCTCACGGGCCGCGGCAAGAAGGGGTGACGACGGGTCCGACCCGACCCTGAACCGACCCTGTGAGCAACCGCACTCGGCCCGCCAAGTGCGGGCCCAGCAGGGTGATTTGGCAGGTACGCGGGTGAGGGGGCCGGGGTGATCGGCGACGACTCGGTGGTTCCGTCTGCCACGATGGGCCGCGCTTCCCCCGACCCCCACCTCCGGCGCCCCGCCAGGCGTCGCGGATCGCGCCGTGCCTACTGCCTCTCACCCCGTTTCCTCCGCCTCCGACTCCCGCACCTCCGCCGCCGCCTCGCACTCGCCGTGGCGGTCGCTGCGGTACCGCAGCATGCGCTGGTGGTCCGTCGCGAACTTCGTGTCGAACGCCGGTACGTGGATGCAGCTCACGGTGCAGAACCTGCTGGTCCTGCAGATCACCGGCTCCGCGGCCGCGACCGGTCTGTCGATGTCCGTGCAGGCCGCCCCCGCACTGTTCATGAGCCTGCTGGGCGGTACGGCGGTGGACCGCTGGCCGCGCAAGCTGACCGCCGCGGTCAGCCAGGCGCTGCTCGGCGCGGTCGCCTTCACCACCGCCGTGCTGGTGGCGCTGGACCGGCTCGACATGACGTCCCTGCTGGTGCTGGCGGCCGTCACGGGCATGATCGCCACCGTCGACGGGCCCGCCTGCGCGCTGCTCGGCAATGACCTGGTCCCGGTGGAGGACGTCCCGTCCGCGATCGGGGTCGGCGCGCTCGTGCACAACGCGGGCCGGCTGGTCGGCGCGGCCCTCGCGGGTGTGACGGTCGGGTTCCTCGGCACGGCCTCCGCGTACGCGGCCAACGGGCTGTCGTTCGTGTTCGTGGCGTCGGTGATTCCGTTCCTGCGGCCGGCCCGGGGTGCCGTCCCGGCCCCGGCGCGGGGCGCGCGCGGTCGGCGCTCGTCGTCGGACCGGCGGCACGACATGACCATGCGCCAGGGGCTGGCCTTCTTCGCGCGCCGCCCCCGTCTGATCGCGCTCGCCGCCGTCACCGGGGTGAGCGCCGTCTTCGGACGCAACTACGGGCTGACCCTGGCCGTGCTCGTCACGGGTCCGCTGGCCGGCGGGGCCGGGGCCTTCGGCACGGTGTCCACGGTGCTCGCGGTCGGCGGCATCCTGGGCGCGGTGCTCGGCGCCAGGCTGCGCCGGCCGTCGGTGCGGCTGGTGGGCACCCTGGCGGCGGTGGGCGGGCTGCTCCAGGTGGCGGCCGGGCTGTCGCCGTCCCTCGCCGTGCTGCTGGTGCTGGTGCTGCCCATGGCCGTCGTGGAGTCCGTCTCGGACACCGCCGGGACCGCCGTACTGCAGACCGACCCGCCCGCTCATCTGCGGGGGCGCGTGCTGGGCGTGTGGAGCAGCATCGGCACGGTGTGGAGCCTGGGCGGCCCGCCGGCGCTGGGCCTGCTCATGGAGCTGGCCGGCGCGCGCGGAGCCCTGGTGGCCGGCGGCCTGATCGTCACCGTGACTATCGCAACCGGCCTGACCGCCCGTACCCGCCGGCTGCGCGCACCGGTCCCCCTGCCCAGGCTGGAGGGCGACGTCACCGAGCGCGAGGCACTGGGCGCGGCGGCCTGAGGCGGCGGCGACGAGAGTGCGCCGAGCGCCGTACGAGCACGGCGGGGTGGCGCGCCCAGCGGGCCGCAACCGGCCGCCGCACGGCACACGCGACAGTCGTACGGGACGCGAGGCACTGTCCCCGAACGGACCGCAGCCTGCCCCCGCACGGCACACGCGACGACCGCACGGACACGAGGCAACGCACCGGCAGGGCCCCACCTGCCGCCGACCGGCGCACGGCCGCACGAGCTCGGCACGGTTCACCCAGCGGACCACGCCACCGTCACACGGCACGGACACAAGGCGGCGCGCCCAGCAGGCGGGGTGTTGCAGCAGGCGGTGCGCGCAGCTGCCGTACCGGTGCTGGGCGGTCCCCGCAGCGGGCGGCACCGGCCACCCGACCGTGCGTGCGGCGGCCGCACGAGAGACGAGACGGCGCCGGAGCGGCCGTACGGAACCCCTCGGGCGTCAGGCGATGAGGGTCTGGCCCGGGGTGAGGCGGTCCTGCAGTTGGGCCTGGTGCAGTTGGGAGACGGGGGCGACCAGGTCGGGGTGGCGGAGCAGGGCCGCTGCCTGGCGGTCGCGGTCGTCGGGGTCCACCAGACGGCGGAACTCCACCGGCAGCCCCGGGGTGTGGCTGCTGTCACCGACCGCGAGGACGGCCCGCCGGGCGAGGCCGGAGTCGGCGAGCAGGCAGGCGGCCCAGCTGGCCACGACCTCGTCCACCCAGGTCCGCCAGGCGTGCTCGTCCTGGTCCTGGTCCGTGCCCTCGTCGCCGCCGGTGATCCAGTCCAGTCGCGCGGAGCCGCCGGGCCCGGCCATGCCGACGAGCGCGGCGTCCATCGGGGTCGGGTAGCGCAGCCAGGCCGCGACGGTCACGGCCTGCCGCGCCTGCACCTCGCACAGGGCTGACGCGAGGGCGCCGCCGCAGGGCGGGTAGGCGCGCATCAGCCACTGGGCGGTCGCCGCGATGAGCGGGGAGAGATCTGCGAGCACTGCCGGGCCGTCCGAGGTCTTGCGGGGAACAGGGACTCCCAGAAACGGTAGCCCGCCGACGGCCCGCCGGACATGGCCGTGACCACCGGACCTGGGTGGCCTCGGACACATCGAACGGCCGGTGTACGGCCGGCCAACTGATCCCGGCAAGTGATCGAAACCCCTCACGGACCGGGGTAACTGGCAGTAACTTCTGTCATGCTCGCACCACACCCCACCCCTCAGGAGACCCCCCATGCGCAGACTCATCGCCGGCTTGGCGGCGGCAGCCGCCACGCTCGGCGGGCTCACGGCCGCCGCGCCCTCGGCCGCAGCCGCCGACTCGGGCACCTTCAGCGTGCTCAGCTACAACGTGGCCGGCCTCCCCGAGGCCATCTCCAGCGCGCCCACCCCGCGCCAGTCCAGCACCACGGAGATCGGCAAGCGGATCGCGCCGTACGACGTCGTCCACGTCCAGGAGGACTTCAACTACCACGCCTACCTGTACGCCGCCGACACCGCGCACCCCCACCGCACCCCCACCAGCGGCGGGGCCGGCATCGGCAGCGGGCTCAACTCCCTGTCGAAGACGCCCTACGACGAGGACGACTTCGAGCGGGTGCGCTGGCGGACCTGCACCTTCGGCTCGGGCGACTGCCTCACCCCGAAGGGCTTCACCTTCATGCGGGAGCGCCTCGCCGAAGGCGTGTACGTGGACTTCTACAACCTGCACACCAACGCCGGGACCAACGACGACGACCTGAAGGCGCGCGCCGACAACCTCAGCCAGCTCACCGACTTCATCAGAACCCACTCCGCGGGCAACGCGGTCGTGGTCATGGGCGACACCAACACGCGCTACACCCGCTCCGGCGACACGATCGCCGAGTTCGCCGCCGCCAACGGCCTCACCGACCCGTGGGTGCAACTGGTCCGCGGCGGCACCGCGCCCGCCAAGGGCAGCCCCGCGCTGGTCTGCGACCAGACCGGGCCGACCGTGCCCAACACCTGTGAGGTCGTCGACAAGGTCCTCTACCGGGGCAGCAGGCTGGTCTCCCTCGACGCCACGTCGTACAGCAACGACCACGCCAAGTTCCTCACCGACGGCGGGCTGATGCTCTCCGACCACGACCCGATCGCCGTCGGCTTCACCTGGTCGCGCAACGCCGCGTACCAGCTCAGCGACCAGTTCGGCGGCCCGCACGGGGACTACTTCACCGACATCGACCGCGTGCCCGCCAAGGCCCGCGCCACCACCGTCGCGCTGCGCGCCGGCTCCCGCGTCGACCAGCTGGGCGTGACCCTGAGCAACGGCACCACGCTCACCCACGGCGGCACCGGCGGCACCGCCGCCTCCCTCACCCTCGGCGGCGACGAGTACCTGACGGCCGCCCAGCTGTGCCGGGGCCAGAAGGACAGCCACACGAGGATCTTCTACGCCAGGTTCACCACCAGCCTCGGCCGCACCCTGGCCGGCGGCACGACGACCACCGACTGCGTCACCCGCACCGCACCCTCCGGCTGGCAGATCGCCGGGTTCCACGGACGCGCCGGCAGCGAGGTCGACAAGATCGGCTTCATCTTCACCCAGCGCTGAGCCGGGTCGTGCTCGGGGCAGTGCCGACCGGCACTGCCCCCAGCCCCGTCGTTATCGACAGCGCGCTCAGCCTCTCAGGCCCGGGCCTGCGGACCCGCAGCCGGTCGGCCGAACCTCGTGCGCCGCATACCGCGTGGCCGATGGGGCCGCTCGGCGCGGTGGCGGCGGCGGTGGGTGGCGCTGGTCGTGATCATGGCCAGGCCCAGGCAGAAGATCAGGGCCAGGGCGAGGCCGGAGCTGAACAGCGCGAGTCCGTTCATGGTCGCGATCTCGTTGCCGAGCACGGACACGGTGTACTCCGGGCCGCCGCCGAGGTTGTCGGCGATCGCCAGGGCGACGAAGGCGCCCGAACCCAGCAGAAGGAGCAGTCCTAGGAACAGCATCCGAGTCATCTCCTCCGGAAACGTCTGCCGTCCGACCGGGTACCCGCCCCGGGGACCGGAACACGGCAGGAATGAACCACGCCGCGCTGCCTACTCGCGAGGTGTGGCTCGATCCAACGACGAGGTCTCCGCACTCTTCGCCGAGTACGCGGACCTGATCTCGATCACCGGAGGAGACGCGTACAAGGCGCGTGTCTACGAGAAGGCCGCACGCTCGATCGGCGGCTACCACGCCGATGTGTCCACCCTCGACGTCAAGGGCCTGCAGGAGATCCCCAACGTCGGCAGGTCGATCGCCGAGAAGATCACCGAGTACTTCCGCAGTGGCAGCGTCTCCGCCGTGGAGGAGCTGCGCTCGAAGATCCCCGCGGGCGTGCGGCGGCTGACCGCGATCCCCACGCTCGGCCCGAAGAAGGCGTTCGTGCTCCACGAGGAGCTCGGCATCTCCTCGATCGACGAGCTGGTCGACGCCGTCCACGCCGAGAAGCTGCGCGATCTGAAGGGCTTCGGGCCGAAGACCGAGGAGAACATCCTGCACGGCGTGGAACTCCTGCAGTCGTCCGGCGAACGCGTCCTGCTCGATGTCGCCCTCGACCTCGCCGAGGACATCGTCGACCGGCTCTCGGAGATCACCGGCTGCCGCCGCTGCACCTACGCCGGTTCGCTGCGCCGGGTCCGCGAGACCATCGGCGACATCGACGTCCTGGTGGCCGCAAAGAAGTCGGCACCGCTGATGCGGGCGTTCACCGAGCTGCCGTACGTCCAGGAGGTCATCGCCCAGGGCACGGCGAAGACGTCGATCCGCACCGGCAAGGGCCTCGCCGTCGACCTGCGCGTCGTACCGCCGGACTCCTGGGGCGCGGCCCTGCAGTACTTCACCGGCAGCAAGGCGCACAACATCCGCACCCGGGAGCGGGCCGTGCACCAGAAGCTGAAGCTTTCCGAGTACGGGCTGTTCGACGCCGAGAGCGGCGAGAAGATCGTCTCCCGCACCGAGGAGGAGGTCTACGCCCGGCTGGGCCTGCCGTGGATCCCGCCGACGCTGCGTGAGGACCGCGGGGAGATCGAGGCCGGGCTGCGCGACGAGCTGCCCGAGCTGATCGAGGAGTCCGACATCCGGGGCGATCTGCACACCCACACCGACCTCACCGACGGTCTGGCCCCGCTGGAGGAGATGGCCGCCGCGGCCGCCGAGCGCGGCTACGCCTACTACGCGGTCACCGACCACGGGCCCAACCTGTACATGCAGCGCATGACCGACGAGCGGATGCTGGCCCAGCGTGAGCGGGTACGCGAGCTCGACGGCACGTACGGCAGGAGCGGCCGGCGGTCCCGGGGCATGCGGCTGCTGCACGGCGCGGAGCTGAACATCGACCCGGACGGTGCCGTGGACTGGCCCGAGGAGTTCCTGGCCGGCTTCGACCTGTGCGTCGCCTCGGTGCACTCGCACTTCAACCAGGGGCGCGCGGCGCTCACCCGGCGGCTGGTGCGCGCCTGCGAGAACCCGTACGTCAACATCATCGGGCACCCCACCGCCCGGATCATCGGCAAGCGGCCGGGCATCGACGCCGACCTCGACGAGGTGTTCGCGGCGTGCGCGCGCACCGGCACCGCGCTGGAGATCAACGCCCACCCCGACCGGCTCGACCTGCGCGACGAGGACATCCTGCGGGCCAGGCGGCACGGGGTGAGGTTCGTGGTCGACAGTGACGCCCACTCCACCCTCCACCTGGCCAACATGCGGTACGGGGTGGGCACGGCCCAGCGTGGCTGGCTCACCAGGGACGATGTGATCAACACCTGGCCGGAGACCCGGCTGCGGCGGTTCCTGCGCAAGGGGCGGCCATGAGGGAACTGGTCGAGGAGCGGCCGTACCGCTTCCGGATCGAGCCGTACGGCGCGATGCGGGTGCCCGGGGTGGTGTTCGCCTCGTACGACCTGCTGCGCGACGCGGAGCAGTCCCTGACGCAGGTGGTGAACGTGGCCACCCTGCCGGGCATCGTCGGCGCCTCGTACGCGATGCCGGACATCCACTGGGGCTACGGCTTCCCCATCGGCGGCGTGGCGGCGACCGCCGTGGACGACGGCGGTGTGGTCTCCCCCGGCGGGGTCGGCTTCGACATCTCGTGCGGGGTGCGGCTGCTGGCCGCCGACTGTGACGGCCGGGCGTTCCGGCGCGCCGTGCCGGGGGTGATGGCCGGCCTGGACCGGGCCATTCCGCGCGGCGCGGGGCCCGGCGGGGTGTGGCGGCTGACCGGGCCCGGCCAACTGGAACAGCTACTGGCGGGCGGCTCCCGGTACGCGGTGGAGCAGGGGCGCGGCGAGGAACGCGACCTGGTGCGCTGCGAGGACGGCGGGGCGGTCGCCGACGCCGATGTGGACCAGGTGGACCAGCGGGCCCGTGAGCGCGGTCTGGGGCAGGTGGGCAGCCTCGGGTCGGGCAACCACTTCCTGGAGGTGCAGCGGGTCGCCGAGGTGTACGACAGGGCCGCCGCGGACGCCTTCGGCCTCACCGAGGACCAGGTGTGCGTGATGATCCACTGCGGCTCACGCGGGCTCGGCCACCAGGTGTGCACCGACCACGTCCGGGCCATGGACCGCGCCATGACCCGCTACGGCATCACGGTCCCCGACCGCCAGCTGGCCTGCGCCCCCGTCGACTCCCCCGAGGGCCGGCACTACCTCGGGGCGATGGCCGCGGCCGCCAACTACGGCCGCGCCAACCGGCAGTTGCTGTCCGACGCGGCCCGCGCCGTCTTCCGCCGCGTCGCGGGCATCCGGCTCTCCCTCGTGTACGACGTCTCCCACAACCTCGCCAAGCTGGAGACCCACTCCCTGGACGGTGTGCGGCGCAGCCTGTGCGTCCACCGCAAGGGCGCGACCCGCGCCTTCCCGCCCGGGCACCCGGAGCTCCCCGAGGACCTCCGCGAGGCGGGACAGCCGGTCCTGATCCCCGGCACCATGGGCACCGCCTCCTACGTCCTGGCCGGCGTGCCGGACGGCGACGCGTTCGCCTCCACCTGCCACGGCGCGGGCCGCACCATGAGCCGCCACGAGGCCGCCCGCACGGTCACCGGCAAGGAACTCCGCGCCCGCCTGGAAGGCTCCGGCATAGCGGTACGCCCCCGCTCCTGGCGCGGCCTCGCCGAGGAGACCCCGGAGGCGTACAAGGACGTGGACGCGGTGGTGGCAGCAAGCGAGGGCGCGGGCCTGTGCCGCAAGGTGGCCAAGCTGACACCGCTAGGAGTGGTCAAAGGCTGAACGAGCGCCCCGAAGGGGCAGCCTGTCCAGGGGCGCGGGGCTGTGTCGATATGCGGCTCCGCCGCGTGGGCGCGACCAGCCCCCACGCACCCGCACCCGAAAGACCGGCCGACCCAGCGGAGCGCTCACGCATCGATGGTGACCGCACACGACCACCCGTACGGATCCGGCCCAATCCGCAGCCCATGCCACGAAACCCCCTTCGGCGCCGCCCCGGTGATCTCCACATCGGCCAGTTCCGCGACAGCGAGCCGCACCTCCACATCGCCGTCCGCCGGCTCCACCTCCACATCCACGGGCACCCGGCCCCGCACCTCCAGCCCGACGATGACCTCGTCGAGCAGCGCGGCCAGCAGATCGTCGTCGTCGCTCTCCGGCAGCCGTACGCGCTCCACGGCGGACGGATGCGCCGCGGACACGTCGGCGAAGCACTCGACCATGCCCAGCACGGCCTCCCCCAGACACTGTTCGCGGCTGGCGCCCCATGCCTCGATCCGCAGGTCGGCGGTGTGCGGTACCGCCCGGTGCCCGTTCTCGCCCTGCCGCCGTGCCGCCCGCTCGTCACCCGTTTCTCCCACCATGTCCACCACCTTCCCGCGGGTCGGACGCCCACGCGAGCCGACCTGGTCGGGCGATGTGGTGCGGGGGCGTATGGCCGCGTCGGGGCGGGGTACTCCGGGCGCATGGCCGGTATCGAACTCACAAGCGCCGCATTCAGCGACCACAGCATGATCCCGCGCCGCTACGCCAAGGACGCGGAGAACGTCTCTCCCCCGCTGACCTGGTCCGGGGTGCCGGACGACGCGGTGGAGCTGGCCCTGCTGTGCGAGGACCCGGACGCCCCGTCGGGGACCTTCGTGCACTGGCTGGTCACCGGAATCGACCCGCATGCGGAGGGGCTGGACGCCGGTGCGACACCGCCGGGCGGTGAACCGCACCGCAACGGCTACGGGGAGCGTGGCTGGGGCGGCCCGCAGCCCCCGGTCGGCGATGACGCGCACCGCTACTTCTTCCGTCTCTACGCCCTCCCCGAGCACGTCGACCTCCCGGACCGGGTCAGCGCCGACGACGCCCACGCCGTGCTCGACCGGCAGCAGCTGGCCAGCGGCACCATCGTCGGCCTCTACCGGCGCTGACCGCGCCTTCTCTCATCAGGCCCAGGCAGTCACCGGGACGAACGAACTGTCCTGCCGGAACAGCGTCGTCCCGTCCGACGGGTCCACGCGGAGCTGGTAGTCGTAGTGGCGCAGGTAGTGGCCGGGGTAGTTGTACGACTCGAAGCGCACCGAGTCGCTCGTCGTGCCGGTGCGGGCGACGAAGGTGGCGTCCCTGACGAACGTGGAGGTGCCGTCGTTGGCGTCGAAGCGGGCGCGGAAGCCGTAATGGCGCAGGTAGTTGCCGGAGGCGTCGCGGAAGGAGTAGCCGTTGCCGTCGGCGAGGCCCGCGACCACCGTGAAGGTCGCCGCCTGCTTCTCGGCGCTCGTGCTGGAGGCGGTCACCACCGGCAGGTTGAGCAGGGAGGACTGCTTCTGCCAGTAGCGGGTGGTGTAGTTGGCCGACCGGAAGGAGCGGGTGGTGTTCCGGGGCAGGCTCGGGCCGCCGGAGACCGTCTCCTTGATGACCGTGAAGTGGCGGGCGGTGCCGGAGATGCCGGGCAGGGCCTTGGGCGTGCTCCAGGTGGCGAAGGTGTCGTAGCTGTCGCTGCAGTAGTAGCTGCCGTCGCCGTAGCCGTCGAAGAACATCCGCCAGCCGCCGTTGTCGAGCTGGACCAGGGCCGGTCCCTCACGGTAGCTGCCCCAGCCCGCCCAGTTGCCGGTCCGGGAGATCGTATAGGGGCCGGTGAGGCTGGAGGCGGTGGCGTACTCGATGTACTTCGTCGTCTCGTTCTTGGTGAAGGCGTGGTAGATCGAGCCCAGCTTCACGATGAACGTGTCGATGTGGTTGGGGCCGAGGCCCGACAGGGCGACCGGTGAACTCCAGGCGGTCAGGGAGGAGTTGGTGGCCCGCAGCAGATAGGGCGTGAAGATCCACTGGTCGCTGGTCCGTGAGCAGGACACGATGACGTTGACGCTGCCGTCGCTGTCCACGAACCACTCCGGCGCCCAGGCGCGGGAGAGGTCGGCGATGGGCACCGGATAGTCGTACAGGAAGGTCCAGTTGACCCGGTCGGCGCTGCGGGCGAAGCCGATGGTGGTGCTGACGTCCTGCCAGGTGTGGGTGGTGTAGGTGATGTAGTAGTAGCCGTCCGTGTGCTTGAGGATGCTGGCGTCGCGGATGCGGTTGCTGGGCGGGGTGTAGGCGGAGGAGCGCAGCAGCCGGAAGTCGGTGGCGTCGTCGGACTCGTAGACGTTGACCGTGCCGTCGGTGCTGTTGAGGAACGGCAGGATGGTGTAGCGGGTGGCCGCTCCGGGCCCCGGTGCGGCGGCGAGGGCGGTGCCGAGGAGCCCGGGTGTCTCGCCCAGCACGAGCGCCGTGGCGGGGATCGCGGCCAGGGCGCGCAGCAGGCTGCGGCGGGACGGGGCGGGGGGTCGGGTGGTCATGGGCGGCTCTCCCTACTCGCTGGTCGACATACCGAACAGGGTTCGGAAAGTCGATCAGAAGGTAGGGGGGAGGCCGGGGTGCGTCAATGCTTTGCGCAGGGGCGGAAGCGGCCTGTGGGGTCTCGGGGGTCTCCATGGGGCATAACTCCTCGTTGTGCAGGCGCCGTTCGGCCCGGGCAACTGCGGGAGGTCGACCCTGCGGGCATGCTCACGTGAGCAGCCCATAGGGTGCCCCCGTGAGCACGTTTACCGAAGAGAACGTCCCGGGCCGCCACGGCCCCACCGCCACCACCGAGGCCGCGCCCCACGAGATCGGCCGGGTGCGCACCGAGTACTCGCCGGCGCACGACGGAGACCCCGACCCCGGGGAGATCGTGTGGACCTGGGTGCCCTTCGAGGAGAACGACGGGCGCGGCAAGGACCGCCCGGTGCTCGTCGTCGCCCGCGAGGCGGCCGGCACCTTCCTGGCCGTACAGCTGTCCAGCAAGCAGCGCGACGGTCGCCGGGAGTGGGTGCCGATCGGCAGCGGGCCCTGGGACCGGTCGGGGCGGGACTCCTGGGTGGCCGTGGATCGCATCCTGCGGCTGCACGAGCAGGGGATGCGGCGGGAGGCGTGTGCGCTGGACCGGGGGCGGTTCAACCTCGTACGGCATCGGTTGCAGGAGCGGTACGGCTGGAGCTGAGGCGGGCGGGGGCGCGCAGCCCGGCGCCGCGACCGTCCGCAGCTAGGCCGGGAGAAGTGCACGCGCGAACGCCGCGCGCACTGCCGCACCCGGCGTGCGGTCCAGCACCCCGAAGACCACGTGCTCGAAGGTGCCCGCGAACCGTCCGCCCGGCGTCAGCAGGGCGCGGAACGCCTCCGCCACCTGTGCGGGGTCGTTGCGGAACACCCCGCAGCCCCAGGCGCCGAGCACCAGGCGCCGGTAGCCGTGGGCGGCGGCCGTCTCCAGGACCCGTTCGGCCCGGACGGCGAGTGCGCGGGCAGTTCTGACGTGCGCTCGGGCGCCGTCCGCAGAACCACGCCCGCGTTCTGCGCGGCGGCGGTCAGGAAGCCCGCCGTGCAGGGCTCGTCGAGGAGCCGTCCGCGGTCGTCGCGGAAGACGGGGACGGACGGCGAGTGGATCACCCGGTCCGTGTAGAACGGGTCGCGGTGGGCGCGGTGGTGGTCGTAGAACTCCCTGGCCTCCAGCAGGCAGGTGTACAGCGCGGAGGCGCGGCACAGGGCCTCTTCCTGGGCCTGGGCGCCGTTGAGATAGCCGCCCCCCGGGTTGCGGGCGGAGGCGAAGTTCAGGACCGCGACCGGCTCGTCCGCGAGTCGGCGGGCGGCCTCCGTGCTGCTTTCCCCGGTGACCTCGATGGCCGTGGTCACGGACGGCGCCCCGGGGACCCTCACCGGTCCCGGACCGACCATCCGCGTACCCTCCCGCGCGGCCCGGATCGCCGCCGCGAGGGAGACCTCGCTCCCGTCGGCGCGCCGATAACCCCCCGCCGCCACGATCCGCTCGGTCTCCTGCGCGATACCGCGCAGCCGCGCGCTCATGGCGCCACCCCCGTGGACGCCATGAGCACACGGACGGCGCTCTCCCCCGTCGTGCTCATGAACGCATCGTGAGCGATGCTGGACCTGCGGTGCAACAGAGTTTCCGGGGCCCGAGAACGCGCAGGAAACGGATGTGACGAGTCCAGAACATGCCGTTCTGCACCCTTGTGCGAATCGACACGAGGGTTTTGGGTGGGACGGGTGTGCCTTCCCGCACCGGGTGACGGCCCACCGTGACCACAGGAGGATCCCGACATGTCCGACTCAGTGCGTGACTGTACGGAACCCCGTACCGCTCTCACCGAAGCCGAGGTGGAGGCCCTGGTCCGGGGCATCTGCTTCAAGACCGGCCCGCCCCGCGTGCTCGGCGTCGAGGTGGAATGGCTGATCCACGAGCTGCGCCGGCCGCGGCTCCCCGTGACACCCGAACGACTCGAAGCGGCCTACGCCGCACTGCGGAGCGTGCCCCTGAGGTCGGCGCTCACCGTCGAACCCGGCGGCCAGCTGGAGCTGAGCTCGCCGCCCGCCGCCTCCCTGACCGACTGCGTCACCGCCGTCTCCGCCGATCTCACCGCCGTCCGCGCCCTTCTGCACGAGCACGGACTGGCCCTCGCCGGCATCGGCACGGATCCCTGGCATCCCCCCCGCCGGTTCCTGCACCAGCCCCGCTACGACGCCATGGAGGCGTGTCTCGACCGTACGGGCCCGGCCGGCCGCGCCATGATGTGCACCTCGGCGTCGGTGCAGGTGTGCCTGGACGCCGGGTACGAGGAGCCGGGCCCGCTGGGGCACGCGCGGCGCTGGTGGCTGGCGCACACCCTGGGCGCGGTCCTGGTGGCCGCCTTCGCCAACTCCCCGCTGCTGGGCGAACGGCCCACCGGGTGGCGCTCCACCCGGCAGCTGCTCTGGATGGAGATCGGCGCCGGACGCGCGGGCGCCCCCGCCCTGGACGGCGATCCGCGCGCGGCCTGGGCCCGGCATGTCCTGGACGCCCCGGTGATGTGCGTACGGCGGGAGTCCGGTCCGTGGGACGTGCCGGACGCGCTGACCTTCCGGGAGTGGGTGCGCACCGGCGCGCCGACCCGGGCCGACCTCGACTACCACATCACGACCCTGTTCCCGCCGGTCCGGCCGCGCGGCCATCTGGAGCTGCGCATGATCGACGCGCAGCCCGGTGAGGACGGCTGGATCGTGCCGCTCGCGGTGACGACGGCCCTGTTCGACGACGCGGAGGCCAGCGAGATCGCCTACCGCGCGGTGAAGCCGCTGGCCGAGCGCGCGCTGGGGCGGCCCGCCCCGCACAACCCGCTGTGGCGGGACGCCGCCCGGTACGGCCCGACCGATCCGGAACTGCGTGAGGTCGCCGTCATCTGTTTCACGGCGGCCCTCGACGCCCTGCCCCGGCTCGGCGCGGGGCGGGCGGTCACGGACGCCGTGGCGGCGTACCGCGACCGCTACGTCCTGCGCGGCCGCTGTCCCGCCGACGATCTGCTCGACCGCCAGCGCGGCACGTCCGGTCGCGCGCACGGGAAGGACATCCGCCCATGACGGAGCCGACCACCAAGCCCATGAACGAGAGCACCGAGCCCACCGAGACCGCGACCGAGCCCGTCCTCACCGCCGAGAGCCTGCGTGAGCAGGCACTCACCACCCTGACCGCCGCACGGGCGCGCACCACCCTGCTGACCACGTGCGTCGAGGACCCCGACCTGACCGCGCAGCACTCCCCGCTGATGTCGCCCCTGGTGTGGGACCTGGCGCACATCGGCAACCAGGAGGAGCTCTGGCTGCTGCGCGCGGTCGCCGGCCGGGATCCGATGCGGCCGGAGATCGACAGCCTCTACGACGCCTTCGAGCACCCGCGCGCCGAGCGGCCCTCGCTGCCGCTGCTGGCGCCGGACGAGGCCCGCGCGTACGCCGCCGAGGTGCGCGGCCGGGCCCTGGACGTGCTGGCGTCGGCCGACTTCCACGGCACCCGGCTGACCGAGGCGGGTTTCGCGTTCGGGATGATCGCCCAGCACGAACAGCAGCACGACGAGACGATGCTGATCACCCATCAGCTGCGCACGGGCCCGCAGGCCCTGACCGCGCCCGACCCCGACCCGTCCCCGCTGTTCACCGGCCCGCCCGAAGTCCTGGTGCCCGGCGGCCCGTTCACCATGGGCACGTCCGCCGAGCCGTGGGCGCTGGACAACGAGCGCCCCGCGCACCAGGTCGACGTACCGGCGTTCCACATCGACACCACACCGGTGACGAACGCCGCGTACCAGGCGTTCATCGAGGACGGCGGCTACGACGACGAGCGCTGGTGGACGCCGGAGGGCTGGGCGCACATCCGGCGCCACTCGATCACCGCCCCGCACTTCTGGCGCCGCGACGGCAAGCAGTGGCTGCGCCGCCGGTTCGGGGTCACCGAGGTGGTGCCGCCCGATGAGCCCGTGCTGCATGTGTGCTGGTACGAGGCCGACGCCTACGCCCGCTGGGCCGGGCGCCGGCTGCCCACCGAGGCCGAGTGGGAGAAGGCGGCCAGGTTCGACCCGGCGACCGGCGGCTCGATGCGCTACCCGTGGGGCGACGCCGACCCGGCGCCCGAGCACGCCAACCTCGGCCAGCGCCATCTGCGTCCGGCCCCGGCCGGCAGCTATCCGGCCGGTGAGTCGCCGCTCGGCGTACGGCAGTTGATCGGCGACGTGTGGGAGTGGACGGCGAGCGACTTCCTGCCGTACCCGGGGTTCCGGGCGTTCCCGTACAAGGAGTACTCGGAGGTGTTCTTCGGCTGCGAGTACAAGGTGCTGCGCGGTGGCTCGTTCGCGGTGGACCCGGTGGCCTGCCGGGGCACGTTCCGCAACTGGGACTATCCGATCCGGCGGCAGATCTTCTCCGGTTTCCGCACCGCCCGCTCGGGGGCCGTCTGATGTGCCGTCATATCGCTTACGTGGGCGGCCCGGAGCCGCTGGGGCGGCTGCTCGTCGATCCTCCGCACGCCCTGTACCGGCAGTCGTGGGCGCCCCGGCACCAGCGGTACGGCACGGTCAACGCCGATGGTTTCGGGGTGGGCTGGTACGCCGAGGGCGATCCGGTACCGGCGCGCTACCGCCGGGCCGGGCCGATCTGGGCCGACCTGTCCTTCGCCGACCTGGCCCGGGTCGTGCGGACCCGGGCGCTGCTGGCCGCCGTACGGGACGCCACCCTGTCCGGGGCCGACGCCGAGGCCGCGGCGGCGCCCTTCGCCGCCGGGCGGTGGCTGTTCAGCCACAACGGCGCGGTGCCCGGCTGGCCCGGCTCCCTGGCGCCGCTCGCGGCCGCGCTGACGGCCGCCGATGTGCTGTCCCTGGAGGCCAGAAACGATTCGGCATTCATCTGGGCGCTGGCCCTGGCCCGGCTGCGGGCCGGCGACGAGGCGGGCCGGGCGCTGACCGACACCGTGCGGGAGGTCGCCGCGGCGGCCCCCGCCGCCCGGCTCAACCTGCTGCTCACCGATGGCGACACGATCACCGCGACGGCCTGGGGCGACACCCTGTGGTGCCTCGCCGAGCCCGGCCGGCGCGCGGTCGTGGCCTCCGAGCCCTACGACGACGACCCCGCCTGGCAGGAGGTCCCCGACCGCACGCTGCTCACGGCGAGCCGCACGGAGGTGCTGCTCACCCCGCTCAAGGACCCCGAGGACCCGGCACCGGCACCACGCGAGGAGCCCCACACGTGAGTCCGTTCCATGTCACCCGTACCCTGCCCGAGGACGCCACGGACGCCGCCCTGCGCGCCGACGTGCTGCAGGGCCTGACCGCCACACCGAAGACGCTGCCGCCGAAGTGGTTCTACGACGCGCACGGCAGCGAACTGTTCGAGCGCATCACCGAGTTGCCCGAGTACTACCCCACCCGCGCCGAGCGGGAGATCCTGCTGGCCCGGGCGGAGGAGATAGCCGCCGCGTCCGGCGCCCGCACCCTGGTCGAGCTGGGCTCGGGCTCCTCGGAGAAGACCCGGCATGTCATCGACGCGCTGACCGGCCTGCACACCTATGTGCCGGTCGACGTCAGCGAGAGCGCCCTGGCCCAGGCCGGGCGGGCCCTGATCGCCGAGCGGCCCGGACTGGACGTGCACGCCCTGATCGCCGACTTCACCCGTCCGCTGCGGCTGCCGGGCACGCCGGGGCCGCGGCTGCTGGCGTTCCTCGGCGGCACGATCGGCAATCTGCTGCCCGCCGAGCGGGCGGAGTTCCTCGCCTCGGTGCGCGCCCTGCTGGCGCCGGGTGACGCGCTGCTGCTCGGCACCGACCTGGTCAAGGACGAGGGGGTGCTGGTCCGGGCGTACGACGACGCGGCCGGGGTGACGGCCGCGTTCAACAAGAACGTCCTGGCCGTCATCAACCGGGAGCTGGGCGCCGACTTCGATCCCGGCGCCTTCGAGCATGTCGCTCTCTGGGACGCCGGGCACGAGTGGATCGAGATGCGGCTGCGCTCCCGTACCGCGCAGACCGTGAAGGTGCCGGCGCTCGACCTCGCCGTCGACTTCGCGGCGGGCGAGGAGCTGCGCACGGAGGTGTCGGCCAAGTTCCGGAAAGCGGGGGTGCGCACCGAACTGGCCGCCGCGGGGCTTGAGTTGATCCACTGGTGGACGGACGAGGCGGGCCGCTTCGCTCTGTCGCTGAGCACCGTGCGCTGAGCACCGTGCGCTGAGCGAGTTCACCCGGCGGAGATCCGCAGCGCCTCCGTGATCTTCTGGGACGCGCGGCGGGCCTCCGTCGCCGGGTCGGCGCCGGTGAGCACCTTCGTCATGTACTCCTTGATGGGGTTGTCGGCCTCGACGGCGGCCCACTCGGGTGTGCTGGGGGTCGCCCGGCCGCGTGCGGCGCCCGCCGCCATGGCCTCGGCGCCCTCCTCGCCGGCGACGGCGTCCGCCAGCTTGGCCTTGTTCGGCACGTAGTTCATGGTGCGGGCCAGTTCGGTGTTCCACTCGGCGCCGGTCAGCGCGGCGACGACGGCGACGGCGCCCTCACGCTGGTCGGTGTCGCGCGGGACGACGAGGTCGGAGCCGCCGGTGAAGACGGCCCCCGGCTCGTCGGCCGTCGGGCCCGGGATCGGGAAGAAGCCCAGCTTGCCTGCCAGGTCCGGGTTCTGCTCCACCACGGCCTGGGCGACGCCGGGCACGGCGATGATCTGCGCGACCTCGCCGGACGCGAACACGCCTGCCTGCGGCGGGTGTTCCTCGTCGGCGTCGGCCGGGCCGTCGCCGAGCGCCTGGAGCCTCCGGTAGAAGTCCATGCCGCGCAGTGCGGCCGGGCTGTCCAGGGTGCCCTCCCAGCGGCCGGTCTCCTCCGTGGCGAGTTCACCGCCCTCGTCCCAGACGAAGCCGGCCAGCGTGTACCAGTCCTGGCCGGCCAGGTAGATGCCCTGGGTGTCGCCGGTGTCGAGCTTCTCGGTGAGGTCGAGCCACTCCGCGCGGGTGCGGGGCGGGCCGTCGACACCGGCCCGTGCGAAGAGGTCCTTGCGGTGGATGACCACCCGGTTGGCCGCGTACCAGGGGATGCCGTACTGGTGGTGGCGGCGCTGACCCGGTTCGGCGAGGCCCGGCAGCCACTCCTGGCCGTCCCAGTCGCGCGCCGACTCCAGGGTGAGGTCGAGCAGCCTGCCGCCGTCGACGTAGCGCGGGACCTGGGTGTTGCCGACCTCGATGACGTCGGGCGCCTCCGCCTCGTCACCGCCCTCCAGCACCTGCTCGACCTTCTCGCCGATGCCGGTCCATTCCTGGATGCGGATGTCGAGCGCGTAGTCGGGGTGGTCGCGTTCGAAGTCCTCGGTAAAGCGGTTCAGGAACTCCTGCGAGGCGCTGCCCTTCATCAGCCACACCGTGACGGTGTGCCGTTCGGAGCCCTGCGGCAGCAGACCGCAGGCGGCGAGGAGGGAGGCGGACACGCATACGAGGGCGAGGAGGCGACGTCTCACGGGGGTCCTTGTTCTGCCTGGCGGACAGGGGCGAGGGGCCCGACATGGGGGACGAGCGCGGCGCTCGAACGGGTGTCCAGCATCTTGGTATGGACCAATACGGAGGGTCAAGGGGGAGGCCGGGGTTACCGGGAGTCGCTCCCGACGCCTCGCGGGATGCGCCGACTTGGGGCACGGTGGAGTGACGCGTGACACAGGACAGGTGGCACGGGAAAGGAGCACGCCATGACGAACCACACCTACCGGGTCACGGAGATCGTCGGCACGTCACCCGAGGGCGTCGACAAGGCCATCCGCAACGGCATCGCCCGCGCCTCGCAGACCCTGCGCAATCTGGACTGGTTCGAAGTGACCCAGATGCGCGGCCAGCTGGACAACGGCGAGATCGCCCACTGGCAGGTGGGCCTGAAGGTCGGCTTCCGCCTGGAGGAGTCGGACTGAGGCACCCCGGCACTCGGGGATCCCGACACTCAGGTGCGCCCCTCGCCTTCCTGCGCCTGCCGCAGCGCGGCGGACGGCGTCGCCCAGTTCGCCCGTACGACGGTGAAACCGGCGCGCTCGGCGTCGTCACAGACCAGCGGGTCGTCGTCCACCAGGAAGCGCACCCTGCGGCGGTGGGCCAGGCGGCGCAGGATCTCCAGCTTGGTGTGGCGCGCGGGCCGGCGGTCGTCGTTGCGCCGCATGTAGACACGCCCCTCGGGCAGCCCGTGCGCGGCGAGCCAGTCCAGGGTGTCCCGCCGGCAGCGTTCGGGCCGACCGGTCAGATAGACCACGTCGCACTCCCCCGCGCTGTCCACCGCCAGGGAGACCCCCTCCGGGAGCGGCGGGTCGTGCGGCGCGGCCGCGAAGAAGGCGTTCCAGTCCCGTGGTCGGCGCTCCAGGAACCGCTGGCGGTGCGCGGTGTCGGCAAGGGTGTTGTCCAGATCGAACACGGCGATCGGCCGCTCGGCACTGTCGGTCACACCGCCCACCCTAAAGGTGCCCCGCACCACGGCAACCTCCTCGCCACCGGCGGCGACCGACAGTCGAGCACACGAACCGTCCGGGAGGGAAGTCGGATGAGCAACACGGCGATCTGGTCGAGCCGCAGGCACTGACGGGAAACGAGGAAATTGTTAATGGGATCCATTTTCAGGTAGCGTCCTCGGTGCTCACCCCACCGAGGAGGAACACCCATGGCCGTCCCCAAGCGCAAGATGTCCCGCAGCAACACCCGCCACCGGCGCGCCCAGTGGAAGGCCACGACCGCCCAGCTGGTGCCGGTCACGGTCGACGGCGTACAGCACCTCGTCCCGCAGCACCTGGTCCGCGCCTACGAACGCGGCCTGCTGCGGCCCGAGGGCTGACCCCGATGCCGTACGACCGACCGGACCGGCTTCCCGTCACCGTGCTGTCGGGTTTCCTCGGCGCGGGCAAGACCACGCTGCTCAACCACGTCCTCGCCAACCGCGAGGGGCTGCGGGCGGCGGTCATCGTCAACGACATGAGCGAGGTCAACATCGACGCCGCCCTGGTCCGGGGCGGCGAGGCCGCGCTGTCGCGGACGCAGGAGCGGCTGGTCGAGATGACCAACGGGTGCATCTGCTGCACCCTGCGCGACGACCTCCTGGACGAGGTCGACCGCCTGGCCCGCGAGGGCCGCTTCGACCACCTGATCATCGAGTCCTCCGGCATCAGCGAACCGATGCCCGTCGCGGCCACCTTCGCCTTCGCCCGCGACGACGGCGCCACCCTCGGCGACGTGGCCCGTCTCGACACCATGGTCACCGTCGTCGACGCGGCGAACTTCCTCACGGAGCTGGCGAGCGGCGACGAACTCGTCGAACGCGGACTGGACCAGTACGAGGACGACGAGCGCACGGTCTCCGATCTGCTCGTGGACCAGGTGGAGTTCGCGGACGTGATCGTGCTCAACAAACTGGACCTGGTCGACGCGGAGTCGGCGGACCGGCTGCGCGCGACCCTCACCCGCCTCAACCCGCTCGCCCGGGTGGTGCCCGCCGTGCACGGCCGGGTGGACCTCGGCGAGGTCCTGGGCACCGGCCGCTTCGACCTGGAACGCGCGCAGCAGGCCCCGGGCTGGGTGCGGGAGCTGAACGGCGACCATGTGCCCGAGACGGAGGAGTACGGCATCTCCTCCACCGTCTTCCGCGCCGAACTCCCCTTCCACCCCGACCGGTTGTGGACCTTCGTGACCGAGGAACTGGACAGCGGCGCCTACGGTCGCGTCCTGCGCTCCAAGGGCTTCTTCACACTGGCCAGCCGCCCGCACATCACCGGGCTGTGGTCGCAGGCCGGTTCCGTGGCCCGCTTCGAACCGTCCGCCGCGCGGGACGCCGAGGCGACCCACGCCCAGGAGCTGGTCTTCATCGGCACCCACCTCCACGCCGAGGCACTGCGGGCCGCCCTGACCGACTGCCTCGCCGCGGACGGCGAGGAGGTCCCGGCCACCGACCCGTTCCCCGCCTGGGACGCCTACGGCTTCGAGGACACCTGCGAGCACGAGCACGCGGCACCCGCCCCCACCTGACCGGCGGGAATCCCGGAGCCGCCCCGGTGTTGAACCTGTCATGAGCTCCCTGATCGCCGCGACCCGCTTCTCCGTCCTCGACCGCTCCCGCACCCGCGAGGGCCATCCGCCCGGCGAGGCGCTGCGGGACACGGTGCGGTTCGCCCAGCAGGCGGAGGCGCTCGGCCATCACCGCTTCTGGGTGTCGGAGCACCACGGCGTACCCGGGGTCGCCGGGTCCGCGCCGACCGTGCCGGCCGCCGCCGTGGCGGGGGCCACCCGCACCCTCCGGGTCGGCACCGGCGGGGTGATGCTGCCCAACCACCGGCCGCTGGTGGTGGCCGAGCAGTTCGGGGTGCTGGAATCCCTCTTCCCGCGCCGGATCGACATGGGGCTCGGCCGCTCGGTCGCCCGCCGCGGTAGCGGCTGGTGTCGCTCCACGGACCGGGTGCGCAGGGCACTCGGCCACGACAAGGGCGACGCGGAGGACTTCGCCGCGCAGATCGACGAGCTGCTCGGCTGGTTCCGGGGCACATCCCCCACGGGCGTCCGCGCGCGGCCCTCGGAGGGGCTGACCGTGCCGCCGTTCGTGCCGGCGATGGGCGAGGGCGCGGACATCGCCGCCCGCGTCGGGCTGCCCATGGTCATCGGCGACCTCCGCAACCGCGAGCGGATGCGGCGCGGCATCGACCGCTACCGGGCGGGGTTCCGGCCGTCCGTGTGGGCTGCGGAGCCGTACGTCGTCGTCTCCGGCACGATCGCGGTCGCCGAGAGCCCGCAGGCGGCCGGGCGGATCCTCGTCCCCGAGGCATGGTCGATGGCGTACTCGCGGACCCATGGCACCTTCCCACCGCTGCGGCCCGCCGAGGAGCAGGTCGCGGACGAGCTGGACACCCTGATGAAGGAGACGGGCGCCCAGGAAGTCCTGGTCACCACCAGCACATACGACCGGCGGTCACTACTGGACTCGTACCGGCGCCTGGCCGACATGCGAACGCCTGAGGGGCATGCGAGCGCCGGTGCGGTCAGGCCGGCGGCGTGCCTCTCGCGCCCCGGCGAGCCGGCGACGGGTCTGGGCCCGGTCGGTGTCGAGGTCCTGATGCGCCAGGTGCGGGGGCCCTCGTGGCCCGCTCTGCTGCCCGGGCAAGGCCCCGGCGGTCCGGGTGGGTGGCCGGGGGGATCGGAGGGCGCACGTCGACCTCGGCCACCAGGCGTGGGGCGGTGACGACCCGCCACACCGAGGTCAGCAGGCAGTCGTCGCCGATGAAGGCGGGCAGTGTGGTGAGCGAGCCGTCGGTGAGGCGGTAGCGGATGCGGACCGGCTGAACGGGTACGTCCGCGTCGAGGGCGGCCTGGAAGGCGGCCCGGCGGAAGCGGCCCTGCGCGCGGCCGCACCAGGTGCTGCCCTCGGGGAACACGGTCACGGCGCGTCCGGAGCGCAGGGCGTCGGCGAGCCGGGCGACCGTGCCGGGCAGGGCGCGCAGCCGGTCCCGGTCGATGAACAGCGCCCCGCCGCGCGCGGCGAGCGGTCCCGCCACCGGCCAGTCGCGGATCTCCTGCTTGGCGAGCATCCGGGCCGGCCGTACGGCGGCCAGCAGGGGGATGTCCAGCCAGGAGATGTGGTTGGCCACCAGCAGCAGTCCGCCGGTGGACGGGGCGGCGCCGGTGATCCGGACCCGTACGCCAGAGGCGCGGACGATGGTCCTGCTCCACCGGCGCACCCACCCGGCGGGCAGCCTCCCGCCGACCGGTGTCAGCGCGATCCCGGTGAGCAGCAGCAGGACCACGGCGGTGAGCCGGGCCACGGCCCGGGGCACGGCCGTCGCCCTCCGTGTCGCGTCCACGCAGCTCCGCGGGGTGCAGGGTGCGCCGGGCAGCCAGACGCTCATCAGGCCGCGGCGGGGACGAGGGAGAGGAAGTGGCGCAGGTAGCGCGGGTTGACCCGGCGCATCGACAGCAGCACATACAGGTCGGCGACGCCGAAGTCGGGGTCGTGGGCGGGCTCGCCGCAGACCCAGGCGCCGAGACGGAGGTAGCCGCGCAGCAGAGCGGGCAGTTCGGTGCGGGCGGCGGGGGCGGCGGCCTCCTTCGGCAGCCACGGCAGCAGCGGGCGGACCCGGAACTCCTCCGGCGCCAGGTGCTTGGCGCGGACCCGGTCCCAGGTGGCCGCCGCGAGGGCGCCGCCGTCGGCGAGCGGCAGGGAGCAGCAGCCGGCCAGCCACTCGTGGCCGCCGTCCACCATGTAGCGGGCGATGCCGGCCCAGATCAGGCCGATGACGGCGCCGTCGCGGTGGTCGGGGTGGACACAGGACCGGCCGACCTCGACCAGACCGGGGCGGATCGAGTCGAGCGGGGCGAGGTCGAACTCGCCCTCCGAGTACAGCCGTCCGGCGACCGCGGCGCGCTCCGGCGGAAGCAGCCGATAGGTGCCGACCACCTGCCCGGTCCCGGTGTCGCGGACCAGCAGGTGATCGCAGTACGCGTCGAAGGCGTCGACGTCGAGACCCGGCCGGGGGCTCGTGAGGAGGGCGCCCATCTCCCCGGCGAACACGTCGTGCCGCAGCCGCTGCGCGGCCCGCACGTCCTCCTCGTCACGGGCCAGGGTGACGGTGTAGCGGGTGGGGGCGACGCTCTGCTGGGGACGGTCTAGGGTCGAAACGCCGGTCATGGCTGTCTCCTGGTCACGGTCCGGAGGCGGCGAGCGGTGCCGCCGCTACCGTTGTGCCGACGCCGGTTGGCGGTCACATGGCCTGTGCCGGGAGCGGGGATGTGGGCTTGTTGAACGGCGCGGGCGCCGGGTCGTGCGCGGAGCCCGCGCAGGGGCCGCGGAACCAGACGGGGCCGGGGATGAGCACCACTCCCGGCCCCGCCCGCCCGCCGTTGGTGGCGAACGTCTTCTCGGTCGGCGCTAGTGTTTCGCCGCCTTGCGGGTGGCCCGCAGCCACTCCTTGTTCATGCTGGTGATGGACACGAGCGGAATGCCCTTGGGGCAGGCGGTCGCGCACTCGCCGGTGAGGGTGCAGCCGCCGAAGCCCTCCTCGTCCATCTGCGCGACCATGTCGAGGACCCGGGTCTCGCGCTCGGGCGCGCCCTGCGGCAGGACGTTGAGGTGGTTGATCTTGGCGGAGGTGAAGAGCATCGCCGCGCCGTTGGGGCAGGCGGCCACGCACGCGCCGCAGCCGATGCACTCCGCGTGCTCGAAGGCGAAGTCGGCGTCCGGCTTCGGTACGGGCGTGGCGTGGGCCTCGGGTGCGGAGCCGGTCGGGGCGGTGATGTAGCCGCCGGCCTGGATGATGCGGTCGAAGGCCGACCGGTCCACGACCAGGTCCTTGATCACCGGGAACGCGGAGGCGCGCCACGGCTCGACGTCGATGGTGTCGCCGTCCTGGAAGGACCGCATGTGCAGTTGGCAGGTGGTGGTGCGCTCGGGTCCGTGGGCGTCTCCGTTGATCACGAGGGAGCAGGCGCCGCAGATGCCCTCACGGCAGTCGTGGTCGAAGGCGACCGGGTCCTCGCCCTTGAGGATGAGTTCCTCGTTGAGCGTGTCGAGCATCTCCAGGAAGGACATGTCGGGCGAGACGCCGTCCACCTCGTACGTGGACATGGCGCCGTCGGCGTCGGCGTTCCGCTGCCGCCAGACGCGCAGGGTGAGCTTCATGCGTAGCTCCGCTGGGTGGGGTGGACGTACTCGAAGACCAGGTCTTCCTTGTGCAGGACCGGCGCCTCGCCGGTGCCGGTGAACTCCCAGGCGGCCGCGTAGGAGAACTCGTCGTCCTTGCGGGCGGCCTCGCCGTCCGGGGTCTGGGACTCCTCCCGGAAGTGGCCGCCGCAGGACTCGTCGCGGTGCAGCGCGTCGAGGCACATCAGCTCGGCGAGTTCGAGGTAGTCGACGACCCGGTTGGCCTTCTCCAGGGACTGGTTGAACTCCTCCCCCGTGCCCGGCACCTTGATCCGCCGCCAGAACTCCTCGCGGATCTGCGGGATGCGCTCCAGCGCCTTGCGCAGCCCGCTGTCGGTGCGGGCCATGCCGCAGAACTCCCACATCAGCTCGCCGACCTCGCGGTGGAAGGAGTCCGGCGTACGGTCACCGTCGACGGCCAGGAGCAGGTTGAGGCGGTCCTGTGTCTCGGCCAGCGCCTCCCGCACGACGGGGTGTTCGTCGGTCACCTCGCCCTGGTGCGGGTTGCGGGCGAGGTAGTCGTTGATGGTCGCCGGGAGGACGAAGTAGCCGTCGGCGAGGCCCTGCATCAGCGCGGACGCGCCGAGGCGGTTCGCGCCGTGGTCGGAGAAGTTCGCCTCGCCGATCGCGAACAGGCCGGGGATGGTGGTCTGCAGGTCGTAGTCGACCCAGAGGCCGCCCATCGTGTAGTGCACGGCGGGGTAGATCCGCATCGGCACCTGGTACGGATCCTCGTCGGTGATCCGCTGGTACATGTCGAAGAGGTTGCCGTACCTGGCCTCGACGGCCCCCCGTCCCATGCGCTTGATGGCGTCGGCGAAGTCCAGGTAGACGCCCTGACCGCCAGGGCCGACGCCCCGGCCTTCGTCGCAGACGTTCTTCGCGGCGCGGGAGGCGATGTCACGCGGGACCAGGTTGCCGAAGGACGGGTAGATGCGCTCCAGGTAGTAGTCGCGCTCGTCCTCGGGGATCTGGTGCGCCGGACGGGTGTCCCCCTTGGCCTTCGGCACCCAGATCCGGCCGTCGTTGCGCAGCGACTCGCTCATCAGCGTCAGCTTGGACTGGTGGTCGCCGGTGCGCGGGATGCAGGTCGGATGGATCTGGGTGAAGCAGGGGTTGGCGAACCAGGCGCCGCGCCGGTGCGCCCGCCAGACGGCGGTGGCGTTGGAGTTCATGGCGTTCGTCGACAGGTAGAAGACGTTGCCGTACCCGCCGGAGGCGAGGACGACGGCGTCGGCGAAGTAGGTGTCGACGCGACCGGTGATGAGGTCCCTGGCCACGATCCCGCGTGCCCGCCCGTCGACGACGATCAGGTCGAGCATCTCGGTGCGCGGGTGCATCTCGACGTTGCCGGCGGCGATCTGCCTGCTGAGGGCCTGGTACGCGCCGAGCAGCAGTTGCTGGCCCGTCTGGCCGCGGGCGTAGAACGTCCGGGACACCTGGACGCCGCCGAAGGACCGGGTGTCGAGCAGTCCGCCGTACTCCCGGGCGAAGGGGACGCCCTGCGCCACGCACTGGTCGATGATCTCGACGGAGATCTGTGCGAGCCGGTGCACGTTGGACTCGCGGGCCCGGAAGTCGCCGCCCTTGACGGTGTCGTAGAACAGCCGGTGGATCGAGTCGCCGTCGTTGCGGTAGTTCTTCGCCGCGTTGATGCCTCCTTGCGCGGCGATGGAGTGGGCGCGGCGCGGGGAGTCCTGGTAGCAGAACTGGACGACGTGGTAGCCCTGTTCGGCGAGGGTGGCGCCCGCGGAGCCGCCGGCGAGTCCGGTGCCGACGACGATGACGGTGTGCTTGCGCCGGTTGGCGGGGTTGACCAGCCTGGCCTCGAAGCGGCGCTTGTCCCAGCGCTCGCTGATCGGGCCGGAGGGGGCCTTGGCGTCGACGAGGGGTTCGCCGGTCGTGTATGCGGTGTACGTCATGGTCAGCTCACCACTCCGGTCATGACGCCCACGGGTACGGCGACGAAGCCGGCCGTGAGAAGGGTTGCGAGGACGTTGGCCGTGGCCTTCAGGGCGCGGTCGCGGGTGCGACTGCCGATGCCGAGGGTCTGTGCGGCGCTCCAGAAGCCGTGCCGGATGTGCAGGCCGACGGCGAGCATGGCGACGATGTAGATGGCGTTGCCGTACCAGGTGGAGAAGGTGTCCACGACGTTCTGGTAGGGCTTGCCCGACTCGAAGCCGCCGGAGTGCACCGTGCCGGTGGTCAGGTCCAGGATGTGCCAGACGATGAACAGGGCGAGGATGATCCCGCCCCAGCGCATGGTGCGCGTGGCGTAGGTCGCGCGGGGCTTCCTGTGCACGTACTTGCTGGGGCGTGCCCTGAGGTCACGGCGGCTGAGCTGGTAGGCGGCGACGGCGTGGGCGACGACCGCGACGACCAGCGCGACGCGGACGAGCCACAGCGTCCACTCGTGGTGCATGAAGGGTTCGCCGACCGTGCGCAGCCAGTGCGCGTAGTGGTCGAACTCCTCCTCGCCGAAGAAGATCTTCAGGTTTCCGATCATGTGGACGACCAGGTACAGCAGCATGATCAGACCGCTGACGGCCATCACGGACTTCTTGCCGACGGAGGAGTCCCACACGGTGCGCGCCATGGACGGCCGTCGGTCCGTCCGCGTTGCCAGAGCCATGCCACGAGACGGTAGGGCCGAACGTCCCCATCGGTCCAAGACATGGTCCGGCTTGTTTCCATAGGCAGGCCCTATGCCGCGTTACGCTGTCCGGATGCAGTTCCAGCAGCTCCAGTACTTCGTGGCCGTCGCCGAGACCCGGCACTTCACCCGGGCCGCGGAGCTCGTGCATGTGGCCCAGCCGTCGCTGTCGCAGCAGATCAGGGCGCTGGAGCGGGATCTCGGGGCCGATCTGTTCCTGCGGGCGCGGGGCAACATCACGCTGACCGACGCGGGCGAGGCGCTGCTGCCGCTGGCGCGGCGGATCCTGGCCGACGCGGAGACGGCGCGCTACGAGGTGCAGGAGCTGGTGCAGCTGCGCGGCGGGCGGGTGCGGCTGGGGGCGACACCGAGTCTGTGCACCGGTCTGCTGCCGGATGTGCTGCGGGCCTTTCACGACCGGTATCCCGGGGTGCGGCTGATGGTCGAGGAGGGCGGCTCGCACGACCTCGTGCGTGAGCTGGCCCGGGGCGCCCTGGATCTGGCGCTGGTGGTGCTGCCGCTGCCCACGCCGTCGCCGGCGCTGACCACCGTGGAGCTGCTGCGGGAGGATCTGGTCGTGGTGTCCTCACCCGAGGCGGCCAGGCCGGGGGGTGGGCGGCGAGCCGTGCAGATCGCCGATCTGGAGGGTGAGCGGCTGGTGATGTTCCGGCACGGCTACGACCTGCGGGAGCTGACCGTCGCGGCGTGTCGCTCCGCCGGGTTCGAGCCGGACTTCGCGGTGGAGGGTGGGGAGATGGACGCGGTGCTGGGCTTTGTGCGGTCGGGGCTCGGGGTGGCCGTCGTACCGCGCATGGTGGCCGCCAGGTCGGGGCGCGGGCTGCGGGTCACTCCGCTGGCCCGCCCCGGTCTGCACCGCACCATCGCGCTCGCCCATCGCACCGACGTGGCCCCGCCGCGGGCGGCGCGGGAGCTGCAGCGGATGCTGCTGGAGCGGTGACACCGTAGGGCTGAGCAACGATTCGGGCTTTCCGTGAAATGGCTAGCCCGTTGCGTCCGCCAGCGCCAGCTCGTGGAGTCTCTCCGGTGGGCCGGGGCGGGCGTAGTACCAGCCCTGGGCCGTGTCGCAGCCGAGTACGCGGAGTTGTTCGGCCTGGGCTCCCGTTTCCACGCCTTCGACGGTGACCGCGAGTTCGAGGCTGTGGGCCAGGGAGACGATCCCTTCCACGATCTTGAGGTCGACGGGGTCGGCCGGGAACTGCTGCATGCCCTGGGTGAAGGAGCGGTCCAGCTTGAGGACGCTGACCGGGAGGCGGCGGAGGTTGGCGAGGTTGGAGTAGCCGGTGCCGAAGTCGTCCAGGGCGATGTCCACGCCCATCTCCGCGAGGCGGCGCAGGGGTTTGAGGAGGTCGTCGTCGGCGCCGATCAGCGCCGACTCGGTCACTTCGAGGCACAGGGACCGCGGTTCCACGCCCGCGCGTTCGAGGATGTCGACCGTGTCCTGCACCAGACCGGAGTGGGTGAGCTGGCAGGGCGAGAGATTGACGTTGATGCGCAACGGGGCGTCCTGCGCGGTGCGTTCCTGCCACTCCTTCGCCTGGCGCACCGACTCCTCCAGGACCCAGCGGCCCAACGGGACGATCAGGCCGGTGCGTTCGGCGAGGGGGATGAAGCGGTCGGGGCCGAGGACGCCGTGCTGTGGGTGCAGCCAGCGCACCAGTGCCTCGGCGCCGCGTACGCTGCCGTCGCCGAGGTGGACGAGCGGCTGGTACTCGATGAAGAACTCGCCGCGTTCCAGGGCGGTCGGCAGGGCCGTGGTCAGGCCGTGGCGGGTGATCGCCCGGGCGTCGGCCTCCGGGTCGGCCAGCTCGAAGCGGTTGCCGCCCGCCGACTTGGCCCGGTACATGGTGATGTCGGCGCTGCGCAGCACCTCCGCCGCGCTGCGTTCGCCCGCCGCGCCCTCCACGATGCCGATGCTGCCGCGCACGGTCAGTTCACGGCCGTCGATACGGACCGGGGCGACCAGCGCGTTCATGATGCGCGCGGCCAGTTCGTCGACCTCGCGGCGGGCCTGCGGTCCGGTGGTCAGGGCCACGAACTCGTCGCCGCCGAGGCGGGCCACCATCTCGCCGGGCGCGGTCGCGCAGGACTGGAGCCGGTCGGCGACCTCGACGAGCAGCCGGTCGCCGGCCGCGTGGCCGAGGCTGTCGTTGATGGTCTTGAAGCCGTCGAGGTCGAGGTAGCACAGTCCGAAACGCTGGGCCTCCCCGGCCGCCAGGACCTTCTCCAGGCGTTCGAAGAACAGCGTGCGGTTGGGCAGTCCGGTGAGGGCGTCATGGGTGGCCTCGTAGCGCAGCCGGAGGTTGAGCAGCCGGCGCTCGGTGGTGTCCTCCATCAGCGCGAGCTGGTACTGCGGGTTGCCGTCGGCGTCCCGCAGCAGGGAGACCGTCAGATTGGTCCACAGGACCGTTCCGTCAGGGCGGTAGAACGCCTTCTCCACGTGGTAGTGCTCGCGTTCGCCGCGCACCAGCTCGTCGTAGAGCTTCCAGACCTGCGGGGCGTCCTCGGCGTGGGTCCAGTCGGTGACGTTGCGCCCGCGAAGGGTCTGCTCCGAGCCGCCGAACATGCGCAGCAGCGCGCCGTTGACCTCCAGGACATGGCCGGCGAGGTCGGCGATCGCGATGCCTATGGCCGCGCCCTCGAAGACCGCGCGGAAGCGGGCCTCGCTCGCGTGCAGCGCCTGCGCCACCACGCCCTGGGCCTGCAGCGCTGCCCGCGCGATGGCTTCCTGCTCGGCCAGGGTGCGCTCCCGCAGCGCCTGCGCGAAACCGGCGGCCATGGCGTGCTGCAACCGTGAGGAGCGGGTGCGCAGTTCCTCCTGCGCATGGCCCTGCTGGGCGTCGTCGTCGCCGCAGTACAGCACCAGATAGGCGTCGACGCAGTCGAGGGCGCGGCTGAGCGCCTCCGGGTCGGTGCAGTGCGCGGCCACGAGGGCGGCCCCCACCGCCCTGCCCGCCTCCGCGTCGAAGGCCCGCGCGCGCAGCGCCTCACGCAGCCGCCGGGCCAGCGGCAGCAGCAGCTCCTCGAACTCCGGCCGCGTCAGCGACGTCGAGGTGACCGGGAACACCGCCCGGCTCCAGATCGTCGCGAACCGGCGCAGTCTGTCCTCCGGCCCGTCCGGCTCCGCGATCACGCCGTCGTCCCTACGCCGGCGAAACCGGAGAAGGCATACGGATCCTCGTCCTCCGGTGCCGTCTCCGGCCGCCAGTGCGGCATCGGCACCAGTCCCGGTTCCACCATGTCGTACCCCTCGAAGAACCGCGCGATCTCGTCGCGCGAACGCATGACCAGCGGGTTGCGAATGTCCTTGTATACGTCCACCGCGCCCTCCGCCCGCCCGGGCGGCAGCGGGATTCCCTCGTACGAGGCATGGGTGAGGATCAGCAGGCTGCCGGGCGCGAGTGCGTCGCGCAGCTGTGCGACCGCCGTGTACGGGTCGTCCTCGTCCTCCACGAAGTGCAGTATGGCAACGAGAAGCAGGGCCACCGGACGGTTCGGGTCGATCAGCCGCTGCACCTGGGGGCTGGACAGGATGTCCTGCGGCTTGCGCAGATCGGCCGCCACGACGTCCGCGGTGTCGTTGCCGGCCAGCACGGCCTGGCTGTGCGCCACCGCCACCGGGTCGTGGTCGACGTAGACGACGTGCGCGCCGGGGTCGGCCCTCTGGGCGACCTCGTGGACGTTGCCGAAGGTGGGGATGCCCGAGCCGATGTCCAGGAACTGGGTGATGCCCTGACCGACCGCGTAGCGCACCGCCCGGCGCATGAACGCCCGGTTCGCCTGCATGATCTTGGGCAGTCCCGGCATGAACTCCATTGCCCTGCGCGCCGCTTCGCGGTCCACCTCGAAGTTGTGGGATCCGCCGAGGAAGTAGTCGTAGATGCGCGAGACGCTAGGCACCGAGATGTCGATGCTTCGTGGGGCCCAGGCGGGACGCTCCATCTATCTCTCCAGGCGTTGGCGATCCGGTGTTCGAGCTGAGGCTACTGATCGTCCGCCGAACGGGCGAGCAGAACCGGAAATTGACCGTCCGTTCCCGGTCATCGCATCCGCGAAGCGCGGCGTCTCAACCGGCGACAAAAAGGTCCGCCCCCCTCCGTGCGGCGCGGAGGGGGGCGGACCAGGGGCCGGCGTTGCCGGGCGGTGCGGGGATCAGCCCTGGGGAGGTGATCAGTTCTGCCCGGGGGCGCCGACCGGCTTGCCGTCGGGGGCGACGGCGAACCAGGTGCCGCCCACTCCCTGACCGTTGATGTCACCGGGCGCCTTGTCACTGGCGAAGGTGTACAGCGGCACGCAGTCGATGGTCTGCTGCTTGATGCCGTCGGGGCGGTTGAAGACGACGTAGCCGCGGTTGGGCGTGGAGCCCTGCAGATCGATGCCCTCGGTGTCCTTCTCGTCGACCGGCGCGACGACGGGCCACTTCTCGAGGCACGCGCCGGTGCACGCGGTCTTCATGGGCCACTGGGAGTCCTTCATGAAGCGGTAGACCGTCATGCCGTTCTTGTCGACGACGATCTCGCCCAGGTTCGGGTCGTTGCGGACCGAAAGCCCGGGCTGGTCGGCGGCCTTGGTCGCCTTCTTGCCGTCGGGGGCCAGCGCGAACCACTTGTTGTTCACGCCCTGGCCGCTGATGTCACCGGCGCTGGCGTCCTTGGCGAAGTAGTAGGCCGGCCAGCCGCCGATGGTGAGCTGCTTGCTGCCGTCGGTGCGGGTGACCTCACCGAGCAGCGACTTGTCGATCCCGTCCCCGGCCGTGACACCGTCGGCGGGCACGGGCGGCCAGGCGGTCGCGCAGTCGCCGTCGCAGTTGGACTTGGGCGGCTCCGCGGTGTCCTGGTCGAAGCGGTAGAGAGTCATGCCGTTGCTGTCGGTCAGGATCTTGCCCAGCTCGCCGTTCACGGAGACGGCCAGCTCGCCGGCCGCTCCCTGGGCGGCCGCACCGGCGCCGGCACCGGGGCTGGTGCTCGCCCCGGCTCCCGCGCCGGCGCCCACTCCGGTGATGCCACCGGTGATGCCGCCGGTCACGGCCGGGGCCGTGGCGCCCACGTTCTGGCTCACTGCCGAACTGCCGCCGCTTTCCTGACCGCACGCCGTCGTCAGCGCCAGCACGACCGCGGCACTCGCCACGAGTGAGGCGTTCCGCCAGGAGGTGTTCATCGTCAACTCCCCGATCATCGCAATGGTGTTGCAGCGCCCTTCTGCGCCGCCGCACGGCACTGGGTACGCACGGGGGCGGGCGTTGTGTTCAAACGCGGCGAGAAATTCTTTTTCGACAGCCGCCTCCCACACACCTGTACGTCGGTCCGGACGTGCGGGCGCTTCCTTGATCAAACCTTCGTGCGCGAACTTCCCCCCTTCGAGCCAATCCGGGCCAAGCGGGCACTCGGAGTGGCACGGAACGTCTCATGATCTTCGTCGTGCATGCTTGCGAACCGATCCGATTCGCCGTCGCCGCAAGGGCGTTGGTGGTGCTGAGCGCGACCTGGATCCTGGTGGGCGCGCCGGCCGGGGCGGCGGTCGCGGACGCCTGTGCGTACGCCTCGACCGGCCCGGGCGGCACCGAGGCGCGGGCGGTCGCGGGGGGCCGCACCTGGCCCTCCCCACCACCGTGCCCACCGCCCCCGCCCCCGCCGCCGTGTCCGGAGCCGAGCCCGGAGCCGAGCCCGCCGCCCCCACCGCCCCCGAAACCGACTCCGGAGCCACCGAAGCCGAGTCCCACACCGACACCCACGCCGACACCCACCCCGACTCCGTCGCCCACACCGAGGCCGCCCGAGCCGAAGCCGCCGAAACCGGCGCCCGCCCCGCCACCACCACCGGCGCCGGCACCGAAGCCCCTACCCCCTACCCCGCCTCCGCCGGCACCCGTGCCGCGCACGGCGCCCACCCCGACCCCGACGCCCACCCCCACCCCGCGCCCCAGCGCGTCACCGGTGAGCTACCCGGCGTACCACGCCCCGCCGCCCAAGCGGCGGTCGCGGAGCGCCCCGTCGCCGCTCACCTACGTCCTGCTCATCACCGTGCCCGCCATCGCGGCCGTCGCCGCACTGCGCCCGCGCTAGCGCCCGACCAGGAGGCATCCCCTTGCCTGAATGGCTTGTTCTCACCCTCGCGATGGCCGCCGCCTGCGCGGTGGTGATCGTCATCACCCTCGTACGGCACAAGAGGGCCGCCGACGACGAGGACACGTCCGAGACCCCGGACGTCATCGAGTACATGACGATGTGGATCGGTGTGGTGTACGCCATCGTCCTGGGTCTGGCCATCGCGGGAGTCTGGGAGGCCCGCAGCGCCGCCGAGGACCACGTCCACGCGGAGGCCCAGGCGTTGCACGAGATCTCGGAGCGGGTGCGGGTCTACCCGCCCGACGTACGTGACCGCATTCGGGACGATGTCAACGCCTATGTCGGACACATCGTCACCACCGAGTGGCGCGAGATGGCCGACAACGGGGAAGTGACCGAGCGCGGCAACGAGCTCTTCCGCCGGATCCGGGTGGACATCACCGACTACGAACCCGGGACGGACTTCGAGGCGCAGGCGTACCAGCCGCTGCTGGACCAGGTCGCCGCCGCCGACCAGGCGCGCACCGCGCGGGCCGACTCGGCCGATCCGACCATGCCGGGCGTGGTGTGGTTCGGGCTGATCGCCGGGGCCGTGATCACCATCGGCATGGTGTTCGCGCTGCAGATCCGGCGTACGCCGCGTGAGCTCGTCCTGGCGGGGCTGTTCTCCGCGCTCATCGCCTTCCTGCTGTTCCTGATCTGGGACTTCGACGCGCCGTACAGCCGGGGCATCACCGCGTCGCCGGAGCCGTTCGAGCTCCTGTTCCCGAACATCAAGGGCTGACGCCCCTCACCCCGCCGGTCCGCGCCGGGGGACGCGCCACGCCGCAGCAGTCCCCCGGCCGTGGGAACGGCTGGCCCGTGTGCGGCCCCCACGGGTGCCCCATTCGCGCGACTGCGATCGCGGGGGCGCACACGCGTTCCTAGCGTTTCGGTCATCGGGGTGCATGTCTGGCGCAAGCGGAAACGGTCCGCACCTGCCCTGACCCTCTGCGCACCGGCCGCCGGTGCCGTCGACGGCACCATCACGCCGTTCGGCCTCAGCGTCCTGTCGTCGACCGTCGCCGCCGGAGGGCAGGTCACCCTGAGCGTCGACCGGCACCACGGCGGCTGCAAGGGCGCGGTGACCGTGTCGTCGGGTGTCTTCGACACCGTACGGATCCCGGCGAAACGTACGTCGGCGACGGCGACCGTGGACTGGGACGCCCGTCCGGGCGCGGCGTACCAGGTGACGTTCACCTGTGACGGCGTGAGCGGATCGACCGGGCTGACCGTCGCCGGCGGTCGTCCGGTCCCGACGCCGTTGCAGCCGCCGAGCTGGGGGGGGTGAACGCCGGTGAGGGCGGCAGCGTCGCCGGGTTCGACCTGAAGGAGATCGGCCTGGGCCTGGCGCTCATCGCCGGTTCGGTGGGCGCGGCGTACCACTTCTCGCGGCGGCGTGAGGGCGAGGACGGCGTCTGACACCCCGTCTCGCCGTTTCCAGGTCTTCGGCCCGGACCCCCCTATGGGGCCGGGCCGAAGACCTTTCGACGTGCGCTCGCCGGACTCAAATGCGGCGCTCGGCGCGTCGGCGCATCCAGAACACCCCGCCGCCGATGAGCGCGGCCGCGACGAGCCCCCCGCCGATGGCGATGTCGGTCGGCGTCGCCCCGCTGGAGCTGCTGCCCCCGAGGCCGCCGCGGACACCGCCGATGACGGTGAAGGCGGCGGGGCGGGTCAGGGTCCTGCCGGAGCAGTTGACGGTGATGTCGTAGGACCCCGGGGCGGCGTTGGCATTGATCGTCGCGGTGCCCTTCGCTGTGTGGTTGCCCCCGTGGATCGGGATCAGTCTGGTCTCCGGGAAGGCGTTCGATGTCGCGGTGCCGCCCTGCGGGCAGTTGTCGACGGTGATCGTCAGCTGGCCGCCGCGGGCGATGACGCTGGGCAGCGCCACGATGTTGCTCGGTCCGGCGTGACTCGGCCCGCCGGGCACGCCGTCGCGGGCGACGGCGGCTGGGGCGGCGAGCCCGAGGGCGGCAACCACGGCGGCCGAGGCCGCCAGGGCACGAGTGGTACGCATGTGATCCTCCGCGGAAGGCGCCCCGGGACCCGTCCCCGGTCGATCGGCGAGAAAGCACCTCCAGGAACGACCCTCAGACGCCCTGCACGCGCCCGCATTTCGGGAATGGTCCGTCCTGGTGAGCCGACACGCCGTACGAAAAGCGCACTGCCGGATATCGCTGCAGGTCATGCACCGTCAGAAAATTCCTGTCCGCGGCAACTCGGATGGCGCACCGCGCCCCGCGAGGGCCACCCGTTCGCCGCCGTCCCCGTCGCCGCTCTCGCGCGCCGCGCTTAGCGTGCTCGTATGCGCGATAAGGATGCGGCGACGGCCGCGTCGAAAGGGGATGGCGAATGTCCGGATATGAGCTGTCCGAGCTGGCGGAAGAGGAGGAGCGGCCCAAGAAGCGCGCCCCCTGGGGGGTGATAGCGCTGGTGCTGCTGACCGGTCTCGCGCTCATCCGCAACGGTTCCGGCGAGTTCGACGCGGGCCCGCCGCAGCCCGCCTCGGCGGCGGCCGCGGACAGCCGTGCCGACGCGGCCACCCTCCTCGGCCGCGCCCCGGACCCGCTGCCGTACGCCCTCCCCGACCGGGTCCGTATCCCCGCGATCCGGGTCGACGCGCCGATGATGCCGGTCGGGCTGGACGCCGACGGCTGGGTCGGCGCACCGCCACCGGAGGACCCCAACCTGGCGGGCTGGTTCACCGGCGCGGTGTCGCCCGGCGAGAAGGGCACGGCGGTCGTCGTCGGCCATGTCGACAACCAGCAGGGGCCCGCCGTCTTCTACGGGCTCGGGGCGCTGAAGAAGGGAAATCGCGTCGAGGTGGCGCGCCAGGACGGAAAGACCGCGGTTTTCGAGATCTACGGCATCGAGGTCTTCGAGAAGAACAACTTCCCCGGCGACCGGGTCTACGCCTCCAAGGGAGCGCCGGAACTGCGGGTCATCACCTGCGGCGGCGGTTTCTCCCAGGCGAACGGATACGACGGGAACGTGGTCGCCTTCGCCCGCCTGACCGAGGTCCGCTGAGCGGTCCCGGCCGGGCGGGCGTCATTCCCTCAGGCGTTCCTGCCGCGCGGTACGCCGATGTGGTAGCCGGAATCCAGCAGCCGCGGCAGATAGCGGCGCAGCGCCTGCACGCTCTGGGAGCGGTCGCCCCCGGCGTCGTGCGAGAGCACCACGACGCCGGGGGCGGCGCCGTTCTGCACCCGGTCGACGATGGTGCGGGTGCCCGGGGTGGTCCAGTCGAGGGTGTCGACGGTCCAGGCCAGCGGCTCCATGCCGAGCTCGGCGCCGAGCTGGAAGGCGGCGCGGTTCCAGGCGCCGTAGGGGGCGCGGAACCACTCGGGGCGCCCGCCGTGGGTGGCCTCGATGATGTCGCAGGTGCGTTCCATCTGGGACCGGATCTGGCTCCGGGTCAGCTTGGTGAGCAGGGGGTGGGACCAGGTGTGGTTGCCGACGGCATGTCCCTCCTCGGCCATCCGGGCGAGCAGGTCCTCGTTGCCGCCGACCATCTCCCCGCACACGAAGAACATCGCGCGGACGTCGTACTCGGCGAGGGTGTCGAGGATCGCCGTGGTGTAGCGGCGGTCGGGGCCGTCGTCGAAGGTCAGCACCATGGTGCGGCCGCGGCCGGTCATCCGCAGGAGCGGTTCACGGCGGACCGGGAGGCGGCCGGGGGCGGTGCGCGGGGGGCCGTAGCCGGTGAGGGGCTCAAGGCGGTAGGCCGACGGCTTCTGGGGGGCCCTCGCGGCGGGCCTGGCCGGGCCGGGGTTGGCCGGGGGCGAGGGCTCGGCGGGGATGCGCCAGGAGAAGACGCCGACTGTGGTGGCCGTACCCAAAGCCGCGGCGCCGGCCAGCATCATCCGGCGCCTGGTGAGGAACTGATCCTTCTTCATGAGTCATGAGTCGCCCGGTGAGGGGTTGGCGCACCACTGTGACACCGGTGTGGGGGTGTGAATTAACCCGTCCGGCCGAGTGGGGGCGGGGATGGCCCGGCGGGTGGGGGGCGTGAATCGCTACTCGCCCATCGTCAGGCCGTCCTGAGCCGCGCCCCGGCTCAGGACCATGTCGCGGATGCGGTCGCGTACGCCCTGGACGTCGGCGCCCTGGGCGAGGGCGCGGTTGAGGTTGACGACACGGCCGGCGTCGACGTCGAACAGCTGGGGTACGAACTCGGCCTTGGCCACCTCCCAGCGGGCGCCGGGGCGGGCCGGTGGGGCGAAGGTGAAGCGGGCGAGGGTGGACTGGTTGCCGCGGTGGTCCCGGGTGCCCTGGTGGTTGAACATCTCGCCGGCGATCTGGTCGCCCATGCCGTAGACGACCCAGGTGCCGTTGACCTTCTCGTACGCCTGCGGGACGTGGGCGTGGGTGCCGAGGATCAGGTCGATGTCGGGGCGGCCGTCGGTACGGGAGGCGGTGAGGGTGCGGGCGAGGGTGAGCTGGAGGTCGTCGGGGGCGTCCTGCCATTCGGTGCCCCAGTGCATCGACACGACGACCACGTCGGCGCCGGCCCTTGGCGTCGGCGAGGACACGGTTCTCGTCGATGAGGTCGACCGTCCAGGGTGCCTCCGGGGGCTGGGGGTAGCCGTTGGTGTCGTAGGTGTAGGCGAGGTGGGCGACCGTCGCGGGGCCCGCGTGCAGCAGGGTGATCGCGTTGGCCTCGGCCTCGGTGCGGGCGGTGCCGGCGTGGCGGACGCCGGCGCGGTCGAGGGCGTCGAGGGTGCGGCGGACCCCGGCGGCGCCGTCGTCGAGGCTGTGGTTGGAGGCGGCGGAGCAGCCGTCGTAGCCGGTGGTGGCGAGGGCGTCGGCGATCTCGGGCGGGGACTTGAAGGCGGGGTAGCCGGTGTAGTCGCCGCCTGCGCCGTACACGGTCTCCATGTGGCACAGGGCGAGGTCGGCACGGGAGACGACCGGTTCGACGCCCTCGAACATGGGGCGGAAGTCGTGGCCGGTGCCGCCGGCGTCGAAGCGGGCGCGGTCGATGATCGAGGTGTGCGGCAGGATGTCGCCGGAGGCGACGAGGGTGAAGCCGCGGGTGGGGGCGGCGGAGGGTGCGGGCTGTCCGGTCGGCGCGGGCTCCTGGCGTTCCTGGGCCTGGCAGGCGGCGGCCGCCGCGAGCAGGGCGGTCAGGGCGAGGGCCACCTGTCGTCTGCGCGCGATCACCAAATCACCCCTTTGCGAGAGGATTGTCGTATTTACGCACGCCTCACTACTAGTCCATGCCCGGTCATGAACCGCCCCGCCGCTCCCTTCTGGTCCCGCCGATGCGCGCGATCGGCCTAAGGGCGGGTCCGGACCGGAGCGGACCGTTCGTCGAACCGTTCGTCGACGCGATCGACCGTCCGTCGCAGACCCGTGTGCGCGCACTGTCCGAAGCGGCCCGCCTGAGGTGCCATACGCGCATGCCTGCCGCTACCGCCTTTCCGCACCCCACGACGACCGCCGAGCACGAGCTCGCCGCGCTGCAGCGCGAGCACGGTCGGCCGCTGTTCGCGCTGCTGCTCAGGCTGTGCGACGGCGACCGGCAGCGCGCCGAGGACCTGGTACAGGAGACCCTGGTGCGCGCCTGGCAGCACCCCGAGGCGCTGCGCGCCGACGACTTCGACTCCGTACGGCCCTGGCTGATGACCGTCGCGCGGCGCCTCGCGATCGACGCGCGGCGCGCCCGACAGGCACGGCCCGCCGAGGTCGGTGACGCGGTGCTGGAGCACGCGCCGGTGTGCGCCGATCACGCCGAGCGCGCCGCCGCGGCCCTCGATGTGCGCCAGGCTGTGAAGACACTCACTCCGGAGCACCGTGAAGTACTGGTGCTGGTGTATTTCCAGGGGGCCAGTGTGGCGGAGGCCGCCGAGATCCTGGGGATTCCGCCCGGTACCGTGAAGTCGCGCGCGTACTACGCGCTGCGCGCCCTGCGCCGGGTGCTTCCCGGATACGCGGCCGACCTGCACTGAAACCAGCGGCCGAGTCAAACCTCCGTAAAGCGCCTTGCCGACCACCCCGGTTGAGTAATCGGCTGTCCTCATCCGTGTTCCGGACTGGGGTGCCGGCGACGGGCGACGCGCACGCACCGGAGGAAGGCAGGAAGGGATGCTGCACAGAGGTCATCAGAGCACGGACGGCGCCGACGGCGGCGAACTCACCGTCCCCATGGCCTGGTTGTACGCCGAGTACATCGCGGACGAGCTGCTGCGGACCGGCGATCTCATGCCGCCGACGTCCTTCGAGTTCCGCGCCGGACGCGACGCGCTGGCGCTGACCATCTTCCTGTCGGACACCGACGGCGAGCTGCCCGGGATCCGCGTCGTCACCCAGCTGGAGACCTGGCTGTCGCTGACCGCGTACGACCAGCCGTGGCAGGACTGGGTGGGCGAGCGGATGGCCCGACTCGCCGAGCAGGAGGCCGCCTCGGGGGACCCGTCACCGGACCTGGAGCTGGCGGCGGCGGCCTGGCGGTGGCTGGAGGAGACCGAGCTGCTCGCGCCCGATCTCAACGCGGTGCCGGGCGGCGCCCCGGTGATCGGGGAGGACGAGGGGCCGAAGGTCTGGACGCCCGCCTGGCAGCTCGGTCTGCCGCTGGGGCATCTCGCGATCCATCTTTTTTAGATTCCGACCAATCCGAGGGCCCGCCCGCTCCGAACATCTGGTCACGATTCGGTGTCCGGCCTGAGTGATTCGGCGTCCTGGTCCGTACCGGTGGGAGCAAGGAGTAACCCCACCCGCACCCTACGGCACGAGGATTCGGCATGAGGTCCCTGGAAAGGCATGCGGACGTCGGTGCGTACGCGCTCGGCGTGCTGGACGAAGCGGAGGCATTCCGCTTCGAGGACCACCTCATGGAGTGTCCTCGGTGCGCGGCCCAGGTCACCGAGTTCGGCCCCACCACGCGTCAGATGATGCTCTACCGGCGCGCCACCCCGCGCGCCGTGCACCCCTTCGCCGGGCCGGGTCCCCGGCTGCTGGACCGGCTGCTCGGCGAAGTTGCCGCCCGGCGGCGGTCCGCGCGCCGCCGGCTGCTGTACGCGGTGGCCGCGTCGGTGGTGGTCGCGCTGGCCGGGCCCGCGTTCGCCGTGCTGGCCGGCGGCGACGGCTCCGACGCCGTGCGGGTCACCGCCACGGACGAGCGTTCGGGCGTGTGGGCGGAGATCACGGCCGAGGACGCGGCCTGGGGCAGCAGGGTCGAGCTGAAGGTGAAGGACGCCGCGGGCCCCCGCGCCTGCCGGCTGGTCATCATCGGACTCGACGGGTCCGAGCAGACGGTCACCAGCTGGTCGGCCCCCGACCACGACGCCCGCGCCAACACGATGCACGGCGGCTCCGCCTGGCACACCGACCAGATCGCCCGCTACGAGGTGCGCACGTCCGAGGGCCATGTGCTGGTGCAGCTGCCCTCACGGCAGGACTAGAAGGTCACGTCCGCCGTGTCGACGGTCGCCGCCCGGCGGCCGGGGGCCCGCTGGCCGTTCCAGTAGAAGTTCGTGTGGGCGATCACCTGCTCCGGGGCCGGTGCCCCGTGGCCGCGCAGGTCCTCCGTGGTGTGGGCGTCGCCGACCAGGGTCACGTCGTAGCCGCGGGTGAAGGCTCCGTGCAGGGTGGAGCGGACGCAGAAGTCGGTCTGGGCGCCGGTGACGACGAGGCGGCCCACCTCCAGCCCGGCGAGCACCGACTCCAGTTCGGTGGCCTCGAAGGAGTCCCGGTAGGTCTTGTGGACGAGCGGCTCCGACGCCTGCCGGACCAGTTCCGGGACGTACTGCCATGCCTCGGTGTCGGGTTCGAGCGAGCGGCCGGAGTGCTGTATCCAGACCACCGGGACGTCCGCCGAACGGGCCCGGTCGATCAGGTCGCTGATGTTGCGCAGCACACCGTCGCGGTCGTGGGCCCGCGCCACGACGCCGTTCTGGACGTCGATGACCAGCAGCGCGGTGTGCGGCCGGTCGGGCAGAGTCGTCATGGGTGTCCCCCCTGTGGGTCCGGTCCGTCACCCCATGATCGCGCATCGCGCGGCTACTTCAGCAGCCGGGACAGCCTTCGGTCGGCCAGCGGCTTGCCGCCCGTCTGGCAGGTGGGGCAGTACTGCAGGGAGGAGTCGCTGAAGGAGACCTCGCGGACGGTGTCGCCGCAGACCGGGCAGGGCTCGCCGGTGCGGCCGTGGACGCGCAGGCCGGACTTCTTCTCCGCCTTCAGGCGTCCGGCGGCCAGGCCCCGGGAGCGGTCCACCGCCTCGGTGAGCGTGACACGCAGGGCCTCGTACAGCCGTTCCCTCTCCTCGGGGGTGAGCGACGAGGCCAGTTTGAACGGGGACATCTTCGCGGCGTGCAGGACCTCGTCGCTGTAGGCGTTGCCGACGCCGGCGATCAGGCTCTGGTCGCGCAGGGCGCCCTTGAGCTGCCGGCGCTCGCCGGAGAGCAGCGCCGTGAAGCGGTCGAGGTCGAAGTCGTCGGCCAGCGGGTCCGGGCCGAGGCGGGCCACGCCGGGGACCTCCTGGGGATCGTGGACGACGTACACCGCGAGGCGTTTCTGGGTGCCGGCCTCGGTCAGGTCGAAGCCCGCGCCCGTCTCCAGGGCGACACGCAGGGCCAGCGGGCCCTTGCCGGGGCGGGGGACGCCGTCCGGAAGGCGGTCCTTCCAGTGCAGCCAGCCCGCGCGGGCCAGATGGGTCACCAGGCGGGGGCCGCCGGCCGTCTGAAGGTCGAGGAACTTGCCGTGTCGGTGCACGGCGGCGACCACGTGGCCCTCCAGGGCCGTGACGGGCGGGTCGTACGTCTTGAGGACGCTGATCGCGACGTGCAGCACCCGGACGATCTCGTGGCCGACCAGGTTCTCGGTGAGGAAGTCCTTGAGCGCTTCCACCTCGGGCAGCTCCGGCATACGTCCAGGGTGCCATCCACGCTCAGCCGCGGCCCGGTACGACGAACTCGCACCACACGCACTTGCCGCCGCCCCGCGCCTCCACGCCCCACGCGTCGGTCAGCAGGTCGACCAGGAGCAGCCCGCGCCCGGACACCCCCGACTCCCCGGCCTCGCGACGGCGCGGCAGGGCGCTGGAGGAGTCCTCGACCTCCACACGCAGCCGGCGGTCCGCGGCGGTGAGGGCGCGCAGGGTGAGGATGGCCGCGCCCTCGGTGTGCATCAGGGCGTTGGTGATCAGCTCGTCGGCGACCAGTTCGATCTCGTCGGCGCGGTGGCGGGCCCCCCAGGCGCGCACGGCGGCGCGGATCATGTGGCGGGCGTGGGACAGCGCCTCCGGGTCGCCGGGGGCCACGTGCTGCTGGAGACGGCCGCCGACCCGTCGGGCCTGCTGGCCGCGCCGGCGCAGCAGGAGCAGCGCCACGTCGTCGTCGCCGCCGCGTTCCTCGGCCATGTCGATGAGCCGGTCGGCGAGGGAGCGGACGTCGTCGGGACCGGCGGCGATCATCGCGACCAGGGTGCGCATGCCGTCGTCGAGGTCGGCGCCGGGCTGCTCGACCAGGCCGTCGGTGCACAGCAGCAGCGTGTGGCCGGGGTCCAGCTCGATGGTGCCGACGGGGTACTGGAGGCTGCCGAACTCCGCCGACAGGCCCAGCGGCAGCCCGCCGGGGACGGCGATCCGGCGGCAGGTGCCGTCCGTGCCGCGCACCAGCGGGTCGATATGGCCCGCGCGGACCACCTGCACCACGCCCGTGGACAGGTCGGCCTCGGCGTACAGGCAGGTCGCGAAGCGGTCGGTGTCCAGTTCGTGCAGGAAGACGGAGGCGCGGGCCATCACGGTGGCCGGGGTGTGCCCCTCGGCGGCGTAGGCGCGCAGCACGATCCGCAGCTGGCCCATGACGGCGGCGGCGTGGGTGTCATGGCCCTGGACGTCTCCGATGACGGCTCCGACGCGGCCGCCGGGCAGCGGGATCAGGTCGTACCAGTCGCCGCCGATGTCCCGGCCGAGGGAGCCGCCGATGGTGGCCGCGCGGTAGCGGACGGCGACGTCGGCGCCGGGCACGCTGGGGATGGTGCGCGGCAGCATGGCCTGCTGCAGGCCCTGGGCGATGTCCTTCTCCTGCTCGTAGAACATCGCCCGCTGCAGGCTCTGCGCGATGCTGCTGCCGAGCGCGACGAGGATGTCGCGCTCCTCGGGCCGGAAGCCGGTGCGGTCGCTGTAGAGCAGGCCCATCGCGCCGATCGGGCGGGCCTGCACGATGAGCGGCAGATAGGCCGCCGCGGTGATCTCCAGGTCGGTGATGTGCGGCCAGAGGATCGGGTAGCCGGCCGCGAACTCCTCGGGCGACTCGATGAACCGGGGTGTGAGGGTGCGGACGACCTCGCTCATCGGGTAGGGCTCGTCGATCCCGGTGACCAGGGTGCCCGGCACGAAGCTGCCCTCGGGGCCCTCGGCGATCAGCCGGATCCGGCCGGCCTCGACCAGGCCCATGACCAGGCTGGTCGCGCCCAGATGGGTGAGTCCGTGGGTGTCCTTGAGGACGTCGATGACGTCCCGCACGGTCCGGGCGTGGGCCAGGGCCGCGGTGGTGAGCTGGACGACGTTGGGTTGGGTGCGGTCGGATTCGGCCGGGACGGCCTCGTCGCGGCGGACCGCGAGGTCGGCCAGTTCCTGGGTGGCGTCGCGGACGATACCGATGATCCGGCGGGGGCGGCCGGTGTCGTCGCGCCGGATGTAGCCCTGGGTGTGGGTCCAGCGCAGGGCGCCGTCGCGCAGCCGTATCCGGAAGTAGGCGCCGTAGTTCTCGCTGCCGTCCTTGATGGCCTGGGCGACCAGCGCGTCGAGGCGCTGGTTCTCCGCCCGGGGGACTCGGACCGCCAGGGACTCGGGGCGGCCGTCGAATTCGTCGGGGCGCAGGTCGAAGATCTCGTGGGCCCGGGCGTCCATGTGGAAGAGGCCGGTGTCCAGGTCCCAGTCGAAGCTGCCCATGCGGTTGAGCGCCAGGATCGGATCCGGGTGGGCGGGCCAGTCGTCCGGGAGAGACAGGGCGCTCGCTCCCCGATCAGCCATGGGCCCACCTTGCCAGGATTTGTCCGATTCTTCGACCGGGGCCACGGTACTGGCAGAGTGACGGGGGACAGTGGGGCGGAGAGGAGCGCAGGGGCGTGGACTGGTTCAGCGCATCCGACTACTGGCTGAGCCGGCTGGTCTTCCAGCGGGCCCTGGCCGCCGTGTACCTGGTCGCGTTCCTGACGGCCGCGCTGCAGTTCCGGGCGCTGCTCGGGGAGCGGGGCATGCTGCCCGTGCCGCGCTTCGTCGCCCGGGTGCCGTTCAGGAGGGCGCCCAGTCTGTTCCAGTGGCACTACTCCGACCGGTTCTTCGCGGGGGTCGCCTGGGCGGGTTGCGCGGTGTCGGCGGCGCTGCTCGCGGGGGTGGACTCCCACGTCCCGCTGGGGGCCGCGATGGCGCTGTGGCTGGTGCCGTGGGTGCTGTATCTGTCGATCGTCAACGTCGGTCAGACCTGGTACGGCTTCGGCTGGGAGTCGCTGCTGCTGGAGACCGGGTTCCTCGCGGTGTTCCTGGGCAACGACGAGGTGGCGCCGCCGATCGTGGTGCTGTTCCTGCTGCGCTGGATCCTGTTCCGGGTGGAGTTCGGCGCCGGGCTGATCAAGCTGCGCGGGGACCCCTGCTGGCGCAAGCTGACCTGCCTCGATCACCACCACGAGACCCAGCCGATGCCCGGCCCGCTGAGCTGGTTCTTCCACCATCTGCCCAAACCCCTGCACCGGGTCGAGGTGGCCGCCAACCATGTCACCCAACTCGCCGTGCCGTTCCTGCTGTTCACCCCGCAGCCGATCGCGTCGGCGGCCGCCGCGCTGATGATCGTGACCCAGCTGTGGCTGGTGCTCAGCGGCAACTTCTCCTGGCTGAACTGGATCACCATCGTGCTCGCCCTGTCCGCGCTGCGGCTGCCGTACGACGCTCCGTCCGTGCCCGGCACGCCGCTCTGGTACGAGGTGGTGGTCCTCGGTGTGGCCGCGCTGATCCTGTTCCTCAGCCACCGCCCGGTCGTCAACCTGATCTCCCGCAGCCAGGTCATGAACCGCACGTTCGACCCGCTGCACCTGGTCAACACCTACGGCGCGTTCGGCAGCGTCAGCCGGGTGCGCTACGAGGTGATCGTCGAGGGCACGCTCGACGACGTGCCCCGGGCGGATGCGGAGTGGCGGGAGTACGAGTTCAAGGGCAAGCCGGGCGACCCTCGGCGCTGGCCGCGCCAGTTCGCGCCCTACCATCTGCGGCTGGACTGGATGATGTGGTTCGTCGCGCTGTCCCCGGCGTACGCCGGGTCGTGGTTCGGCGCGCTGGTGGAGCGGCTGCTGGAGAACGACCGCGACACGCTGAGGCTGCTGCGCCGCTCCCCCTTCCCGCCCGACCGCCCGCCGCGCCACATCCGCGCCCGTCTCTTCCGCTACCGGTACACCACCTGGCGGGAGCTGCGGGAGACGGGCGCGTGCTGGGAGCGGACGTATGTGCGGGAGTTCCTGCCGCCGACCCGGCTGGAGGCCGCGGCTCAGAGGCCGTAGACGCGGGTGGCGGTGGTGTCGAGGAGCTGGTGCCGCTCGTCGGGGGTCAGATCCGCCGCCAAGGTCCCCGCGAGGTCCGTCACCTGCGCGTACGTCGCCGCGAGGGTGCACACCGGCCAGTCCGAGCCGTGCATCAGGCGGCCCGGGCCGAAGGCGTCCAGCACGGTGTCCCAGTAGGGGCGCAGGTCCGCCGTGCGCCATGCCGCCCAGTCGGCCTCGGTGACCATGCCGGACACCTTGCAGACGGTGTTGGGGAGCGCGGCCAGGGCCCTGACGTGTGCGGCCCAGGGTTCGAGCGTGCCGGAGGCGATGGGCGGCTTGCCGAGGTGGTCGAGGACGAAGGTCAGCCCGGGCAGGACCTCGGCCGCTCTGACGCAGGCCGGCAGCTGGTGCGGCAGGACGACCAGGTCGTAGACCAGCCCGGCGTCCGCGACGGCCCGCAGTCCACGCCGTACGTCCGCCCGCAGCAGCCACTGCGGGTCCGGCTCGCCCTGGACCTGGTGCCGGATGCCCTTGAGGTACCGCCCGCCGGGGAGTTCCCGGAGTCCGGCCAGTTCGTCGGCGACGTCAGGGCGGGTGAGGTCCGTCCAGCCCACCACGCCGGCCACCAGGTCGTGCGCGGCGGCCAGGGCGAGGAACTCGGGGGTCTCCTCGGCGACGGTGACGGTCTGGACGAGGACGGTGCGGTCGACGCCGGCCGCGCGGGCCTGTGGGGCGAGGTCGTCCAGGGTGAAGTTCCGGCGCAGCGGCCGTAGTTCCGGGCCCCGGATCCAGTCCTGGTCCCGCACCGAGAGGTCCCAGACGTGGTGGTGGGCGTCGACGGTCACGGCCACTCTCCTTCAGGCAGCAGGCCCGACGTCCGCAGCTCGGCCCAGAGGGCGGCGGGGACGGGCGTACGGAACTGGCGTACGCAGTCGTCCACTTCGGCGGCGGAGCGGGCGCCGACCAGGACGCTCACCACTGCCGGATGGGCGGCGCAGTAGGCGAGGGCGGCGGCGCGCAGGGTGGTGCCGTGGCGTTCGGCGGCCTCCTTCAGGAGCAGGGCGCGCTCCACCGACTCGGTCGGCGCCTGGGCGTAGTTGTACGTCGCGTCCGGCCTGGGGTCGGCCAGCAGGCCGGAGTTGAAGGCGCCGCCGATCACCACCTTCACCCCGTGTTCCAGCGCGGCGGGGAGCAGGTCGGTGAGGGCGCTGTGGTCGAGGAGGGTGTGGCGGCCGGCGCAGAGCACCATGTCGACGTCCGTGTCGCGGACGAAGCGGGTGAGCATCGCCGACTGGTTCATGCCGGCGCCGATCGCGCCGACGACGCCCTCCGAGCGGAGCTTCTCCAGCGCCGGGTAGCCCTCGCGGAACGCCTGCTCGGCGTGGTCGTCGGGGTCGTGGAGGTAGACGGTGTCGACCCGGTCGAGGCCGAGGCGCTGAAGGGACGCCTCCAGGGTGCGGCGGATGCCGTCGGCTGTGAAGTCCCAGACGCGGCGGTGCGTGGCGGGGACGGCGAAGCCGTGGGCGAGGTCCTCACCGGTGCCGTCGGACGGTTCGAGGCGGCGGCCGACCTTCGTGGAGATCCGGTACTCGGCGCGGGGGTGGTCGCGCAGGGCCTCGCCCAGGCGGCGCTCGGAGAGGCCGAGGCCGTAGTGGGGTGCGGTGTCGAAGGAGCGGATGCCGTGGCGCCAGGCGGCCTGCACGGCGTCGTACGCCTGCTGCTCGGTGACCTCGGTGTAGAGGCCGGCGATCCCTGCCGCGCCGAAGCCCAACTCGGCGGTGGTGGTGTTCATGACGCCGCCGGGCGCAGTCGCAGGCCCTGCATGCCGCCGTCGACGGCGAGCGCGGTGCCGGTGGTGGCGCCGGACAGCGGGCTGGCCAGGTGGGCGATGGCGCCCGCGACCTCGGCGGCGCTGACCAGGCGGCCGGTGGGCTGGCGGGCCTCCAGGGCGGCGCGTTCGGCCGCCGGGTCGTCGGCGGCGTCGAGGAGGCGGCCGATCCACGGGGTGTCGGCGGTGCCGGGGTTGACGCAGTTGACGCGGATGCCCTCGCGGATGTGGTCGGCGGCCATGGCGAGGGTGAGGGCGTGCACAGCGCCCTTGGTGGCGCTGTAGAGGGCGCGCTGCGGGAGGCCGGCGGTGGCGGCGATGGAGCAGGTGTTGACGATCGCGGCGTGCGCCGACCGGCGCAGATACGGCAGGGCGGCGCGGGCCACGCGCACCATGCCGACGACATTGACGTCGTAGACGCGGTGCCACTCGGCGTCGTCGTTGTCCTCGACGGTGCCCTGGGCGCCGATGCCCGCGTTGTTGACCAGGACGTCGATTCCGCCGAGCCCGGCGGCGGCCGCCGCGACGGCCGTACGGACCGAGGCGTCGTCGGTGACGTCGGCGCGGTGGGCGAGCAGCGGCTTGTCGACGCCGGACGGGTCCAGGTCGAGGACGGCGACCTGGGCGCCGCGCTCGGCGAGCAGTTCGGCGGTGGCCCGGCCGATGCCGGAGGCGCCGCCGGTCACCAGGGCCTTCAGTCCCTCGAAGTCGTTCATGCCGCCTGCTCCTTGTTCGGGCCGTCGGTGAGGTCGGCTGCCCAGAAGGCGCCGTCGGGGTAGGTGTAGCGGGCGATGGACTCGGGGCGCATGGCGGCCGAGAAGCCCGGCGCGGTGGGTGCGGTGTAGTGGCCCTCGCGGATCACCACCGGGTCGAGGAAGTGGTCGTGCAGATGGTCGACGTACTCGATGACGCGGTCCTCGGTGGTGCCGGAGAGGGCGACGTAGTCGAACATCGACAGATGCTGGACGAGTTCGCACAGCCCGACGCCGCCGGCGTGCGGGCAGACCGGGACGCCGTACTTGGCGGCGAGCAGCAGGATCGCGAGGTTCTCGTTGACGCCGCCGACGCGGGCGGCGTCGAGCTGGAGGACGTCGAGGGCGCCGGCCTGGAGGAGCTGTTTGAAGACGATCCTGTTCTGCACGTGCTCGCCGGTGGCCACCTTCACCGGGGCGACGGCCGCGCGGACGGCGGCGTGACCGAGGATGTCGTCGGGGCTGGTGGGCTCCTCGATCCAGTACGGGTCGAACTCGGCCAGCGCCTCGGTCCAGCGGATCGCCTCGTCGACGTCCCAGCGCTGGTTGGCGTCGACGGCCACGCGGATGTCCGGGCCGACGACCTCGCGGGCGACCCGGCAGCGCCGGATGTCGTCGTCGAGGTCGGCGCCGACCTTCAGCTTGATCTGCCGGAAGCCGTCGGCGACGGCCTGGGCGGCGAGCCGGGTGAGCTTGGCGTCGTCATAGCCGAGCCAGCCGGCGGAGGTGGTGTAGGCGGGGTAGCCGTGCTCCAGGATGCGGGCTGTCCGCTGCTCGGCGCCCTCCTTGCCGCGCCGGAGGAGGTGGAGGGCCTCGTCGGGGGTGAGGGCGTCGGTGAGGTAGCGGAAGTCGATCTGCCGGACCAGCCACTCGGGCTCGGCGTCGGCGAGCAGCCGCCACAGCGGCCTGCCCGCGCGTTTGGCGGCGAGGTCCCAGGCTGCGTTGACGACGGCGCCGATCGCCATGTGCATCACGCCCTTCTCGGGGCCGAGCCAGCGCAGCTGGCTGTCGCCGATCAGGTCGCGGCTCAACGCGCCCGGGTCGGCGCAGAGTTCGTCGACCGCGCGGCCGACGACGTGCCCGCGCAGCGCCTGGATCGCGGCGACCTGGACGTCGTTCCCCCGGCCGATGGTGAAGGTGAACCCGTGTCCCTCGTGGCCGTCGGCGGCGTCGGTGCGCAGGACGACGTACGCGGCCGAGTAGTCGGGGTCGGGGTTCATCGCGTCGGAGCCGTCGAGCTCGCGTGAGGTGGGGAAGCGGATGTCGTGGGTGTCGACGGCGACGACGCGTGCGGGGGTGGGGCTCACGGGACCTCTTCCGATCAAGGAGCAGCAGTCATCCGATATTTAACAGGCGACATCGCTGTCAGAACAGCCTCCTACACTCACTTGGTCGATTATTGCATGCATTGATCCGATGACCAGCGACCGGAGGCGGCGGCCCCTGGCGCTGAACAGCAGCGGAGGGCACCCCTCGGTCGAGGGGTGCCCTCCTGCAGTGGCCGCGCAGCGCTCCGGTTCAGTCCACGCTGGGCAGGATGTGGGGCTCGGCGAGGTCCTCCTCGTAGCCCGCGAGGCGGATGGGGGCGGACCGGGCCCACACTTCAAGGCTGCCGAGCTCGCCGGACCGCCGGCCGGCGGGCTCGGGGCGTTCCTTGGGGCGTTGCTCGCGATTCGTCTTCTCCGGTGTCACCGCGCACTCCTTATGTGTCGGGTCACCCTCGGGGCGGGCCGGCCACTTGGCGGACCGGCGTCTGACGCGCCCTCGGGTCGTACGGGTAGGCAGTTCGGACGCGGTGGCGCCGGTAACTCCAAGGAGAGCAAACCGCTGTGGACCGGCTTGTCCCATGACGGACCGTGGGTGTGGGTGTGGTGGTACCCCGTACTGCTGTCCGTCCGCCTCAGGTTAACCAGATGAGCGGTCACCTGCTCGATAGCGCCGAAAAATTGGCGTAACTACGGCAAGTCACCCGGATGTCGGCCCATGTGAATTGACCTTTCCGCCCCGGAAGTCACCCTTTGTGTCTCACCCGTTCGGCGGATCAGTTCAGGTGCCGTCGGCTCGGACGCAAGCTCGCCATGACCGGGTGGCGCACCGCAACGGCTGTCTCGCGGCCGCCCCGCCGGCAAGGAGCTCCAGCCGGCCGGCCTGGTCCACCCCATCGGCCATCTCCTGGGCCCCACCGACGCCACCGGCCGCGCCGAACGCACCGCCGACGCCGCACGCCCGCTGCCGGGCGGCCACCCATGGCGGGGCACCCCGACCGACGACGACCTGCACCGCCTGCACCAGGCCGACGAGGAGGGCCGCTTCGCGGCCCTCGGAGCCGGGGTGCTGGAGGACTGGCGGATGATGCTGGAACTGGTGGCGGAGCGGAACGCCCGCATGGGGGGCCCCGGAGTAGGCACGGCCTCGCCACCCGCCGGCTCGTGCCGAAGCGGCGCCGCCCGGCCGTGCACTACGCGGCGCCGCTCCACGCACCGGCATGCAGCCCAGCGGAACCCCGGCCGAGGGCCTTGGAGTCGGCGGCGCGGCTCGCCACCCGCCGGCTCGTGGTGAAGCGGCGCCGCCCGGCCAAGCCACGTGGCGCGGCTCACCACGTACCGGTAGGTGGCCGAGCGGAACCGCCGCATGGGGCCGTGGACCAGGCGGCGCGGCTCACCACTTGCCGGGGGCGTAGTCCTTGAGGAAGACGCCGTGGACGTCGTCGCCGGACTCGCCGCGCACGATCGGGTCGTAGACGCGGGCGGCGCCGTCGACCAGGTCGAGGGGGGCGTGGAAGCCCTCCTCGGCCAGGCGGAGCTTGTCGAAGTGCGGGCGCTCGTCCGTGATCCAGCCGGTGTCGACGGAGGTCATCAGGATGCCGTCGGTCTGGAACATCTCCTGGGCGCTGGTCCGCGTCACCATGTTGATGGCGGCCTTCGCCGCGTTGGTGTTGGGGTGGCCCGCGCCCTTGTAGCCGCGGTTGAACACACCCTCCATCGCCGAGACGTTGACGATGTACGCGCGCTTGCCGGGCGCTTTGCGCGCGGCCTCGGCCATGATCGGCCGCAACTTGCTGATCAGGATGAACGGCGCCGTGTAGTTGCACAGCTGGGTCTCCAGCAGCTCCACCGGGGAGATCTGCTCGATGGTCTGCACCCAGGTGTTGCTCTCGACGACGTCGGGGACCAGCCCGCCCGCGTCGATGGCGGTCCCGGCGCGGTGCCGCTCCACGCTGGCGTTGCCGGCCACCAGGGCGAGGTCGGCCACCTTCTGCGCGTCGAGTCCGCTGACGCCGACGGGCAGTGCGGTCAGACCGTCGACCGCGCCGGAATTGAAGGCGCCGATGACCTGATGGGCGGGGAGTTCACCGGCGGGCAGCGGCGCGCTCTCGCCCTCGACGAGCGCGGCGTACGCGGACGGCAGCCGGCGCACGGTCTGGGTCGCGTTGTTGATCAGGATGTCGAGCGGGCCCTGCTCGACCATCCGGTCGGCCAGGGCCACGGCCTGGGCCGGATCGCGCAGGTCGATGCCGACGACCTCCAGGCGGTGGATCCAGTCCGCCGAGTCGTCCATGGCCTTGAAGCGGCGGATGGCGTCCTTCGGGAAGCGCGTGGTGATCGTGGTGTGGGCGCCGTCGCGCAGCAGCCGCAGCGCGATGTACATGCCGATCTTGGCGCGGCCGCCGGTGAGCAGGGCGCGCTTGCCGGTGAGGTCGGCGCGGGCGTCGCGCTTGGCGCGGTTCGTCCGGGCGCAGTCCGGACAGAGCTGGTGGTAGAAGTAGTCGACCTCCACGTACCGCGTCTTGCAGGTGTAGCAGGAGCGCGGGCGCTGGAGTATCCCCGCGATCCTGCCCTCCTCGGTGCTCGACGACGGCAGGATGCCCTCGGTCTCGTCGTCGATGCGCTGCGCGGAGCCGGTGGCGGTGGCCTCGGTGACCTTCCGGTCGTGCTCGGTCTTGGCGGCCCGGCGCTCCTGGCGGCGGCGCTGCTTGACCGTACGGTAGATCTGCGAGGTGGCCCGGCGCACGGTGATCGCGTCGGGGTGGTCGACGTCGATCTCCTCGAGCTCCTTGAGCACGCTGAGGCAGATCGCCAGGCGCTCCGGGTCGATGCCCGGTCCGTACGACTCCGCGGACACCTCGTCCGTCGTCGCCAGGCCGTCTTCTGTCACCGTCATCGCGCTGTCGTTTCCCCTGGTCACCTCGCGGCGCTCCGGCCGCGCCCGCTGTTCGAACGCGGAATTTTACTTCAGCGCCGGGGGACACCTCCAAACCCGGGAGGTCAGACCTCGCAGGCCGTGACCAGTGTCTCCACCTCCCCGGTCAGGGCGTCGGCGAACCGCTGGAGGTCCGGTACGGCCTGGGCGTCGGCGACCAGCCCGAAGTGGACCTGGCCGCGGTAGGTGGAGATGGCGACCGCCAGGGACTGGCCGCGGGCCAGCGGGGCGTACGGGAAGACGGCGGTGACCGGGTTCCCGCCGAGTTTCAGGCCGAGGCTGGGCAGCGGCACGCTGGTGACGAGGATGTCGAACCAGAGCCGCGCGGCCTGACTCACCAGCGGTCCGCCGATGCGGTGGCCGAGGGCGGGCACATGGTCGGCGAGCAGCGCGACGGCACCCGCGCCCCGGCCCGGACCGGCGTCCTTGTTGCGGTCCATCGCCGTACGGACGGCCGCGAGCCGGCCGAGCGGGTCCGGGTCGTCCACGGGGAGCCGTATCAAGTACCCGGAGAGCCGGTTGCCCTGGGGGTGCGCGGTGCGCGGGCGGCGCTTGGAGACGGGGATGAGCGCGCGCGGGGCCACCCCCTCGCTGCCGTCGCCGCGCTCGTCGAGCCAGCGGCGCAGGGCCCCGGCGACGACCGCGATCAGTACGTCGTTGACGGTCCCGCCGACGCTCTTGCGCACCCGGTGCACGTCGTCGAGGTCGACGACCACCCCGGCGGTGCGGCGGGTGCCGGTGGGTTCGGCGGTGAGCGCGGCGATGGGGCGGGTGGCGAGGGTCGACACGGCGACGGAGGCGCCGATGTCCAGGGCGCGCCCCACGTCGGACAGCGCGTCGCGCACCAGCGAGGGCAGTCGGCGCACGTCCGGCAGACGCCCGCGGGCCGCCTCGGCGGGGCGGGGCCGGGGCTCGGGCAGGTCCATGGGGTCGAGGACGGCGGCGGCCAGGCCGAGCGCGCGCAGGCCGTCCGCGAGGGCGTGGTGGAACTTGAACAGCACCGCGAAGGACACGCCGTCCCGGCCGGGCAGCACATGCGCCTCCCAGGGCGGTCGGCCGCGCTGCAGCGGGCGCTCCATGAGCCGGCCGGCCGCCTCCTGGAAGTCGGCGGTGGGGGCGTGCAGCCGGACGTGGCGCAGCGGGTCGAAGTGGGGGTCGGGCTCGCGGACCGCGCCCCCGAAGGCGAGCGGGCGGCGCAGGTCGAGCGGCCGGTCCCGGTCGAACGGGCGCCACACGTCCCGGATGCGCATGCGCAGCCCCGGCACGGCGGCCGCCCGGGCGGCGAGCAGGTCGGCGGCGTGCGCGCCCGAGGTGGGCGAGTGCGCCGAGAACACGCCCAGGGCACCGAGGTGCATGGGGTGCGCGGCGGACTCGATGTTCCAGAACGCCAGGTCGAGGGGTGCGAGCAGATCAGCAGTCAAGGGCTTGCCTCGCGTCGACGACGGGGTGAGGCAGGCAGTCAATCGCCTCTGCCCGATTACGGTCAAGTACGATCAGGCTACACACAGTTAACAGCGTATTAAGTGTGTGCCGGTTTGACCGGTTGGGCCAGGGGTCGGCGTGCCCGGTTCAGGCGGTTCAGGACACCCGCTGCCCCTTCCCGAGGGCGATCACCCCGCCCTTCGACACGGTGTACAACTCGGCGTCCCGCTCCGGGTTCACCCCGATCGTGGCGCCCGGCGGCACCTCGACGTTCTTGTCCAGCACCGCGCCCCGCACCACCGCTCCCCGGCCGATGTGGACGTTGTCGTGCAGCACCGAACCCTGCACCACCGCGCCCGGATCGACGACCACCCCCGGCGACAGCACCGAACGGGTGACCTGCCCCCGGATGAGGCAGCCGGCGCTGATGATCGACTCACTGGCCATGCCGCCCGCGTTGAAGCGGGCCGGGGAGAGTTGGTAGGAGTGCGTGTAGATCGGCCAGCTGCGGTTGTACAGGTTGAACTTGGGCCGCTCGGCGATGAGGTCCATATGGGCCTCGTAGTACGCGTCCAGCGTGCCGACGTCCCGCCAGTAGCCCTGGTCGCGGCTGGTCTCGCCGGGCACGTGGTTCTCGCTGAAGTCGTACAGGTACGCCTCGCCGCGCTCGGTCAGCTGGGGCAGGATCGAGCCGCCCATGTCGTGCACGGAGTCCTCGTCCTCGGCGTCGCGCTGGAGCGCCTCGATGAGGGCCTTGGTGGTGAAGAGGTAGTTCCCCATGGAGGCGAACACGGAGTCCGGGTCGTCGGCGAGGCCGGGCGGGTCGGCCGGCTTCTCCAGGAAACGCTCCACCGTCCGCCCGTCGGAGCCCGGTGTGATCACGCCGAAGGACGACGACTCGGTGCGCGGCACCCGGATGCCGGCGACCGTGACGCCCGCGCCGCTGTCGATGTGCTGGGCGAGCATCTGGCGCGGGTCCATGCGGTAGACGTGGTCGGCGCCGAACACGGCCACGTACTCGGGCCGTTCGTCGTAGATCAGGTTCAGCGACTGCAGGATGGCGTCGGCGCTGCCCAGGTACCAGCGCGGGCCGAGCCGCTGCTGGGCGGGGACGGGCGTGACGTAGTTGCCGAGCAGGCTGGACATCCGCCAGGTGGTGGTGATGTGCCGGTCCAGCGAGTGCGACTTGTACTGCGTCAGCACGCAGATGCGCAGGATGTCGGCGTTGACGAGGTTGGACAGCACGAAGTCGACGAGGCGGTACGTCCCGCCGAAGGTGACCGCGGGTTTCGCACGGTCCGCCGTCAGGGGCATCAGGCGCTTGCCCTCGCCGCCCGCCAGCACGATCCCGAGCACAGAAGGTCCGCCACGACGCATGGGCCGCTCCCCTCACCCTGGTGTAGAACCATGGTTTGCCCCTGAGCAGGCCCGAGTAAGCCTGTTCGAAGGCGTAGGCCGTGATCTAGGCCGTCTGTTTGACGATCTCCTCGTAGAGCCGGACCGTGCGCCGGGCGACCGCGTCCCAGCCGAACTCGCCCACCGCGCGCTCCCGCCCGGCCTCGCCCATTCGCCGGGCGGCCGCCGGGTCGCCGATGACCGCGTCCAGCGCCCGGGCGAGACCTGTCTCGAAATCATCGTCCACCGGTACGAGTACCCCGGTCCGCCCGTCCTCGACGACCTCGGGGATACCGCCGACCCGGGAGGCCACGACGGGGGTGCCGCAGGCCATCGCCTCCAGGTTGACGATGCCGAGGGGCTCGTACACCGAGGGGCAGACGAACACGGCCGCGTGGGTCAGGAGCTGGATCACCTCCGGCCGCGGCAGCATGCGCGGGATCCAGTGCACCCCGTCGCGCACTCGGCCCAGCTCCTCGAACAGTTCCCGGAACTCCCGGTCGATCTCCGGGGTGTCGGGAGCGCCCGCGCACAGCACGACCTGCGTCGCGGGGTCGATGTCGCGCACCGCCCGCAGCAGGTGCGGCACGCCCTTCTGGCGGGTGATGCGGCCGACGAACAGCACGTACGGGCGGTCCGGGTCCAGACCGATCCGGGTCAGGGCGTCGGTGCCGTGGTCCGGGCGGTACAGGGTGGTGTCGATGCCGTTGTGCACGACGTGGACCTTCGACGGGTCCAGCGCGGGATAGCAGGCGAGGATGTCGGCGCGCATGGCGCCGGAGACGGCGATCACCGCGTCGGCGGCCTCGATCGCGGTCCGCTCCGCCCAGCTCGACAGGGCGTAGCCGCCGCCGAGCTGCTCCGCCTTCCAGGGGCGCAGGGGCTCCAGCGAGTGCGCGGTCATCACATGCGGCACGCCGTACAGGAGCTTGGCGAGATGGCCGGCCAGATTCGCGTACCAGGTGTGGGAGTGGACGAGGTCGCGGCCCGCCAGCGCATGGGCCATCGACAGGTCCGCGGAGAAGGTGCGCAGCGCGTCGTTGCCGCCGTCCAGGGCGGTCCAGGGGCGGTGGCGTACGACACCCTCGGCCCGGCCCTCGCCCCAGCAGTGCACGTCGAGGTCGACCAGCGGTCTGAGCTCCCGGGCGAGGAACTCGACATGGACACCCGCCCCGCCGTACACGTCCGGGGGGTACTCCCGGGTCAGCAGTCCCACTCGCACCCGGAACCCCCTGTTCCTCGTGGCTCGTTCCCTCATGGTCGCCCAGACGGGCCGTGCGGGGAAGAGCGTGGGGGCCGGGTGAAGCAGCAGTCTCCGCAGACACCCCCGCCCGGCACCCGGTAGTACAGGCAGCAGCTGCGGCGGCGGAAGGCATGTCCGGTGGCCGTGAAGGTGCCGGTGCCGGCGAGCGGCGGACGGGTGAACAGCCGCTCGGTGAGGGAGCGGGCGGCCGCCGCCGCGTCGGGCCGGCCGTGCGCCCGCGCCCACCGCTCCAGCTGCGCGGCGGCACCCGCCAGCGCGGAGGCGGCATTGCCCCGCAGAAGACCGGGCGCGAGCCGGTGACGGGCGCGCAGGGCGGCGTCGAGCGGCTCCAGATGACCCTCCAGGACGACCTCGGCGAGCCGGTCCACGGGCAGCGGACGTACGGTTGTCAGCCACAGGTCGTCCGGGGCGGCGGCGTCCGGATCCCAGCGCAGCAGCCGGGGATCGAGGTCGGGGACGCGGCCGTACAGCGCGGCGCAGCCCAGGGCGATCGACCACAGCCGGGCCGCCAGCCCCTGGTGCGCCACCGAGGCTCCGACGCGTTCCTCCGGCGCACGGATGATCTCCGCCACCTTGCGGACGCGGAAAATCAGGGCATTTCCGTAAGCATCCGACGGACTGTTCGCGTAGGCGTCCGCGAGGGTCGGCAGCGGTCGCGGCGGCTCTCCGGCGGCGCGTAGGAGGAAGAACCCGCCGAGCGGGCGCAGGGCGGCGAGATCGGGGTCGAGGTCCACGAGGTGCAGTAGTACCAAGGACGGCCGGGAACAGGTTCAGGGGCGTGGCCGAGACGTCGCCCGCCTTGGGGCGTAGGCTCGATCCGGGCGTACTCCACCCGTAGTAGGACGCATTGAGTGCTCAGGGACGACGACGGGAAGACTTCCGCGCGGCATCGTGTTGTCCATGGAAGCCGACCGTTCGCCGCACCGGGGCCAGCGCCCCCGCCCCACGCAGAGGAACAGCTCATGAGCGCCCTCGCGTTGTCCGTGGTTCTGTCGTTCGTGTCCGCCGTCGCCTACGCCGGTGGCGCGATCGTGCAGGAACAGGTCGCGCTCTCCTCCCCGGACGGCAGCTATGCCCCGCTGCGGCGCCTGAGCTGGTGGGCGGCGGTCGCGCTGAACGGCATCGGCGGCCTGCTGCACGTGGTGGCGCTGGCCTACGGCCCGCTCAGCCTGGTGCAGCCGCTGGGTGCCCTGACGATCGTGTTCGCGCTGCCGATGGCGGCGCTCTTCGTGGGCCGCCGGGCCGGGCGGACCGCCTGGCGGGGCGCGATCATGGCGACGGTGGGTCTGGCCGGACTGCTCTCCCTGGTCGGCACCTCCGACGCGCAGTCGCTGAGCACCGCGCAGCGCGTGTCCGTCGCCCTGGTCACCGGTGGTGCGGTGGTCGCGCTGATGATCGCGGGCCGGGCGGCCCACCGGCACCCGGTGGTGCGCAGCGTGCTGCTGGCGACCGGCTCCGGTATCGCCTTCGGTATGTCGTCGGTGTTCACCAAGGTCGTCACCGTCGACTGGACCGGCTCGGTCCGTATGGCCGACCTGCCGACCTTCGCCGCGATCGGTGTGTTCGCCGTCGCCGGTGTGCTGCTGTCCCAGGCGTCCTACCGGGGCGCGGGCCTCGCGGCCCCGCTGGCCACGCTGACCGTGGTCAACCCGGTGGTGGCGGCCGCCGTCGGCATCACGATGTTCGGCGAGACCTTCCGCTACGGCGCCACCGGCACGGCGCTCGCGCTGAGCTGCGGTGTGGTGGCGGCGGGCGGTCTGATCCTGCTGACCACCGAGCGCCTCGCCAGGACCCAGGGGGCTTCGAAGACCGGGGGTGCGCAGGGCACGGTGTCCGACGGCGAGGGCGCGCCGGAACCGGTGGTCCCGGCGGCCGAGTTGCTCGACGCGGTGCCGGAGCAGCTCTCGCCCGTGGCCTTCTCGAGCGGCCCGCATGTGCTGTCGCTCCCGGTCCTCGACCGGCCGGTGCCGGTCCTCGACCGGCACCGGGAGCGCGTCAAATCCTGACGCCGCCGGCCCGTAGATAGGCCACCGGGTCGACGTCCGTTCCGAAACCGGGCCCCGTCCGCACCTCGAAGTGCAGATGCGGGCCCGTGCTGTTGCCCGTGGAGCCGGAACGGCCGATGCGCTGACCGGCGCTGACCGACTGGCCGGTGCGGACGGAGATCGCCGACAGGTGCGCGTACTGCGAGTAGTGCCCGTCGGTGTGCCGGATCACCACCTGGTAGCCGAAGGAACCGCCCCAGCCCGCGCTGACCACCTCGCCCGGCCCGATCGCCCTGACGGACGTGCCCGTGGGCACGGGGAAGTCGACGCCGGTGTGATAGCCCTTCGACCAGGAGGAGCCGGTGGCGTGGTAGGGGGTGCCGGTGCCGGCGGCGACCGGGGAGACGAGGGTGGCGGTGTTCTTCTTCTGGGGTGCCGCCTGCGTCCTGGGCGGGGTCGGGGTCTTCGGCGCAGTCTTCTGCTCCGGCGCGGTCCGGGTCTTCGGGGTGGTCTGCTTCGGCGTCGTCTTCGGCGTCGGTGCCGTCTTCGGCTTGGGCTTCGGCGTGGTGGACGGCTGGGTCCCGGCGCCCAGGTTCAGCCGCTGGCCGGGCATGATCAGGTCGGGGTCGGCGCCGATCGTCGACCGGTTGGCCGCGTAGAGCCGCTGCCAGCCGCCCTCGACGTCGCGCCGGTCGGCGATGCCGGACAGGGTGTCGCCGCGCACCACGGTGTACATCTCGGTCCTGCCGACCCGGGACTGCGGTGTGGTCTGCGGCTGGATGTCCTTGGGCTGGATCTCGGGGGCGGCGCCGCCCCGGGTGAGCCCGGCCCGCTGGGAGCAGCTCGGCCAGGCGCCCGGCCCCTGCCCGTCCAGGACCTTCTCCGCCACGGCGATCTGCTGGTCCTTGGTGGCGAGGTCCGCGCGCCGCGCGTACCGGAGGCCGCCGAACGCCTCCCAGGTGGACTGGGTGAACTGCAGCCCGCCGTAGTAGCCGTTGCCGGTGTTGATGTTCCAGTCGTTGCTCGACTCGCACGCGGCGACCTTGTTCCAGGTGTCCACGTCGGCCGCCTGGGCGGCACCGGTACCGATGAGCGGAATGGCCATACCGGCGCCGCCCGCGGTGACGGTGAGCGAGGCGCGGTTGATCCTGTTCGGCTGATACCGGCGGTGCCGGCCGCGTACGGCCATGTCTCAAGCCCCCTCGACAGGCGTCAGGAGCGGCAAAAGTAAGCGCTGCCCACCGGCGGGGACAAGGCGGCAATCAGCCGCGTGTGCCCCCAAGTGGCGGGAAATCGGCGCCGGTTGGCCGGATCGCCCGTATCCGCCGGGCCGGGACTGAGGCGAAGGGGGGCCCGCGTGCGTACTCACCCCCGCGGGGCCGGATGTGCGGTCGACACAGGGGCACGTCAGCATGGTCTTCAGGAACCCGGACCATACTGGCGGGCGAGCACGACCGGCACGGCCTCTATGTTGTCAACACATGTTCGAGGAGCAGGCGGTATGAGCACTTCAGCCCAGATCGGCGTCACCGGACTCGCGGTCATGGGCCGCAACCTCGCCCGGAACTTCGCCCGCAACGGCTACACCGTGGCCGTGCACAACCGGACGCCGGCGCGCACGCGCGCCCTGGTGGAGGAGTTCGGGCACGAGGGCGAGTTCGTCGCGGCCGAGACCGCCAAGGAGTTCGTGGCGGCGCTGGAGCGACCCCGCCGCCTGGTGATCATGGTGAAGGCCGGGGAGCCGACCGACGCGGTGATCCAGGAGTTCGCTCCGCTCCTCGAACCGGGCGACATGATCATCGACGGCGGCAACGCGCACTTCGCCGACACCCGGCGCCGGGAGCGTGAGCTGCGGGAGCGGGGCATCCACTTCGTCGGCACGGGCATCTCCGGCGGCGAGGAGGGCGCGCTGCTCGGCCCGAGCATCATGCCGGGCGGGTCGAAGGAGTCGTACGACTCGCTGGGTCCGATGCTGGAGAAGATCTCCGCGAAGGCGGCCGACGGGGCGCCCTGTGTGACGCATGTCGGCGCGGACGGCGCCGGTCACTTCGTGAAGATGGTGCACAACGGCATCGAGTACGCCGACATGCAGCTGATCGGCGAGGCGTACCAGTTGCTGCGCGATGTCGCCGGGTACTCCCCCGCGCGGATCGCCGAGATCTTCCGTACCTGGAACACCGGGCGGCTGGACTCGTACCTGATCGAGATCACGGCCGAGGTGCTGTCCCACGTGGACGCGGCGACGGGCAGCCCCTTCGTGGACGTGGTGGTGGACCAGGCGGAGCAGAAGGGCACCGGGCGGTGGACCGTGCAGATCGCCCTGGACCTCGGGGTGCCGGTGTCCGGGATCGCCGAGGCGGTGTTCGCGCGTTCGCTGTCCGGGCACGCGGCGCTCCGCGATGCCTCGCGGGGGTTGGCCGGCCCGAAGGTCTCGCCGCTGAGCGAGTCCGAGGCGGCCGCCTTCGCCGACCGGGTCGAGCAGGCGCTGTACGCGTCGAAGATCGTGTCGTACACGCAGGGCTTCCACGAGATCGACGCGGCGCGTACGGAGTACGGCTGGGACATCGACCTGGGTGCCGTCGCGTCCATCTGGCGCGGCGGGTGCATCATCCGGGCGGCCTTCCTTGACCGGATCCGCGCGGCGTACGACGCGCGGGCCGATCTGCCCAGCCTGCTGTCGGACGAGACGTTCGCGGCGGAGATCGCCGCCGCGCAGGACGACTGGCGTGAGGTGCTCGTCGCGGCGACCCGGCAGGGGGTGCCGACGCCCGGGTTCGCGGCGGCGCTGGCGTACTACGACGCGTTGCGTGCCGAGCGGTTGCCTGCGGCGCTGACCCAGGGGCAGCGGGACTTCTTCGGGGCGCACACGTATCGGAGGGTGGACCGGGAAGGCTCGTTCCACACGCTGTGGGGCGGGGACCGGTCCGAGGTGTCCGCCTGACAGCTCGGGGAGTTCGGCCGTATCGCGGGTAAGGGCGCCGGCCTGCCGCCCCACGGACGAAGACGACGGCGGCCCGGTCAGGCGCTGCTGGTGGATCTGCCCGCTCGGGCCGCCGCAGGGCGAGGAGGCCGCGATGTCCCTGCCCCGCTCGCCCAGCGCCCGGCCCGTGGCGCTCAGGTGAGCGGCGGCCCCGGCTCCGGATTCGGGACCGGTTCCGGGCCCGGCGGGATCGGCGACGGGGTGGGCTCCGGTACGGGGCCGGGGGCCGGGGGCGGCTGGGGTACCGGTGGTGGTGGCGGGGTGGGGGTGGGCGGCGGCTCCGGGGTGGGTACCGGGCTCGGGGGCGGCTCGTGGGGCTGTGGGTCGGGGCCGGGCGTGGGGCCCGGCGGCACCGGGTCGGGGTAGGGGTCGGTCATGGCGTCCTCCAGCCAGTCGGTCGACCGTGGCCCTGGACTACTCCCCCGCCTACCCCCGAGCCGTGCGCGCAGTCACCCGGGGGCGTCGGGACGCACCGTCCGCCTGGCGCAACGGCGTCGGGCTCAGAAGCGCCCGGGGTGGGCCACCAGCCAGTCCTTCGCCGCCTCCAGCAGACCGGGCCGGGCGGCCGGGGCCTCCTCCGGGTGACGGGCGGCCCATCGCGCGACGTACGGGCACAGGGAGGCGACGGCACTGTCCTCGTCGGCCGCGATGCGGTAGAGCTCACGGGCGAGGGAGCCCGCGATGCCCTTCCCCTCGTGAGCGGGTTCCACGACGGTGTGCACCGGGACCAGCGCCCGCGCCGGGGACTCCAGCACGAAGTACTCGATGCGGCCGACGACCTCAGCGCCGTCACCGAGGGCCTCGAGACGGCCGTTCGCCCGGTCGTCGCGGATCTCGACACCACTCATGGACACGCTCCTCGTGCGGGGTCAGACCGACACGGCCTGCGGGCTGCGCTCCTGGTCGGAGCCCGGCACCGGCTCCGAGGGGTCGGCGCCGAGGGCCACGATCCGGTTGTCCCCGTCGACGTGCACGACACGCGGCTTCAGCGCCCGCGCCTCGGCGTCGGTGACCTGAGCGTAACTGATGATGATCACCAGATCGCCGGGGTGCACGAGGTGGGCGGCGGCGCCGTTGATGCCGACGACCCCGGAGCCTCGCTCCCCCTCGATGACGTACGTCTCCAGCCGGGCGCCGTTGGTGATGTCGACGATGTGAACCAACTCGCCGGGCAGCAGATCGGCCGCGTCGAGCAGGTCGGCGTCGATGGTCACCGATCCCACGTAGTGCAGATCGGCTTGGGTGACGGTGGCGCGATGGATCTTGGACTTGAACAGAGTACGCAGCACTTTGGACTCCTGGAAGACGGCTCCCTGCCAGCTTTGTGCAGGTCAAGGGCGGTATCACTCTACAACTGGCACGCGCCTGACTCGAAGATTGTGAGGAACATCGCTTCACTCCGGTGAGCCGGCTCCCTGCCTGGGCTTCCGTACGAATCAGGCTGTTGTGACGCCGCCGATCAGGCGCCTGTTCGGACAACCGTCTCGGAATGTGCGGGGACTGATGCCGACCAGATGCTGACTTACCTGACGACACATCAGGTACGTGAGGGGCACCGGACGAGTTGTCGTCCGGGAAGCAGACGGGATCTGCGCCAATTCCTTACATGGAATTGAGCCTCCACCTGCCCCGGGGCGGTTCACCAGCCACACAACGGAGATGCCGATCCACGGTCTCGTGCGACACGCTTTGAGCCCGGAGACTGGCCAGCGGCCTCGGAGCCCCTGCCTTGGTCTTCCGGCCCGTCAAACCCGAAGACCGACCGCCAGCGTCAGTTCAAGGACCCGGTGTGGCGATGCAAGATCCGGAAACAGCTCCCGCAGCTGCGACATCCGGTACCGGACTGTCTGGGGATGAACGAACAACGCCGCCGCCACCGCGTCCCGCCTGCCCTGGTGCAGCAGCCACTCCCGCAGCGTCTCCTCCAGCCGCCGTGCGGTCGCGACAGGCAAGGTCCGCAACGGTGCGAGGGCTCGGGCACGCAGGTCTGCGAACGCGTCCGCGTCGGCGCTCAGCACCAGCTCGGGCAGGTGGTCCTCGGTGTCGCGAATATCAGAGGAGAGGGAGCGCGCGCGTACGGCTCGTGCGTACGAGGCGGACGCACGAGTCCATGGCCGGGCCGGGCCGACCACGGCGGTGCGGTCGGTCAGCCGCCGCAAGAGATGTGATCGGTCGGCGTCGGGGACGAGCAGCACACCGGTGGCGTCCGGCAGATCGTCGAGGACGAGGGTGCTCGGGTCGAGCGCGCGGTAGGCGGGCCGGGCCTGGGCGGCGGGCAGCAGGACCGCGGTCAGCGAAACCGGAGGCTGCCACCCGGCCCGTTGAGCAGAGACAAGCAGCACGTCCGGGCTCGCGCCGGCGAGGAGGTCGCGGGCCAGGTGTTCCAGGTGGCGTTCGTGGGCCCTGCCCCGGGCGGCCAGTTCGTCGGCGTGGCCCGCGGCGCTGGCTGCGGACAGCTCGTCGATGTAGGCGAAGGTCAGCTCGGCGAACTTGGCGACCTCGGCGGCGGGCAGACCTGCGGGTACGGCACCCGCTGCCAGGCATCGCCAGGCCACGCGGGCGCCGACGCGGTAGGCGCTGAGCAGGGCGTCCATCGAACGGCCGTCGCGGACCTCGCCGCGGCCCAGCTCGTAGGCCGCGTCACCGCCGTCGCCGCCTGTGGCGTTCCCGCTCGCGAGGTCCAGGTAGTGCCCCAGGGCGGTGCGGACGGCTCGGCGGATGGTGGCGCCCATGTGGCCCGACAGGGCGCCTGCGTAGGGAGGGACCTCGTCGATGATCGCCTGGACGACCTCGTCGGCGGTGGTCTTCAGCGCGGCCCGAAGTGCGGTGACCGTCGTCTCATCCAGGGCCAGTTCGCTGGCCCTCCGGATTACATGGCTCACGTTTCTATTCCCTGCGAACAATTCCACCGACCAGATTCACGTCCTGCGGTCAGGACTTTACGCCCTGAGACGCAGCAAGCTGGAGCCATGACGAGTACAGCCCTCCGCAGCAGGGCGTGGAAACTGCTGGAGATGGTCACGACGCCGCTGCTGCCGTCGGACTACCTCGACCTGGTCAGCCCGCTGCGTGCGGGCGCCGACCTGCGGGGGCGCATCGAGGCCGTGCACCCCGAGACGGGTGACGCCGCGACCGTCGTGATCAGGCCGGGACGGGGCTGGCGCGGCCACACGGCCGGTCAGTACGTGCGGATCGGGGTCGACGTCGACGGGGTGCGCCTGTGGCGCGCCTACTCCATCACCTCCCCTACGAACCGCCCGGACGGCCGCGTCACGATCACCGTGAAGGCGATCCCGGACGGCAAGGTCAGCAACCACCTGGTCCGCGGGGCGAAGCCGGGCACGCTGATCCAGCTCGACCAGGCGACCGGTGACTTCGTGCTGCCGCAGGCCAAGCCCGTCAAGGTGCTCTACCTGACGGCCGGCAGCGGCATCACGCCCGTGATGGGCATGCTGCGCGACACCGAGTTCGACGACGTCGTCATGGTCCACTGCGCGCCACGGCCGCAAGACGTGATCTTCCGCAACGAACTGCACGATCTGGTCGCGGACAAGAAGCTGCAGCTCACCGAGGTGCACACCGACACGGACGGCAAGCTCGACATCGCCCGTCTCGACGAACTCGTGCCCGACTGGGCCGAGCGCGAGACCTGGGCCTGTGGGCCCACGGGCCTGCTCGACGCCGCCGAAGAGCACTGGAGAGAGTACGGCGTCCAGGAGCGCCTGCACACCGAACGCTTCCGCCCCAGCATCGTCGTCGCCGGCGACGGCGGCGAGGTCACGTTCAGCACGACCGGCAAGACCGTCGACGCGGACGGCGGCACGCCGTTGCTGGACATCGGCGAGGAGGCCGGCGTGCTCATGCCCTCCGGGTGCCGCATGGGCATCTGCTTCGGCTGCGTCACGCCGCTCAAGGCGGGCGCCGTCCGCGATCTGCGTACCGGCGAGATCACCGAGGCCGAGCCGGGCGTCCTCATCCAGACCTGCGTGTCCGCCGCGGCGGGCCCCTGCGACATCGAACGGTAGGAGCACCTTGACCGCCATCGACCCCACCGCCCACCTGACCGCGGAGCAGATCGAGGAGCTCGGCCGCGAACTGGACGCGATCCGCGACGAGGTGATCGCCAGCCGCGGCGAGAAGGACGCCGCCTACATCCGTAAGGTCATCTCGGCGCAGCGCAAGCTCGAGCTGGTCAGCAGGGGCGTGCTGCTGTTCTCGATCTTCCCGCCCGCGTGGCTGCTCGGCACCGCCGGGCTGTCCGTGGCGAAGATCATGGACAACATGGAGATCGGTCACAACGTCCTGCACGGCCAGTGGGACTGGATGCGGGACCCGAAGATCCACTCCACCACCTGGGAGTGGGATCACGTCTCGCCGTCCGACCAGTGGAAGCACTCGCACAACGAGCTGCACCACACGTACACCAACGTGATCGGCAAGGACAACGACCTCGGCTACGGCATCATGCGCGTCGACGAGGACCAGAAGTGGCACCCCTTCCACCTCGGCCAGCCCCTGTGGAACTTCATCAACGCCTGCTTCTTCGAGTACGGCATCGCAGCCTACGACCTGGAGCTCGGCAAGAACCTGCACAAGCGCCGCCGCAAGGACCCGGAGTTCCGCGCGCGGGCCAAGGCCGTGGGCCGCAAGATCCGCAAGCAGGTGCTCAAGGACTACGTGATCCATCCGCTGCTGTCGGGCCCGTCGTTCCTCCCCACCCTCGCCGCCACCTTCACCGCGAATCTGGTCCGCAACCTCTGGTCCCACTCGGTGATCATGTGCGGGCACTTCCCCGAGGGCGTGCAGGTCTTCGAGCGCCGGTCGATCAAGGGCGAGACGCGCGGCCAGTGGTACCTGCGCCAGATGATGGGCTCGGCGAACATCAGCGGCAGCAGGGCCATGCACTTCATGACCGGCAACCTGTCGCACCAGATCGAGCACCACCTGTTCCCGGACCTGCCGAGCAACCGGTACGCCGAGGTCGCGGTGAAGGTGCGCGCGCTGTTCGAAAAGTACGAGCTGGAGTACGTCACCGGGCCGCTGCCCAAGCAGGTGTTCTCCGCGTGGCGCAAGGTCTTCCGGCTCTCGCTGCCGAACAAGAAGCCCAAGGTCAAGACCCCGGACCGCGAGCAGGAGCTCGTGGCCGCCTGACTCCCGGTATTGGTTCAGATCTCTCGGCCGTACTGGCGGCACCGCCGGGTTCGGTGAGATCCGTTGCGGACGGTGGGCAGCCGCGACATCGGACCGTACGACACGGGATCCGGGCAGGCCGGTGTCCGGCTGCGCTGCCTGGACGTGCGCCAGGAGCTCGCGCATGTGGCGGAGCCGGGGCTGCCCGTGGTGGAGATCGCGGCCACCGATGACGAGACCGCCTTCGCGATCCAGGAGTTGATCGCCGCACGGTGCGCGGCCGCGCCGGCAGACCGTACGACCCGGGAGCCCGGTGAGCCGGGCGTGCGGCTGCGCTGCTTCCTGGACCTACGCCAAGCGCCCGACGTAGCACGGCGGCGGCCCGGCGTGCGCCGAGTGGTGCGGTGTCGGCGTGATCAGCAGAGGCAGTCGCTTCGGGTGCCCCGCTGTAGATCTCGCGGCCGGTGTCGGAGACCGACCTCGTGACCTGCAGTTTCTTCCGCAGTCTCACGGTGTGTCGGACAGCGGAGTCTCAGCTGTGTGTCGTTTCCTCCGCGGTCTGTCTTGATCGGAGCAGACCGCCGGGCTGATGCCTGAGCTGTCGCGCGCCTGCCGAGTCGGCAGTGCGGGCACGCGTCGACGCCGTCGGCGACGGCCTGCCGACCTGGTCGCGGGCTGCCGGAGCGGAACCGCGTGGATAAGTCTCCGGGTGTGTGCCGCGCTCGATCGCGCCGTGCGGCCGATGAGCCTCCCGAGCTCCGCTCCGGATGGGTGGATCAGCGCAGTCCGGCGAAGAGATCGTTCTCGGGGACGGCCGCGCCGGTGGCGTCCTGGACACGTACGAAGGTCTCCATGCCCATCAACTCGCCGAACCTCTCCTTGCCCATCTTGAGGAAGAAGATGTTCTCGCCCTGACTGGCGTGCGCGGCCAGCGCGTCGAACTTCTGACCGCTGAACGCGGTGGTGTCCACCCACGTGGTGATCTCATCGTCAGGGAGGCCGATCTCGGCCATCGCGGCAGCCTCGGCAGGATCCGGCTCCGGCATGTCCGGATGAAACTCGCGCATGATCTCCCCGAACCGCTGCATCCCCGAGCGGGGCATCGTGGTCCAGTACACCTTCGGTGTCAGCGCGGTCATCTCCAGCGCCGCCATCGTGATGCGGTGGGCCTGGATGTGATCGGGATGGCCGTAGAAGCCGTTCTCGTCGTAGGTGACGACCACATCAGGCTGGTAGTGCCGCATGAGTTCCGCGAGTCGGGCCGCGCCTTCCTCCACGGGGGTCCGCCAGAAGGACCCGGGGGCGTCGTTGCCCGGCCAGCCCATCATCCCGGAGTCGGCATAGTCCAGCATCTCCAGATCGCTCACCTTCAGGACGCCGCAGCTCGCCTCAAGTTCTTGACGGCGCATCAGGGCAACCGCCGCCGGATCGTGCCCGGGATCGCCCGGCTTGACACCCCCCGGTCCGTCACCGCAACCGCCGTCGGTACACGTCACGAGAACCGTGCGGATGCCTTCCGCCGCGTACCGCGCGAGGACCCCTCCGGTTCCGGTGGCCTCGTCGTCGGGGTGCGCGTGTACTGCCATGAGCGTCAAGGGCCGGTCAGTCATGAAACAGTCCTCCTGCAGAAATACATCTTGGTCCGACTACGCGGCGGGCGTACCGCTCCTGGGCCCGGATCCTGGTGGGGCGGACGACCCTTGTGGTCTCCGTGTTCCCCGCCCGTGCGGCGCCGGTCCCTCAGACGATGCAACCGTGCCGGCCGGACCGGCTGTTCCCGGCGCGGCCACTTGGCCCTCCAGGCGTCGGCGTTTCAACGCGAACGAGGTACAGGCGCGACCCGCATTGTCCTGTCGCACCACGTCTGGCGTGTGGTGGGCTGCCGACCTGGATTTCGCGAAAACCTCGTTCGCGATAGATGGAGGAGCGCCGCCAAAATCGCCAACAGTATCCGCCGGAGCTCGCCGACTCCATGGTGCTGCGATGTGAAAAACCCGAACCCGCCCTCGCCGCCTCGGATGCACATCGACCTCCCAGTTCGTACGCTGGATCCGCACATCGACCTCGCGGATCTCCCGGGCGAGAGCATCCGCCCGACCGCGCAGTTCCGCGACCGGAAGCGCGGAAAGCATCATCAGCTCGGACCGGAGCTGCCGGCCGTATCCCCGCTCGCCCTTACTCGCCGCCGCGTCCGCCGCCGCAGTGACCACAGTCGGCCGACGCCAGGAGAGTGCCCGGGTGACCATCCCCGCGGACCGGCGGCGCGGCGCCAGGTCCGTAGGGCAGCCTCCCCGGCGGGAGTGTCAGGTTGGGCGACGGCCCGACTGTCCGCCCACCCACCTGTCTCCGCCCACTACGCCTCAGGTTCGACCCAGGCCAGCCCGTCCGCCGACGCCACCAGACCGCCGGGCCGCAGCGGTGCCTCCTCCTCCAACGGCCCGCCGAACAGCCCGCGTTCCTGGAGGGCGGTCCCCTCCTGGAACACCTGTCGGAAGCTCTCGGACTCGTAGAGCGGATTGCGCAGGTCGCCGGCGTCGGGAAGGCGGCGCACGGCCCGCTCGAAGTCGTCGGCGACGGTCGTCAGCCGTGCGCCCACCGGCCCGGCCCCGGTGAGCGACGCGTCGCCGGACGCCAGACCGCCCACCAGCTCGACGAACGCCTCGAGTTCCGTAGTGCCGACGTTGGTGACCTTGCGCGCCTTCCAGAAGTACGACCGTTCGTCCTGGTGCATGTCGTAGAAGGAGACCAGGAACTCGTGGAACAGGCCGTACTCGTGCCGGTAGCGGGCCTCGAACTCAGCGAAGAGACGATCCTCGTCCAGGGTTCCGGCGAGGCAGCCGTTGATGGACCGGGCGGCAAGCAGCGCGCCGTACGTCGCGAGATGGACTCCGCTCGACAGCACCGGATCGACGAAGCACGCCGCGTCTCCGACGAGCACCATGCCAGGCCGCCACAGCCGTGACTTCCAGTACGACCAGTCCTTGCGGACGCGGACCTGGTCGTAAGGCGGCTCACCGGCCTGTGGGACGCCGTCGAGGAAGCCGCGTACCTCCGGGCAGGCGTCGATCAGGCGGCGCCAGGCGGTCGCCGGGTCCCGCTGGATCGCCTCGGCGTTCTCACGGGCGACCACGGCTCCGACGCTGGTCAGGTCGTCCCGGAGCGGGATGTACCAGATCCAGCCCTCGTCGAAGGCGGCGCAGAAGATGTTGCCGTCGTTCGGTGCCGGGAGCCGCGTGCCGCCGGCGAAGTAGCCGAACACCGCGATGTTGCGGAAGAAGTCGGAGTAGGTTCGTTTCCCGCCGACGTGCGGGTGGATCCTGCTGCCGTTGCCGGAGGCGTCCACGACGTACCGGGCGCCGGCCTCGCGGATCTCGCCGTCGGGGCCGGTCCAGCGCACTCCGCGGACCCGCCCCTGCTCGCCTGCGTCGGCGAGCACGCCGGTCACGCGACAGCCCTCCCGGACGTCGACGCCGACCCGGCGGGCGTTGTCGAGGAGGATCGCGTCGAACCGGGACCGCTCGACCTGGTAGGCGAACGAGGTCGGGTCGGCCAGCCGGGGTGACAGCGCGAAGGAGAACTGCCAGGGGTCCCGGTTCCGGCCCCAGCGGAATGTGCCACCGCGCTTCGGCTTGAAGCCCGCGTCGGCCATCTCGCCCTCGACGCCGAGGATCCGGCACACGCCGTGCACGGTGGACGGGAGCAGAGACTCGCCGATCTGGTACCGGGGGAAGGTCTCCTTCTCGACGAGGAGGACACGATGGCCGTGCAGGGCGACGGCCGCCGAGACGGTGGCCCCGGCCGGGCCACCGCCCACCACGATGACGTCGAAGTCCTGCGTGGGCTTGGCAGAACTCACAGAACTCACGGAACTCACGGAACTCACTGGTCCCCCTTCGCCGTTCGTGCGTCGATCCAGGTGCGGATCGCCGACACAGTTGTCTTCGCGTGTTCCTGCATCATCGTCAGGTGGTCGCCGGGGACGTCCACGACGTCGTGCGCCGTGGGCCAGGAGGTCCGCCAGTCGTCCGCGTCGGCGGAGGCCGCCATGGCGGGCGTGGGCCACAGTGCGCGCACAAGGAGCGTGGACGTGGCGACCGGCTCGGGATCCCAGCCGAGGAAGATCCTGTTGTAGGCCCCCATTGCGGCCAGGGCGGTGTCGTCGTCCCCCGTGAGGACGGGCCCTGACGTGTCCTGCGGCGGTGGGGCAGCCAGGGACAGCAGCCAGTCCTTGCCGCTGTTGTCCGGCGTGATGTGATAGGTGTCCAGCAGCACCAGGCCGGTCGGTGCCCGGCCCGTGTTTTCCAGCTGACCGGCCACCAGATGCGCTACGTTGCCGCCCGCCGACCGTCCTACGACCACGAAGGGTCCGTCCCCGACGTGCCGCAGCACGCTCTCGGCCTGCGTACGCGCCAGCGCGTCGCGGTCCTCGGGCACGGCGGCACCGGTGCCGATACCGGGGTGCGGAAACTCCAGGACGTCCAGGTCGTCCTGGAATGCACGGTGGAAGTGAGGGAAGTCTCCTCCGCCTGATACGAGCGAGGGATGGTAGGCCGGGAAGTAGACGACCGTCGGCCTTCCGGAGCCGGGGCGGCCGTGGGAGCGGCGGATCGGGGGCGGCGCGTGCTCGCGGCCTCGGGCGGCCGTGAAGGTGGGCAGCGCCCAGGACGCGGTGACGAGCAGGTGCATCGCCGCCACCGGTTGTCCGCAGGCGCTGACCGTGCGGAACAGCGAGGAGAGGGTGTACGCGGGCCGCTCGGCCTCAGGGGCCTCGGGGGCTGCTGCGGCGGCCGGCTCGCCGTCCAGCAGGCCGAGCAGATGGCGTGCCAGCTCCTCGGCCGTGCGGTGCTCGAACACAACGGCCGCCGACAGCCGGAGCCCCAGCGCCATGCTCAGCCGGTTGCGGATCTGCACGGCAGTGAGGGAGTCGAACCCCAGGTCGGCGAGGGTCTTGCCGGCCGGTAGCGCGTCGGCGTTCGAGTATCCGAGCACCGCGGCCACGTCGGCCCGCAGCAGCTCCACGAGCGCCGCTTCCCGCTCGCCCGGGTATATGCGGGCCAGCCGCTTCCGCCAGGCTCCCGGCTCCAGCATCTGCCCAGGCGAGCCGGCGGAGCCGGAGGCCGGCGCCGCGGCGGTCGGCCGGCGCCGCTGACGGACGAGTCCGTGCAACGGCGGTGGCAGGTGCCCCGCCCAGGACCGCAGCGCCGCCCGGTCCAGCAGGATCGGCACCAGGACCGGCTCCGTCGAGCGCAGCGCGGCGTCGAACAGGGCCAGGCCCTGCTGTGTGGACAGCGGCACGAGCACGTCACCTGGATGTGGGCGCTGTTGGGGCTGCTCCGCCGCCATGCCGTCGGCGTGCTCCCACGGGCCCCACGCCAGCGAGAGCGTCGCCAGTCCTTCGGCGGCGCGGCGGTGGGCAAGGGCGTCGAGGAAGGAGTTCGCGGCCGCGTAGTTGCCCTGGCCCGCCCGGCCCAACAGACCGGAGACGGAGGAGAACACGACGAACGCCGAAAGACCCGTGTCCCGGGTCAGTTCGTGCAGATTCCAGGCCGCGTCGGCCTTCGGCCGCAGTACGGCCGCCATCCGCTCGGGGGTCAGGGAGTCCAGCACGCCGTCGTCGAGGACCCCGGCGGCGTGCACCACGGCGGTCAGCGGCGGCTCGCAGCGCTTGACCACCTCGGCCAGCTCGGCACGGTCGGCCGCATCACAGGCGACGATACCGACCTTCTCCGCCCCCAACTTCGCCAGTTCACGGCGCAGTTCCTCGGCTCCGGGTGCCTGCGGCCCGCGGCGTCCGGTCAGCAGCAGATGCCGTACGCCGTGCTCGGCGACCAGGTGACGTGCCAGTTCCGCGCCCAGGGCACCGGTGCCTCCGGTGATCAGCACCGTGCCGTCCACACCGAATACAGCCCCCGCGCCCGAGACGTCACCGACCGCCGCCGCCAGTCGTGGAACCGTCACCCGCCCGTCCCGCACACGGAGTTGCGATTCGCCCGTGGCGACGGCCCGCGGGAGCATCCGCAGCGACTCGGGCCGCCCGTCCACATCCACCAGGACGACACGACCGGGCAGCTCCGACTGCGCCGTACGCACCAGGCCCCAGACCGCCGCACCCGCCAGGTCCGGCACCGGCCCGGTGGCATCCCGCGTCACCACGACCAGCCGTGAGCCAGCCGCGCCCGGATCGTCCTGCCAGTCCTGGAGCGCCTTGAGCACCCTGCCGGTCAACTCGTGCACGGCGGAGAGCGGACCGGAACCGGACGCACCGGCGACAGCCGTGACGGCGACGAACTCGGGGTCCACGGCGCCGGGGAGGAACGCGGCGAGGTTCAGCTCGTCCGGTCCGCGCACCGCCCAGCCGCGCGCATCGGCGTCGCCGGGGAGTTCGAGGGCGGCCCATTCAGGGCGCAGCAGAGCCCTTCGTACGATGTCGTCCGTCATGTCGGCCCGGTCGGCCCCGTCGGCCCGGAGTTCCCTGGTGGCCAGCGAGTCCACGCGCGCCACGAGCCGGCCGGACGGGTCGGCCAGGGTCAGCGAGACCGTGTCCGGGCCTGTCGACGTCACCTTGACCCGCAACTGTGTGGCTCCCGAGGCGTGCAGGCTCACTCCGCTCCACGCGAACGGGACCCGCACTGTGCCCGCGTCGGCGGGTGCGGCCAGCAGCGGCGCGTGCAACGCGGCGTCGAACAGCGCCGGGTGGAGCCCGAAGCGGCCCGCTTCCGAGGTGTGTGACGCGGGCAGCCGGACCTCCGCGAAGACGTCGTCGCCGCGCCGCCAGACCGCGCCGACGCCCTGGAAGGCAGGACCGTACGCGAGCCCGGCGTCGGCGAGGGCAGCGTACGCGTCGGTGAGATCCACCGCCTCGGCGTCTTGGGGCGGCCACGGAGTCGGCTCGTCCTTCGCCACACGTCCGGGGCCCAGCTGACCGGAGACGTTCCGGGTCCACGGGGCGTCCTCAGCGGAGTCCTCCGGCCGGGAGTAGATCTCGACCGGCCGCCGGCCCGAGTCGTCCTGCGCACCCACCACGACCTGCACGCGCACCCCCGCGGAACCGGGCAGAGCGAGCGGCGACAGCATCACGAGCTCGTCGACCGCACCGCAGCCCGTCTCGTCGCCCGCGCGCACGGCCATCTCCACGAACACCGACGCCGGCACGATCACCCTCCCGGCGACGACATGGTCCGCGAGCCACGGGTGGACCGCCAGGGACAACAGCCCGATCAGCACCGTCCGCTCGGTGTCCGGCACCGGGAACGCCGGGCTCAGCAGCGCCCCTGCATCGGCCGCCTCCGGGCGCGGTGCGTCCAGCCAGTACCGCTGCCGCTGGAAGGCGTACGTCGGCAGATCCACGCGCCTCGCGCCGGAACCCGCGTACACCGCCGTCCAGTCGACAGCGGCCCCGGCCACATGCAGCCGGGCCACGGCCGACAGGAGCGACTCCGGTTCGTGCACCCCGCCTCGCGTGGCCACGGCGAGAACGGCGCCGCTCGTGGATGCGTCGGTCAGACAGTCGGTGGCCGCCGCGGTGAGTACGGGCCCGGGACCGAGTTCCAGGTAGGCCGAGACCCCGTCGTCCGCGAGCTGGCGCACGGCGTCGGCGAAGCGCACGGGCTGCCGGGCGTGCCGCGCCCAGTACTCGGGCGAGCACAGTTCCGCAGACTCGGCGAGCCGGCCCGTCACGGTGGAGACGATCGGGATGCGCGGTGATCGGAAGGTCAGCTCCCGGGCGACACCCAGGAATTCGTCGAGCATCGGCTCCACCAGGGGCGAGTGGAAGGCGTGACTCACCCGCAGCCGTACGGCCCTGCGGCCGCGTGCCTCGAAGCCGGCCGCGACCGCGAGCACGGCGTCCTCCGAGCCCGAGATCACCACGGAACGGGGCCCGTTGACGGATGTGATCGCCACCCGTGACCCCAACTCGGCCAGTGCTGGAAGCGTTTCCTCCTCGGTCGCGTCCAGCGCCACCATCGCTCCGCCGTCGGGCAACGCCTGCATCAGCCGGCCACGCGCGGCGACAAGCCTTGCCGCGTCGGGCAGATCGAGTACACCGGCGACATGCGCAGCCACCAGCTCGCCGACGGAGTGGCCCACAAGGCGGTCGGCTCGAACGCCCCAGGACTCCAGCAGCCGGAACAGCGCCACCTCGAAGGCGAACAGTCCGGCCTGTGTGAAGTCCGTACGGTCCACAAGTGCGGCTTCGGGTGTGCCCGGCTCGGCGGACAGCACCGCGCTCAGTGGCTGTGGGAGACGGTCGTCCAGACACCGGCACACCTCGTCGAAGGCTTCGGCGAAGACGGGGAAGGCGGCGCGCAGTTCGGCGCCCATCCGGGGACGCTGGGCACCTTGTCCGGTGAAAAGGAAGGCCGTACGGATCTCCGGGTCCGCCAGTCCTCGTACGACTCCGGGTGCGTCCCGGCCCTGCGCGAACGCGTTCAGCGCGTCCAGCATCCGTGTCCGGTCACCGGTCGGAACGAGCGCACGATGGGTGAGGGCGGAGCGCGACACCGCGAGGGAGTGGGCGATGTCGGCGGGCGACAGGCTCGGCCGATGCGCCGCTTCGGCCGCGAGCCGTCGGGCCTGGGCGCGCAGAGCTGTTTCATCGGCGGCGGAGAGCAACCACGGAACCGGTGGCGTCGCGGCTGTCTCCTGGGAGACAGCCTCCGGTGCCTCTGCCTCCGGTGCCTCTTGCAGAATCACATGCGCGTTGGTCCCGCCGATCCCGAAGGCCGAGACCCCCGCACGCCGCGGGCGGTCCGAGGACGGCCAGGGCCGTGACGTGGTCAGCAGTTCCACCCGGCCCGAGGACCAGTCGACGTGCGGTGTGGGCGAGTCGGCGTACAGGGTCCGGGGCAGTTCACCGTGCCGCATGGCCTGCACCATCTTGATGACTCCGGCGACTCCGGCCGCCGCCTGCGTGTGTCCCAGGTTGGACTTGACCGACCCGAGCCGGAGCGGCTGCTCGCGGCCCTGTCCGTACGTGGCCAGGAGGGCCTGCGCCTCGATGGGGTCGCCCAGCCGGGTGCCCGTACCGTGGGCCTCCACCACGTCCACGTCACCGCCGCGCAGCCCCGCGTCCGCCAGCGCCTGCCTGATCAGCCGCTGCTGAGCCGGCCCGTGGGGCGCGGCGAGTCCGTTGGACGCGCCGTCGGAGTTGACGGCGGAGCCGCAGAGTACGGCCAGGACCGGATGACCGCCCCGCCGCGCGTCGGACAGCCGCTCCAGCAGGACGAGTCCCACGCCCTCGCCCCAGGCCGTACCGTCGGCCGCCGCCGAGAACGACTTGCAGCGCCCGTCCGGCGACAGCCCGCGCTGCCGGCTGAAGGCGAGGAACGGTTTGGGCGTCGCCATCACCGTGACACCTCCGGCCAGCGCCAGCGAGCACTCGCCCGCGCGCAGCGCCCGCGCCGCCCAGTGCAGTGCCACGAGCGAAGACGAGCACGCGGTGTCGACCGTGATCGCGGGACCGCGCAGGCCGTATGTGTAGGAGATCCGTCCGGAGGCCACGCTGCCCGCCGAGCCCAGGCCCAGGTGCGCCTCCAACTCGTGGTGGCGGGTGAAGCGGGCGGAGTAGTCGCCGTGCATCACGCCGACGAACACCCCGGTGTCGCTCTCGCGCAGCGACGCCGGGTCGATCCCGGCCCGCTCCCACACCTCCCAGGACGTCTCCAGGAGCAGCCGCTGCTGCGGATCCATCGCGAGCGCCTCGCGCGGCGAGATCCCGAACAGCCCGGCGTCGAACTCCGCGGCCCGGTGCAGGAATCCGCCGTGCCGCGTGTACGACGTGCCGATCCGGTCGGGATCGGGGTCGTACAGGGCGTCCAGGTCCCAGCCGCGGTCGGTCGGGAACTCCGAGATGGCGTCTCGGCCCTGCGACACCAGCTCCCACAGGTCCTCGGGGGAGTTGACGTCACCGGGATACCGGCAGCCCATGGCCACGATCGCGATGGGGTCGTCCTGAAGGGACCGGTCCTGTCCGCCGTACGACTGCGGGTGCCCCACGGGCTCGGCCTCGAAGAGCGCGGCGCGCAGGTACCGAGCCACCTCGGCCGGCGTCGGATGGTCGAAGACCAGCGTCGCCGGCAGGCTCAGGCCGGTCAGGGCACCGAGCCGGTCCACCAGCTCGACCGCACCGACGGACGTCATGCCGAGATCGGCGAACGGACTGTCCGCGTCCGGCAGATCGCCCGGCGCACGCCGGCATGCCTCGGCCGTCTCGATGAGGACCGTCTCGCGCAGCGCGCGTTCCCGCTCGGCGCGCGAGAGCGCGCGAAGCCGCTCGCTCAGGGTGGCCTCGACCGCGACCGGGGCGGCCGGAGCGGGGACGAGCAGCTCGTGCCGGGCGATCTTGCCGGACGCGGTGCGCGGGACGGCGGCGATCTCGCGGATCTCGGTCGGCACCTTGTAGTCGGCCAGTCGGGCCCGGACCTCGGCGAGCACCCGCCGCGCGTCGATCCCGTCCGGACCCGGTACGACGAAGGCGACCGGCACCTCGCCCAGCACGTCGTGCGGCACACCCACGACCACGGCGTCGGACACGCCGGGACACTGCGACAGGACCTCTTCGATCTCCGCCGGGTGGATGTTCTCGCCGCCGCGGATGATCAGCTCGCTGACCCGGCCGGTGAGCCGGAGATGGCCGTGCTCGACGCGGCGGCCGAGATCGCCGGTGCGGTACCAGCCGTCCCGCAGCGTGGCGGCCGTCACCTCGGGCTGCTCGTGGTACCCGGTCATCAGGCCCGGCCCACGCACCCAGACCTCGCCCTCGGCCCCGTCCCGGACGTCCTCGCCGCTGCCCGGGTCGACGACACGTACGTCGACGCCCGGCACGGGAGGCCCGCAGGAACCGTCGACCCGGGGCCCTTCCGGACGGTTCACCGCGATCATGCCGCAGGTCTCGGTGCTGCCGTACGCGTCGAGCAGGGGCGCCCCGAGAGTGTCCTCCACGGCCGCACGCAGAGCGGGACCACTCGGTGCACCGGCCACGACGCACATCCGCAGCGCCCGCGGGGGCTCGCCGGCCGAGTCGACCAGCCGGTGATACGTCGCGGGCACGCCGGCCAGCATGGTGAAGGGTCCGCCGAGCCCCTCGTAGGCGGTGAGCAGTTCCTGCCGCAGACCGCCCGGCGGCAGCAGCTCACCGGCAATCCGGGCGCTCGCGCCCACGGCCGTCACACCCAGGATCGCCAGCGAGTGGCTGAAGCTGTGGAACAGCGGAAGCGGCCAGAGCAGCCGGTCGTCGGGCGAGAGGCCGAAGATCGGGGCGTAGCAGGCGGCCACGGACCACAGCGCGGCCCGCTGCGTGGACAGCACGCCTTTGGGCCGGTGGGTGGTGCCGGAGGTGTACAGCATCCAGGCCGGATCGTCGAGCCCCAGCATGTCGATCTCCGCGGACCCGTCGCTCCCGGCCGCGCTCTGGAACAGCTGGGCGCCGTCCGGTATCGGACCGGTGCCGGTGACCAGGACACCCAAGCCGTCGTACGGCTGTCCCAAGCGCCGCAGTTGTGCGAGGTGCGCGACGTCGGTGATGACGAAGCCGGCGCCGCTGTCCTGGAGGAAGTGGGCCAGCTCGGCGTCGGAGGACCGCGGATTGAGCGGGACGCCGACCATCCCTGCCCGCAGGACGGCGAGGCAGCTCTCCACCATCTCCACGCAGTTGCCGAGGCAGATCGCGATGCGGTCGCCGCGGCGCAGTCCCGTCCGGGTGAGATACCCGGCCAGCGCGCGGGTACGAAGCTCCAGCTCGGCGTAGGTGACGCTGCGCGAGGAGTCGGAGTAGGCGACCCGCTGCGCCGCCGACTCGGCGTGCTCCTTCAACAGCTCCGGCAGCGGCCGGATCAGCTCCTCACGCCACATGGTCCCGCCTTCCAAGTCCCTGGCACTGCAATGATGTTGAGCTTACGTGGACAGGCACGATGCTCCGGACGACGCCGGGCCCCAGAAGGGCGTGAGTGCCCGCAAGCGGCCGACACGGCGGGCAGGCCGTTCGCGAACGGGGCGATGAACCGTGACCGCGACCGCCGCGATGGTGGGATGGCCACAACGCCTCGGCTGCCTCGGCGTGCCCCTGCACCACCGGTGTGCGCCGTCCGGCACCGCGACACCGAGACCCGGTCCCCCGGCCAACCAGCGGGCCCGGGTTTGAGTGCCGGAGATCGTCTTGGTCCCCTGGTCGCTGTCGTTCCGGTCGGAGGTGATGTCCGAGCCCGGCGCGTACACATACCGCCCCCGCGGCGTCCACCGCCTCGAGCCCGCCAGGTCCTGGACCCGGAGCGCCACTGCGGCGTCGATCGCACCGTGAGACGTAGCTGACGTCGGCCTCTTCCGACGCCACGGCGTGCCTCGGCTTTCACGCTCCACAGCTGCGGGAGCACCTCACCGGCGATGAGTTCCAGGTGGTCGAGGTCATTGAAGTCGATCAGTCGCAGCTGGATACGGCTTGCGCCGATCGCGGAGAACTCGCCGAGCCGCTCCACGAGCGGGGCCGGGGACCCGACCACCGGATCCTCCGGCGGCAGCGCGCTCTTGACGTGCAGCGGGGCGGCCCGCCGTTGTGCCTCCGCGTCGGTACGGCCGATGGCGACCACGACCCCGGCCGAGAGCACCAGCCGCCCGCCCGGCGGTTCCGTCACGCCGTTCCGTCTCGTCTGTCTCGACGCCCCTCCGCCGACGCAGTCGGCGGTCGGAAAGGACAACACTGTGCGCATGATCAGGTTCGCCCGTACGGTCGCCGCGGTGGCCCTGACCACAGCGCCGGCGCTGGTGGCGGGATGTGGCAGCTCGGATTCCGACGCAGGTGCCGGTGAAGACGGCGAGGCACTGACGAAGGTGACCTACCTGACCTCGTTCGGCAATTTCGGCCGGGACGCGTACGCCTGGGTCGCGAAGGACAAGGGGTTCTTCGAAGAGGCCGGCTTGGATGTGGAGATCAAGCCGGGCCAGGGCACCGGCGGCGTGATTCCGGCCGTCGTGAGTGGCCAGGCGCAGTTCGGCCCGATCGACCTGACGGGAGGTTTGCTGCATATGGGCAGCGGTCAGACGAAGGACTTCGTCGCGGTGGCCGCCATGATCCAGTGGCCCGACAACGGCAGACCGAGCCAGCAGCGGGCCTTCCAGTCCACGGGGACGGCTACCACACCATCACCTGCGTCGGCGGCGGCAAGGTGCTCGATGTGGCGGGGTTCTCGACGGCGGACGGGGCGGCGGTCGTGCAGGCGACCGCCGACGGCCGGACGAGCCAGCAGTGGCAGCTGCGCCCGCAGACCGGGGGCGAGTCCGTCCTGGTCAACCGCAGCAGCGGCAAAGTACTCGACATCTCGACAGGCGTCTCGGAATGCGCAGGCACTGGTGCTGACCAGATGCTGACTCAGCTCCGGTCAGTCGGGGGGCCGCCATCGCGGTGAGCAGTCCGACGGCCGCTCCCGACGGACGGCCGGGGCGCGGGCCGCGCCACCACATCCATCGCGGCGTGCCTGTGCCGGGATTGAGTTCGCCGGCCTTCAGCCAGGTGTCGGTGGCGTCGCCCTTGTGGCCGTCCGGGCCGATCGCCCGGATGTGAGCCGGTTCCCCCGGACGTTCTCAGGGTTCGCGCAGTCGGTGGGTGCGGAAGGTGCGGCGGTAGGTGTCCGGGGGGACGCCGACGGTGCGGTTGAAGTGGCGGCGCAGGGTGGTGGCGGTGCCCATGCCGGTGGCGGTCGCGATGGCGTCGACGCTGTCGTCGGTCCGCTCCAGCAGTTCCTGGGCGCGGCGGATGCGTTGGGTCAGCAGCCACTGCAGAGGTGTGGTGCCGGTCGCGGCCCTGAAGTGGCGGCCCAGGTTGCGGGGGCTCATACGGGCCCGGCGGGCCAGGTCCGTGACGGTCAGGGGCTGGTCGAGGCGGGCGAGCGCCCAGGGGAGCAGGTCGGCGAGCGGGTGGTCGTCCCGGGCGGGGACCGGCGCGGTGACGAACTGGGCCTGGCCGCCCGCCCGGTGGGGCGGTACGACGAGCCGGCGGGCGACCGCGTTGGCGGTCGCCGAGCCCCGGTCGAGGCGGACGAGGTGCAGGCAGAGGTCGAGCGCGGCGGCCTTGCCGGCGGCGGTGAGCACATCGCCGTCGTCGACGTAGAGCACGTCCGGGTCGACCTCGACCCGAGGGTGGCGGGCGGCCAGCTCGGCGGTGTGCGCCCAGTGCGTGGTCGCGCGTCTGCCGTCCAGCAGGCCGGCCGCGGCCAGCACGAAGGCGCCCGTGCACAGGGAGGCCACGCGCGCCCCCGCCTCGTGGGCCGCGCGCACCGCGTCGACCAGGTCGGCGGGCGGGGCGACGTCGACGTCGGCCCACCCGGGGACGATCACCGTGCCGGCGTGCGCGAGCCGGTCCAGGCCGTGGTCGGGTTCGACCCGGAACCCGCCCAGCTTCACGGCGCTCGGGCCGCAGACGGAGAGGTCGTACCAGGGGCCGACCACCGTGGCCGGTGCGGAGCCGAACACCTCGTAGGCCACGGAGAGTTCGAAGTGCAGCATGCCGTCGGTGACCGCCAGCGCGACCGTTCCCCCATCATCTCTCGCCATGTCCGTAATTGTACGGGCGCTGTCGTTCCGGACACTCGCGCGCCTGCGTGATCCGCGACAGGATCCTCGTAGTTGACCGCTGAAGCGCGAGGAGAATGTCATGGCGACGGGGCAGACCGTGACGGTGTACGGCGCCTACGGGCACACCGGCCGGTTCGTGGTCGCGCAGTTGCGGGAGCGCGGGTTCGTCCCGGTCCTCTCCGGCCGCGACCCGGGGAAGCTGCGGGCGCTGGCGGTGTCCCACCCAGGGGTCGACGTCCGGCCCGCCGCGGTCGACGACGCGGCCGCCCTCGACCGCGCCCTGGCCGGCGCGGCGGCAGTGATCAACTGCGCCGGGCCCTTCGCCTCGACCGCCGCCCCCGTGATCGAGGCGGCCCTGCGCGCCGGGATCCCGTACGTGGACGTGGCGGCCGAGATCGAGGCCAACGCCGACACGTTCGCGCGGTTCGCGGACCGCGCCGGTGCGGCGGGCACGCCGGTCCTCCCGGCGATGGCCTTCTACGGCGGCCTCGGCGACCTGCTGGCCACCGCGGCGATGGGCGAGGACTGGACGAAGGCCGACGAGGTGCACGTCGCGTACGGCCTGAACAGCTGGCACCCCACCGCGGGCACCCGCGCCTCGGGCCGGGTCTCCCACGAGCGGCGCGACGGCCGGCGGCTGCGCTACACGAACGGACGGCTGGAGCACCACGACGACGCCCTGCCCACCCTCACCTGGTCCTTCCCGGGCGCGATGGGTGACCGGTCCGTCATCGGGGACTTCACGATGGCCGACGTCGTCACCATCCCCAGCCATCTGGCCGTCCCCGAGGTGCGCACCTATATGACGGTCGAGGCCGCCCGCGATCTGGCGGCCCCGGACACCCCGGGGCCGGCCCCGGTCGACGAGGACGGCCGGTCGGACCAGACCTTCCTCGTCGACGTCGTCGTCCGCGCGGGTGGCGTGGAGCGCCGTGCGGCGGCGACCGGCCGCGACATCTACGCCGTCACCGCCCCGCTCGCCGTGGAGGCGGTGGACCGGGTCCTCACCGGCCGCACGACGGCGCGCGGTGTGGCCTCCGCCGGCGCCGCCTTCGACGCGCGCGACTTCCTGCGCGCTCTGTCCGCCCACCTGACCCTGACACTGCCTCAGGACTGAACCGGGTCCGGCTGCAGCAGCACGGGACGGGGGCGGCGAGGGCCGCGCCGAGGGCGCCGACGAGCGGTACGACGACGAGATCGTAGGGCGCAGCGTCTCCAGGTGCCCGGACAGGCGCGGGTCTCGCATGCCCGAGGGGTCACCGAAGTCGAACAGGTTCGCCGACAGGGTGAGGTTGAGGCACCGGGCGAGGAACTCCACGGGGCTGACGTCGGTCAGGCCGCCGTCTCCGCCGGCACCGGCTGGTCGAACTGCGTCCGGTGCAGCTCGGCGTAGCGGCCCCCGGCGGTGAGGAGTTCGTCGTGGGTGCCCTGTTCGACGACGCGGCCGGACTCGATGACCAGGATGCGGTCGGCGGCGCGGACGGTGGAGAGGCGGTGGGCGATGACCACGGCGGTGCGGCCCGAGAGGGCCTCGGCGAGGGCCTCCTGGACGGCCGCCTCGGAGGTGTTGTCGAGGTGGGCGGTGGCCTCGTCGAGGATGACGACGCGCTGGCGGGCCAGCAGCAGCCGGGCGATGGTCATGCGCTGGCGTTCGCCGCCGGAGAGGCGGTAGCCGCGTTCGCCGACCACCGTGTCGAGGCCGTCGGGCAGGCCGCGCACCAGGTCGTCGAGGCGGGCCCGGCGCAGGGCGTCCCAGAGCTCGTCGTCGGTGGCGTCGGGCCCGGCGAGCAGCAGGTTGGCGCGGACGGTGTCGTGGAAGAGGTGGCCGTCCTGGGTGACCATGCCGAGGGTCGCGCGCAGGGAGCGGGCGCCGAGGTCGCGGACGTCGACGCCGCCGATGCGGACGGCCCCGGAGTCGACGTCGTACAGGCGCGGCAGCAGCTGCGCGATGGTCGACTTGCCGGCGCCGGAGGAGCCGACGAGGGCGATGGTCTGGCCGGGCTCGGCACGGAAGGAGACGCCGTGCAGGACCTGCTCGCCGCCCCGGGTGTCGAGGGCGGCGACCTCCTCGAGGGAGGCCAGGGAGACCTTGTCGGCGGACGGGTAGGCGAAGCGGACGTTCTCGAACTCGACCGACACCGGCCCCTCGGGCACCTCGCGGGCGTCCGGCCGGTCCTCGATCAGCGGCTTGAGGTCCAGCACCTCGAAGACCCGCTCGAAGCTGACGAGGGCGCTCATCACCTCCACGCGCGCCCCGGCGAGCGCGGTCAGCGGCGCGTACAGGCGGGTCAGCAGCAGGGCCAGAGCGACGACGGCGCCCGGGTCGAGGGTGCCGTTGAGTGCGAGGTGGCCGCCGAGGCCGTAGACGAGGGCGAGGGCCAGGGCGGAGACCAGGGTGAGGGAGGTGATGAAGACGGACTGGGCGGTCGCCGTGCGGATGCCGATGTCACGGACGCGGGCGGCGCGGGCGGCGAACTCGGCGGACTCCTCCTCGGGGCGGCCGAAGAGCTTGACGAGGGTGGCGCCCGGGGCGGAGAAGCGCTCGGTCATGCGGGTGCCCATCGCGGCGTTGAGCGTGGCCGCCTCACGCTGCATGCCGGCCATCCGGCGGCCCATGCGGCGCGCGGGCACCACGAACACCGGCAGCAGGACCAGGGCGAGCAGGGTGACCTGCCAGGACAGGGTGAGCATGACGACCAGGGTGAGCAGCAGGGTGACGATGTTGCTGACCACTCCGGACAGGGTGTTGCTGAAGGCGCGCTGCGCGCCGATGACGTCGTTGTTGAGTCGGGAGACGAGCGCTCCCGTACGAGTACGTGTGAAGAACGCGACCGGCATGCGCTGCACATGATCGAACACGGCCGTCCGCAGATCGAGGATGAGTTCCTCGCCGAGCGTCGCCGACAGCCTCCTGGCGAGGATGCCGAGCGCCGCCTCCAGGACCGCGATGACCGCGATGAGCACGGCGAGCCCGACGACCGTGCCGTCGTCGCCGTGCGTCACGATCGTGTCGACGACCCTCCCGGCGAGGACGGGGGTGGCGACGGCGAACAGCGCGGTCACCACCCCGAGCACGACGAAGAGCGCGATCCGGCGGCGGTGCGGGCGCGCGAACGCGCCGATGCGGCGCAGCGTCGCGCGGTGGAAGGGACGGCGGTTGTGCTGGGCGTTCATGACGCTCTGCAGCTGTATCCAGGCGGTGGTCTCCATGCTCATGCCCGGAAAGGTAGAACCTCGACCATTGTTGAGGTCAAGGGCGGACCGGTGTCTTCGCGTAAGGCGCAGGTCGCGGCGCGGCCATCCGGTGTTGGCGCGGTGCCGCGAACCTCTGCGGATGTGAGTGCGGCAGAGCTTCGCAGTGGTGTTCCGCGCCCGGGGTGGCGCGTTCCGGTCCGGCAGGTGCTGTGCCTGGTGCCGCTCGTCCTCGTCGGCGTGGTCGCGGTGCGGCACCGGGACGTACTGGTCGAGGGGTTCGGGCAACTGCGGGCGGCCGAGTGGCCGTGGCTGCTGGCTGCGGTCGGGGCGACCTGTCTGACCTGGGTCGCGGCCGCCGTCACCCGGCAGGGCGCGGTGGTGCAGCGGCTGCCCCGGCGACGGCTGCTCGCCGCCCAGTTCGCGGCGGGTGCGGCCAACCACCTGCTGCCCACCGGCCTCGGCGCGAGCGCGGTCAATCTGCGTTTCATGACGGTGCACGGCGTGCCTCTGGCCCGCTCGTCGGCGGCGCTCGCGCTGTATCTGCTGGCGGAGAGCGTGGCCCGGGTGGGTCTGCTGGGGGTGCTGCTGGTGGCGTTCCCGCAGGCGCTGCGGATCGGCGCGCTGCTGCCGGAGGGGGCGCTCGCTCCCCTGCTGGCCGCGCTCGGTGGGGCGGCGCTGGTGACGGTGGCCGTGCTGGCCGTCGTACGGCGGCTGCGGGCGACCGTGTTCTCCTTCCTGCGGACGGCGCTCGGTGAGGCGCGCTCGGTGCATTCCCGCCCGGCCCGGGCACTGGCACTGTGGGGCGGTTCGCTCGCCTTCCCGATGCTGCAGGCGGCCGGACTGGTCCTGGTGGGGCGGGCTCTGGGGCTGGCGGTGCCGCCAGCGCACATGGTCGTCGCGTATCTGGCTGCGACGGTCACGGTGGCGCTGGTGCCCACACCGGGCGGAATCGGCTCGGTGGAGGCGGCACTGATCCTGGCCCTGGTGGCGGCGGGCGGCCCGGCATCCGTGGCCACGGCGGTGGTCCTGGCCTACCGCATCATCACGGTCTGGCTGCCCCTGGTACCGGGAGCACTGACGCTCGGGGCACTGGTACGCCTGAAGGTCATCTGAGCAGCCACCCCCAGGCAGGCCCCCGGCAGCGAGGACTCCGGGGCGAGAGGGCCAGGAGGGTGGTGAGAACGCCACAACGGGCAAGCTCCCTGCTGGGGATGAGGCCGCCGCCCGGCGCGGTGACCGCCATCGACGTCACCGGCGTCACGCCCGCGTACGCGACCCCGGCGCTCCCGGCCGAGCGGCCCGGCTGCACCGCCCCAGGTGCCACGGCCCGGGCCGGAACCGGCCTCGGCGCGCGCCCGCAGCCGGTGGGCACGATGAACTACGCCACGCTCGCCCACGCCGTCGTACCGCCGCTCGCCACGGTGTGGTGGTCCGCCGCCCGCCGTTCGTACGGAACGCCCGTCGCGGCGGCGTACGGCTCGGACCGGCGAGCAGGCCGAACTGGCCGAGGGCATGGCCCGATCCACCCCGCCGCGTGCGAACTGGCGTTCCCGGTACGGCAGGATGAGCGCTCACGCGGGTCGGTGAGGTCACCCGGCACGCGCGATCACACATCCCGCAACCGAGCAGGTGGACAAGTGACGACATTTCACATCCGGCCGTCGGCGGCCTCGTGGGCCGCGGAACGTCCTTCGGGGGATGCCCGGTGATGACGCGCTCCTGGACCGTGCACGACCTGGTGCTCGCCGGTGTCGCCCTGGCGGCCGGCTTTCTGGTGGCGTTCGTGTCGCGCACCCTGCTGCGCTGGCTGGCCAAGCACGCCAAGCGCACCAGGTGGAACGGCGACGACGTGATCGTGGACGCGCTGCGCACGGTGGTGCCGTGGGCGGCGATCGCCGGCGGTGCGGCGGCCGCGGGCGCGGTGCTGCCGCTGACCCGGGGCGTGCAGCACACCGTCAACCAGTCCCTGACGGTCCTGCTCATCGTCGTCGTGACCGTGTCGGCGGCGCGGGTCGTCGCCGGGCTGGTGCAGACCGTGACCCAGTCCCGCTCCGGTGTCGCCGGTTCGGCCACGATCTTCGTCAACATCACCCGGATCCTGGTCCTGGCGATCGGCTTCCTTGTGGTGCTGCAGACGCTGGGCGTGTCCATAGCGCCGCTGCTCACCGCGCTGGGCGTGGGCGGTCTGGCGGTGGCGCTCGCGTTGCAGGACACGCTGGCCAACCTCTTCGCGGGCATCCACATCCTCGCCTCCAAGACCGTGCAGCCCGGCGACTACATCAGGCTGAGCAGCGGCGAGGAGGGCTATGTGGAGGACATCAACTGGCGGCAGACCACGGTCCGGGCGCTGTCGAACAACCTGATCGTGATCCCGAACGGTCAGCTCGCCAAGGCGAACATGACCAACTTCATGCGGCCCGAGCACCAGATGACGATCCTGGTGCAGGCCGGGGTCGCCTACGACAGCGACCTCGACCGGGTGGAGAAGGTGACCATGGAGGTCGTCTCCGAGGTGATGACCGAGATCACCGGGGCGGTGCCCGACCACGAGCCGGCGGTGCGCTTCCACACCTTCGGCGACTCGCGGATCGGATTCACCGTGATCCTCGGCGTCGGCGAGTTCAGCGACCAGTACCGGATCAAGCACGAGTTCATCAAGCGGCTGCACCGGCGCTTCCGCGCGGAAGGCATCCGTATCCCGGCCCCCGCCCGCAATGTGACCCTCCAGGGCACCGGGGCGATCCCGCAGCAGCGCAGCGGCGAGGCTGAGATATCTTGATGTCGAGCAATGTTGCAGACGTGGAGCGGAGCACCCGGTGACTGACTCGACCATCATCTATACGCACACTGACGAGGCCCCGGCCCTGGCGACGTATTCCTTCCTGCCGGTGGTCCAGGCGTACGCCTCGCAGGCGGGTGTCACTGTGGAGACCCGTGACATCTCGCTGGCCGGGCGCATCATCGCGGTGTTCCCGGAGTACCTCTCCGAGGACCAGCGGATCCCGGACGCGCTGACCGAGCTGGGCGAGCTGGCCAAGACGCCCGCGGCCAACATCATCAAGCTGCCGAACATCTCGGCGTCGATCCCGCAGCTCAAGGCCGCCGTCGCCGAGCTGCAGGCGCAGGGCTACGCGCTGCCGAACTACCCGGACGAGCCGAAGACCGACGAGGAGCGCGAGATCCGCGCCCGCTACGACAAGGTCAAGGGCTCCGCCGTGAACCCGGTCCTGCGTGAGGGCAACTCCGACCGCCGCGCCCCCGCCTCGGTCAAGAACTACGCCAAGACCCACCCGCACCGCATGGGCGCCTGGACCGCCGAGTCCAGGACGAACGTGGCGACGATGGGCGAGAACGACTTCGCCTCCACCGAGAAGTCCGCGGTCATCGCCGAGGACGGCGCGCTGCGCATCGAGCTGGTCGCCGAGGACGGCACCACCCGCGTGCTGCGCGAGTCCGTACCGGTCCTCGCCGGTGAGGTCGTCGACGCCTCCGTGATGCGCGTCGCCGCGCTGCGTGAGTTCCTCACCGCCCAGATCGCCCGGGCCAAGGCCGAGGGCGTGCTGTTCTCGGTGCACCTGAAGGCCACGATGATGAAGGTCTCCGACCCGATCATCTTCGGCCACGTGGTGCGTGCCTTCTTCCCCAAGACCTTCGCCCAGTACGGCGCCACGCTGACCGCCGCCGGCCTGTCCCCGAACGACGGCCTCGGCGCCATCCTCAAGGGCCTGGAGTCCCTGCCCGAGGGTGACGCGATCAAGGCGTCCTTCGAGGCCGAGATCGCCGAGGGCCCGACCCTGGCGATGGTCGACTCCGACAAGGGCATCACCAACCTGCACGTCCCCTCGGACGTCATCGTCGACGCCTCCATGCCGGCCATGATCCGCACCTCCGGCCACATGTGGGGCCCGGACGGCCAGGAGGCCGACACCCTCGCGGTCCTGCCGGACTCCAGCTACTCCGGCGTCTACCAGGCCGTGATCGAGGACTGCCGCGCCCACGGCGCCTACGACCCGTCGACCATGGGCTCCGTCCCGAACGTCGGCCTCATGGCGCAGAAGGCCGAGGAGTACGGCTCCCACGACAAGACCTTCGAGATCCCGGCGCCCGGCACGGTCCGCCTGGTCGACCAGTCCGGCAACGTCGTCCTGGAGCAGCCGGTCGCCACCGGCGACATCTTCCGCGCCTGCCAGACCAAGGACGCGCCGATCAGGGACTGGGTGAAGCTGGCCGTCACCCGTGCCCGCGCCACCGGCGACCCGGCCGTGTTCTGGCTCGACGAGAACCGCGCCCACGACGCCCAGCTGATCGAGAAGGTCAAGGCGTACCTGCCGGAGCACGACACCGAGGGCCTGGACATCCGGATCCTCGCCCCGGTCGAGGCCACCAAGCTGTCGATCGAGCGCATCCGCCGCGGTGAGAACACCATCTCCGTCACCGGCAACGTGCTGCGCGACTACCTGACCGACCTGTTCCCGATCCTGGAGCTGGGCACCAGCGCCAAGATGCTGTCGGTCGTCCCGCTGATGGCGGGCGGCGGCCTGTTCGAGACGGGCGCCGGCGGCTCCGCGCCGAAGCACGTCCAGCAGCTGGTCAAGGAGAACTACCTGCGCTGGGACTCCCTCGGTGAGTTCTTCGCGCTGGTCCCGTCCCTGGAGCAGTACGCGACGGCCACCGGCAACACGCGTGCCAAGGTCCTCGCCGACACTCTCGACCGCGCCACGGCGACCTTCCTCAACGAGGACAAGTCCCCGACCCGTCGCGTCGGCGGCATCGACAACCGCGGCAGCCACTTCTACCTGTCCCTGTACTGGGCGCAGGAGCTGGCCCGGCAGACCGACGACGCCGAGCTGGCCAAGGCGTTCGCACCGCTCGCCGAGACGCTCGCCGCCAACGAGCAGAAGATCGTCGACGAGCTGAACGCCGTCCAGGGCAAGCCGGCCGACATCGGCGGCTACTACCAGCCCGACCCGGCCAAGGCCGCCGCGGTCATGCGCCCGTCGGCGACCTGGAACGAGGCGCTGGCGTCCCTGAGCTGATCTGTCCGACACGGCTCCCTGCCTCCGCCCCGGCCGGCGCACCGCCCGGCCGGGGCGGAGGCATGTCCGGGAACGATGTGACACCTTGATCGTGCGACAGGCCACTGACCACACCGACGACACCGACGACGCCCCGGGAGCCGCCCCATGACCGCAGCCGCACCGCCCTCCCACGCGCTCCTGCCCGGCGCCGACGACTCACCGGTGATCCTGCACGTGCCGCACTCGGCGCGGGCGATACCGGCCGAGGTCCGGGCGGGGATCGTGCTGGACGACGCGGCGCTGGAGCGGGAGCTGGACCACATCACCGACGCGCACACCGCGGAGATCGCGGCACGGGCGGCGGACCTCGCGGGCCATGCCCCCTGGCGGTTCGTGAACCTGCTGTCGCGGCTGGTCGTGGACCCGGAGCGGTTCCCGGACGAGCGGGAGGAGATGCTCGCCGCAGGGATGGGCGCGGTGTACACGCGGACCACGCACCAGGAGGTGCTGCGGGCCGAGGACGGCGATCCCGAGCCGCTGCTCGCCCGCTACTTCAGGCCGTACGCGCGCTCCATGGCGGACGCGGTGGCCGACCGGCTGGCGGCGACCGGACGGGCGGTGATCATCGACGTGCACTCCTATCCCAGCGAGGCGCTGCCCTACGAGCTGCACGGCACGGGCCCGCGCCCGCCCGTCTGCCTGGGCACCGACCCCTTCCACACCCCGCCGGAGCTGCTCGCGGCGGCCCGGGAGGCGTTCGCGGAGTGCGGCGGCGCGGGGCTGGACAGCCCGTTCGCCGGTACGTACGTCCCGCTGGACTTCTACGGGCGTGACCCTCGGGTCGCCGCCCTGATGGTGGAGATCCGCCGGGACACCTACATGACCGAGCCGGGCGGCCCGGCCGGGCCTGGGCTGCCCCGTCTGGCGACAGCACTGGCACGCCTGGTGGACGCCGTACCCAGCTGAGGTCCGGTGCGGGAACTGGCACGGTACTACAGGCCCGTAGGGGTGGATCACCGAGACGATCCGGGAGCGCTCCGACGTCATTGCCCGCCGGGTCCGCGGCAGGCATGGGCGGACTCAGGCCCGCAGCCACTCCGTGACCACCACCTCCCCGTCGGTGCGCAGCCGCAGGGCGAACGGGCCGGGCGGGGGTGCGTCTCCCATGAAGCGGCCCATGTCGTCGGCGGTCAGCCGGGCGCCGGGCCGCGGGCCGCTGAGGACCTCGATCGACGCCTGCTGCGGCGGCAGCAGCTGGCCCATCAGCCCGTGCGCGGAGACCTCCACGTCGACGGTCAGCTCACCGGTGTGGAAGGTGAGCATCCGCGGCGGATCGCTCACGCCTCTCACCGGGATGGCGTCCACCAGCGAGTCGAAGGTCAGCTCGGCGAGCCGTGCGTCCAGGTCGTGCAGCGCGTACGCCTCGACGGCGGCCCGGCGCAGCTGCGGCGGCACCGGGTCCAGGATGGCGGCGGCCTGCCGCAGCTCGTCCTCGGTACGAGCGTCCTCGAAGTCGTCCATATCGTCCATGTAGTTGTCGTTGCCGTTCACGACGCTCCCCGTGCGATGAGTCGGGCCCGCAGCCGGCGCAGGCAGCGCTGGCGCATCGGGCCGATGCTGCCGACGGCGATACCGAGGGCGGCGGACACCTCCTGGTAGCTGGGCGGCGGCGAGGCGATCAGCACGCGCAGCAGCTGCCGGCAGCGGTCGCCGAGCGCCTCGAACTCCTGCCAGAGGAACCGGACACGCTCGCTCTGCGCGGCGGCCTCCTCGGAGTCGAGCACCGACTGCTCCGGCGTACGGTCCTCGCTGACCCGGTCGAGCAGCTGGGGATCGTCGGTCGGGGTCAGCCGCCGCAGGCTCTTGAGCACCTTCAGGCACTCGTGGCGCGCGGTGCTCGCCAGCCATGCGCCCGCCTTGTCCGGTTCACGGATCCGCCCCAGGTGCTGGGCGAAGCGGAACCACGCGGTCTGGTAGACCTCGTGTCCGTCGGCCTCGGACAGCCGGTGCGCGCGCACCACCGACCACACCAGCGGGCTCAGTCCTTCCACCAGCGCCTTCCAGGCCGCCGCGTCACCGTCGGCGGCGGACCGGACGAGCGCGCCGACATCAGTACGGTCCACGTCCCCACCCCTCGTGTACGGCCTGTCATCGTACGCCGTGGTGGGGACGGCTCCGCTCCTCATGTGGCGGGCGTGAGCAGCGCGACCGGCACCGGGCGCCAGGTGGGCGGGCGCAGCGCCGGTACGTGTGCCCCGCGCACCTCGGCGAACTCGACCTGCTCATCGAGGAGTTGACGGGCAGCCAGGCGCGGGTCGCGCTCCTTGTGGGCGGTCATGTGGGCGGCGACCAGGCCGGCGGCCACCGGGGTCGCGAAGGAGGTGCCGCTCCAGGAGGCGAGGCCCTCGAACATCACCTGGTCGGGCTTGCCGGACGCCTCGCTCAGCACACCGGTGTGGCGCGGCGACCGGCAGGTGCAGTCGTATCCGAAGCCGTAGCGGCAGGCGTCGAAGGTGGAGTGCTGGTAGACGTACGGGACGGGCGCGTCGTAGCCGGTGAAGGCGCTGGTGAGACGCTCGCCGGGGGCGTAGACGCGCACCCAGGCGCCATGGTTGGAGAAGCAGGCGCCGAACTCGCCGTCGCCGCGCAGCGCGCCGACCGAGAGCACGCAGTCGGCGTACTCGGGCAGGGAGGCGTAGGCGGCGGGCCAGAACGGTGTGGCGCTGGCGTTGTTGCCGGCGGCGGCCACCAACAGCGTGTCCTGTTCACGCAGTTCGCGCATGAACGCGTCGAGGCCGAGCAGGCCGTCGACGCGGCCGTTGGAGGTGCCGGCGGAGAGGCTGAGGATGTCCGGCCAGCCGCCCTGCTCGACGGCGTCGAAGAGCTTCTCGCCGAACTCCGACTCCAGCACGGCACCGGCGTCGTGCAGCGTGTTCCGTACGGTGATGTCGGTGTTGGGCGCGACGGCGGCGACGAGCCCGGCGATGAAGGTACCGTGGCCGACGTACTGCTGGAGGACGCCGTCCTCGTCGGTCTCCGTCAGCTGCGCGTCGCCGTCGGTGTGGGCCAGCAGCGAGCAGTGGCGGTAGTCGTGCGTCAGGCCGGTGTCGACGACCAGCACCTTGACGGCGGTGTCCGCGTCGTGGACCGCCTCGGCCGCGGCGGGGTTGGGCGGCTCGGTGACCGGGGCGGGCACGGGCTCGTCGCCGGGGCAGGCGTTGACGGCGATCGACACCACGTGGTTACGGCTGACCAGGCGCCGTCCGGCGCGTCCCTCGGCCTCCCGCAGCGCGCGCAGGGCGCCCGCGACGGCCCGGTCGCCATGCCGGCCGCCCTGCCCGGGGTCGCCGACCTGGATGCGGGTGACACCGGAGCGGTTGGTCGCGGCACCGCCGCGCCGCACCTGGTCGGCGACCAGTCCGGCGGCCGCGGCGAAGTGGCCGCGCACGGTGTTCTCGACGAGGGCGGCCTCCTCGCCGTCGCGGGCCAGCACCACGCCCTTCTCGTAGATGAACTCGGCGGAGTCGTCCGGCCCCATCGCCAGGGGGACGTCCGGCAGCGAGCGTTGGATCTGTTCGAACTGCTCGTGGAATCGCTGAGGTGCCATGGCGTGTCCTCCCACTGATGCGGTGGTCGTCAGTCAGAGCCGCGGGACCGTCCCTTGATACAGCCGGGTACCGGCTGACACAGGTGGTGCGACGGCGTCGGCGGGTGGCGCGGTTCCCGGTGTGCGCCCCAACTCCCTTGACGCCTTGTCTGATACGGCGGGTCGGATACGGTTCCCACCGGTGTGGTGCGCTCCGCGGAGCACTACCATCCGTCGGGTGACAGCGGGAAACGACTCGGTTCTCGAACTGCTGCCGATGGTGTTCGCCGCCCCCAACGAGGCGCTGGCGAGGGCGGAGGAACTGCTCGACACCGATCCGTCGCCGTCGCACGCCTCGGTCGCCCACCAGGTGATCGGCATCTGGCAGCGGGACTGGGGCGACCTGCGCCTCGCCCTGCAGCATCTGCGGCGGGCCCGGGATCTGGCCGCGCGCGCGGAGTCCGCGGAGCGGGAGGCGGACGTGCTGGCCACGCTCGGGGTGGCGCTGGTGCACGCGGGCCGTACCCGGCAGGGTCTGGCCGCGTTCGAGCAGGGCGTGCGGCGCGGCACCGGGCACACCCGCGCGCGGGTGCTGTACCGGCGGGCCTACGCGTGGTGGGTGCTGGGGCATCACCGGGAGGCGCTGGACGACGTACGGCGGGCGATTCCCGTACTTCGGCAGGCGGGTGACACCATCTGGACGGCGCGTGCCCTGACCCTGCGGGCCACCGTGCACCTGGCGCTCGGGGCGGCCGACCGGGCGGACTCCGACTTCACGGCGGCCGAGGCACTGTGGGACACCACCGGCCAGGAGCACGACAAGGCGGACGCTGTGGAGAGCCGGGGCCTGGCCGCGTTCCGCTCCGGGGACATCCCGGCGGCGCTGCGGCTGCTGGACGAGGCCGAGGAGCGGTACGCCAAGCTGGGCACGCCGACGTTCATGCTGAACATCCGGCGCTGCGAGGTGCTGATGGCGGCGGGGCTGGCCCCGGAGGCGCTGGCGGAGGCGGACGCGGCGATCGGCGTGCTGGAAGGGATCGGCGGGCAGTCCACCCGCAAGGCGGAGCTGCTGCTGGCCGCGGCGAAGGCGGCCCGGCTGGCGGGTGATCCGGGGACGGCGATCGCGCGTGCGGCGGTGGCGGTGCGGCTGTTCTCCGGGCAGCGGCGCATCTGGTGGGAGACGCACGCCCGGCTGGTGCTGATCGAGGCGCGGGTCACGGCCGGGCGCGGCTCGGGGCGGCTGGTCGCGGACGCGGCGCGGCTCGCCGAGCGGCTGGACTCCTTCGGCGCGCCGGCCGCGCCGGAGGCGTGGCTGCTCGCCGGCCGGATCGCGCTGGACCTGGACTGGGCGGCGGACGCGGACCGTTATCTGGCGGTCGCCGCGCGCGGCCGGCGCAGCGGGCCGCCGCTCGCCCGGATCACCGGCTGGGCGGCGCAGGCGCTGCGGGCGCGGGCGGCGGGGTCCGCGCGGGGTGTGCTGGAGGCGTGCCGGCGCGGCCTGGCCGTGCTGGACGACCACGCGATGACACTCGGCGCGTCGGAACTGCGCGCCCGGGCCACCGCGCAGGGCGCGGAGCTGGCGGCGCTGGCGCAGCGGGCGAGCCTGGACGGGGGCGGGCCGCGGCGGCTGCTGGAGTGGAGCGAGCGCTGGCGGGCGACCGTGCTGTCGGCGCCGCCCACCCGGCCGCCGGCCGATCCGGCGCTGACGAGCGGGCTGACCGCGTTCCGGGTGATCGCCGCGCGCGCGGAGGCCGCCCGGATGGACGCCCGGCCGGTGCCCGCGCTGGAGCGGGAACAGCGGCGCCTGGAGCGGGAGATCCGCTCCCGCACCCTGCACATGCGCGGACACGCGCCCGGGGACGGTGACCGGTTCGACGCGGGCCGGCTGCTGGCCCGGCTCGATGGGGCGCGGCTGGTGGAACTCGCCGTGATCGAGGGCCGGGTGCAGGTGCTGCTGTGCGGGGGCGGGCGGGTGCGGCGGTTCGCGGGCGGGCTGCTGGTGGAGGCGGAGCGGGAGGCCGAGCACGTCCAGGCCGGGCTGCGGCGGCTGGCGCACCCGGGCGCGGAGGGGCGGCTGCCGATGGTGGAGGCGGCCGGCCGCCGTCTGGAGGAGCTGCTGCTGGGCCCGGCCGCCGCGCGCCTGGGCGACGGCCCGGTGGTGGTCGTGCCGCCCGCCCGGCTGCACCGGGTGCCGTGGGCGGTGCTGCCGTCGCTGCGGGAGCGCGTGGTCAGCGTGTCGCCGTCGGCGACCAGCTGGCTGCGGGCCCGGAAGACCGTGCCGCCCCCGGACGGTCCGCAGGTGCTGGTGCGCGGGCCGGGCCTGGCGACCGGCGGGGCGGAGGTGCCGGAGGTCGCGGGCCGCTACGGCCGGGCGACGGTGCTGGAGCACGCCGAGGCGCGGGTGCCGCGCGTCCTGGAGGAGCTGGACGGGGCGGCGCTCGCGCACATCGCCGCGCACGGCACGTTCCGCGCGGACAGTCCGCTGTTCTCGTCGCTGCGCATGGTGGACGGCCCACTCATCGTGCACGACTTCGAACGCCTGGCCCGCAGCCCGCACCGCATCATCCTGTCCAGCTGCGACACCGCCCGCCTCGCCTCCGTCGGCGCCGACGAACTCCTCGGCCTGGTCACGGCGTTGCTGCCGCTGGGCACGGCCGGGGTGGTGGCCAGCAGCGCGCCCGTGAACGACGAGGCGGTGGTCCCGCTGATGCTCGCCCTGCACAAGGGCCTGGCCGACGGCCTCTCCCTGGCGGAGGCGCTGCGCGACGCGCGGGCCGCACTGCCCGGGGACGCGCTGCACCAGGCGACGGGCTGGGCGTTCACGGCGTTCGGCGCCGCGTGAACTCCGCTGCGGAAGGCTGTCACGCGGACTGGGCTTCGGGCAGCTCCACCAACCAGGGCAGGTCCCCTCGGTCGTTCGCTCCGAGGCGGGCGTACGCGCCGTAGAGGTGATTGCCGACGGTGCGCACGGAGAGGGTGAGGCGTTCGGCGATCTCGCGGTTGCTCAGGCCGGCCGCCGCGAGGCCGACGATCTGCCGCTGGCGGGTGGTGAGTTCACCGAGGACCAGCCCGGACAGGGCCGGGGTGCGGGCGCCCTCGCAGCGGCGGGCCAGGGCGACGGCCCGCGTCCGGGCGGTGCGGGCCGCGCGGGGGTCGCGGTGGGCCCGTACGGCCTGGGCGTGCGCCTCGGCCGCGAACAGCAGGAAGCCGCGCCGCTCCAGCTCTTCGGCCACCGCGTCGAGGGCGGCGCCGTCGGCGTGGGTGAGGGCCTGGGCGTGGCGGGCGAAGAGGCGGTCCAGGGGCGGAAGCCGGTGGGGATCGGCCGAGAGCAGGGCCGGCGCCTTCTCGGGAGTTCCGAGGCGTACGGCGTCGTACTCGCGGTCGCTGTCGAGCGCGGCCGGGGCGTCCGGCACCTCCCGGGTCGTGAGTGCCTCGCCCGACTGGGCGGTGGCCAGGGCGAGTTCGCCGCGGCACGCGGGATCCTGGGGAGAGCCGCGCAGCCCCTCCCGTGCCCAGGCCGCCGCCTCCCGTAGGGCTCCCTGGAACCGGGCGAACCGGGCACGTACGGCCGCGTAAGCGGCCGGGACCGGCAGGCCCTCCCCGGCCAGCCACTCCCCCACGGGTGCGGGCAGGGGGCGTACGTCCGCCTGCTCGATGCGGCGGGAGAGGGCAGCCTGTTCCGCGGCGAGGGCCGGGGCGTGGGGCGGGCGGGACGCGCTCAGGCGCAGGGTGCGCAGGCGGCCGGCGGCGGCGCGCAGGACGGGGCCGTGCAGGGGGTCGGCGAGGCGGACGGCGGTGTCGTCGTCGACGTGCACGAGGCCGTCCGCCTCCAGCCGTTCGAGGACGCGCAGGTCCAGGGTGGTCGCGGGCAGCGGCAGGGGTTCGGCGAAGGCCAGGCGGTCGACGGTCTCGCGTTCGTCCGGGCAGCCGCGGCCGAGGACGGCGGCGGCGTGCTCGCGGACGGCGGCGGTGACCGGGACCGGGCCGCGCCATGCCCACGCGTCGGTGCCGGGGACGCGGGTGAGGAGGCCGTGGTCGCGCACGGCGGCCAGCAGGTCGCGCAGCAGGCGCAGGTCGCCGCCGCCGAGCCGGTGCAGACGGTGGGCGGTGAGCGGCTCCAGCAGGCCGCCCGTGCCGGCGGCGAGCAGCTGGGCGGTGTCCTCGCGGGGCAGCGGGCCGAGGGTGAGGCGGGGCAGCAGTTCGTCGGACCACAGCCGCGAGATCGCGCGGGGCACGGGTGCGTCGGCGGCGGTGACGAGCAGGCGGGTGCGGCCCTGTACGGCGAGTTGGTGGACGGCGGCGGCGGAGGCGTCGTCGAGCAGGTGGGCGTCGTCCACCCACAGCAGCCGCAGACCGGACAGGAGCCGGACCGCGCGGTGCAGGGTGACGTGCTCGGGCAGGAGGTGGGCGAAGGCGGCGAAGGAGACGCCCGCGGTCTCGGGCGTGCCGGCCGCACGGGCGCAGTCCGTGCCACGGACGGCCTCGGCGGCCAGTCGGGTACGGCCGTGACCCGCGGGGCCGGTGACCACGACACCGGGGCGGCCGACGGCCAACGAGCGGCGCATCAGCTCCAGTTCGTCCTCGCGGCCGGTGAACGGCCAGGGCGGCTCGGGGGACTTCGCGTCGCGTCCGAAAGTCGTCACGTCAACAGGAGCCGGGGTACTCAGGTTTGATACACGGCGGCTTGAGTAGCCCCCGACTCAGGCGCCGGGCGGCACCCGACGGCAGTCTGGGCGCATGACCGCCCGCTACTGCTCCCTGGCGCAGCAGCCGGTGCCCGCCTTCGCCGCGGGGCTGGCCGCCGAGCGGCTGGGCGCGCTCAGGAGCGGGCGGCGGATGTGGGTCAACGGCACGGTCCTGCACTACTGGTTCTTCGACGACGAGAGCGACGGGTCGGTCATCGCGGTGCCGGGGGGCGCCGGGACCCGGTGGGTCTCGTGGGTGGGCGGCGAGGAACAGCGAGACGTGGTGCGGGACTGTTTCCGCCAGTGGCAGGACCTCGGGATCGGCGTGACCTTCACCGAGGTCGGCGAGCGCTCGGAGGCGGAGCTGCGCATCGGCTTCCAGCAGGGCGACGGCTCCTGGTCGTCGGTCGGCCGGGACGCGCTGCTGGCCGGGCTGAACGAGCGTACGACGAACTTCGGCTGGGACCTGACCGCGCCCGGGGAGCGCGCGACGGCACTGCACCAGATCGGGCATGTGCTCGGCATGCGGCACGAGCACCAGAGCCCGTACGCGGGGATCCACTGGGACGACGAGGCCGTGTACGCGGAGCTGGCGGGTCCGCCCAACCACTGGAGCCGGGAGCGGACTTACCACAACGTGCTGCGCAAGCTGGATCCCGCCGAGGTCAACGGGTCCGTGTGGGATCCGCAGTCGGTCATGGAGTATCCGTTCGGCGCGGGGCTGATCCTGGAGCCCGAGCAGTTCCGCGGGGGGATTCATCCGACGGGCGAACTCTCCGTCCAGGACAAGGAGTTCGTGCTGCGCTGGTATCCCCCGGCGGCCGCGCCGCGATTGCCCGTGCTGCTGCCGTTCCGTTCGGTGCCGCTGTCCCTGGGCCCCGGCGAGCAGGCGGACTTCGCCGTGGAGCCGCCGGAGACCCGCGAGTACACGATCGGCACGTTCGGGGCGAGCGACTGCGTGGTCGTCGCCTTCGAGGAGCGGGACGGCGAACCCCGCTTCCTCGTCGGCCAGGACGACGCAGGCACCCCGCACAACGCCGCGCTCAGGGCCCGTCTGGTCAAGGGCCGCCGCTATGTCCTCCGCGTACGGCTGTACTCCGGGTGGGGGTCCGGAGAGACGGCCGTCATGTGCTGGTGAAACCGACGACCACAGTCCTGCGCCGGGGGACAGACCGGGCGGCGTCACCTTCGGGGGAGGGTGACGCCGCTCGGTCGCTATACTCGCACCCACACCTATTCAAATAATTGAGTAGGTCTGAGGATGCGAGAGAGGGGCCCCATGCACCCGTTCCGCAAGGTCGTCGAAGCCGGGGACCACGCCGCGCTGGAGGAGCTGCTGGCCGACGACGTGGTCTTCACCAGCCCGGTCGCCTTCAGGCCGTACCCCGGCAAGGCGATCACCGCCGCGATCCTGCGTGCCGTGTCGCGTGTCTTCGAGGACTTCACGTACGTGCGTGAGTTCGCCGGGCCGGACGGCCGCGACCATGCCTTCGTGTTCACCGCCACCGTGGGCGGCAAGCAGATCCAGGGCTGCGACTTCCTGCACTTCGACGAGAAGGGGAAGATCGACGACTTCCAGGTCATGGTCCGCCCCCTCTCGGCGGCACAGGCGCTGTCCGAGGCGATGGGCGCCCAGTTCGAGCGGATCAGCAGGGAGGCGGCTGGGGGCTGACCCGGCCGAGCGCCAGCAGATAGGGGACGTCCAGGGCGAGCGTGCCGTCGGTCGCGCGGTTGTGCGTGTCGAACAGCGCGGCCAGGTCGGCCCGGGCGCGTTCCCAGCGGCCGAGGGCCCGGAGGGCTGACCGGTGGGCGCGCAGTGGGCCGGGCTTGTTCTCGAAGACGGTGACGGCGTGCTCGACGGAGGGGTAGGTGACCCGGACGTACGCGGTCCGGGTGCGTACGGTCACCGGGAGCGGCGCGAACAAGCCCTGGACATACGGGGAGTCGCCCCAGCGGGTCGGGGGCGGCGCTCCCGTCGGTGGCCGGTCCAGGTGCCGCGTCACGGTGGGTGCGATACGGCCCATCACCCCGTCGGGCGTCCAGGAGGCGACGGCCACGATCCCTCCGGGGCGGCAGACCCGGACCAGTTCGGCGGCGGCCGTGTGCGGGTCGGGGGCGAACATCACGCCGAAGGTGGACAGAACGGCGTCGAAGAAGTCCGCGGCGAACGGCAGGGCCAGCGCGTCGCCGACGACGAAGCGTGCCGTAGCGGCAACTCCCGCCTCCCGGGCACGCCCCCGCGCCTCCCGCAACAGCACCGGCTCACGGTCCAGCCCCGTGACCAAGGCCCCGGCCCGAGCGGCGGCAAGCGCCGCGGGTCCGGTACCGGTGGCCACGTCGAGAACGCGCGGGGCGGGCGTGCCGCGCACTTCGGCGACGGCCACGCGCGGAACCGGCCCGGCGGCGGGCGACGGCCGGGATTCGGCCTGGGCCGCGCCGACGGCCGGGTCAAGCGCCCCAGCCGAGGGGTCTGTGGCCGCATCGCACAACCCCGATCCCGGTCCGGCCGCAGCCACAGGGCGGGATTCGGCGAGGGCCGAGCGACGGGGCACCCTGGCGGCAGGCACGCCGCGAAGCTCAGGCCCGACCACCCGCGGCGCCGACCCGACAGCAGGCACGCCGCGAAGCTCGGGCCGGACCATCCGCGGTTCCGAGCCGGTGGCAGGTGTGCCGCGCAGCTCGGCCAGGGTCAGCTCGGTCACCTCGTGTGCGGCGTGGGCCCAGGCGTCTCCGGCGGCCGCGTAGTCGCCGCCGGTCCAGCGGCCGCTCACCGGGCCGGGCTCCGATCGGGGCGATGCAGTGCGACGCCGTGGTCGGCCGCCAGGGTCTCCGGCAGGCCGGCGAGGGTCGGCAGCTGTTCGATGTGGTGGACGCCGGCGGGCGGTGTGCCGGTGAGCAGGTCGCGGGTGACGTACGCGGCGACCAGGCCGGTGACCCGGCTCTGCCCCTGTCCGGTGAGCGCGTAGGCCGCGTGGCGGTCGCCGCGCCGGGCGTCGGCACGCACCGCGAAGCCGTCGGCGCCCAGGTGGACCCGGCGGAAGACGCCGGTGAGCGTCCGCTGTACGCCCGGTCGGCGGGCGGCGCGCAGCAGCCCGGTGCGGCGCAGGGCGAAGAGCGTGGCGGTCAGCGGCCGGGAGTCCAGGCACAGCCGGGTGGTCACCTCCGGGACGCCGAGCGTGCCCGGCAGGGTGTGCTGGTCGGAGAAGGGGAAGGGGTGGGCGGCCCGGGTGCCGTACCCGGGCAGTTCGGTCCGCAGCGGGCGCGCCGTGACCGGCTCGGCCAGGTGCTCGACCGTCCAGCGCACCGCGTCCCCGCCGTGCCGCTCCCCGGAGCCGAGCAGCACCGTGAGGTCGAGGCGGTCCGCGCCGCCGACGGCCTCGTGGGCGCGGTGGGCGAGCAGGTTGGTCAGCCCGGGCGCGACACCGACGCTGAGCACGCCCGTGGCACCCGCGGAGCAAGCCGTGTCGTGCAGGGCGGCCACGGCGGCCAGCTGCCGCGGAGTGGCGCCGATGTCGACGAGATGGATGCCGCGCTCCAGGCAGATCCGTGCGATGCCGGCGTCCGGGGGCTCGACGCACAGCACCACCACGGCCACGTCCGCGAGTCCGTCCAGCACCCGCCGGAACCCGTCGGGGTCGGTCACGTCGACCCGTACGCCGCCCTGCCGACGCGCCCGCGCCTCGTCCCGCCCGCCGGGTACGACCCGGCCGCCCGGGAACCACTCGGCCAGACGGGCCGTCACCACCGCGCCGACCGCCCCGTATCCACCGACGACCAGGATCCGGCCCCCGGCCGCTCCACCCGATTTCACTGTAGTCATGCTCCAATGATTAACACTGTAGTCTCACTACAGTCAAAGCCCGCCGGACCGAGGAGACACCGTGGCAGCCCCCCTGACCCGGGCCGAGAAGGCCCGCCGCACCCGACGGCGGATGCTGGACGCGGCCGCCGGGCTGTTCGCCGAGCGCGGCTGGGCGGGTACGACCGTCGAGGACATCGCCCGCACCGCCGAAGTCGGCGTGCAGACCGTGTACTTCACCTTCGGGAACAAGCGCGCCCTGTTGAAGGAGCTGCTCGACACGGCGATCGCCGGGGACCTGGACCCGGTCGCGACCCTGGACCGCCCCTGGGCCCGCGAGGTCCTCGACGAGCCCCACCCCGCCGCACAGCTCGCCCGCCAGGCCGCCGGCGCCCGCCGCATCCTGGAGCGGGCCGCGCCGGTCCTGGAGGTGGTGCGCGGCGCGGCGACGGCCGACCCGGAGCTGGCCGAGCTCTGGCGGAACAACCAGGAGCAGCGCCACACCGTCCAGCTCCGCTTCGCCGAGGCGCTGACCGCCAAGGCCGGCGGCGCGCTGCGGGACGGCCACGACTCCGCGTCCGCCGCGGACATCGCGCTGACGGTCCTCGGCCCGGAGACCTACGGCCTGCTGGTCACCGCCCGGGGCTGGTCCCCGGCCCGCTGGGAGCGCTGGGCGGCGGACGCACTCGTACGCCAGTTGCTGCCGTGAACCGCGCGGGCGCTCAGCTCACTCGGAGTCGGCGATGGGCTGCGCCCGACCGGTGACCCGCACCCGCGGGTCCGCCGGGTCGATGTCGACGAGGAGGTCGCTCGGGCGGCCCATGTCCTCACCCTGCCGGACGACGACCGTCATCGGCTCCGCCACCAGGCCGAGCGTGCGCAGGTAGCCGCCGAGGGCGGCCGCGGCCGCGCCCGTCGCCGGGTCCTCCACCACGCCGCCGACCGGGAACGGGTCACGGGCATGGAACCGCTCGGCGGACTCGCGCCACACCAGCTGGACGGTGGTCCAGCCGTGGCGTCGCATCACCTCGGCGAGGGCGTCGAAGTCGTAGGCGAGTTCCGCCAGCCGGGCGCGGGTGGCGGCCGCCAGGACCAGGTGGTCGTTCCCGCCGAAGGCGACGTGCGGCGGCAGCGCGGGATCCAGGTCCCCGCTCCCCCAGCCCAGCGCGGCGAGCGCGGCGTCCAGTTCCTCCGGCGTGGCCGGCCGGGAGCGGGTGGGCACGCTGGTGAGCGTGGCCCGCACCGCGCCGTCGGTGTCGGCGACCGTCGACACCGGGACCTCTCCCACCGGGGTGTCGAAGACGAACTCGCCCGGCCCGATCCGCTCCGCGAGCGCCACCGCCGTCGCCACCGTGGCGTGACCGCAGAACGGCACCTCGGCGAGCGGGCTGAAGTAGCGCACCCGGAAGCGGCCCCGGGCGTCGTCCCGGGCCACCACGAACGCCGACTCGGAGTAGCCCACCTCGGCGGCGACGCCCAGCATCACCGTGTCGTCGAGGGCGGCGGCGTCCAGGACGACACCGGCCGGGTTGCCCCCCTCGGAACCGGAGGCGGCGGGGGTGAAGGCGGAGTAGCGCAGGACGTCGAGGCTGGTTTCGAGGTTCATGCCCCTTACGCTGCCACCCCACAGCCATTCAGGGAAATGATAATTCATGAAGATCACGATCGAGGAATCCGATCGCTCCGGCTAGAGTCGGACCGTGGACACCCGACTCCTGCGCACCTTCGCCACGCTCGCCCGCACCGGGAACTTCACCACCACCGCCGCCGAACTGCATCTCGCCCAGTCCACCGTCACCGTCCAGGTCCGGACGCTGGAGAAGGAGCTGGGAGCGCGACTCTTCGACCGGCTGCCGCGCGGCGCGGTGCTCACCGACACCGGCCGGCGGCTGCTCACGGACGCCGAGGCGGTCCTGGAGGCGGAGGCACGGCTGCGGGCCACCGCCACGGCGAGCGGCGGCGGACCGGTCACCGGCCGGGTGGTGCTCGGCGCCGGCGAGACGCTGTGCTCGGCACGGCTGCCCGGCGTGGTCGCCGCGCTGCGCCGCACCCACCCCGAGGTGGAGATCCACCTCCACCCCGCCGGCACCGCCGACGCCGTCGAGGGGCTGCGCTCCGGCCGGCTGGACCTCGCCCTGCTGCTGGAGGAGCGCGCCGAGTACGCCGACCTCGGCGCGGAACTCCTGGCCGCCGAGCCCCTGGCCCTGGTCGCCGCCCCCGGCCATCCGCTGACGGCGGGGGACGGCTCCCCCGTCGGCTGGGAGGAGCTCGCCCGGGAACACTTCTTCCTGCACGAACAGGGCTGCTCCTACAGCGACCGCCTCGCCCGGGACCTGCTCGCGGTGGCCGGCGTACGGCCGCGGCTGACCCGGTTCGGCAGCATCGAGGCCGCCCGCTCCTGTGTGGCGGCCGGGCTGGGCCTGACCCTGCTGCCGCGCGTCACCGTGCAGGACGCCCTGCGCGACGGCCGCCTGGCGGAGGTCCCGGGTCCCCGCTTCCCGGACGTCCCGGTCCAGCTCGTACGCCTGCGCCGGCGCTGGCAGTCACCGGCCGCGCACGCCGTCGCCGCCGAGCTGACCCGCCGGTTCGCCGCCGTCTGACGGCACACCGGGTGCCGTCCAGGGGCGGAGCTTGTCGGGGTTGCGTACGGCACAGATGCGCCGGATGCGGTCGCCGTCGACGTCGAACGCCATCACCGCCGTGGTGGCGCCGTCCTGCTGCGCCACCAGTCCGGGCTGGGCGTTGACCGTGCGCTCCACGATCACCAGGTCGGGTGCCACGGCGGCGATGTCGATCAGGTGGCGTGCGATCCGCTCCGCGCCCTCGATCGGGTGGTGCACGGCTGCGACCAGGCCACCGCCGCCCCCGACCGCGGTGGCGTCGGGGTCGAGGAGGCCGATGAGAGCGCCGATGTCCCGGGCCTCCCAGGCCCGTTCGAACTCCCTGACGAGGCCCGCCCGATGGGCCGCCGGCGGGGAGGGGGCCCGTGAGGCACGGATTCGGCGGCGGGCCGAGCAGGCCAGCCGGCGGCAGGCCGCCGGGCTGCGGCCGACGATCTCGGCGACCTCGGCGAAGGGATGGCGGAAGACGTCGTGCAGGACGAACGCGACACGTTCGGCCGGGGTCATGGCTTCGAGTACGACGAGGAAGGCCATGCTGATCGACTTGTCGAGGGTGACGCGGTCGGCCGGATCGACGGAGGCGTCAACCGGCCGCCCGGTGATCTCCTCGCCCGCTTCCGGCACCGGCTCGGGGACCCATTCGCCGACGTACCGCTCACGCCGGGCCCGCGCCGAGCCCAGCTGGGTCAGGCAGATCCGGCTGGCGACGGTGGTCAGCCAGCCGCCGACCGACTCGACGGCCTCCTGCCGCTCGCGGGACCGGCCGCTCGGCATGTGAGGCGGCCGCCCGCTCTGCGTGTTCCGTGGCAGTGCCGCATCGCGGTGCGCGACCATACGGACAGAACCACCTGAACAGGAAGAAGGACGGTTATGTCCGGCAGTGAGAGCGAGAACCCTGTAATCCCCTCCCCGACCCCCACGCCGACCCGGCCCAGGACGAACCGGGACTGGTGGCCGAATCAGCTGGACCTTCAGGTTCTCCACCAGCATTCGTCCCGGTCGAATCCGATGGACGAGGACTTCGACTACGCGAAGGAGTTCGCGACGCTCGATGTCGACGCACTGAAGCGGGACGTCTTCGAGGTGATGACGACGTCCCAGGACTGGTGGCCCGCCGACTACGGTCACTACGGTCCGCTCTTCATCCGGATGAGCTGGCACGCGGCGGGAACGTACCGGATCGCGGACGGCCGAGGCGGTGGCGGCTCCGGCGCGCAGCGCTTCGCCCCGCTCAACAGCTGGCCGGACAACGCGAGCCTCGACAAGGCCCGCCGTCTGCTGTGGCCGGTCAAGCAGAAGTACGGCCGGAAGATCTCCTGGGCCGACCTGCTGGTCTTCGCCGGCAATTGCGCCCTGGAATCCATGGGGTTCAAGACGTTCGGGTTCGGCTTCGGGCGGGAGGACATCTGGGAACCGGAGGAGATCTTCTGGGGTCCGGAGGACACCTGGCTCGGGGACGAGCGCTACAGCGGCGACCGGGAACTCGCCGTTCCTTTCGGCGCTGTGCAGATGGGACTGATCTACGTCAATCCCGAGGGCCCCAACGGCAATCCGGACCCGATGGCGGCCGCCCGGGACATTCGCGAGACATTCGGACGCATGGCGATGAATGACGAGGAGACCGTCGCGCTCATCGTCGGCGGCCACACCTTCGGCAAATGCCATGGCGCGGTCGACGCCAGCTATATCGGCCCGGAACCCGAGGGTGCCCCCATCGAGCAGCAGGCCCTCGGCTGGCGGAACACATACGGCAGCGGCAAGGGCGCCGACACCCTCACCAGTGGACTGGAGGGCGCCTGGACCACCGAGCCGATCAGGTGGGACAACGGCTACCTGGACAACCTGTTCCGGTACGACTGGGAGCTGACGACGAGCCCCGCCGGCGCCAAGCAGTGGACCCCCACGGATCCCTCGGCCAGGGACACCGTGCCCGACGCCCACGATCCGTCGAAGCGGCACGCCCCGATGATGCTGACGACGGATCTCGCACTGAAGCTGGATCCGGTCTACGGGCCGATCGCGAGGACCTTCCACGAGAACCCGGACCAGCTCGCCCTGGCGTTCGCCAAGGCGTGGTTCAAGCTGCTGCACCGCGACATGGGGCCCGTCTCGCGTTACCTCGGCCCGTGGATTCCCGAGCCGCAGCTGTGGCAGGACCCGGTGCCCGAGGTCGACCACCCCCTCGTCAAGGACGCGCACATCGCCGCCCTCAAGGACCGGATCCTCGCCTCCGGCCCGTCCATCTCCCAGCTGGTCACCACCGCCTGGGCGTCCGCGGCGAGCTTCCGCGGCACCGACAAGCGGGGCGGAGCGAACGGGGCGCGGATCCGGCTCGCACCGCAGAAGGACTGGGAGGTCAACGACGTCCCCGAGGTGGCTGAGGTGCTGGAGACGCTGGAGCGGATCCGGCAGGACTTCGACCGTTCACAGACCGACGGGACGAAGATCTCGCTCGCCGACCTGATCGTCCTCGGCGGGTGCGCGGCCGTCGAGCGGGCCGCGCGGAACGCCGGGCACGACATCAGGGTGCCGTTCGCGCCGGGGCGCACGGACGCCTCGCAGGAGCAGACCGATGTGCAGTCGTTCGCCGTGCTCGAACCCAGGGCGGACGGTTTCCGCAACTACCTCCGGGCGGGCGAGAAACTGTCGCCGGAGACCCTGCTGCTGGACCGCGCCAACCTGCTGACCCTGACCGCTCCCGAGATGACGGCCCTGATCGGCGGCATGCGGGCCCTGAACACCGGCTTCAGGGGTTCCCGGCACGGCGTCCTCACGGACCGGCCGGAGACCCTGACCAACGACTTCTTCGTCAACCTGCTCGACATGAGCACGGAGTGGAGGGCGTCGGCCTCGGACGAGAACGTCTTCGAAGGCCGGGACCGCACCACGGGCCGGACCAAGTGGACCGCCACCGCCGTCGACCTCGTCTTCGGCTCGCACTCCCAACTCCGCGCCGTCTCGGAGGTCTACGCCTCCCAGGACGCGCCGGAAAAGTTCGTGCGTGACTTCGTGACCGCCTGGGACAAGGTCATGAACCTCGACCGGTTCGACCTCTCCTGAAACGCCGCCCGACGGTCGGCCGCACACCGGCCGACCGTCGGGCGGCTGCTACCGCGGCATGTGGCGTGGAACGAACGGAAGGTTCACAGCCAGCCGTTGCGCTTGAAGCCGCGGTGGAGGACGAAGCAGGCGACGGCGATGACACCGAGGACGAGTGGGTAGCCGAACCTCCAGCCCAGTTCCGGCATGTGCTGGAAGTTCATGCCGTAGACGCCGCACACCATGGTGGGTACGGCGATGATGGCGGCCCAGGAGGTGATCTTGCGGGCGTCCTCGTTCTGGGCGACGGTCACCTGCGCCAGGTGCGCCTGCAGGATGGAGTCGACCAGCGTGTCGCAGGCGGTGATCTGCTCGGTGACGCGGGCGAGATGGTCGGCGACGTCCCGGAAGTACGCCTGTATCTCCGGTTCGACGGCCCGCAGGGGCCGTATGGAGAGCATCTCCAGGGGCCGGCCGAGCGGAAGCGCCGCCCGTTTCAGTTCCAGCAGTTCACGCTTGAGCTGGTAGATGCGGCCGGTGTCCGTGCTCGGGGAGCGGGAGGCGAACACCTCGCTCTCGACCTCGTCAAGGTCGGCCTGGACGGCGTCGGTGACGGTCAGATAGTCGTCGACGACCTGGTCGGCGATGGCGTGCAGCACCGCGGAGGGCCCCTTGGCCAACTGCTCGGGCCGGGTCTCCACGTCCTCGCGCAGCGGACCGAGCGAGCCATGGCGACCGTGCCGGACGGTGACGACGAAATCGGGCCCGGTGAAGACCATGATCTCGCCGGTGTCGAGCACCTCGCTGGTCACGGCCGGCTGCTCGCGGTCGACGTACGCGACGGTCTTGAACACGGCGAACAGGACATCGCCGTAACTCTCCAGCTTGGGCCGCTGATGCGCGTGCACGGCGTCCTCGACGGCCAGCGGATGCAGCCCGAACAACTCGGCGACCTCGGCGAACTCCCGCTCGCCGGGCTCGTGCAGGCCCAGCCAGACAAAGCCGTCGCCCTGCCGGCGGACCCGGCGGACCGCCTCCTCGACGGTGTCGCTGACGGACTGTCGGACGCCATCCCGGTAGACCACACAGTTCACCACCGCGGACCCGAGCGGCGAGCGGGCCGGGTGACTGAGGTCGACCCGCTGCCGGCTCCGCCGCTTCAAACGGGCCACTTTGCGCAGGTTGCCGACCATCGACATACGGGACTCTCCTTCACCGGGTCCGGACAGTCTGCCAGGAACACCTGGCCGCGAGCGGACACGGCTTCCCTCCACGAAGTCGCCGGCCACAGCTCGGTCTCCGGGCGGATCCTTCCGCCGAGGTCAGCCGGCAGTCATGGGGTCGAACCATGTGGGTGCGTCGGACATGGCCTGCTTGATGCGGAACCGTCCGTACTCGTTGAGCTCCGGCAGGGCGTCCACCTCGAACCAGCCCACCGCCAGCGACTCGTCGTCGTTGACCTTGGCCTCGCCGCCGACGGCCCGGCAGCGGAAGGTGATGTCCATGAACTGGCAGACGTCGCCGTTGTCGTAGGTGAGCGGGTTCAGCGCCTGGACGAGGACCACCCGCTCGGCGACGCACCGCACCGCCGTCTCCTCGTAGACCTCCCGCACCGCGCAGGCCGCGGGCTGTTCGCCGGGCTCCGGGATGCCACCGATCACCGCCCACTCGCGGGTGTCGGAGCGGCGGCCCAGCAGCACTCTGCCCTCGTCGTCGAAGACGACGGCGGTGACGCCGGGGAGCCAGAGGAGCTGGTTGCCGACGGAAACCCTGAGGGTGCTGATGAATTCGGGAGTTGCCATGGCACCGACCCTAACGGGCCGGTACCGCCCTCTCCGGCCTGCTCCCCCGGCGTACAGCGGGCGTACGGCTACAGGTCACCGGCGCGCCGCCCGCGCACACCCGCCCCGATCGCCCAGCCCAGACCGCCCGCGGCGACCAGCACCAGGGCGATCTCGGGCAGGATGCCCAGCCGGGTGGCGGGCGTCTCGGAGGAGCGCAGCGGCACCTTCTCGACCAGGTGACCGGCGACGAACATGCCGGTCTTCTGGCTGATCGTCCCGTCGGGCCGGATGATCGCGCTGACACCACTGGTCACCGGCACGGTGACGGTCCGGCTGTGCTCCACGGCGCGCACCCGCGACATGGCGAGCTGCTGGTAGGTCATCTCGCTGCGGCCGAAGGTGGCGTTGTTGCTCGGCACCGAGATCAGCTGGGCGCCGTGGGTGACGGTGTCGCGCACGGCCCAGTCGAATGCGGCCTCGTAGCAGGTGGCGAGGCCGACCTTGGTGCCGTCGATGGCGAACACGCCGGGCTCGCCGCCCCGGCTGAAGTCCTGGCGGACCATCGAGGTCCAGTCGTCGTTGATCGCGCCGACGAGGGAGCGCATCGGGAGGTACTCGCCGAAGGGCTGGACCTGACGCTTGTCGTAGGTCTGGGTGGGGCCCTTCACCGGGTCCCACAGGATCTGCTCGTTGTACAGCTTGCCGTCCCGCTCGACGACGCCGCCGACCGAGATGGGCGCGCCGATCGCCTTCGCGGCGTGGTCGATGACGGCGTAGGCGTCGGCGTTGGCGAAGGGGTCGATGTCGGAGGAGTTCTCCGGCCACAGCACGAAGTCGGGCCGGTCGGCCTTGCCGGCCTCGACCTCGGCGGCCAGCCGCTCCGTCTCACGCGCGTGGTGGTCGAGCACGGCCCGGCGCTGGGCGTTGAAGTCCAGGCCGAGGCGGGGGACGTTGCCCTGGATGACGGCGACGGTGGCGGTGCCTGCCTGGGCCCTGTCGCTGACCAGGGGGCGGGCGGCCACGGCGGCGCCGACGGGCACGGCCACGCTCAGCAGGGCGACCGCGGCGGCCGTCCGGCGCACCTCGCGCGCGCGGCGCCTCTCCAGCGCCAGCCGGACGACGTCGTAGAGGCCGAAGCCGCACAGCACGACCGCGAAACCGAGTACCGGGGTGCCGCCGAGCGCCGCGAGCGGCAGGAAGACGCCGTCCGCCTGGCCGAAGGCGATCTTGCCCCAGGGAAAGCCGCCCACGGGTACGCGCGCGCGTGCCGCCTCGCCTGCGATCCACAGGGCGGCCGCCCACACCGGCCAGGCCGGCAGCTTCGACACCGCGGCGACGCCCGCGCCGACCAGCCCGACGAAGAGCGCCTCGACGACCACCAGTGCGAGCCAGGGTCCGGGTCCGACCTCGACGCCGGTCCACACCAGCAGCGGCAGCAGGAAGCCGAGGCCGAAGAGGTAGCCGAGACCGAGGGCCGCCTTCCAGGTCCGGTCGCGCAGGACCCAGCCCAGGACGGCGAAGGCCGGCAGGGCGAGCCACCACAGGGTGCGCGGCGGGAAGCTGACGTAGAGGAGCACTCCGGAGAGCGCTGCGGCGGCGGCCGGGACCAGGCGCCGGAGCCGCGCGATGCGCGACACGCGCGCGTTTCGGGGCTCCAACTGGTCCGACTGGCCGACGGGCGTTGCGGTGACGGTCACTCCGGGAGTGTACGGCGGGTGACCGCACGGCCGACAGGACGGTCCGATCATCGAGGCGTCGGCGACCGCCCCGCCCGGCCCTCCGCGAGACGCATCGTTCCTGCACAACCCGCCCCGAAGCATCCACAAACCGCCCATGAGCCGTTACGGTGTGCCCGAGTCCTGTCGGCACGGCCGTACCCCGGTCGGGCGTCGGGACCGCGACAGGTCGGGGGCGACCGGGTGTGAGGGGACGGGGTGGGGTCCACGGGTTCCACGGGGATGACGTCCGCGGTCGACGCGAACGCGGACGGTGAGAGACGAAACGTTTCCGACGCGGTCGGTACGGCGATCCTGGGTGCCTGTGCCGGCTGGGCGCTGATCGCCGCCGCCGCGCGCGGCGGCCGCCCCGAGGGGGTGCTGCTGGCGGTGCTGGCCGTCGCCGCCGGCTATGCCGCGGGGCGGATCTTCGGCGCGTTGCTGCCGGTGGCGGCGCCCTGCGCGGCGGCGCTGGCCGGGCTCGCGCTGACGGTGGCGGGGCCGCGGCCCGGCCCGGGTCCGGAGATCGTCGCGCCGCTTGGTCACGCCGGTGCCACGGCCGCCGTACTGACGCTGGCGGCAGGCGCCGCGTGCTGCGCCGCGTGGGCCACCGACGCGCCGTTCCTGCGGCTCGCGCTGCGCTTCCTGGCGGCCGGGGCGGCCGTGACAGGGGCACTGCTGGGCTCGACCGTCGCGGTCGCCGGGTGCGCCGCCGTCCTGCTGGCCTCGCTCGCCGCGGGCCGCATACGCCGACGCGGGCTCGGGGTCGCCGGGCTTGCCGTGGCCGCCGGTACGGCGACGGGGCTGACCTGGGCGGTCGGCCGCGGTGTCCTGCCCGGCGGGCTCGGCACGTGGCTCACCGACCAGCTGACGCCCCACCGTGTCGCCCTGTGGCGGGACGCCGTGGACCTTGCACGGGGGGACCCCGCGCTGGGCGTGGGCCCCGGGCGCTTCGGGGAGCTGAGCGCCACCGCGGCCGGCTCGACGCTGTCGGACGGCAAGCCGCACTCGGCGCCGCTGCAGCTGGCCGCCGAGCAGGGCGTCGTCGGGGTGTCGCTGCTGGCGGCGGCCTTCTGCTGGGTGCTGTTCGCGCTGTGGCGCTCGCCGCGCCCCACGCCGGTCGCACTCACGGCGGGCGCGGCGCTGACCGGGCTCGCGGCCGTCGCGGCGGTCGGCAACGCGCTGAGCTTCACCACCGTCTCGGTCGGCGCGGGCCTCCTGGCGGGCCTGGCCACGGCCCGCCCGCTGACACAGACGCAACCGCTGCCGACGGAGACGGCGGGGGTGGTGCCATACGGGAAGGACCATGACGTACGTCAGCGGCCCGCGGCCTGACGTGTCGCCGCGCGGGGGCTCGGGGGGGGCGGATCGCGCTCCCGCGGGCTCGGGCCCTGGTGAGGCTGTCAGTGGGCCGTGCCGCGTGTGGTCGGGGTGGTGGGGGTCAGGCGGTTGCGGATGGCTCGTACGGCTGCTTCCGCGTCGTCCACGGTGATCGTGAACGAGTGCCCGTCCCACAGCCGCAGCACCACGCCCTCGCCGCGCCGTACGACCACGGCGGTGCCCTGGTGGGGTCGCCAGCGGTAGCCCCAGCCGCCCCAGTGGCGGGGGGTGACGTGCGGGTCGAAGTCGGCGTCGGCGACGAGGGCCAGCGGGATGCGGCGGCGCGGCACGCCCATGTGGCCGCAGCGCACCTCCACGGAGTCCTTGTCCAGCCTCAGGTCGACGTGGACGAAGGCGAGGGTGCCGAAGATCACGAGCAGTCCGGCGGCGATGCAGCCGACGACGGCCATGACGAGGGGGGCGACGCCGTTGCTCCACGGGGAATCCACGGCCAACTCGATGCCGAGCGCCATGAAGGCCGCCCCGGCGAGCGCCAGCACCCACTGGAACCGGTTGGTGGCGCGTCCGGTCCAGATGTCAGGATGCGGGGACTGCTTGCCGTCGGGGAGCTCCCTCATGCCTATGAGGTTACTCAGATTTCGCTGCGCGGGGACCGCGTCGCACACAGTCACTGGGCCGGCCGAGCGGCCGGGCGGTTACGAGGCGGGGCTCACCGTCTGGAGCAGCCGACCCTCGGCGTACGAGAGGGCGGGCGCGGGAAGGGCCCCCTCGCGACCGCTGAGCAGGACCGTCACGCCGCCGGAGGCAGGAGCGTCCGGCGCGGGCCGGGCTCCGATGCGGCGCAGGGCCTGGGCGGCCACGGCGCCGGCCGAGCCGAGCAGGGCGGGCGCCGGGGTGCCGGGCCGGTGCACGGCGGCGCGGATGCGCTCGGCGACCAGCTCGTAATGGGTGCAGCCCAGGACGACGGTCCTTACATCCTCCGGCGTGAGCGCGGCGGCCGCGGCGACCGCGGTGTCGATGGCCGTCTCGTCCGCGCGCTCCACGGCCTCCGCGAGGCCCCAGCAGGGCACCTCGGTGACCTTCACGCCGTCGGCGAAGTCCTCGATCAGTCCGCGCTGGTAGGGGCTGCCGGTGGTGGCGGGCGTGGCCCAGATCGCGACGGGGCCGCCGCCGGCCGCCGCCGGCTTGATCGCCGGGACGGTGCCGATGACGGGCAGGCCCGGTTCGAGGCGGGCGCGCAGGGCGGGCAGGGCGTGCACGGTGGCGGTGTTGCAGCCGACGATCAGGGCGTCGGGCCGCAGCGCGGCGGCCGCCTCGGCGACGGCCACGGCGCGCCCGGTCAGGTCCTGCGGGGTGCGCGGCCCCCAGGGCATGCCGTCGGGGTCGAGGGAGAGCACCAGATCGGCGTCGGGCCGCAGACGCCGTACCGCGGCGGTGGCCGCCAGCAGCCCGATTCCTGAGTCCATGAGCGCGATCTTCACCCGGCCACGATAGACGATGGGCGCCGGCGGGCCGGTCGGGTGGGGCAGACTGCGCGGGTGAGCGCCAACGTGTGGATCGCCGCCGTGTCTGCCGTATCTCTCGCCGCCTGGCTGTGGCTGCTGCTCGGTCAGGGCTTCTTCTGGCGCACGGACGTCCGGCTGCCGCCCGGCCGGGATCCGGACCGCTGGCCGTCCGTGGCGGTCGTCGTGCCCGCGCGCGACGAGGCCGCGGTACTCCCGGCGAGTCTGCCGTCGCTGCTCACTCAGGACTATCCGGGGCGGGCGGAGGTCTTCCTGGTCGACGACGGCAGCTCCGACGGCACCGGGGAGCTGGCGCGCACGCTGTCAGCGGCTTGTCGGCGTTACGGCGGGCTGCCGCTGACCGTGGACTCGCCGGGCGAGCCGCCGGCCGGGTGGACCGGCAAGCTGTGGGCGGTGCGGCACGGCATCGCGCTGGCACGCGCGCGTGAGCCCGAGTACCTCCTCCTCACGGACGCCGACATCGCGCACGCGCCGGACAGCCTGCGCGCCCTGGTCGCGGCCGCGCGCACCGGCGGCTTCGACGTCGTGTCGCAGATGGCGCGGCTGCGGGTGGAGAGCCTGTGGGAGCGGCTGGTCGTACCGGCCTTCGTCTACTTCTTCGCGCAGCTGTACCCGTTCCGGTGGATCGGGCGGAAGGGGGGCCGGACGGCGGCCGCGGCGGGCGGCTGTGTGCTGATCCGCGCCGAGGCCGCCGGGCGGGCCCGGATCCCGGACGCCATCCGGCACGCCGTCATCGACGACGTGGCGCTCGCCCGGGCCGTGAAGGGCGATGGCGGACACATCTGGCTCGGTCTGGCCGAGCGCGTGGACAGCGTGCGCCCGTACCCGCGGCTGCGCGACCTGTGGCGGATGGTCTCCCGCAGCGCCTACGCCCAGTTGCGGCACAACCCGCTGGTGCTGGCCGGCACGGTGCTGGGTCTCGCTCTGGTGTACCTGGTGCCGCCGCTCGCCCTCGTCGTCGGCCTCACCCTCGGCCCTACGGCGACGGCGGTGCTCGGCGCTCTGGCGTGGCTGGTGATGACGGGGACGTACGTGCCGATGCTCCGCCACTACCGTCAGCCGCTGTGGCTCGCCCCGCTGCTGCCGTTCACCGCCTTCCTCTATCTCCTGATGACGGTGGACTCGGCGGTGCAGCACTACCGGGGGCGCGGCGCGGCCTGGAAGGGCCGCACCTACGCCCGTCCGGACGCGGTGGCCGACGAGGGCTGAGCGGGGACGGCGTTACTTACGGCCGGGCGTCCAGTTCATGCCCCAGCCGTAGACCTGGTCGACCGTGCGCTGCGGGCTCACCCCGCGCTCGGGGACCAGATAGCGGGCCTCGCGCTGGACGACGAGGTCGCCGCCCTGGTTGGTGATCAGGGCGAGCGCGCACACGGTCGACGGGACGGTGCACTCGTCCAGGGAGAAGTCGATCGGGGCGCCGTGCTGCGGGCTCAGGGTGACGGTGGCGTGCAGGTCGGCGAAGGAGCGCGCGCCCTCGTAGATGGTGACGAAGACGAGGATGCGCCGGAAGGCGTCCCGGTGGTCGAGGTTGACGGTGAGGTTCTCGCCGCTGGCGACCGCGCCGGTGCGGTCGTCGCCGTCGAGGTGGATGTACGGCGGCTGGTGCAGGGCACCGAACGCGTTGCCGAGGGCCTGGACGACGCCCTTGCGGCCGTCCGCGAGTTCGAAGAGGGCGCACAGGTCGAGGTCGAGGTCGTTGTGGTGGGCGACCGCCCGGCCGAGTTTGCTGCCCCAGCCGGAGAACTGTTTGCGCACCTGCCAGTTGAGGTTGACGCGCAGGGCGCCGGAGGTGCCGCCCTGTTTGGTCAGGGACACCGACGGGGCGGCCTTGGTGAGCGTCACCTTCGTCAGCCGTACGGGCGCGGCGGGCGGCGGGGTCGGCGGCGCCGGCGGGGTGATGGTGGCGTGCGTGGGCGGGGGCACGGTGACCGGCGGGGACGGAGGCGCGGCGGGCGCCGGCGGCGCCGTGTGCTGCGGCTCGTCCACCGTGATGCCGAAGTCGGTGGCCAGCCCCTCCAGCCCGCTGTCGTACCCCTGCCCGACGGCGCGGAACTTCCAGGCGCCCTGGCGCCGGTAGAACTCCCCGAGCACGAACGCCGTCTCGGTGCCCGCGCCGGTGCTGTCGAACCGGGCGACCACGCCGCCCTGTGCCGCGTCCCGCACCTCGATGTAGAGGCCGGGCACCTGGCCGAAGGTCCCGCCGTCGGTGGAGGCCGCCAGGACGACCGTCTCGATCGGGCCCTCCACACGCGCGAGGTCGACGACGAGGCTGTCGGTCACCTGGCCGGCGCTGTCGCGCTTGCCCTCGTGGCGGACGGCGCCCGAGGAGTGCGTGGGCTGGTTGTAGAAGACGAAGTCCGCGTCGGAGCGCACCTTGCGGCCCGCCAGCAGCAGCGCCGAGGCGTCCGCGTCGGGCACGCCCGGTCCGGACCGCCAGCCCACTTCGACCCGCAGGGCCGTGGTCGGCACCGGCGTGTTCGCGCCCTTCGACATTGACATGTCCGCCCCCATCATGTGTCGGCGTGCCCGGCCGTGGGCCCCGGCGGCCCGTCCGGCCTCTCGGTTCATTCCACGGTCAACCTATTCCGCAACCGGGCCCACGCCCATCGGCGGGGCGCCCCGTTATGTTTTTCGCGGTCCTGCAAGAGGGCCGCTGGCCTCCGGGCCCGGCATGACTTTTGCCCCCTGTCGAACGGATGACCTGGGGGGTGG
>NZ_JBIRZZ010000004.1:485940-713873 GCF_044391385.1 Streptomyces sp. NPDC018693 | reverse complement strand
CGACTGGCTGCACACCTACAATCACCACCGCGGACACACCGCGCTCAAGGGCCAGCCACCCGCCAGCCGCGTTCCGAACCTCACAGGGCAATACAGCTAGCCCGTTCGAGGGTGGTGACGGGGGGTACGGCAGCGGCGGTGGCCCCCGGTACGCTTCAGATATGAGTGGTGCTCCTCGTTCCGAAAAGCCGGTGGGCCGGTTCCGGCGCATGCTCGACCGGCTCTCCTCCTCGCAGGAGGACCTGGAGTCGGAGGAGTTGCGGGAGGACGCCGAGACGGCCGGCTGTACGCGGATCGGTGACTGCCAGGACCGGCAGATAGTGACGGTTACTGGTACCTTGCGCACCGTCACCCTGCGACCGCGCGCCGGAGTCCCGGCCCTGGAGGCCGAGCTGTTCGACGGCTCCGCCGCGCTGGACGTGGTGTGGCTCGGCAGGCGCTCCATCGTGGGGATAGAACCGGGGCGCAGGCTGATCGCATCGGGCCGGATCTCCATGAGCAGAGGCCGCCGGGTGCTGTTCAACCCGAAGTACGAACTGAGACCCCTCGGTAGGGAGTAGCCGGTGACGTCACTCGACAAGCCGACCCAGGACACTCAAGCGGATGACGCCCGGGCGGTGACGGAGGCCGCGCTGTTCGAGGCGTTCGGCGGGGTGCGGGGCATGGTCGAGACGGTGGTCCCCGGCCTTCTCTTCGTCACGATCTACACGATCAACAAGGACCTGCACATGTCGGCGATCGCCGCGCTCGCGGTGTCGCTGGTCCTGGTCGTGGTCCGCCTGGCGATGAAGGACACCGTCAAGCACGCCTTCAGCGGGGTCTTCGGTGTCGCCTTCGGTGTCGTCTTCGCGATGATGACGGGCAACGCCAAGGACTTCTATCTGCCCGGCATGCTCTACACGCTGGGGCTGGGGCTGGCCTACATCATCACGACCCTGTGCGGGGTACCGCTGATCGGCCTGATCCTCGGCCCGGTCTTCAAGGAGAACCTCTCCTGGCGGACCCGCAACCCGGGCCGCAAGAAGGCGTACGCGAAGGCCAGCTACGCCTGGGGGCTGATCCTGCTCGCCAAGTGCGCGATCCTCTTCCCGCTGTACTGGTGGGCCGACACCACCCAGCTGGGCTGGGTGCTGGTCGCGCTGAAGATCCCGCCGTTCCTGCTGGCGGTGTGGCTGACCTGGGTGTTCCTGGCGAAGGCGCCCGCGCCGATCGATGTGTTCGCGGAGATGGAGGCGGCGGAGAAGGCGGAGCGGGAGGCTGCCGCGAGGCCGACCGAGTAGGTGTGCCCCGTCGCCGGGCGGGCGGGGCCGGGATGCCCGCCCGCCCGGCGGTCATCTGCTCGGGGATCAGTCCGTCGCGTCCGCGCGGCGGACCGACAGCAGGTCCTCCAACTGCTCCTCGCGGGCCGGGGCGGCCACGAAGAGGAGTTCGTCGCCCGCCTCCAGGGAGTCCTCGGAGGTCGGGGTCAGGACGCGGGTGCCGCGGATGATGGTGACCAGGGAGGTGTCCTGCGGCCACTCCACATCGCCGACCTGGGTGCCCGCCAGGGCGGACTCCTCCGGGAGGGTCAGCTCGACGAGGTTGGCGTCGCCGTGGCTGAAGCGGAGCAGACGGACCAGGTCGCCGACGCTCACCGCCTCCTCGACCAGCGCCGACATCAGACGCGGGGTGGAGACGGCGACGTCCACGCCCCAGGACTCGTTGAACAGCCACTCGTTCTTCGGGTTGTTCACCCGGGCGACGACGCGCGGCACGCCGTACTCCGTCTTCGCCAGCAGGGAGACGACCAGGTTGACCTTGTCGTCGCCCGTCGAGGCGATCACGACATTGCAGCGCTGCAGCGCCGCCTCGTCGAGGGAGGTGATCTCGCAGGCGTCGGCGAGCAGCCACTCCGCCTGCGGGACGCGCTCGACCGAGATCGCGGTCGGCGCCTTGTCGATCAGCAGGACCTCGTGGCCGTTCTCCAGCAGCTCGCCCGCGATCGAGCGGCCCACCGCACCGGCTCCGGCAATGGCGACCCTCATCGGTGACCGCCCTCCTCAGGACCCTTGGCGAACGCGGCCTCGACCCGTTCGACCTCGTCCGACCGCATCATCACATGCACCAGATCGCCCTCCTGCAGCACCGTCCGCGAGCTGGGCACGATCGCCTCGCCGAGCCGGGTGAGGAACGCCACGCGGACCCCCGTCTCCTCCTGGAGTCTGCTGATCCGGTGCCCGACCCACGCCGTCGAGGTGTGCACCTCGGCCAGCTGGACACCACCGGTGGGGTCCGTCCACAGCGGCTCGGCACCGGACGGCAGCAGCCGGCGCAGCATCTGGTCGGCGGTCCAGCGGACCGTGGCGACCGTCGGGATGCCCAGGCGCTGGTAGACCTCGGCGCGCCGGGGGTCGTAGATCCGGGCGGCGACGTTCTCGATGCCGAACATCTCGCGGGCCACCCGGGCAGCGATGATGTTGGAGTTGTCACCGCTGGAGACCGCGGCGAAGGCGCCGGCCTCCTCGATGCCCGCCTCACGCAGGGTGTCCTGGTCGAAGCCGACACCGGTGACCCGGCGGCCGCCGAACGAGGAGCCGAGGCGGCGGAAGGCGGTGGGGTCCTGGTCGATCACGGCGACCGTGTGCCCCTGCCGCTCCAGGGTCTGGGCGAGCGCGGACCCCACTCGGCCGCAGCCCATGATGACAATGTGCACGGCCTTACACCACACTTCCCACAGGGCCTCTGGCCTGGACAGACGTCCCGCTCATATTCCTCTTTCGGCTAGCCGGGCAACACCTGCGGCCTCGGTGGGGGCCGCAGGCACCATCATGCCGGTGATACGGCGCCGTGGCCCCACTCGGGTGGGGTGCCGCAGAGAGGTGTGGCACCCCGCGCGCCGGTTACCCGACAGGACGGGACGACGACGGAGGTGTGCCGTGAATCTGCCAGCACACAGGGGTGGCCGTCCGGAGCCGTGGCGCAGGTCGGGACTGGTGCCGTGGGACTGGAACCCCTTCACCGAGTTGGAGAGTCTGTGGCGTGACATGGGCCAGGCGTTCGAGCGGGGCGCGGGGCCCGCGTGGGGCGGCTCATGGGTGCCGGCGGTCGAGGAGGAGGAGACCGAGGACGCCTACGTCGTCCGGGCCGAGCTGCCCGGCATCCCTCGCGAGAACATCTCCGTGGACGTCGACGAGCACGAACTGCAGATCGCCGGTGAGCTGACCGAGGAACAGAAGGGCCGGGTGCTGTCGCGCCGCTCCGGCCGTTTCCTCTACCGCACCGGCCTGCCCAGCGGAGTGGACAGCGAGCGGGTCGAGGCGGACCTGACCGACGGCATCCTGTCGGTCCGCCTGCCGAAGACCGGCACGAACAAGCGGCGCCGCATCTCCATAGGAGGCAAAGGCTGAGGCAAGGGCGGCGGCGACGGCCACGGGGCCGAGCCGGAAGGAGCTGGAGCGATGGCGACGCGATTGGTGGACCGGCAGGAGGTGTTCCGGCTGGTCGAGCAGGAGCTGGCCCAGCTCGTCGAGGTGCTGCCGCGCAAGCCGTACGAGGAGGCCCATCTGCCGGGTGCGCTGCACATCGGGCTGCGCGACCTGGACGAGCGGGCGCCCGAGCAGCTGGACGCGCGGCGGCCCGTGATCGTCTACTGCGCCGACGAGCTGTGCGACCTGAGCCCGCGGGCCGCCGCCCGGCTGGAGCAGCTGGGGTTCCGGCAGGTCTACGACTACGTGCCGGGCAAGGCGGACTGGCTGGCGGCCGGCCTGCCCAGGGAGGGCCAGGCGGCGGCCACGGCCTTGGCCGGGGACGTGGCGGACCCCGGCGTGTTCATCTGCACGGTGGACCAGCCGCTCGACGACGTGGTGGCGATGTTGGACGAGACGGGGCGGGGGACGTGTGTGGTGGTCGACGACGAGCAGGTCGTCGTCGGTCTGCTCCGCCATGAGGACACGGCCCACCGCACCGGGGGCACCGTGGAGGACGCCATGCGGCTCGGGCCGGCGACGGTCCGCGCCGATGAGCCGCTCGGCCCGCTGCTGGAACGCATGACGCGGGCCGGCACCGAGGCCGTCCCGGTCACCGACCCCGAGGGACGCCTGCTCGGCCTCCTCGAACGCGAACACATCGAACGCGCCCTGGCCGTCCGGAGGGACGCCGGGGGCGGCGGAGGAGCGTGACCCGTGGCGACCGACGACGACGGCGGACCGGGCCCGGTGCTCGTCGGGATCGACGACCTGGCGCACTCCTGGCCGGCCGCGGACTGGGCGGCCGCCGAGGCGGAGACACGCGGATGCGCGGTGCGGGTCGTCCACGCCGTCGGCCCGAGCGCGGACACCGCGTACGGGGAGACGGGGGTCGGGCTCACCGACCAGGTCCTGCGCGCGGCCTTCGGTGTGCTGGACGACGTCCGGGCGCGGGTCGCGGCCGCCCGCCCCGGTCTGCCGATCGACACCGTGCTCGCACGTGAGGATCCGGGCGACGCGCTGCTGGGCGCGGCACAGGACGCCGATCTCGTCGTGGTCGGGACCCGTGGGCGCGGCGGTTTCGCCGAACTGCTGCTGGGTTCGGTGAGCCGCAGGGTGGCCGCCCATGCCGGTCTGCCGGTCGTGGTGGTGCGCGGGGAGACGGGGAGCGGCGCGCGCGAGGGCATCGTGGTCGGCGTACGCGACGACCGCGACGAGGAGGCCGTACGCTTCGCCCTGGCCGAGGCGGAGCTGCGCGGGACCCGTGTCCGGCTGCTCCACGCCTGGACGCCGCTCGCCGACAGGGGACCCGTGGTGTCCGGATTCGACGACGCCGAGGCGGAGCGCGAAGCGCATGTCCAGCTGCTGAACCACGCCGCGCGTCCGGTCGCCGAGCACCCCGAGGTGCATGTGGAGACCGAGGTGACCGTCGGCTCGGCGGCCGCGGCCCTGGTGGAGGCGTCCGCCCGCGCCGACCTGCTGGTGCTTCCACGGCACCCGGTCGAGAGCCGGCTCGGGCTGCGCCTGGGGACCGTCGTGCACGCCGTGCTGCACCACGCGAGCTGCCCGGTCGCCGTCGTGCCCGTGGGCTAGCGGGTTCTCAGCGGTCGAACAGGCCCAGCAGCGTGCCCTCGGCCAGTTCCCGCGTCGCCACGGCCTCGTGGACCTGCTCGGCGCTGGGCGCGTCGGGCAGGACGCAGGGCCGGCCCAGCGCGTAGAGGCGGAAGACATAGCGGTGCGGCTGGTCCCCGGGCGGCGGGCCGGGGCCGCTCCACCCGCGGCGCGCGAAACCGTTGACGAGCTCGGTGCCGCCCGGCGGGATGCCGCCCGCCGCCACGCCCAGGCTGCGGGGGTCGATGCCGACCACCACCCAGTGCACGAGGCTGCCCGACGGCGCGTCGACGTCCTCGCACAGCAGCACCAGCTCCGTCGCCTGTTCCGGCACATCGGACCAGGTCAGCGGGGGTGAGACGTTCCCGGCGTCCTCGGTGTACCGGGGCGGGAGACGGTGGTGGTCCCGGAAGACGGGGCTTTCCAGACGGAGCGCGGTCATGAGGACCTCCTCCCTTCCGGCTCCCGGCCGGAGCTCCCCTCCGGCTCCCGGCCGAACCGCAGCGCATACGTCCGGCCCTCGACGCCCCACTCGCCGGTGGGCGGTGTCAGGCCGGCGTCGATGGCCCGCAGGGTGGGGCGTCCGATATGGGCGTAGACCAGGCGCCGCACACCCTGCCGCGCGGCCTGTTCGCCGACCGCGTGGACGGACGCGTGGCCGCCCACACCGCCTCGGAACCGTATCGGCCGGTTCCAGGCCGCCGCCTCGGCGAACATCAGGTCCGCGCCCGCGGCCCAGGCCGGGAACTCCCAGAACTCGGGTGCCCAGACCGCCACCGACTCACCGGCCTCGATGCGATACCCGAACGCGGGGTGCGAAGTGTGCGCCACCGGGCGGCAGCGCACCCGGGCGGCACCGAACTCCAGATCGCCGGCGTGGATCCGGACACCCCGCTCGGCTGCCCGGCGCCGCAGCTCCGACCGCAGCTCGGCGTGCTCGTCGGTGACCAGCCAGGCGTCCAGCCGCCCGGGCGGGGGCTCCGCCCCGGGACCGCCGTCGAAGGCCACCCGGCACCCCGGGCACCGCAGCAGCAGACCCGCCGGGGCGAACCTGGGCGAGTTCATCGCTCCCACGCCGAGGAGCGTCAGCCGTAGCCAGTGGTTCATGGGACCTGCCAGTTCCTCCGGCCCCGCGAGTACCCGTGCGCGGCCCCGCCGACGCCACGACCGCCGGATGATCCGGGCAGGGGAGTGTGCCGCTCCCAGGTCGAAGGCTTACGATCCTCTGCTGTGTCCAAACTGACCGACGTGCCCAAACGGATCCTGATCGGGCGCGCACTGCGCAGTGACCGGCTCGGAGAAACGCTCCTGCCGAAGCGCATCGCCCTCCCCGTCTTCGCCTCCGACCCGCTGTCCTCCGTGGCCTACGCGCCCGGGGAGGTGCTGCTGGTCCTGTCCATCGCGGGCGTGTCGGCCTACCACTTCGCTCCCTGGATCGCGGTCGCGGTCGTCATCCTGATGTTCACCGTGGTGGCGTCGTACCGGCAGAACGTGCACGCCTACCCCAGCGGCGGCGGCGACTACGAGGTGGCGAACACCAACCTCGGCCCGCGGGCCGGCCTGACCGTCGCCAGCGCCCTGCTCGTCGACTACGTCCTCACGGTCGCCGTGTCGATCTCCTCCGGCGTCGAGAACCTCGGCTCGGCCGTGCCCTTCTTCGTCGAGCACAAGGTGCTGTGCGCGGTCGGCATCATCGTGCTGCTCACGCTGATGAACCTGCGCGGCGTGAAGGAGTCCGGCAGGCTCTTCGCGATCCCGACGTACGTCTTCGTCACCAGCGTCTTCCTGCTGATCGCGTGGGGTTCCTTCCGCGGCCTGGTGATGGGCGACACCATGAAGGCCCCCACCTCCGAACTGCACATCGAACCCGAGCACCAGGGCCTGGCCGGCTTCGCCCTGGTCTTCCTCCTGCTGCGCTCCTTCTCCTCCGGCTGCGCCGCGCTCACCGGCGTCGAGGCGATCAGCAACGGCGTGCCCGCCTTCCGCAAGCCGAAGTCGAGGAACGCGGCGGCCACGCTCGCCCTGATGGGCCTGTTCGCGGTGTCCATGTTCTGCGGGATCATCGGCCTGGCCCTCGCCACCGATGTGCACATGGCGGAGAACCCGGCCCAGGACCTGCTCCGCGACGGCGTCCCGGTCGGCGCCTCCTACGTCCAGGACCCGGTGATCTCCCAGGTCGCGGCCGCCGTCTTCGGCAAGGGCACCTTCTTCTTCGTGCTGCTCGCCGCCGCCACCGCGCTGGTGCTGTTCCTCGCCGCCAACACCGCCTACAACGGCTTCCCGCTGCTCGGCTCGATCCTCGCGCAGGACCGCTACCTGCCGCGCCAGCTGCACACCCGCGGCGACCGGCTCGCCTTCTCCAACGGCATCGTGCTGCTCGCGGGCGCGGCCGCACTGCTGACGATCATCTACGACGCCGACTCCACCCGGCTCATCCAGCTCTACATCGTCGGTGTCTTCGTCTCCTTCACGCTCAGCCAGACCGGCATGGTCCGCCACTGGAACCGCCACCTGGCCACCGAGACCGACCCGGCCCAGCGCCGCCGTATGGTCCGCTCCCGCGCGATCAACGCGTTCGGCGCCTTCTTCACCGGCCTGGTGCTGGTCGTCGTCCTGGTCACCAAGTTCGAGCACGGCGCCTGGGTGTCCCTGCTCGGCATGGTGATCTTCTACGTGACCATGACCGCGATCCGGAAGCACTACGACCGGGTCTCCGACGAGATCGCGGCCCCCGAGGGCCCCAGCGACGACACGGTCCGCCCCTCCCGCCTGCACTCCATCGTGCTGGTCTCCAAGATCCACCGCCCGACGCTGCGCGCCCTGTCCTACGCACAGCTGCTGCGCTCGGACACCCTGGAGGCGCTCAGCGTCAACGTGGACCCGGCGGAGACCAAGGCACTGCGCGACGAGTGGGAGCGGCGCGGCATCGACGTACCGCTCAAGGTGCTCGACTCGCCGTACCGCGAGGTCACCCGGCCCGTCATCGACTACGTCAAGAAGCTGCGCCGGAAGTCGCCGCGCGACGCGGTGTCCGTGATCATCCCCGAGTACGTCGTCGGACACTGGTACGAGCATCTGCTGCACAACCAGAGCGCCCTCCGGCTCAAGGGCCGGCTGCTGTTCACGCCGGGTGTGATGGTGACGTCGGTGCCGTACCAGCTGCAGTCCTCCGAGGTGGCCAGGCGGCGCGCCCGCAAGCAGCAGGACTGGAACGCGCCGGGGTCGGTGCGGCGCGGGCCCGCGACGGAGGAGTCGGCGAAGGAGCAGTCGCCGCGGACGTAGACTGGTGGGCTGTTGTCGGGCCGAGGTACCGGCCGCTGTAGCCCTCTCTTGATCTGGAGTCACCCCGCCATGCAGGCAGAACCGAAGAAGTCGCTGGTGGGCGTGGAGTACGAGGTCGAGGTCGGCCCCGTCGCCCACGGCGGTCACTGCATCGCCCGTACCGAGGCCGGCCAGGTGCTGTTCGTCCGGCACACGCTGCCCGGCGAGCGGGTCGTGGCCCGGGTCACCGAGGGTGAGGAGGGCGCCCGGTTCCTGCGCGCGGACGCGGTGCGGGTGCTGGAGGCGTCCAAGGACCGGGTCGAGGCCCCCTGCCCCTTCGCCGGGCCCGGCCGCTGCGGCGGCTGCGACTGGCAGCACGCCAAGCCGGGCGCCCAGCGACGCATGAAGGGCGAGGTGATCGCCGAGCAACTGCACCGCCTCGCGGGCCTCACGCCCGAGGAGGCGGGCTGGGACGGCACGGTGATGCCGGCGGAGGGCGACAAGCTGCCCGCCGGGCAGGTGCCGCAGTGGCGTACGCGCGTGCAGTACGCGGTGACCGCCGACGGCCGCGCGGGTCTGCGCCGGCACCGCTCGCACCAGGTCGAGCCGATCGACCACTGCATGATCGCCGCCGAGGGCGTCAGCGAGCTGGGCATCGAGAAGCGGGACTGGACCGGCATGGCGTCGGTGGAGGCGATCGCGGCGACGGGTTCGCAGGACCGCCAGGTCATCCTGACGCCGGAGCCGGGCGCGCGGCTGCCGATCGTCGAGCTGGACCGGCCCGTGTCGGTCATGCGCGTCGGGGAGAAGGACGGCGGCGTCCACCGGGTCCACGGGCGCCCCTTCGTCCGCGAGCGCGCGGACGGCCGTACGTACCGGGTCGGCAGCGGCGGCTTCTGGCAGGTGCACCCGAAGGCGGCGGACACGCTGGTGACCGCCGTGATGCAGGGCCTGCTGCCCCGAAAGGGCGAGACGGCCCTCGACCTCTACTGCGGCGTCGGCCTCTTCGCCGGCGCGCTGGCCGACCGCGTCGGCGAGAAGGGCGCGGTGCTCGGCATCGAGTCCGGCAAGCGCGCGGTGGAGGACGCCCGGCACAACCTCGCCGACTTCCCCCGCGTCCGCATCGAACAGGGCAAGGTCGAGTCCGTCCTCCCGCGCACCGGCATCACCGAGGTCGACCTCATCGTCCTCGACCCGCCCCGCGCGGGCGCCGGCCGGTCGACGGTCGGCCACCTGTCGTCCCTGGGCGCGCGCCGTATCGCGTACGTGGCGTGCGATCCGGCGGCGTTGGCGCGGGATCTGGGGTACTTCCGGGACGGGGGGTACCGGGTGCGGATGCTGCGGGCGTTCGATCTGTTTCCGATGACCTCGCACGTGGAGTGCGTGGCGATTCTCGAGCCGGTCCGATAGGCGCGCGGTGCCTGTGACCGTGGTGCTGCCCCGGCCGCTGCGCGGGTGGCTCGGGCTGATCGCCGCCCTCGCCGCGCTGGTGGTCGTCGGGCTCGGGGTCCGGTTCGCCGGCGGCAGTGAGCCCGCCGCGGTGGACGCGCGGATCTCGGCGGCGGTGGGCGGTGTGGGGGCGCCTTGGCGGAACACCGCTCTGGCCACGGACTTCCTGGGGGAGCCCCTGGGAGCGGCGACGCTGGTCGGGGCCGCCGTGACGGGGTGCCTGCTGCTTCGGCGTCCTCGGGCGGCGGTGTTCGTCGTGGTCGGGGCCGCCGTGGCCGTGGGGACGACGACGCTGCTCAAGCCCCTGATGGGGCGCACCATCCACGGCGACGGCAACCTGTCCTACCCGAGCGGGCACACCGCCTTCCTCACCGCTTTCGCCCTCGTGGTGGCGCTGCTCGCGACCGGCCGGCTCGGCCTCGGCAGGACGGCCGGCACGGTGCTCGTGACCGGCGCGGGGCTGGTCGCCGGCGCCGCCATGGGCTGGGCGCAGGTCGCCCTGGGCGCGCACTACCCGACCGATGTCATCGGCGGCTGGTGCACCGCGCTGGCGGTGGTGCCGGCGACCGCTTGGGTGGTCGACCGGATGGCTGAGAGCGGTACGCCCAAACGTCGCTGATGTCATGCCAGGCGGCGGAACACCGGCTTCACCGGTCGTCCCGCCAGCCAGGGGGTGGGGTCGGCGGCGTCCAGTGCCTTCCGGTACACCGCGCAAGCCTGGGCCACCACGTCGACGGTGTGGTCGATGTCGGCGTCGCTGAGCGCGCTGCTCACCACGAACGACGGGGCCAGGACCCCGCCCGCGAGGAGCCGGCGCAGGAACAGGGTGCGGTACTGCTGCGACGGCTGCCGGTTCTCGTCGAGGGTGGCGAAGACCAGGTTGCTGGCCCGGCCCCGGACGACGACGTGGTCGCCGACGCCCATGCTCGCCGCGGCGTCGCGGACACCGGCGGCGAGCCGGTCGCCGAGGGCGTGCAGGCGCGCGGTGATGCCCTCCTCGGCGTAGGTGGTCTGCACGGCCATCGCGGCTGCCAGCGAGTGCGTTTCCGCGCCGTGCGTGGTGGACAGCAGGAAGACCCGGTCGCCGGAGTGCCGCAGCCCGCCCTGCTCCATCAGCTCGCGGCGCCCGGCCAGCGCGGAGACGGCGAACCCGTTGCCCAGCGCCTTGCCGAAGGTGGAGAGGTCGGGGACGACGCCGTACAGGCCCTGGGCGCCCGCCTCGGACCAGCGGAAGCCGGTGATCATCTCGTCGAAGACCAGGACACAGCCGTGCCGGTCGGCCAGTTCGCGCAGTCCGGCGAGGTATCCGGGCGGCGGCTCGGTGTGGGTGGCGGGTTCGAGGATCAGGCAGGCGATCTCGTCCTGGTGGCGGGTGAGCAACTCCTCCGTCGCGGTCAGGTCGCCGTAGGGGAACGACAGGGTGAGGTCGGTGGTCGCCGCGGGGATGCCGGCGGACATCGGCGTGGTGCCGATGAACCAGTCGTCGGTGGAGAAGAACGGGTGGTCGGCGCAGAGGGCCACCCGCGGGCGCCCGGTGGCGGCGCGGGCGAGGCGCACCGCGGCGGTGGTGGCGTCGGAGCCGTTCTTCGCGAACTTCACCATCTCGGCGGTCGGCACGGTGGCCAGGAAGCGTTCCGCGGCCTCGACCTCCACCATGGACGGCCGCACGAAGTTGCTGCCGCGGTCGAGTTCCCGCCGCACCGCCTCGATCACGCGTGGGTGGGCGTGGCCGAGGCTGACCGACCGTAGGCCGGAGCCGTACTCGATGTAGCGGTTGCCGTCGACGTCCCACACGTGGGCGCCGCGGCCGTGGCTGATGACGGGGGCCAGGTTCTCGGGGTACTGGTCGTCGCCCTTGGCGTAGGTGTGCGCGCCCCCGGGGATCAGGGCGTGCAGCCGCTCGTTCGCCATCCGCGACCGGGGGAGCAGGAACTCTCCGGTTCCTTCCGTCTCTTCGGTGTCCATGCCCTCTTCGGTGTCCACGCCGACTTCACCTCTCCATCTGCTTCAGGACCTCGGCGAGGCCCGGCGCCTCCCGGTCCCGCCGGGACATTGATGTGACCGGCAGCGGCCAGGGGACGGCCAGCTCCGGGTCGTCGTGGGCGATCGTCACGTCCTCGGCCGGGTCGTGCGGGCGGTCGATCCGGTACGAGGTGTCGGCGGTGTCGGTCAGTGCCTGGAAGCCGTGCGCGCATCCCGCCGGGATGTACAGGGTCACCTGCGTGTCGCCGGACAGCGCGAAGCAGGCCCGGCCCAGGTACGTCGGCGAGTCCGGCCGCAGGTCCACGACCACGTCGAAGATCCTCCCGTACGAGCACCGCACCAGCTTGGCCTCGCCGGCGCCGGAGCGCAGGTGCAGGCCGCGCAGCACGCCCCGGACCGAGCGGGACAGGCTGTCCTGGACGAAGGCGTCCGGGTCCAGGCCCACCGAGCGGACCACGTCGGCGTCGAAGGTGCGGCAGAAGAAGCCGCGCTCGTCGGCGTACGGCGTGGGCTCGAACAGGTATGCGCCGGCGATCGCCGGGACTTCGGTCGCCTTCATGGGGTCTCCCGCGAGGTGTGGTCGGATGACGGGAACAGGGCCGTGCTCAACGCGGTGAACTGGTCCTCCAGACGCCGTGCGGCGGCCAGGTTCCGCTCGGCGAGGGTCCGCCGCAGCTCCGCCGACCGCTTCTCCAGCGCCCGGAACTGCTCCAGCAGCCGGTCGGCGTCGACCTCGCGAGCCGGGTGGCAGTACGCGTCCAGCCCCATCCGGGCCATCAGCGCGTCGCTCTTCGCCGCATAGCTGAGGGCGAGCGTCGGAGTGCCGACCTTCAGCGCGCAGACCAGGTTGTGGTAGCGGGTCGCCACCACGGTCCCGGCAGCCGCCGTCTCCTTCATCAGGTCGGCCAGCGAGGCCGCTTCGGCGGCGGTGACCAGCGGCGAGTCCACCGCGTCGAGGATCGCGGCGACCACCGGCGCGTCGCACTCGTCGCCGGTGAGCAGCCGGACCGGCCTGCCGTCCTCGACCAGCGTGCGGACGAACCGGGTCGTCCCGTCGAGGTAGCGCCGGTGGATCTCCTCGGCCCGGGCCCGGTCGTCGTCGCCGCCGTGGAAGTCCATGACGCCGACGCAGACCGGGCCGCCCGGCGGGCCCGGGGGTGTGCCGGCCTCCGGCGTCGGCAGGGCGAACGCGAGGTCCGGGTAGACCTCGTCGCGCGCGGTGTCCACGCCCATCGCCCGCATCGCGTCGCGGGACAGGGTGTCCCGGTACGAGCGGTACGCGGCCAGCCGCGCCGACCAGCGCACCAGGGTCCGGGTCGGCCGGTTGCCGATCGGGGCGGCGCCCACGCCGACCAGTGCGACCCGGGTGCCGAACAGCCGGCCGGTCGCGCAGAGCAGGAACAGCGAGTACGGGAAGCCCCACGGCCGCAGCGGCAACGTGGCCTCCAGGACGCCCATGCCCGGCACGATCACCACGTCGTGCCTGCGCACCCAGGCGGCGGTGCGGACGGCGTCGACGAGCTTGCCCAGCCCCTTCGCGGCGATCGCGCCCGCGCGCGACGCGGTCCGGTACTCCCCGCGGTACCAGTGCAGCCGCGTCGCGGGGATCCCGTACCGGCTCTCGACGACTTCCGGTCCGCCGCACAGCGCGTCCACGACCGCCTCGGGTTGCTGGGCGCGGAGATAACCGAGTACGGCCTCCAGTGAGCCGTCGTTGCCGAGGTTGCCGGAGCCGAGCAGGCCGAATACCCCGACGCGTCTCGGTGTCTTCATGCCGGTCGCCTCTCGTGGTCGGCGACGAGGGTGTCGAGGGAGGTGGTGAGGTGTTTCGGGTCGGCTGGTGTGTGGTCCTCGACCTGCTTCGGGTGTGGGGCGCGGGGGTAGTCGGGTGCGGCCTTCGGTGAGCCGTCGTTGCCGTGCTTGGCGGAGTCGAGCAGGCCGAATGCCCCGATGCGTGTCGGTGTGCTCATGCCCGCCGCCCCTCGCGGCCGGCGACGAGGGCGTCGACGGAGACCGTGAGGCGTCTCGGGTCGACCGGGGCGCGGTCCTCGACCCGCTCGCCCGCGCCCGGCCGGATTCGGCTGGTCATCCACGCGGCCAGGTGGCGGTAGCAGGCGCGCCGGTCGGCCGGGGACAACGGCGCCCGCCGGATCGCCGAGACGAAACCCCAGACGTACTCGGCGAGCAGCCGGGGCGTCGGATGCAGCGGGCCCGCCCGGCGCGGGTCCAGGTTGACGCACCGGGAGCGCTTGGAAGGGTTCGCCCGCTCGGCGCGGGTGGGGTGGTCGCGGCGGAAGTACAGCAGCTCCGGCACCTGGTGGAAGGGCCCGTGCAGGGTGATCTCGGCGACGAACGTGCGGTCCGCGTGGTGGTAGCTGTCGTGCGGCTTCACCCGGCGCAGCACATCGGCCCGCATCACCCCGTAGAAGTCGTCGCCACCGGGCTCGAACAGCAGGCTGCGGAAGCGCTCGGGCGCGTGCGGGGAGTCGGTGGCGAGCCCGTAGTCGTACGGGACCTTCACCCGGCCGTCGCCGTCGATGACCGCCTGGTCGGAGTGCGCCAGGATCACGTCCGGGCGCTCGTCCAGCGCCTCCACGCAGCGCCGCAGCAGGTCCCGGGCGTACAGGTCGTCGTGCGAGGCCCACTTGAACAGCTCGCCGCGGCACTCGGTGAACACGTAGTTGTGGTTGGGCGCGGCGCCGATGTTCCGGGGCAGCCGGATGTACCGGATCCGTGAGTCCCGCGCGGCGTACTCGCGGCAGATGTCCTCCGTGCCGTCGGTCGAGGCGTTGTCGGAGATGACCAGCTCGAAGTCCTCGTAGGTCTGGCCGAGGAGGGCGTCGAGCGACTCGGTGAGGTACTCCTCGCCGTTGTAGACGGGCAGGCCGATGCTCAGCCGGGGATGGGCGGTCATGAAGTCCTCACTTCGGGGAGGGGGTTGTGGTGGTGTGCGCGCAGGGCCAACCGCAGGTGCAGCCACCACACGGCCGAGCCGCAGACGGTCGCGGCGGCGACGCCCCAGGCCGAGCCGACCGTGCCGCCCGCGGCCGCCCCGCCGAGCCCACCGCCGACATAGCAGGCGGACGCGAACAGCTGGCAGCGCAGGCTGCGCCGGGCCGCGCCGAGCGCGCGCAGCCCGGCCGCCGCGCCGCTGCCGAGACCGGCGCCCGCGACGCCGAGCGTGGCCGGCACGATCAGCTCCGAGGCGGAGTGCCAGACGCCGCCGAGCACCAGCTCGCCGAACCGGTCCGGCACCAGCAGCAGCGCCACGCCCCACAGCAGCGCGGCGACGGCCTGCGCGCCGCCCAGCAGGAGACAGAACGCGCCCAGCCGGTGCGGGGCCCGCCGCAGCACCCGTGCCGACTCCGCGACGGTGACCAGCGACAGCCCCATCAGCACGGCCAGGAACGGGCCCAGCAGCAGCTCGGCGCCCCGGACCACGCCCACCGCGCTGACTCCGACGATCGCGCCGAGTCCGTACGCCCGCAGCTGGCTCGCACCGCTGACGCAGGTGTTCTCGACCAGGTACCGGTAGCCGAGGTCGCGGTGCTCGCGCACCCACGCGCGCGCTCCGGTCAACCGCGGCCGGATCCCTGACTGGAGGCAGCCGTACACCGCGGCCACCGCGGCGGACACGCCCCAGGCGAGCAGATAAGCGGCCACGCTGCCCACGCGGGCCGCCACCACCATGGCCGGGACGAGCGCGACGCCCCACACGACGTCGTTGACGAACGCCTTCCGCCCGGTACCGGCCGCGAAGAACGCGTACCGCCAGGCGTCCTGCAGCATCAGCCCCGGCAGCATGACACCGAGACAGGTGAACGCGGGCCCCACGCTGCCGCCGAGAGCCGGGCCGACCACCACACACACCGCGCCGATGGCCGCGCCGACGCCGAGCGCGGTACCCGACGAGCGGGCCACCGCACCACGCCAGGAGGCGTCCGGCACGCCGCTGAAGCGCACCACGAGCGGGTCGGTGGCCAGCCCCCGGGAGACGCTGAGCACCACGCCGTAGGTCACCCAGGCCAGGCTGAACACGCCGAACGCGGCCGGCCCGAGCGAGCGCGCCACATGGATGCCCACGGCGAAGTTGGTCAGGCTGGAGGCCGCCTGGTCGGCCAGGCCCCAGGACAGCCGGCCGGCGACGGCCCGCCGGGCGGAGCGGGCAGGCTTCCCCTCGGCGGTCATCGGCGTCATGCCTTGATCAGCCCGGCGCCGTGCAGGGCGTCGGCCGCGGCGGCGACGGTGTCGAACGGCAGCCCGGATCGCTCGGCGACGTCCAGCAGACCGTGCTCGCCGTCGGACAGGTTGAGCACCCACAGCATGGCCATCTGGGCCTGCTTGGTGTCGCTGCGGCCGCCGAGCGCGTCGTACAACCCACGACGGCCCAACTGCGGTTCGCCGTAAGGGCTGAGGTTCAGATACCGCCGGTTGCGGTCCAGCACGGCGAACGCCTCGCGGCAGACGGCGAGCGTGTCCGCCATCGCCTCCGGGGAGACGAAGTCCAGGTTGTCCGCCGAGGTGTGGTACTCGGGATAGCCCGCGTACGGGGTCCGGGTGAGCGAGCCCACGCCCAGATCGAACCCGGGCGAGCAGAACTGGCGCTCGTCGTAGCCGTACGGAGTGAACTCGGCGACACGGTGCGGGCGTTCGGTGGCGGCCAGCACATGCCGCATCACCCGGTCGATCTCGGCGTCGCCGCGCCTGCTCTGCTTGTACGTCAACTGGCCCGGGTCCCCGGCGCAGGCCAGCACGAGCCCGTGCTTGACCCGCTCCACCCGCTCCGCGTTGCGGGCCAGCCAGGTGATCGCCCCGATGGTGCCGGGCGCGAACAGGAACCGGTAGGTGTGGTACGGCGTTCGCTGTGCCAGCGCCCGGGCCAGCTGCGTCGCCACGGCGATGCCGGCCAGGTTGTCGTTGGCCAGCGAGGGGTGGCAGACGTGACAGGAGACGATCACCTCGTCGGGGACCTGCCCGGGGACGACATGCTCGGCGTAGGTGAGGTGGCCGTCGGCGAGTGTGGAGTCGATGCGCACCTCGTAGTCGCCGTCCGGCATCGCGTCCAGGGTCTCCTGCGCCAGGCAGAAGCCCCAGTCCGGCCGGTAGTAGCTGGTGCGGTACGGCACCCAGGACGGGTGGTCCGGCAGGGTGTGCAGGTGGCCGCGCAGCTCGGCCAGCGGCATGGTCGCCGACACCGGCACGCTGTAGCCGAGCACGTGCAGGCTGGACGCGGCGAAGTCGACGACCCGGTGGCCGGCGGAGTCGGCGATGTACGCGTCCCGGATGTTCCACTCCTGCGGCACCGTCCAGTCGAGCACCTGGGTCCCCGTCGGCACCTCGTGCACCGTCAGCGGGAGGTACTCGCCGACGATGTCCAGGGTGGCGCGCACCCCGTCGCCCGTGATGCTCCGGCACAGCGGGTACAGCCGCTCCACCAGCGCGTACATCTCCTCGCCGGCCGACGCCGTCATCCGCGCCACCGCAGGGTGTCGTCGACGGCACCGGCCTCGGACGCCGCGCGCAGCACGGCCAGCCGGGTGAAGCGGCGCTCGAAGTCCTCGCGGGTCAGCCCGTGTTTCCGGTAGGCGTCGGCGAGTTCGAGCGCGCCCTGCTTCACCGTCCACTCGCAGTCGAAGCCGGGTATCGCGGCGCGGAACCGGGAGAAGTCCACCCGGTACGACCGCGGATCGGCACCGGTCTCCCCGGTGATCACCACCTTCGCGCCGGACACCGCCTCGGCGACCTGCCCGGCGATCTCGGCGACCGTGACGTTGTTGATCTCGCTGCCGATGTTGAACGCCCGGTCGTGCACCGCCGCGCGCGGCGCGGTCAGCGCGGCCGTGAACGCCCGTGCGATGTCGGCGGCGTGCACCAGCGGCCGCCAGGGGGTGCCGTCGGAGAGCACCAGCACCTCGCCGGACAGCAGCGCGTGGCCCACCAGGTTGTTCAGCACGATGTCGGCGCGCAGCCGGGGCGAGTGGCCGAAGGCGGTGGCGTTGCGCATGAAGACGGGGCTGAAGTCGCCGTCGGCCAGCGCGTGCAGGTCGTCCTCCACCCGCACCTTGGACTCCGCGTACGGTGTCACCGGGCGCAGCGGGGCGTCCTCGCCCACCAGGTCGTCGCCGCCCGCGGCGCCGTAGACCGAGCAGGTCGAGGCGTAGAGGAAGCGTCGCACTCCGGCGTCGCGGGCCAGCCGGGCCAGCCTTACGGACGCGTGGTGGTTGATGTCGTAGGTGAGTTCCGGCGCCAGCGAGCCCAGCGGGTCGTTGGAGAGAGCGGCCAGGTGGATCACGGCGTCCACCCCGGCCACGTGGTCGGCGGTGACGTCGCGCAGGTCGACCCGCTGCCCCGGCGGGTCCGCGGGCGTCGGGCCCAGCACACAGTCGGCGAACAGGCCGGAGTCGAGGCCGACGACCTCGTGTCCGGCGGCGGTAAGCACCGGGGCCATGACGGTGCCCAGGTAGCCCTGGTGTCCGGTCAGCAGTACGCGCACGGTTCAACCCCCCAGGTTGAGCATGAGTTTGGTGACGGCGAACGCCTCGGCGTATCGCTCGTGGCATTCGATGCCGCGGATCCGGGCCAGCCCGAGGAAAGCTTCCCGGTCGTACCAGGGCCGGTGCCGCTGCGAGGGGTAGTGCTCCTGCAGCAGCCGCACCTTCGCCTCGGCGATCTCCGGTGACAGCGACTGGTACGCCGCCGGACGGCCGAGATCGCCGTCCCACTTGACGATCTCGTAGCCGAGCACGAGGTGGTCGCGGAACGCGGTGGGGATCAGCTTCGCCAGGCCGCGGTGGTCCTGGTGCGCGTCATCGGTGCGCGGCGCCAGCACGAGATCCGGCTCGGTGCGCATGCGCAGCTCCTCGACCGCGGCCTTGGCCTCCTCCCAGTGCGCCGGTAGCCGGCCGTCCGGCAGCTTGTGCACGGTCAGCCGCAGGTCGGCGCCCGGGCAGAAGGCGGCGAGCGCGGCCTGCTCCTCCTGCTCCCGCTCGCTGCCACCGCCGGAGAGCACCAGTGCGTCGACGCGGACGCCGGGGCGGGCGTGACACAGCGTCAGCAGCGTGCCGCCGGCGCCGATGGCGATGTCGTCGCAGTGCGCGCCCACCGCGACGACCCGGTCCAGGCGCCCCGCGCCGAGCCCGATCACGCACCCACCCCCGCGCCGTCCCGCTCCCACACGGCCCACGGGCGGTCGCCCCGGACGTAGGCGGTGTCGAGCGCGGCCCGCTCCTTCACGGTGTCGGTCGGCTTCCAGAACCCGCGGTGCTGGTAGGCCACCAGCCTGCCCCGCTTGGCGAGTTGCGCGCATCCGTCGGCGACCAGGTCCCCGTTCTCCGGGATGTGGTCGAACACCTCCTGGCGGAGCACGAAGTAGCCGCCGTTCTCCCACAGCGGCAGTTCGCTCACCGCGGTGATGCCCCCCACCAGGCCGTCGTCGCCCAGGTCCACGCAGTGGAACGACGACTGCGGCGGCACCACCATCATCGACGCACCGGCGTCGCGCCGGGCGAACCGGTCGATCATCTCCGGCAGCGGGGCGTCGGTGAGCACATCCGCGTAGTTGGCGAGGAACATCTCGTCGCCGTCCAGGTGGTGCCGCACCCGGCGCAGCCGCTCCCCGATCGGTGACTCGATGCCGGTCTGCGCGAACGTGATCGTCCAGTCCGCGATGTCGGTGGACAGCAGCTCGGTCTTCCCGCCCCGCAGGACGAAGTCGTTGGACGTCGTCTCCTCGTAGTTGAGGAAGAAGTCCTTGATGTGGTGGGCCCCGTACCCGAGGCACAGGATGAACTCCGTGTGCCCGAAGTGCGCGTAGTAGCGCATGACGTGCCAGATCAACGGCCTGGGGCCGACCATCGCCATCGGCTTGGGCACGTCGTCGGAGGCGCCGCTGCGCATCCGCATCCCGTAACCGCCGCAGAACAGAACGACCTTCATCGCTTGACCTCGACAATGCTCAGTTCCGGTATGGGAAAGACCAGCCGGCCGCCCCAGTCGTGCACGAAGGCCAGCTGCTCGACCAGCTCGGCCCGCAGGTTCCAGGGCAGGACGAGGACGTAGTCCGGTCGGTCGGCGGCTATCCGCTCGGGCGGCAGGATCGGGATGCGGGTGCCGGGGGTGAACCTGCCGTGCTTGTAGGGGTTGCGGTCGACCGTGTAGGGGAGCAGGTCGGGCCGGATGCCGCAGTGGTTGAGCAGGGTGTTGCCCTTGCCCGGGGCGCCGTAGCCGACGACCGTCTCGCCGCGCTCGGCCGCCTCGACGAGGAACTTCAGGAGGTCCCGGCGCACCTTGGCCACCCGCGCGGAGAACTCGGTGTACCCGGACAGCTCCTGGAGCCCGGCGGCCTTCTCCCGTTCCAGTACGTCGGCCACTCGCCGGGTCGGCTCCCCGGCCGCCTCGGCCGGCCGGGCCCACAGCCGGACGGAGCCGCCGTGCGTGGGCAGCAGCTCGACGTCCACGAGCGTGAGTCCGCCGCTCGCGAGGGCCCGGGTCGCGGAGGCGACCGTGTAGTACTGGAAGTGCTCGTGGTAGATCGTGTCGTACTGGTTCTCCTCGATCAGGGTCAGCAGGTGCTGCACCTCGATGGAGACCCAGCCGTCGTCGGCGACCAGGGCGCGCAGCCCCCGGGTGAACCCGACCACGTCGGGGATGTGCGCGTACACGTTGTTGGCCACGACCAGGTCCGCCGGGCCGTGCTCGGCGCGGACGGCGGCGCCGGTGGCCGGGTCCAGGAACTCGGTGAGCGTGGGCACACCCGCGTCCCGCGCCGCGGCGCCGACGTTCACCGACGGCTCGATGCCCAGGCAGCGGATGCCCCGGTCCACCACATGCCGCAGCAGGTACCCGTCGTTGCTCGCCACCTCGACGACGAACGCGTCGGGACCGAGACCCAGGCGCTGTACGGCGTCGTCGACGAACGTGCGCGCGTGCTCCACCCAGGACGTCGAGTACGAGGAGAAGTACGCGTACTCCTTGAACGTCTCCTCCGGCGTGATCAGCGGCGGGATCTGCGCCAGCCAGCAGTCGGTGCAGACCCGCAGGTGCAGCGGGTACGCCGGCTCCGGCAGGTCCAGTTGGTCCGCGGCGAGAAAGCTCTCGCACGGCGGTGTCGCCCCCAGATCGACGACGCTCGCCAGCGCCGCCGAGCCGCAGAGTCGGCATCGTGTCATCTACTGCCCCCCATTGATTCCGTCCGACCCGCGATCGCGGTGCGGTATCCATCCAGCAGGCGCTCCAGCCCGACGGCCGGGCTGAAGCCCTGCTCGTAACGGCGCCGGGCCGCCCGGCCCATCTCCCTGCCCAGGGCCGGCTCGTCCGTGATCCGGCGCATGCGGGACGCGAGCGAGGCGGGATCCCCCGGCCGGTGCAGCAGCCCGGTCACCCCGTCCTCGACGAGTTCGACGAAGGCCCCGTGACCGGCGGCGACGGCCGGCACCCCCGCCGCCATCGCCTCCACGACCACCAGGCCGAACGCCTCCAGCCAGGTCGAGGGAGCCACCACGGCGACCGACCGCGCGATGGCCTTCCGGCACTGCGCCGGGTCGTACAGGCCGACGTGGCGCACGTCGTCGCGGCCCGCCGCCCAGGCGGTCACCTCCCGTTCCAGTGGCCCCGCGCCGGCGATCACGAGCGGTACGCCCACACCGCCGCTCGCCGCGATCTCGTCCCACGCGGCCATGAGCACCCGCACGCCCTTGGCCTCCGCGAGCCGGCCTAGGTAGAGCAGATGCTCGCCTGCGCCCTCTCGGCCGACGCCCGGGTCGGGCACGAAGTTGTGCTTCACCGCCAGCCGCTCGGCCGGCATGCCGGACCGCACCAGGACGTCGCGCTGCGCCGCGGAGATGCAGAAGAACCGCTCCACGCCGGACCACCACCGCCGCCGGTTCACCGACAGGCTGACCGCGAGCGGCACCGTCGCAAGCCGGGAGTTTCGGTAGCAGCCGTGCCGGACGGCGGGCAGCGGCGCGGACCCGACGCACTCGGCGCACGGCCGGCCGTCCCGCTGCAGCGTGCCGGGCGGGCAGACCTGGGTGTAGTTGTGCAGCGTGGCGACGGCGGGCACGCCGGCGTCGGCGCAGGCGGCCAGCACCGCCGGTGACAGCAGCGGGAAGACGTTGTGGACGTGCACCACGTCCGGCCGTTCAGCGCGCAGCCGGGCGGCGAGCTCCGCGCGGACCGCCGGGTTCCACGGCACGAGGAGCGGCAGCGCGGCCTTGCCCAGCAGGGACCGGGCGGCGATGTCGTCGCTGCGCCGCTCGAACACCTCGACCCGGTGGCCGGCCCCGCGCAGCAGCGCCACCTCCTGGTCGACGACGTTGTTCTCCCCGCTCGGCTGCGCCGAGGCGTAGCGGTTGTGCACCACGAGGACGTGCAAGCTCAGGTCACCTCCGTTTTCCGGGCCCATCGCGGGATGCGTCGTCGGGGGACTTCGGACGCCGCGAGGGGAGCGGCCGCGGCAGGGGACACCAGCAGCGAGGCGGCCACCGCCAGATGCAGCAGATACGGCGAGGCGTCGCCCAGCCCTGCCTCGGTGTACGACGCGATCCCGCAGTAGCTGATCAGGAAGACCGCGCAGGCCCTCGGCAGCGACGGCGGCCGCAGCAACGCGACGCCGCCCAGCACGACGACGATCGCCGCCACCAGGGCGACACCGGTCAGCCCCTGCTCGTGGTAGACGGCCAGCCAGCTGTTGTCGATCGGCAGGCCGCCGAACGACTTGTCGCCCAGGCCCGCGCCGAACAGCTGTTCCGAGGTCGTCCGGGGTGCCGCCAGCAGGGCGTCCCAGACCTTGGCCCGGCCGGTCAGGCTGGAGAAGTGCTCCCGGCTCTGTCCGCGCAGGAACCACGCCTGCAGCGCGGAGCCGAACCCCACCGCGGCCACCGTGGCGCACAGCACCGCCCAGGCGAAGAACCGGCGGGCGGCGGCGCTGGTCAGGACGAGCGAGGCGATCGCCAGCGTCAGCCCGACGAGCAGGCCGATCGTGGCCGTCCGGGTATGGGTCAGCGCGAGCAGGGCGAGTGACGGCACGATGACCACCGCCGCGCCGGCCCTGTCGGTCCGGCGGCCCAGTACGAGCAGCACGGTGAGCCCGGTGATCACCGCCGCGTACTGTCCGATCTGCGGCGGGGTGAGCGGCCACAACGCGCCGACCAGCCGCCCGCCGTAGAGCTCGGGCAGGGCCGCGCCCGGTGAGACGACCAGGCCCACGGCCACCGACCCGAGGACCGCGAAGTACATCCGGATGTGGTGCCGTACGAACGTCGGGCCGCCGTCCCACCAGCGGCTGAGCAGCCACAGCGTGCCGACGAAGAGAGCCAGCCGGGCGCACCGGAACAGCGCGCCGAACCCTGACTCCAGGTCCGCGCTGGAGATCACGCTCGGCACCAGCAGCAGGGTCAGCAGGAACAGGAAGGCGCTGGCCCGGACGCGCAGGTGGAGATTGACCGCGAGCGCCAGCGCGAACGCGACGACCAGCGCGCCCATGGTGACCATCTGGATGAGGGAGCGGGGCAGCGGGACGATGGTCCTCGCCCCGGCGGAGCCGAGCGTGTTGAGGACCAGCAGCCCCCAGACGGTCCCGACGATCTTCGGCGTGCGGTCCGCACCCATCTCAACCACCGTCCCGCGCGCGGAAGGTGCTGCCCGCGTCCTGCTGGTACGGCGCGCCCTGCCACTGACCGACGTCGAGGATCCGGCTCGGGTCGTGGGCGACGAAGGTCCACGGTCCGACGTAGACGTTGTCGTGCCAGCGGTTGTGCTGCTCGCGGGTGATCGCCTCGGCCACCCGCTCGCCCTGGTACGGCGACCAGTCCGGGTAGGTGCCGTAGTTGGCCAGCACCGCCATGCGGTCGCACTTCACCGTGCAGTCGACGACGGTCTTGTCCAGCACGAAGCGGTTGCCGTGGATGTCCACCCGCTGGGTCTTCCACCGGCAGTCGGCGTAGAGCGGTGCGGTGGCGATCGCCGGCTGTGCGCAGCGACCGGTGTCCTTCACCAGCAATGTGCATTCACCGGACGACGTGTTGGCCGGGCTGTTGCAGAACCGGTCGGCGTTCTCCCACAGGGTGATCCCGGACCAGTTGTTCTCCAGCACGTTCCGGTGGATCTCGATCTTGTCGGTGCGGGCCGGGATCCGTGGCTCGCCGCCGGACTCGGACACATAGACGGTCGCGAACGGGAACGTGTCGCCGCGGTCGGCTTCCCTGCGGCCCTCGACCCAGTTGTTCCGCCGGATCGTGTTCCCGCGGATGACCGCGTTGTAGCTGGTCTCGTAGATCAGCGCGGCACCGTCGTTGGCCTCCAGCAGGTTGTCCTCGATGCGGAAGTCGTTGTTGTTGGTGTCCGCCCACAACCCGGCCCCGCGGTTGTCGTGCACCCAGTTGCCGCGTACGTCGGCGCCGTCGACGGCCCAGAACTTGACGCCTCCGGTGCAGCCGCAGCCCGGCCGCCGCCGCTCCCAGTCGTCGGTGTTGTTGCCCACGATCTCGTTGCCCTCGACCACCAGGCCGCTGATCCGGCCGCCGGCCTTGTACGCGTTCATGCCGTACTGGCCGTTGCCGCGCAGGCAGTTGGCGCGGACCCGCTGGCGGGCACCGGCCATCAGACCGGCGCCGGAGTTGTGCTGGATCGTCGTGTGCTCGATCACCCACCCGTCGGCCGAGTCATGGTTGACCACGCCCTCGTCGTGCGGCGCGGCGAAACCCTGCACGGTCAGGTGGCGGACGGTGACGTCACGGGCGGTGCCGCCGAACGCGTACTGGTTGGTCTTCTGCCCGTCGAGCACCGCGCCCGGCGCGCCGAGGTAGGTGTTCCCCTCCTTGGGGACGACCTGGGCGTAGCGGTCCTGGGCGAGCCGGTGGCTGCCCGGTCGCAGCCAGAACGTGGTGTGCGGGGGGCTGCTCCGGGTCTTCGCGGCCAGGTCACCGACCACCGCGGGGTCGACGGTCACCGCGCCCGCCGGCGCCTTCGCCGGCCCGGCCGCGGGCTCGGCGCACACCCGGGCCACGGACGTGGACGGCGCGCCGGTCGGCTTCGGCCGTGCGCCCGGCGAGCCGTCACAGCCGGTCGCCGCCAGCAGGGCCAGCGCCAGCGGTGCCGCCGGCCACGCCCGGCGCCGCCACTTGATCCCCACGCGTCCGTCCTCCCTAGCCGCGGAACCCGAGCACGGTCGTGAACGTCTCCGTGCCGTCGGTGAAGCCGGTGCCGAGCAGCGTGGTGGTGGGTTCCCTGCGGCCGAAGCCGGGGGAGTACCAGCCCAGCGGCGGGTCGGTCTCCCCGCGATGCGCCCGCCAGGACAGCTGCCCGGGCAGGTCGAGCGCCGCCGAGCGGTCCTCGCCTTCCCGGGTCCAGGTGAGCACCGCCCGGTTCCCCACCAGGTCCGCGGCGATCGCCGGGCCGAGATGGAACGCCAGCTGTACGGCCCGGTGCGGGCCGCGCACCTCGTCGACCACCCTCAGCTCCTGGCGCGCGGCCGTCAGCTCCACCCGGCGGCGGTGCACCGAGGGCCGGTAACCGTCGTGCTCGGCGCACCAGCGGGACACGCCCGCCTCGGAGACGTCCGCGGCCAGGACGCGGCTGCGGGCGTGCCGGGTCCACAGGAACGGGCCGCCGGAGACGGACTGGTCGGCGCCGTCCAGCCGCAGCGTGTTGTGACCGAGGGTCGACCGGAAGTACTGCCGCCACTCTGGCTGCCCGTGGTAGCAGAACGTCCCCGGGTCGGCGAGCACATCGACCCCGTCGTGCCGGACCTCCACGGACAGCGCGTCGGCGTGGGCGTGCGCGGCGATGGACAGGAAGCCGTGCGGACCACCGTCGCAGCGGCACCAGATCTCACCTGTTCCCCCCGGACCGCGCAGGATGGTCATGCCCGCGTCGGGGAAGTGCGCGGGGCGGCTTGCCGGGCGGGTCACGGCCGGTTCAGTGGGTTTGACGAAGGCGGCCAGCAGCGGGGTGCGCACATCGGTGCCGGTCACCGCCGGCCACCAGTCGAGCCGGCCGAACACGGCGTCCCCGGTGGCCAGCAGCGAGCCCCAGCGGTCGGTGCCCGCGCCGTCCACGACCAGGCCGTGTCCGTCGTCCGCGTCCCCCTGGCGCGGCGGCCGTAACCGGCTGTCCACCACGGCCGCGAGCGCGTCGGTCATCCGCAGCAGCACCAGCCGGACCGACGCGGGAACCGGCACACCGGCGGCATCCGCCTCGGCCACCGCGGCCAGGCCCAGCTCCAGCACCAGTCCGTGATACTCGGTGGCCAGCTCGCGGTTGAGACCGGAGCCGAAGGTGTTGCCGCGCAGCTGCCGCTCCAGCGACCGCAGCGCCTCGGCCCGCCAGCGCGCCGAGGAGGGGAACCACCCGAACGCGCAGGCCGCGGCGAACTGCCCGGCGGCCTCGGCGATGACGTGGTTGTTCGCCGAGGAACCCCGGCTGGGGAAGGCGGCCAGCCAGCGCTGGTGGTGCCAGATCTGGTTCAGCGCCACCGGGTTGCCCTCGAACAGCCCGGCCGCGCCCGGCCAGCCGTCGAGCAGCCGACGGATCCACACCCAGGACAGCAGCCGGATCCCCAGCTCGATGCCGCTGGTCCAGTGCACCCCGCGCAGCGGCGCGTTGGCCGCCCACCACGACCGCAGATGCTCGGCGACCCGCTCGGCGTACCGCTCGTTCCCGGTGATCGCGTACGCGGCGGCGAGCACGGTGAGGTACTGGTGCCGGGACAGCTCCCAGATCTGCTTGATGTCCCCGACCGCGTCCTCACTGCGGTACGGCACGTCGAAGGCGTAGCCCCACGGAGCCCGGCGCCCGGTCTTCGGGTCGTACCACCAGTCCGGGTCGGCCAGGTCGTCGCGGACCACCCCGAAGTACTCGGCGTGCCCGGCCATCAGCCGGTCCGCCTCGGCAAGGAGGCGCTTCGCGGCGTCCGGTGGCACCGCGGCGATCGTCCCCGCGGGCAGTACGGCGGTGAACCGGGCGCCGGTCACGCTCGGGCAGCCGGGCCGTGCCGAGCGCCATCGTCGTCTGCGCACCGCGTCGCCCACCCGGCCGCCGACCTCCCGCGGCCCCATCCGGGACAGCCGCCGCAGGTACCAGCCCGCGCTCATGCTCATCGCGCTCCCGCCAACGTCACCGGCGCGCCGCCCGCCAGGCCGGCCCGCACGGCGAGGGTGGCCGCGGTGGTGGCGACCAGCGACGGGAGCGGCACCGGCATCGGTCCGCCGGTCCGCACGGCCTTGACGAACGCGGCCAGTTCGGCGTTCTGGCCCTTGTCCCGGGCCTTCGGCAGCCGCGAACTGACCCACCGCTTGCGGCCGTGGACCGAGGCGCGGACGAAGTCGTCGAGCCGCAGCGCCTTGCCGTCCGCGAGCAGGTCCAGCGTCTCCTTGGGGAAGCCGGCCGGGCCGCTGGTGACGTAGCTGATGGTGGCGGTGGAGCCGTCCGGGTAGCGCAGCACGACCTGCAGATCCTCGTCGCCGGGCGTGGTGACCGCGTACACCGAGACCGGGTCGGCGTCGAGCAGCCAGCTCGCCGTGTCGATGAAGTGCCCGCCCTCGCCGGTGAACCGCGAGCCCTCGCTGCCCTGCCGGAGGTACCAGCTGCCGTGGTCGAGGCGGCCCGCGTTGACCAGGTAGCGCAGGCTCGCCGGACCGGTCCGGGCGCCGAACCGCTCCCTGGCCTCCCGCAGCAGCGGCGCGAACCGGCGGTTGAAGCCCACCTGCAGCCGGTCGTTGCCGGACTCCTCCACCGCCGCGAGCACACCGGCCAGCTCGTCCTCGGTGAGGGCCAGGGGCTTCTCCACGAACACGGTCTTGCCGGCGAGCAGCGCCCGCCGGGTCAGTTCGGCGTGCGAGCTGTGCCGGGTGACCACGAACACCGCGTCGATGGACGTGTCGCCGAGCACGGCGTCGAGATCGGTGGTCGCCTCGTCGAAACCGAACTTCCGCTGCGCGTTGGCCGCGGACAGCGCCGTCGTGGTGACGACGGTCGACAGCTTGACGCCGTCGCGCTGTGCCAGGTGTGGCAGCAGCATCGACGACGCGTAGTTCCCCGCGCCGACGAACGCGAGGCGCACCGGCGTCCTGGCGCCCCGGGCCGGACTCCGCTTCACGTTCACCGCGGGCACGGCCACTGCCGGGGCCGGTGCTTCGGGGGCGTGCTCGGGGTACCGGAACAGCACGGCCACGGCCTTCAGGTCGCCGTCCTTCAGGCGCTGGTACGTCTCGACGGCGTCATCGAAGTCGGCGATGCGGGAGACCAGGGGCTCCACGTCGACGCTGCCACGGGCGAGGAGATCGAGGAAGCACGCCAGGTTGCGGCGCTCGGTCCAGCGCACATAGCCGATCGGGTAGTCCCGGCCCTCCAGCTCGTACTCCGGGTCGTAGCGCCCGGGGCCGTAACTGCGGGAGAACCGGACGTCCAGCTCCTTCTCGTAGTACGCGTTCCACGGCAGGTCCAGGCGGCACTTGCCGATGTCGACGACCCGGCCGCGGTCCCGGCTCAGCCGGGCGGCCAGCTCGACGGGCTGGTTGCTGCCGCCGCCGGCGGCCAGGTACACCTGGTCCACGCCCAGGCCGCCGGTGAGTTCGGCGACGGCGGTCTCCACGGCCGCGGAGGCGGGATCGCCGCAGGCCGCCGCGCCCAGGCGCTCGGCGAGCTCACAGCGCACCGGGTCGGGGTCCACCCCGATGACCCGGACGCCCGAGGCGGCGAGGAGCTGCACCACCAGCTGCCCGATCAGCCCGAGGCCGATGACCAGCGCCACGTCGCCGAGCTGCGGCTCGCCGCGGCGGACGCCCTGCAGCGCGATCGACCCGACGGTGCCGAAGGCGGCGTGCCGCGGGGCCAGGCCGTCCGGCACCCGGGCGTAGAGGTTCTTCGGCACCCAGTTCAGCTCGGCGTGCAGCGCGTGCTCATTGCCGGCGCAGGCCACGAGATCGCCGACCTTCACGTCGTCGATCCCGGCGCCGACCTGCTCGACCACCCCGCACAGCGAGTAGCCCAGCGGCGTGTAGGAGTCCAGCTTGCCCATCACCTTGCGGTAGGTTGCGGGCACCCCGTTGGTGGCCACGCTCTGCACCACCTTGGCCACCTGGTCCGGCCGGGAGCGGGCCTTGCCCAGCATCGACATGCCGGCCTCGGACACCTTCATCAGCTCGGTGCCCGTGGAGATCAGCGAGTAGGCGCTGCGGACCAGCACACCGCCCGGCTTGCACCCCGGCACCGGCACGTCGAGCAGCGCCAGCTCGCCGCTCTTGTAGTTCTGTACGACCTGTTTCACCCAAACTCCCCAGAAGTCGCGCCGCGATACCAGTACTCGAGCGTCAGCACATGCCACAGATGCTTGGAGAAGTCCCGCTGCCCGGCGGCGTCCTCGGCGACCATCCGCGCCAGCGCGTCGCGGCGCAGGAACCCGGAACGGACGAGCTCGCCGTCGTTGACCACCTCCCGCACCAGCGGTGCCAGATCCCGGCTCATCCAGGCCCGCAGCGGGGCGCTGAACAGGCCCTTGGGCCGATACACGATCTCCCGGGGCAGGACCGAGGCGGCCGCCTCCTTGAGGACGGCCTTGCCCTGCCGCCCGACGATCTTGCGTTCCCCGGGCACGGCGAACGCCGCCCTGACCACCTCGACGTCCACGTACGGCACCCGCACCTCGGTTGACGCGGCCATGCTCGACCGGTCCGTGTACGTGAGGTTCAGGCCCGGCAGGAACATCCGGGCGTCGGCCAGGCACATGCGGTTGACGAAGTCGTCGAGGTCGTTGTCCCGGTAGACGTCCGCGTGCTCGGTCAGCACGTCCTCGACCGTCCCGGCCAGGTCCGGGTCGAGCAGGGCGAGCAGCTCGCCCCGGTCGTACATGGTGTAGCTGCGCCGGAACGCGGTCTCCTCCGGCAGTTCGGCGAAGGAGAGGAACCGTTTCGCGAAGCGCACCGACCGGTACCCCCGCCGGCTCGTCGCGACCGGCAGCCGGTCCACGGCCGCGGACACCCCGCGCCGCAGGGGCCGCGGGACGCGCTGGTAGCGCAACGCGAGCAGGTTGGCCAGGTGCTTGCGGTACCCGGCGAACAGCTCGTCGGCGCCCATCCCCGAGAGCATCACCTTCACCCCGGCCTCCCGGGCGGCCGAGCAGATCAGGAACGTGTTGATCGCGGCGGGGTCGCCGATCGGCTCGTCCAGGTGGTACGTCATCCGCGGCAGCAGGTCGAGCACGTCCGGAGCGATCTCGATCTCCCGCAGGTCGACGCCGAACCGCTCCGCCACCTGCCGGGCGTAGCGCAGGTCGTCCGGCATCGCCTCGAACCTGGCGTCCTCGGCGCGGAAACCGATCGTGTAGGCGGAGATCCCGGGCTGGTGGCGGGCCGCCAGCGCGGTGAGATAGCTGGAGTCCAGCCCGCCGGAGAGGAAGGTCGCCACGGGCACGTCGGAGAGCAGGTGGCGCCGGGCCGACTCCTCGACGACGGCGGCCAGGTCCGGCTGCTCACCGCTGCGGGCCCGCTCCCGGCCCTCGGCGGCGACGTCCTTCAGGCTCCAGTACCGGCCGCGCTCCACCCGGCCGTCGGGCCGGCAGCGGAGCCAGGACCCCGGCGGCAGCTTCTCCGCCTCGCGGAACGCGCACCGCGAGTCCGGCACCCAGTAGTACAGCAGCGAGGCCACCAGCGCCGCACGGTCCACCTCCAGCGACCCACCGGTCACGGCGGCGAGCGCCTTCAGCTCGGAGGCGAACACCAGGCCCTCACCGCGCCGGAGCAGGAACAGCGGCTTGATGCCGAGCTGGTCGCGGGCGAGCACCAGCTCACCGGTCCGCTCGTCGAAGATCCCGAACGCGAACATGCCGCGCAGCCGGGGCAGACAGTCCGTGCCCCACCGCCGCCACGCCTCCAGCAGCACCTCCGTGTCGGACGTACCGCGGAAGCGCACCCCGGCGGCCGCCAGTTCGGCACGCAGCTCCGGCGCGTTGTACAGCTCGCCGTTGTACGTCAGGACGAGGCCGCCCGAGGCCATCGGCTGGGCGCCGGTCCCGGACAGGTCGATGATGGCCAGCCGGCGGTGCCCCAGGTGCACTTCGCCGTCACCGGCGGGGTGGCTGTACCGGCCCGCCCCGTCCGGACCGCGGTGGGCGAGGGTGTCGGTGAGCCGGTCGGTCACGGCCTTCCCGTCCGGCCATCGGTATGCGCCTGCGATGCCACACATGTCCTACCGCGCCTCCTGGTCGCTGTCCGGGACCCGCGCGGCCGGCATCGGCAGCCGCTCCGTCCGCGGCAGGCCGTCCCCCACTGCCTCAACGGCGTGGGAGCTACCCCCGCCGTTCCGCCGGGACGGCCGCTCGTCGTGGCCGCGCAGCGCGGTGTACCGGCCGTCCCACAGCGTGCCGTCGGTCCGGTCACGCGGATCGGGGTCGATCAGCACCACGCCGATCACCGCGATGCGCAGGTCCGCGAGCTGCCGCGCCACGGTGTGCAGCCATGCGGCGCTGCCGTGCCCGGCCCGTACGACGAGCACGGTCCGGGTGCCGAGGTACTGGAGGTCGGTCCACGCCGCGCCCGGCGCGACCGAGCCGACGCCGATCCGGCGCCCCTGGGGCGACACGTTCGCGGCATGCTCGCCGCCGACCACGGCCGGGCCTCCCCGCTTCGGCCGGCGCTTGGCGAGGTGCGGGCCCGGCAGACCATCGACGACCACCACCGGCCCCTCGGCCTCCAGTGCCCCGGCGAGGTCCAGGGCGATCACGCTCGTGCCGCGCGCACAGCCCAGCTCCAGCAGCGACACCGGTTCCGCGGAGCCGCGCACGGTACGGGCCAGGGACGCGGTGAGCCGTGTCCGTGCCGCCCGGGTCCGGCGGCGCCGCCACAGCCTCCCCGACCGGCGGGGCAGCTCCGCGACGACCGAGGCGCCGAGGTTCGCCGCGATGTCCCGGCGCAGCACGGGGCGGTCCGCCACCACCGTGCCGACCGCGGCCAGGGCGAGCCCGAGGACGAGCCCGAGGACGAGCCCGATCGCGCCGTTGGTGGCGGCGGCCCTGGGCAGGGAGTGCCGTACCGCGCGCGGGGCGTCCACGATCTGTGTGCCGGCGATGAGCTGGGGCGTGCCGAGGCCCGCCTCCGCGGCGCGCTGGTCGAAGTCGGCGATCCGCGAGTCGAGTTCGGCCCGGCGGGCGAAGAGCGACTCCAGGTCCGCCGACGCCTTCGGGTCGTTCTCCGGCGACCCGTCCCCGATCGCCTTGTTGACCTGGGCGAGTTCGTCCCGCATACGGTCACGCTGGTCGAGCAGGGCCTTGGCCTCGGCGTCCGCGGCTTCCCGCATCCGCCGCACATGGTCCGCGACGAACGCGTCGGCGAGCGCCTCGGCCCGGGCCACCGCCTCCGCGTCGCTGTCACCTGTCACCTTGATTTCCAGCAGGTTGTTGGTCAGGCCGGTCCCCGCGTAGTCCCGCATGAAGTCCTCCGGTTTCTCCGGGGACCGAAGGGCTCGCAGGGCCTGGTCGGCGATCCGCGTGGTGCGCAGCAGCGCGACGTCGGTGCGGATCAGCGTGCCGGGGTCGTTCGGCTGGTCCCCCTGATGCGCGACCAGCACCTTGGTCACCGCGGTCGGCGGTGGCGGCAGCAGGACCGCCACCGCCGCGCCGACGAGCAGCCCGAGCAGCGCCATGGAGCCCCAGAGGCGGCGGCGTCTGCGCACCGCCACCACCAGCGCCTGGAGGTCCAGCAGCGGAGCGGCGGCCGACGGCTCCGATGTCGTACTCGTCGTCACACGGAGCCTCCTGTCGCGCTGTTGCCCACCGCGAGCGCCGGTGTGTCGTGCTTCGGCGGATGACCGGTGGAGCGCGTCGGACGGGCCAGGACCGTGCCGGCGACGACGACGCCGACGACCTCGTGCCCCGCGTCCGCACACGCCTCGCCGATGCCGGCGAGCTCCGCCGCGGTCCAGTTGCCCGCGCTGAGCACGACCAGGGCGCCGGACTCGGTGTCGGGGTCCGGCACCAGCGGCTGGGACACCGATACCGCCACCGTCCGCAGCAGCGGATCGCTCCCGGCCTCGGCGACGAGCCGCCCGGCGGCCCGGTGGGCGGTCTCGTCGCCGTCCGGAACGACGATCAGCAGCCGCCGGGGGGACGGAAGTTGGTCCCGGAGGCGGGCGCACACCCGCCGGTAACGGATCCGCCGGCCGGCCTCGTCGCCGGACGCCTGCGGGGTCGGCATGTCCCACCGGGTGTCGACGCCCAGCAGCCGGCGGAGCCGGGCCCGCGAGCCACCGCCGTGCGGCCGCCGCGCGGGCCGTTCGCCGGGCACGTCGACGGTCCCCAGCAGGGCGGAGCCCAGCGCCGCGGCGATCTCCGCTTCGGTGCGCAGCCGGCGGCTCATCCGGGCGGCGGTGAGATGGCCGATGACCGCGAGCAGGAAGAACAACAACGCCCCGGCGACGATGAGGTGTGTCCTCGTCGGCGGGGCCTCGCCGGCCGGCCGGGCCGCCGGCCCCATGACGACCATGTTGGCCCGGTTGGTCGCCGGGTCCGTCTGGTCCAGCTTGTCCATGGCCTGTTCCAGCGAGGTGCGCAGTTTCTCCAGCTCGGTACGGGCCTGCACGCTCTCCACGGTCTGCCCTGGATCGGCCGCGTCGGCCAGGTCGGTGATGCGGCGGCCGGTCTGCTCCACCAGATCCCGCAGCGCCTCGGCCCGCGCCGCCGCCTCGGGATCGGTCCGGTCGCCCACGATGCGCGCGGCGAACGCGACGTACTGTTGGGCCACCTGGTCGGAGAGCCGCTGCGCGCGCTCCGGGGTCTCGGCCGTGCCCGAGATCCTGATGATGTTCCCGTCGGCGGCCTTGGCGCTCACCCGGTCCTGCAGTTCGGTGCCGTCGACCCCGCTCCAGCCGAGCGTGGCGGCCGCGCGGTCGACCACCACCGAACTGGTCGCGATCTCCGCCTGGGTCAGCAGCTCGCGCTCCGCCCACGCCCCCGGCAACAGCACCGATGCCGACGTCGTGTAGCGCGGCGGGAACACCAAGGAGGTGCCGTAGCCGACGAGCGCGCCCACCACGGCGACGACGGCGAGCAGCCGCCGGCGCCGGCGGATAATCCGCCCGATCGTGACCAGGCGTATCGTGTCATCGCTCAACGGCGCGGCCTCTTCCCTCTGCGGACCGGACCGCCCGTCGACACCGGCGTGTGGTCACGGCAGGCAGCGGCGTAGGCGGCGAGCAGCGACACCTGCGAGTTCCGCCAGGAGAGCGGCCCGCCGATCCGCTCCTGGCCGATCTTGCCCATCCGGGCCCGCTGCTCCGGATCGTCCAGCAGCAGCGCGATGAGCCCGGCGAACGCGGACTCGTCGTCGGCGGGCGCGTAGAGGGCGGCGTCACCGGCGGAGACCCGCGCCTCCTTCAGGTCGAACGAGACGACCGGCCGGCCCATCACCATGTACTCCAGGACCTTGTTCATGGTCGACACGTCGTTGAGCGGACTGCGCGGGTCGGGGGAGAGGCACACGTCCGCGGTGGACAGGTAGCGCACCAGATCGGCGTCCGGAACGCGCCCGGTGAACTGCACCTGATCCGAGAGCCCGAGCCGCCGGGACAGCTCCACCATCGCGTCGAAGGTGTCGCCGGCGCCGACGAACACCGCGTGCCAGTCGGTCCGCCCGAACTCGTCGCGCAGCTTCGCCAGGGCCCGCAAGGCGTAGTCGACGCCGTCCTGCGGACCCATGACGCCGAGGTAGCACAGCAGATGAGGCTTGCCGCGCTTCAACTCCGGCTCCGGCGGGACCGGGTGGAAACGGTCGATGTCAGGCGCGCTGCGCACCACGAACACGTCCTCCGGCCGCCGGCCGCCACGGCGCACCGCGACGTCCCGGTAGCTCTCGTTCGTGGCGAGTACGACGTCCGCGGCCCGGTAGGTCGCCCGTTCCAGCGCGCACACGGCGCGGTAGAGCAGGTCCTTTCCGCGGCGGAAGCGGGAGAGGTACAGCTCGGGCACCAGGTCGTGCTGGTCGAAGACGAACCGCGCGCCGCGCCGCTTCAGCCACAGCGCCGGCAGGAACAGCAGGTCGGGCGGGTTGCAGGCGTGCACCACGTCGACGGGGCCGACCTTCCGGGCCAGCCGGGCCGTGTGCCACAACGCGGCCCCGTACTCCCGCAGATAGCCGGCCGGACCTCCGGTGGCCGCGCGCAGCGGGTAGCGGTGGATCCGCACCCCGTCGATCTCCGCCTCCGGCTCGGTGTCCCGCTTGCTCCCCCGGGGACAGATGACGTGCACCTCCCAGCCGGCGTCGCGCAGCGTCGTGCACTCCTGCCACACCCGCCGGTCGAAGGGCACCGACAGGTTCTCCACGAGGATCAGCGCGCGTCGGCCCGCCCCCTCACCGCCGGCTGTGTCACTGAACGATCTGTCACCAAGCAAGGCCCACGTACCCCGGTTCGGCCCGGCGCGCCTCGGCGTCGGGAAGGCGGATGAGGTCGACGATCAGCGGGGCGCCGCCATGGGGCAGCGCCGACAGCACGGCCGGGTCCCTGGTCCCCACCAGGCACACCTCGGCGTGCTCCAGCACCTCCTCGACGGAGTCCGCGAGCAGTTGCGCCAGGTGCGGCAGCCGGGTCTCGATGTACTCGCGGTTCGCGCCGAGCAGCCGGGACAGGCTCACGTTGGCGTCGTAGATCTTCAGGTCGTACCCCTTGCCGAAGAGCCTCTCCGCCAGCTCGACGAGCGGGCTCTCGCGGAGGTCGTCGGTGCCGGGTTTGAAGGACAGCCCGAACAGGCCGGCCCGGCGCTTGCCGGTGCGTTCGACCAGCTCCACCGCGCGCTGCAGATGGTCGGAGTTGGAGGGCAGCACATGGGCGAGGATGGGCACCGAGACGTCGGCCCGCCGCGCCGCGTGGACCAGGCTGCGCAGGTCCTTGGGCAGGCAGGAGCCTCCGAAGGCGAAGCCGGGCCGCAGGTAGGCGGGGCTGATGTTCAGCTTGCGGTCGGCCAGGAACACGTCCATCACCTGGTGCGAGTCCACCCCGAGCGCCTGGCACACCGCGCCCAGCTCGTTGGCGAAGCCGATCTTCAGGCCGTGGAACGCGTTGTCCGCGTACTTGATCGCCTCGGCCGTCGGGACCGGCACCCGGAACACCTCGCCGGGCAGGCCGTCGTAGAGGGCCGCCACCGCGTCGCCGCTCGCCGGGTCGAGCTCGCCGATGACGGTCTTGGGCGGGTCGAAGAAGTCCCGCACGCTGGTGCCCTCACGCAGGAACTCCGGGTTGACCGCGACCCCGATGTCCACCCCGGCCGTGCCGCCGACGGACTTCTCCAGGATCGGCACCAGCAGGTTCAGGCAGGTGCCCGGGAGCATGGTGCTGCGGAACACCACGGTGTGCCGGCCCCCCTGTTCGGCCCTCTCGGCCAGTGCGGCGCCGATCTCCTCGGTGACCCGCTCCAAGTAGGTGGTGCACAGGCTGCCGTTGGGCTCCGACGGCGTGCCCACGCAGACCAGCGACACCTCGCTGTCCGCGATCGCCTCGCGGACGTCGCCGGTGGCGCGTAACGCCCCGCTCCGCACGACCTCGGCGACGAGCTCGCCGATCCGCTCCTCGACCACCGGGGCCCTGCCGTCGTTGACCAGGTCGACCTTCACCTGGTTGACGTCCACTCCGATGACCTGGTGCCCCATGCTGGCCAGGCACGCGGCTGACACGCAGCCCACGTAGCCGAGCCCGAAAACGCTGACCCTCATGACCCGTTCCTCCCCCCAGGCAGGCCCTTGCGGCCTGCGGTCCGCGCGCCGGCCGGGCGACGGCAACCGCGCATCAATAGGCCCCCTGCCCGGAGAGCACCGCACGCAGCGTCTTCCACAAGATCACTGTGTCCAGGGCGAGCGACCAGTCCTCCACGTACCGAAGGTCCAGCCGGACCGCCTCCTCCCATGACAGGTCGCTGCGTCCGCTGATCTGCCACAGGCCGGTGAGCCCGGGCTTGACCAGCAGCCGCCGCCGGATGTCCGGGCCGTAGGCGGCGCACTCCTCCGGTAAGGGAGGCCGCGGGCCGACGAGCGACATCGATCCGGTGAGTACGTTGAAAAGCTGCGGGAGTTCGTCGATCGAGTACCGGCGCAGCACTGTTCCCACCCGGGTCACCCGCGGATCCCGGCGGAGCTTGAACATCGGGCCGGCGCCCTCGTTGCGGTCGGCCAGCTCGGCGCGCGCCCTGTCGGCCCCGGCGACCATGGTGCGGAACTTGAGGATGGTGAACTCGTTGCCGTCCTTGCCGATCCGGCGCTGGCGGTAGAACACCCCACCCCGGCTGTCCACCAGCACGAGCAGCCCGACGAGCACCATCACCGGTGCGAACAGCAGCAGCAGAATCGTTGCGCCTACCCGGTCGACGACTCCTTTGACCGCCCGGCGGCCCCCGGTGAAGGTCGGCAGACTGACCCGCAGCAGCGGGATCCCGAGCACCGCGTCGACGTGCAGCCGCGGGCCGGCCACCTCCATCAGCACGGGCGCCACGACCATCTCGGCGTCGCTGCCTTCGAGGTTCCAGGCCAGCCGCTGCAGCCGGTCCGGTGTCCAGTGCGGGTCCGGTGTGACCGCGACGACGCGGTAGCCGTCGTGGCGGACGTGCTTGGCGACGTCAGCCAGTCGGCCGACGACCCGCACTCCGTCCAGGTGGTCACCGTCGAGCCCGCGACCGTCCGTCGTGCACACCGCCTCCACCCGCCAGCCCAGGTGCGGGAACTTGCGGGTTCGGTTGATCAGGTCGCTCACGGTGGCCGGGCTGCCGGCGGCGAGCACCGGTCGCAGGCACCGCCCTTCCTTGCGCTGTTTGTGCAGCCCGAGGCGCAGCAGATACCGCGCGGTCATGGTGACGATCGCGATCGCTGGGATCGCGACGAAGATCCAGAGCTTGATGTTGCGTGAGGTGAGGGCGATTCCGCCGAGTGCCAGTACGACGGTCGCCATGAACAGTGAGCGTCCGAGCCGACGGAATTCCTCGGCGCCCTGCCCGAGCACGCCCGGCGCCCACGACCGGCTCACCGCGAGCGCCCCCAGCACCAGCAGCTCGGTGCCGAAGGCGAGAATTCCCCATTTCTCGTGCCAGTTGGCCGCGTCCCGGGCCCCGAAGAAGTTGCCGATCGAGGCCACCACGAAGGCGGTGGCCACGGTATCGCTGATGATCACGGTACGGCGGTACCGCTGTTCCCAGTCCATCGCGGGCCGGCTGATCACTCCGTTCGCCAGACGCCCGCGCGCCGAAGGAAACGGTCTGACTAATCCCCCTTGCCGCACAGAACCCCCCAGGTCCCAGTGGCTCGACGTGGTCGCCTGACGCTGTCCCTCTGCTCGGGAGACCCCCGCCCCCCTGCGGGCTGGCTTTCCTCAGCGCCGGACCTATGGATCGTTACTGGTCGCCTCGTGTTCGAACCGCAGAAGCACGGTCAATGTAGACCATTGGGGCCAGTATTGAAGAGGGGATGTGGGGAATTTGTGCTCAACCTTTGGAGCCAAGGTGATCAGAATTGGCCAGGCTTGGAGGTGGTGCCGATCGAGGCGAGTGTGCGGTGATCGGGGGGCACACGCCCACCAGGCTCGCCGACCCCGGCGGCGTCTCGCGGCGGACGGCCGGGAAGCCGACCATCAGCCGGTCGCCGGCTGCTGGATGCGCGGATGGTTCTCCAGCGCCCAGCGCCCAGCGCACAGTCTTCGGCGGGCGTCCGAGCAGGGTCTCCAGCTGGTCGGTGACACCGCGGTACCCACCGCCGCCCATGAGCCGTAAACCGATCGGTTTCGATCAGGCGGGGGTCGAGCTGCGCTTGTGTTGTTTAGATTTCACCCACCCGGCTGAACTTTGGTAAGGCTTACCTCATAGACTGGCCTGGCTCCCGCGTCCGCACGCCCCTCCGCACGACAGGATCCCCATGCGCACGACCACCTCCCGTGGCCTTCTCACGGTGCTCGCTCTCGCCCCGTTGCTGACGGGCTGCTTCGTCTCGGGGGAGGGCGGCGACGCGAAGGACGGATCGGGAGGCCGGCTGAGGGTCGCGCTCGCGGTGCCGCCGGCGCAGGCGCTGTCGCCGTACAGCAATGACGCGACGGTGCTGAGCAAGCTCTCCGTGGCCGAAGGGCTCACCGCGCTCGGCCAGGACGGCGCCGCCGCACCGGCGCTGGCGAAGTCCTGGAAGCGGACCGACGACACGACCTGGACCTTCGAGCTGCGCGAGGCCGACTTCCAGGACGGCACCGCGGTCACCGCCGAGACCGTCGTCAACGCGCTCGACCACGCGGCGGCCGCCGAACCCAAGCCCCGCGTGCTCAGCGATGTGACCCTCACCGCGAAGGCCGAGGACGCCGACACCGTCACGATCACGACGAAGACCGCCGACCCGGTCCTCCCGCTGCGCCTCGCCAGCCCCGCGCTGGGCATCCTCGCCCCCAAGGCGTACGCGGAGAACGGCACCGTCAGCCCCGTCGGCACCGGAACCGGCCCCTTCCGGATCACGAAGCTCACCGGGAAGAGCAAGGCCACCCTCGACCGGTACGACGGCTACTGGGGCGGCAAGGCCAAGGCGTCCGGCATCGACGTCACCTGGATCGCCGACGGCACCGCCCGCGCCAACGCCCTGCGCGGCGGCGATGTCGACATAGCGGAGTGGATCCCCACCGCACAGGCCGGGCTGCTGGCCGAGAACACCCGCCACGAGGTGCCTTCCGTACGGACCGACAGCCTGATCCTCAACACCCGCAGCGGGGTCTTCACCGACGCCGGCCTTCGGGCGGCCGCCCGTGCGGCCGTGCACGGTTCCGCCCTCGTCGACTCGGTGTTCGGCGGCTACGCCGACCCCGCGCAGGGCCTGTTCGGACCCGCGGTCCCCTGGGCGGCCGGCGACCGCGTCGCGGTGACCGGCCGGGCCGAGGCCGCGACCGTGGAGCAGGTCAAGGCGAAGACCGAGGGACGTACGCTGCGCCTGGCCACCTACACCAACCGGGCCGAACTGCCCGAGGCCGCCACCGTCCTGCAACAGCAGCTGGAGAAGGCCGGGTTCACCGTCCGGCAGGACGTGCGCGAGTACACACAGATGGAGGCCGACCTGCTCGCCGGCCAGTACGACGCGCTCGTCTTCTCGCGGGTGACGCTCCTCGACACCGGCGACGCGGTCGCGTACCTCGCGAGCGACTTCACCAGTGACGGCGTCTACAACATCGCCGGCCTGAAGGACACCCGCGTCGACCAGGCCATCAAGACCGCCGCCGCGGAGGGCGACACGGCCGTCCGGCACCAGCGGACCATGCGGGCCGAGGCGGAGATCCTGCGCACGGACGCCGTCGTGCCGCTCGTCCACGAGAAGGTCGTGCAGGGCATCAGCCCCGATGTCACGGGCGTGCTGCTCGACCCCCGCGAGCGGTCGCTGATCGACGTCGACACGCGCCTGAAGTAGCCGCCGATGAGCGTGAGTTCGGCGGGTGCCGACGCCCGCCCGCCCCGGTGGCCCACCGGCGTCGGCCGCGTCGCCGCGGGGGCGGCGCTGCTGACCGCCGTCGCCCTGCTGCCCTGGCTGTCCGGCACCGACCCCGCGCGGACCGTCCTGCGGGCCCGCTCCGCCGACCAGGATCCGACGCCCGCCCAGCTGGCCGCCGTACGGGAGCAACTCGGCCTGGACGAAGGGCCGTTCCGCCACCTCGTGCACTGGCTCGGCGGGCTGCCGCGCGGCGACGCGGGCACCTCCTGGGTGTCGGGCGAGGCGGTCCTGCCCCAGGTGACGTCCGCCTTCGCGGTCTCCCTCACCCTGATGTTCGGCGCGTTCGCGGTCACCGTCGCGGTGGCCGCGCTGGTCAGCGCCCGCACCCTGTACCTGGGCTCCCGGCGACGGCTGCACCGGGACCGGCCCGGCACCGGGGCCGCCGTCCTCGCCGCACTGCCCAAGTTCCTGCTCGCCTCACTGCTCGCCACCGTCTGCGGGGTCTGGCTGGGCTGGTTCCCCTCCAGCGGCTGGGAGGGACCGCGGTCGATGGTGCTGCCCTCGCTCGCCCTCGGCGTCCCCTCCGGAGCGATGATCGGCGGTCTGCTCGACCGGTCCCTGCCCGCCGCCTTCCACGAGCCCTGGGTACGGACCTGGCACGCCTACGGATTCCCCGCCGGCCTCGCCGCCCGGAACGCGCTGCGCCGCGCGCTGGCCGGTGTCCTCCCCCAGCTCCTGCCGACCGTCGTCGCCCTGGTCGGCGGCGCGGTGGCGGTGGAGAAGATCTTCAACATACCGGGGCTCGGCCGGCTCGCCCTGGACGCCGCCGTGGCCCAGGACCTGCCTCCGCTGCAGACGGCGACGCTGTTCCTCGTCCTGCTCGGCGTCGTCGCCGGGCTTCTCCTCCAGGCCCTGCGCCGCGCCCTGCTCGGCCCCGCCCTGCGCGACAGTGCCCTGGCCACCCTGCACCGGCCTGCCGTCCCGCGACACCGCTCCACCCGCCGGCTGGCCCACCTCTGCGCCGCCGCGCTGCTCGGCCTCGTCGCGGCCGGCCTGCTGCGCGACCCCCTGCACGTCGACACGGCCGCCCGGCTGCTGCCGCCGTCCGCCGCGCACCCGCTCGGCACCGACTCGCTCGGCCGTGACCTGCTGGCCCGGCTGGGCCACGGCGCGCTGCGCACGGCCGGCGTGGCCCTCGCGGTGACCGCGGTCAGCGCCGCCACCGGGCTGCTGCTCGGGATGACCGCCCGGGTGAGCGCGGGGCTGACGGAGGTGGCGTCCACGCTGCCGGCCGTCCTCGCGGGACTGCTCACGACCGCGGTGACCGGGCCGTCCGTATGGGGGGCCGCCTGCGCGGTGTGCCTGGTGGGCTGGACCCCGTACGCCGCCCAGGCCGCCGCGCTGCTGGAGGAGGAACGGGCGAGCGGTCACCTGCGCGCGTCGGTCTCCCTCGGCGCCGGCCCCCTGCACCTGCTGCGCCGCCACCTGCTGCCCGCCATCCTCCCCGCCCTCCTGCGCAACGCCCTGCTCCGACTGCCCACCACCGTCCTCGTCCTGGCCTCCCTCGGCTTCCTCGGCCTCGGCGAGCAGCCACCCACCCCCGAATGGGGACGCCTGCTCTCGGAGAACCAGCCCTACGTCGAACTGGCCCCCTGGACCGTCCTCGGCCCGGCCGGCGCACTCGTCCTGCTCTCCGTCCTGGCCGTCTCCGCCACACCGACCCGCCGCGGCCGCTGAGGCCCGAAAGCGCCGCCGGAGGGCGGCGGGCGCACCCGGCCGCGCAGCCGGAACCGGTGATCACCGAAGGGACGCGCACCTGGCCGACGGCGGACCCCGGCGTGGGCCCCGGCAGGGCGAAGGAGGCGGGCAGGGCGACGAGGATCGGTGCGCGCTCGGGTGGGCGTGCCCGTCGCCGTGCCCGCGACCATCGGCACCGGGCTGATGATCCTGGCCGGCGGACTCGGCGTGCTGCTCGGTGTGTGGGCCGATCTGCGCGCGCAGCTCAGTGTGTGGGCCGATCTGCGCGCTGCTGCTCGCCTTCTTCGCCCACACCGGCGAAGACCTCGGCCTGACCCTCACCGGACCGCTCTTCGACATCGACTGACCCGGTGGCCCGGGTGTCGGCGGGGACCGGCACGGGTACCCGGGCGCCGACCCGCGGAGGGAGATGACGATGGCGACGATCTCCGAGTCGGTCCTCGTCCCGGCCGACGGCGCCACCATCCCGGGCGACCTCGTCGTACCGCCCGAAGCACGGGCGGTGGTGCTGTTCGCGCACGGCAGCGGCAGCTCCCGGCACAGCCCGCGCAACCGCGCGGTCGCCGCCGAGCTGCGCACCGCCGGTCTGGGCACCCTGCTGATCGACCTGCTCACCGAGGAAGAGGAACGGCGCGACGAACTGACCGCCGAGCACCGCTTCGACATCCCGCTGCTGGGCGGCCGGCTCGCCCACGCGCTCGACTGGCTCGCCGCACAGCCCACCACCCGCGAACTGCCCGTGGTGCTGTTCGGCGCCAGCACCGGGGCGGCCGCCGCCCTGGTGGCCGCCGCGCGCCGCCCGGACCGCGTCGCCGCCGTGGTCTCCCGCGGCGGGCGGCCCGACCTGGCCGGCGACGCCCTGCCCGCCGTACGCGCACCCGTGCTGCTGGTCGTCGGCGGCCGGGACACCGACGTACTGGCGCTCAACGAGGAGGCGGCACGGCGGATGAGCGCACCGCACGACCTGCACGTGGTGCCCGGGGCGACCCACCTCTTCGAGGAACCCGGAGCACTGGAAGAGGTCGCCGAGACGGTACGGCGGTGGTGCGCCGAGCGACTGAGGAAGCCGAATGGCGGAGGAAGTGGGGCGTATGCAGTTCAGTGACCGTGGCGAGGCCGGGCGGGAGCTGGCCGAGCAGCTGCGCATCCTGCAGGAGAAAGGGGTGCTGCCCCACCCCGTGGTCCTCGCACTGCCGCGCGGCGGTGTCGCCGTCGCCCGCGAGGTCGCCCGGATCCTGGAGGCCCCGCTCGACGTGGTCGTCGTACGCAAGATCGGGGCACCCTTCCAGGAGGAGTTCGGCGTCGGCGCGCTCGCCGGGGACGACCCTCCGCTCTTCGACGAACAGTCCCTGGACCGGCTCGGCCTGAGCGAGGCCGCCCTCGCGGACACCGTGGAGCGGGAGCGGGCCGAGCTGCGCCGCCGCGAGCAGCGCTACCGGCAGGGCCGGCCCCCGCCCGACCTGCGCGGACGTACGGCGATCGTGGTGGACGACGGCCTGGCCACCGGGTCGACCGCGCGCGCCGCGCTGCGCTGGGTGCGCAACCAGGGGCCCGAGCGGGTGGTGCTCGCGGTGCCGGTGTGCGCGCCGGACGCGGCCGACATGCTGCGGGCGGAGGCCGACGACGTGATCTGCTCCTACCGGCCGAGCGGCTTCATGGCCGTCGGCCAGTGGTACCGGGACTTCGAGCAGCTGACGGACGACGACGTGCTGAAGGCGCTGCACGGCAACGGAACCGACCGCCAAGGAACCAGGTGAACCCCATGATCTCCCAGACCGTGTCGGTGCCCGCGGACGTGGTGACGCTCGCGGGCGACCTCGACGTGCCCGAGTCGCCCCGGGCGGCGGCCCTGTGCGCCTACGGAGTCGACAGCTCCCGGCAGAGCCCACGCAGCCGTACGGTCGCCGCCGAGCTGCGCACGGCCGGCATCGGCACGCTGTCCCTGGATCTGCTCAGCGAGCGCGAGGACCCCTCGGCCGTGCGGACGGACGCCCAGCGCTACGACGTCGGCCTGCTGGGCCGCCGGGTCGTGGCCGCCGTCGACTGGCTGAAGGCGCAGCCCGAGACCCGCGGCCTCCCGGTCGTCCTGCTCGCGGCGGGCATCGAGTCGGCGGCGGTGCTGCGCGCGGCCGCCGAGCTGCCGGACCAGGTGCTCACGGCGGTGGTGTGGGGCGGGCGCCCCGACCTCGCGGGCGAGGAACTGCGACGGGTCCGCGTCCCCGTGCTGATCATCGCGGGCGGCCGGGACGAGGGGCTGCTGCGCGCCAACCAGCGGGCCGCCCAGTCGCTCGCGGCCCCGCACAGCGTCCGCGTGGTGGCCGGGGCCACCCATCTCTTCGCGGAACCGGGCGTGCTGGAGCAGGCCCTGGACATGGCCAAGGAGTGGTGCGACGACCGGCTTGGCGGACACGGGCCGAGCGGAGATGGTGGGCGATGACGCGGCGGATACGTGACGTGATGACGCCCGGCGCGGTGGCCGTGGAGCCGATGACCAGCGTCGAGAAGGCGGCCCGTCTGATGAGTGAGCACAACGTCGGTGACGTCCTCGTCGCCTACGACTGCGACCTGTTCGGTGTGCTGACCGACCGCGACATCGTGGTGCGGTCCCTCGCCGCCGGCCGTGATCCGCACGACACACCGGTCGGCCTGGTGTGCAGTCGGCCGCCGGTGGTGACCGTCACGGCCGACGACACCACCGACCACGCCGAGGAACTGATGCGGCGTCACGCGATCCGCCGAATCCCCGTCGTCGAGCACGGCGGCTGTCCCGTCGGCATGGTCAGCCTCGGCGACCTGGCCGTCACCGAGCACCCGCGCTCCGCGCTGGCGGACATCAGCAGGGCGGGCCCGAACCACTGAGCGGCCGAAGGAGGCACGGGACATGACGGACCGGCACCCGGACCGAGCGGGGGCGGAAGCGGCTCGTGAGCGCGCGGGTCTGATCGGCCGCTACTTCCCCCGCACCGGCACCGAACCACTCACCGCCCGCAGCGCACTCGGCCTACGACTCCTGCTCGCCCTCCTCTTCCTCCCCGTCTTCACCGCGGGGGCCATCGGCTTCGCCCTCTGGAGCGCGGCCTCCGGCCCCGGCGACAGCCCGAGCAGCGGAGTCCTCACCGGCCTCGCCACACTCTGCGCGATCCTCGCCGTCCTGACCGCCCTCGACCTGTGGGTCATCAGCCGCCGCCTACGCCGCGAACGCGCGTTGCGCCGAGGCCAGGCGGCTGGGCGGCGGTGAAGCCGTCGGGGTTGCGCGGTGGCGCGGTGGCGTGGGCTTCGGCTGCGGGACACAGGCACCGGCAGCCGAGGTTGAGGATGAGGCGGAGGTGTCCTCCCTCGCAGGGCGGTGGTCGCCGGTGAAACGGCCGTCGCGCCCGTGGCAGGGGCGGGGGCTGCCGTGGTCTCCGCCGCCGATCTCGCCGCCAGATCCCCCGGCCGACGACCAGCCCACCCGCGCGCAGATGCCCGGTGAGCCGCCGTACCGTCCCGGTCAACACCCGCTTGGCGGTGCTCAGTTGCGCGGTGGAGATCCAGGTCGGCCCGCAGCACAGCGGGTCGGCCGGCAGGGTCACCCGTCAGCCCGCGTGCTCCAGCAGCCGTACCGCGGCCTGGCCCGCGTGCGGGTGGAAATGGTGGTGAAGGTGTCCGGCCACAGCAGCACCGTGCCGCGCCCGCCGTCGCCGTACGGCTCGCGACGGGCGTACCACCGCCCCGCCGGCGCCACGGCGGCCCGCGCCGGCAACGGCGTGTGCGTCACCGCGTTGACGACCGGCCCGACAGGGTCGGGCAACTCCGGCACGGCCATGGAACCCTCCTGCGCGACTCTCCTGCGGACACCGACGGGGCAGCCGCAGGTACCCCGCGGGTGCGCGCGTCACTCCCCGTCGGGGTCCGCGTCCTTGGCCGTGGGGGGATCCAGCAGCAGGCCCCGTACCGCGTCGCGCTCGTTCGGGCCGACCACGCGGGCCAGGGCCGCCGTGACCGTGCTCGCCAGGGTGTCGGAGGTCTCCGCCAGCAGGCGGCGGGCCTTGTCGGTGAGGGCGACCTCGATGCCGCGCTTGTCGCCGCAGACCGACTGACGGGTGACCAGGCCGGCGTGCTGGAGGCAGGCGATCTGATAGGTCAGCCGGGTCTTGGGGCGGCCCAGCAGCTCGGCGACACGGGTCATGCGCAGGCCCTGGTCCGGGCGGAGCGCCAGCAGGCACAGGACCAGGAACTCGTCGTGCGAGACGTCCAGCCGTTCCTTGACGACCGAGCGCAGCCGCTGCTCCACCGCCCCCGTCGCCGCCAGCAGCAGCATCCAGGCGTGCAGCTCGTCGGGCAGCAGTCCGCCGCCCTGCGTGGACGGGCATTCGGGCTGGTCGGCGGGCTGGTCGGCGAGGTGGTCGTCGAGGTCTGCCATGGGCTCCAGTCTATCCGTGGTCCAGATTTGTACGACCAGGTTGTTCAGTTTTGGATAACCAGCTACGGTGTGCTCATCCAAATTTGGACATCTCCGTTCGTCGATCCCCGTCTTTGAGGAGTACGACCATGACCGTCGCCGTGGAAACCGGGCTGTGGCAGCTCGACCCGAGCGCCTCCACCGTCGCGCTGCGCCACAAGACCTTCTGGGGTCTGGTCACCGTCAAGGGCGGCTTCGCCGCGGTCGGCGGCAAGGGTGAGGTGAGCGCCGACGGCTCCGCCACCGGCACCCTCACCCTGGACGTCGCCTCCCTCGACACGGGCAACGCCAAGCGCGACACCCACCTGCGGTCCGCCGACTTCTTCGACGCCGAGAACCACCCCGAGATCACCTACGCCCTGCGCGCCGCCGAACTCGGCGACGACGGCACGGTGCGGCTCTCCGGCCAGTTGACCGTGCGAGGCGTCAGCCGCCCGCACTCCATGACCGCGCGGCTGCGTGAGGCGACCGCCGACACCTGCGTACTGGACGCCGAATTCACGGTGGACCGCGAGCAGTTCGGCATGGGTTGGAACCAGCTCGGCATGATGCGCGGCCTGACCACCGTCACCACCGCCCTCCGCTTCACCCGCGCCCAGAGCTGACCGCGCCGGCCCTCACCGGCCCCCCTTTCCCGGTCGCGGTCCGTGTCGCTGTTGGGCCGTACGGGTGACTTGGCGTAAGAATTGGCTGGTGCAGGCATGGAGTGCGAGTCAGTTCGGGGGGAGCCGGTGAACCGATACGACGTCACCGATGAACAGTGGGAAGGGCTCGCCCAGGTCGTTCCGCTGCGGGGCCGGGACGCCTGGCCGTCCGCGGTGGACCACCGCTCACTGCCCGACGCGGAGACGGAGACCCGCCGGCGCTTCGTCGTCCTCCGGGTCAATGTCTTCGCCGACGCGCGTGAGGTCGCCGAGACCCTGATGTCCGGCATCCCCGTCCTCCTCGACCTCACCGGCGCGGAGTCCGAGGTCGCCAAGCGCGTCCTCGACTTCTCCACCGGCGTCGTCTTCGGCCTCGCCAGCGGCATGCACCGCGTCGACCGCAACGTGTTCCTGCTGACCCCGCCCGGCACCGAGGTCAGCGGGATCATGGAGGGGGCGACGGGGGTACCGGGCGTGTGATCGCTGCCGCGGAGCGGTGGCTGCGCGCATGAGCGCGCCCGTACGGCAGTCGACGATCCACACCGAGCGGAAAGAGCCGCCGCGCGCGTGAACGCGTCCGGGGTGGTCAGCCCGGCGTCTGGGGTCGCCGCGCGCGTGAATCTGTCCGCGGCGGTGTCTGTCCTGCGTTCGGGTCGCTCGTTCGTGGGAACGCGCTGCGGGCGGAACGGTTCGGCTTATCGGCGGAGCCGTAGGTTCCGGACATGACCGTGCCGCGCAGCCCCTCTGGTCCCTCTGGTTCCTTTGGCCCCTTATCTCGTGGACCCTCCCACGAGCAGACCCCGTCCGGCCGTGCGCGTCGTCCCGACGCGGGGACGTCGTCCGATCCCCGGCGTGCCGACGGCGGCTCGCCGACCGTACCCGCCCAGACGGCGCGCCGGCCGGAGGTCGTGGAGGGGCGCGTCCATCCCGCGCGGCCGCGCGTCACCGAGCTGCGGCTGTCCGCCTTCGCGCGGCATCGGCGGGTCGCGTTCCCGCTGGGCGCGGTCACCGTCCTCGCCGGGCCCAGCGGCAGCGGGAAGTCGAGTGCGCTGCGTGCCTACGAGGCACTGGCCCGGCTCGCGGGCGGGGCGGACCTCGCCGAGGTGTTCCCGGACCCCTTCGCCTGCGTGCCCGAGGGGGCGCGGCCCGACGCGCAGCGCCGCCGCGGCTTCCGCATCGGATGCACGGCCGACGGTCCCGAGGGGCCGGTCCGGCTCGACCTCGCGATCCAGGCCGAGCCCGAACTCCGCGTCGTGGGGGAGCGGCTGACCGCGGGTCGGCTCACCCTGCTGGAGACGGCCCTGCGCGACCCCGGCCGGCGCACCGTCCAGGCCGCCTGGCACACAGCCGGCTCCGCCCCGGTCACCCGCGCCCCGCTCCCCGACGACCGCCTCGGCACCGCCCTGCTCCCGCTGCGCGTCGCCGGAAAGACCGACGGCCAGCGCCAAGTGCTCGCCGCCGCCGAACAGATGGTCGTCGCACTGCGCTCGGTCTACGCCTGCGATCCCCGCCCGGAACTGATGCGCGTACCCGTCCCCACCGGCTCAGGCCGGCTGCTCAGCGGCTGCGACAACCTCGCCGACGTCCTGTGGCGCACCCGCGCCGAGTGCGGCCGCCGGCACGCCCAGCTCGTCGAGGCCGTGGCCACGGGCTGCGCCGGCCCGGTCACCGACGTACGCGCCGAACCGCGGACCGACGGCACCGTGCGCGCCGTCCTCGACCGGGGCGACGGCTCCGGCACGGAACTCGCCCGCCTCGGCGACGGCGAACTGCGCTACCTGGCACTGTCCCTGGTGCTCCTGACCGGCCCCGGCGTCCTCGACCTCGACGCCCCCGGCGAGGTCCCCGACGCGATGCGCACCCTCACCGTCCTCGCCGACGGCTTCACCCGCTCCCTCGACCCCCACCAGCGCCACGCCCTCCTGCACCTCGCCGCCCGCATGGGCGACCGCGGCCACATCCGCTGTGTCGCCGCGGTGAGTGATGCGGAGTGGGTCGCGGGGGTGTCCGGGGTGACGGTGGTGCGCTTGAGGTCATGAGAGAGGACGCCGGGGCGACGGTGATAGACCTGGAGCCGTGACCGACACCGATCCGCCCGACCTCGCCGCCCTCCAGCGCAGGCTTGCCGAGTTCGCCGCCGCCCGCGACTGGCAGCCGTACCACACGCCGAAGAATCTCGTCGCCGCGCTGAGCGTGGAGGCGTCCGAGCTCGTCGAGATCTTCCAGTGGCTGACACCGGAGGAGTCCGCGCGTGTCATGGACGAGCCGGACACCGCGCACCGGGTCACGGACGAGGTCGCCGACGTCCTCGCCTATCTGCTGCAGCTGTGCGAGGTGCTCGGCGTCGACCCGCTCGCCGCCCTCGCCGCGAAGATCGAGCGCAACGAACACCGGTTCCCGGCTCCCGGGAACGGCGAGTCGGCGCCGTAGCGACAAGGCGACAAGGCAACAGGGCGACATGGCGATGGGGCAGCACAGGAGTCACCCCCTCCGCTATCACCCTCCGTAGTTGTCCACCTGCCCGAAACCGATTTGTTGTCCACAGATTTCCGTCTTCCTCTGGCTTTTCGTCCCACAGACCCTCACTCTGGGTAGTGGACACAGGAGTTCGGGCGGACGTGCGAGGAGCATGTCAGGGACAGACGGGGGCGGCGGATGGTGGACGCGGTGCGGCTCATCCTGACGAGCAGGCAGGCGCTGGTGGGCGGCGACAGCGCCCCGGAGATCCTGACCGAGGTGTGGCAGGCACAGGCCCTGGCCCAGGCGATCGGCAGCCGCCTGGCCGTCTCGGGCCCACCCGAACTGCGCGGAGAGGCCCTGGGGCTGACGGAGCTGGCGGGCCGGGGCTGCGGTGTGCTGGACCCACCGGACCTCGACCCCGGGGACCTGCGCGCCGCCCAGCTCACCGAACTGGACGACGCCGGCCAGACCCTGCGCTGCCTCGGCAGCCTGCTCGGCGAGGTCGGTATCGCGCTCGTCGGTCTGGCCAGCTCCGCGCACGACGAGGGCACGTACTGGCAGTGCATGGAGGCCATCGACGCGGCGGACGAGTCCAGAGACAGAGTGCTGGAGATGCTGCGCAAACTGGCCGCCCGGGAAGAGGCGATACCCGAGCGCTGAGACCGACACCGCGGTCAGCGGCTCAGCCGACCTCGCCCTCCTCGGACAGGGCGGCTTCCTCGGACATGACGGCCTCCTCGGCCCCCGGCCCCCGCAGGAGGCCGACGCGGGTGACGCCCCGACGGCTCGGCCACCGGGCGCGGGGCCGGGCGGTCCGGCTCCGACGAGCCGACGATCATCGCCCCGCGAGGCGGGGGACCGGTGCGGTTTGCGAAGGGTGCGGAAGGCAGGATGGGAGACATGGATCTGCGCATCTTCACCGAGCCCCAGCAGGGCGCGAGCTACGACACCCTGCTCACCGTGGCGAAGGCGACCGAGGACCTGGGCTTCGACGCCTTCTTCCGCTCCGATCATTACGTCAGGATGGGCGACGTGGACGGCCTGCCCGGCCCCACCGACGCCTGGATCACCCTCGCCGGCCTCGCCCGTGAGACCAAGCGCATCCGCCTCGGCACGCTGATGACGGCGGCCACCTTCCGCCTCCCGGGCGTGCTCGCCATCCAGGTCGCCCAGGTCGACCAGATGTCCGGCGGCCGCGTCGAACTCGGCCTCGGCGCGGGCTGGTTCGAGCAGGAGCACACGGCGTACGGCATCCCCTTCCCGAAGGAGAAGTTCGGCCGCCTGGAGGAGCAGCTGGAGATCGTCACCGGCCTGTGGGGCACGGCCGCCGACAAGACCTACGACTTCCACGGCACCTACTACGACCTCACCGACTCGCCCGCGCTGCCCAAGCCCGCGCAGGAGAGGGTCCCCGTCCTCATCGGCGGGCACGGCGCCAGGCGCACCCCGCGGCTGGCCGCCCGCTACGCCGACGAGTTCAACATGCCGTTCTCCTCGATCGAGGACAGCGAGCGGCAGTTCGGCCGGGTGCGGGCCGCCGCCGAGGAGGCGGGCCGCAGGGGGGACGACCTCGCCTACTCCAACGCGCTGGTCGTCTGCGTCGGCAAGGACGACCAGGAGGTCGCCCGTCGTGCCGCCGCCATCGGCCGCGAGGTCGACGAGCTGAAGACCAACGGGCTGGCCGGCTCGCCGGGCGAGGTCGTCGACAAGATCGGACGGTACGCGGCGATCGGGTCCCGCCGGATCTACCTGCAGATCCTCGACCTGTCCGACCTGGACCACCTGGAGCTGATCGCGTCCCAGGTGCAGGCGCAGCTGTCGTAGGGCGAGGTGCGGGCGTGTCACGGAGGCGCGGCGTCTGTGACACGCCTGTGACCGGAAGTGTGGCTTCCGTCACGGCCCTTGCCCTGGCCCCCTGATGGGCTGACCGGATGCGCAGAGCCACCCCCCTCCTCCCGGCCGTCGCGGCTGCCCTTCTCCTCGTCACCGCCTGCGGCTCCGAACAGTCCGGCACCCGCAGCGGCGACGCGGGCACGGCCGGTTCGGCCACCGGCGCCCCGGTGGCCGACCCGGCCGTGGACGGCGTCCGGATCACCTCCGTCACCCTCCCGTCCCCCACCCCCACCCCGCGCCGCACCGCCTCCGTGCAGGCCGAGAGCCTGCCCACCGACTCCGACTCCGGCGTCTTTGCCGCCTACGAGGTCACCAACAGCGGCACCGAGGAGCTGACGTATCTGATCCTCTTCAGCTTCACCACGGACGCCGGTGAGGTCATGTCGAACGAGAGCGTCACCGTGCGCGGAGTGAAGCCCGGCGCCACCGAGCGGGGCACCGTGGAGCTCGGCGTGCTGCCGCGCGGAGCGTCCCCGGTGACCAAGGTGAAGGTCTCCCGGGTGACCAGGGTCCCCGCGGACGAGGCGCCCGCCGCGGCCGGCGAGTGCCCGCCCTCCGGCATCCGCGTCACCGCCGACGAGGGCGACGCGGCGATGGGACTGCGCGTGGTCGGCCTGCACCTGGAGAACTGCGGCACCAGCGCCTACTCCCTCAACGGCTACCCCGAGCTCACCCTCCTCGACGACGAACTCCAGCCGATCGAGGGTGTCGCGATCGTGCACGGCAGCGGCGGCATCAGCACCGGCACCGGCTTCGACGAGCCGCCCCGGCCGCTGACCCTGCGGCCCGGCGAGAGCGCCACCTCCGGCCTCATGTGGCGCAACACCACCGAGTTCGGCGACCCCGTCGACATCCCCCACGTCAGGGTCCGGGCCAAGGCAGGCGCCGACCCGGTGACCGTGACACCCCGCATCGACCTCGGCACCACCGGCAAGCTGGCCGTCCGCGCCTGGACACCCGCGCCCGGACAAGTGCGCTGAAAAATCCCGGGTGCCCGGCCGACGATGTCCGTACGCTGGTCACGACCTGCACCTTTACCGGCTCACCAGCCATCACACGCCATATCGAGGCAACCACCGTGTTCCTGACGATCACTACCACCGGCACCCCGGAACGCCCCGCGACCGACCTCGGATTCCTGCTGCACAAGCATCCCGGGAAAGCCCAGGCGTTCTCCACCTCCTACGGCACGGCCCATGTGCTGTACCCGGAGGCGGACGACCAGCGCTGCACCGCGGCGCTGCTGCTGGAGGTGGACGCGGTGGCACTCGTCCGGCGCGGCAAGGGCAAGGGTCGCGGCGGCGCACCGGACGCGGCCCTCGCCCAGTACGTCAACGACCGCCCGTACGCGGCCTCCTCCCTCCTCGCCGTCGCGCTGAGCAGCGTCTTCTCCAGCGCCATGCGGGGCGTGTGCACCGCCCGCCCCGAGCGCGCCGCCGAGCCGCTGCCGCTGCGCGTCGAGGTACCCGCGCTGCCCGCCCGCGGCGGCCCCGACCTCGTACGGCGTCTCTTCGAGCCGCTCGGCTGGACGGTCACCGCCGAACCGGTCGCCCTGGACGGCGAGTTCCCGCAGTGGGGCGACTCGCGGTACGTCCGGCTGCGGCTGGAGTCGGAGGCGCTGACCCTGGCCGAGGCCCTGCGCCACCTGTACGTCCTCCTCCCGGTCCTCGACGACGCCAAGCACTACTGGGTGGCCACCGACGAGGTCGACAAGCTGCTGCGGGCCGGCGAGGGCTGGCTGCCCGGCCACCCCGAGCAGAAGCTGATCACCAGCCGCTATCTCTCCCGCCGCTGGTCGCTGACCCGACAGGCGATGGAGCGCCTGGAGCTGGTCCGGCTGGCCGAGAGCGACGACAGCGAGGTCGAGGACCTCGACAACGCCGTCGAGGAGGAGGCCGAGGCCGAGGAGAAACCGACCCCGCTCGCGGTCCAGCGCCGGGACGCGATCCTCACCGCGCTGCGCGACGCGGGCGCCGCCCGGGTCCTCGATCTCGGCTGCGGGCAGGGCCAGTTGGTGCAGGCGCTGCTGAAGGACACCAGGTTCACGGAGATCGTGGGCCTGGACGTGTCGATGCGGGCGCTGACCATCGCGTCCCGCCGGCTGAAGCTGGACCGCCTGGGCGAGCGCCAGGCGTCGCGCGTGAAACTCCTCCAGGGTTCGCTGGCGTACACCGACCGCCGGCTGAAGGGCTACGACGCCGCCGTGCTCAGCGAGGTCATCGAGCACCTCGACCTGCCCCGGCTGCCCGCCCTGGAGTACGCGGTGTTCGGCTCCGCCCGGCCCCGCACGGTCCTCGTGACCACCCCGAACGCGGAGTACAACGTCCGCTGGGAGACCCTCCCGGCCGGACACGTCCGGCACGGCGACCACCGCTTCGAGTGGACCCGCGAGGAGTTCCGGACCTGGGCGGCCGCGGTGGCCGAACGGCACGGCTACGACGTGGAGTTCAGGCCGGTCGGCCAGGACGACCCGGAGGTGGGGCCGCCCACCCAGATGGCGGTGTTCGTGATCAAGGCCGAGAGGGAGGCGAAGGCGGCATGACCGGGACGACCGACACCCAGGGGCGCGTGCTGCCCGTCACCGACCTCTCCCTCGTCGTCCTCGTCGGCGCCTCCGGCTCCGGCAAGTCGACCTTCGCCCGACGGCACTTCAAGCCGACCGAGGTGATCTCCTCGGACTTCTGCCGCGGCCTGGTCTCCGACGACGAGAACGACCAGAGCGCCACCCGGGACGCCTTCGACGTCCTGCACTACATCGCGGGCAAGCGGCTCGCGGCCGGCCGCCGCACCGTCGTCGACGCGACCAGCGTGCAGAAGGAGGCCCGCCGCCAGCTGATCGACCTGGCCCGGCAGCACGACGTCCTGCCCATCGCGATCGTGCTGGACGTCCCCGAGGAGGTGTGCGCCGAGCGCAACGCGGCCCGCACCGACCGCGCCGACATGCCGCGCCGGGTCATCCGCCGCCACATCCGCGACCTGCGCTCCTCGATACGGCACCTGGAGCGCGAGGGCTTCCGCAAGGTGCACGTCCTGCGGGGCGTCGCGGAGGTGGAGAACGCCACCATCCGCACCGAGAAGCGCTTCAACGACCTGACCCACCTCACCGGCCCCTTCGACATCATCGGCGACATCCACGGCTGCTCCGCCGAACTGGAGGCCCTGCTCGGCAAGTTGGGCTACGTGGACGGGGTGCACCCGGAGGGCCGTACGGCGGTCTTCGTCGGTGACCTCGTCGACCGCGGCCCGGACAGTCCGGGCGTGCTGCGCCGGGTGATGGCGATGGTGAAGTCGGGCAACGCGCTGTGCGTGCCCGGCAACCACGAGAACAAGTACGGCCGTCACCTGCGCGGCCGCAAGGTGCAGCACACCCACGGCCTCGCCGAGACCATCGCCCAGATGGAGGGCGAGAGCGAGGAGTTCAGGCGGGAGGTCAAGGAGTTCCTCGACGGGCTCGTCAGCCACTACGTCCTCGACGGCGGCCGGCTGGTGGTCTGCCACGCCGGTCTGCCGGAGAAGTACCACGGCCGCACCTCCGGCCGGGTCCGCTCGCACGCGCTGTACGGCGACACCACCGGCGAGACGGACGAGTTCGGCCTGCCGGTGCGCTACCCGTGGGCGGAGGACTACCGCGGCCGGGCGGCCGTGGTCTACGGCCACACCCCGGTCCCGGACGCCACCTGGCTGAACAACACGATCTGCCTGGACACCGGCGCCGTCTTCGGCGGCAAGCTGACCGCGCTGCGCTGGCCGGAGCGCGAGCTGGTCGACGTACCGGCGGAGCGGATGTGGTACGAGCCGGCCAAGCCGCTCGCCGCCGACGCGCCCGGCGGGCACCAGGGGCGGCCGCTGGACCTGGCGGACGTGCACGGGCGGCGGATCGTCGACACCCGGTACCAGCCCCGGATCACCATCCGCGAGGAGAACGCGGCGGCGGCCCTGGAGGTCATCAGCCGCTTCGCGATCGACCCGCGCCTGCTGCCGTACCTCCCGCCGACCATGGCACCGACGGCGACCTCGCACATCGACGGCTACCTGGAGCACCCGGCGGAGGCGTTCGCGCAGTACGCGCAGGACGGCGTGGAGCGGGTGGTGTGCGAGGAGAAGCACATGGGCTCGCGGGCGGTGGCCCTGGTCTGCCGGGACGCGGACGCGGCGCGGCGGCGCTTCGGGGTCGACGGCCCGACCGGGTCGCTGTACACCCGCACCGGCCGCCCCTTCTTCGACGACGAGAAGGTGACGGAGGAGATCCTCGACCGCCTGCGCACGGCGATCACCGAGGCGGGCCTGTGGACCGAGTTCGACACGGACTGGCTGCTGCTCGACGCCGAGCTGATGCCGTGGTCGCTCAAGGCGTCCGGGCTGCTGCGCTCCCAGTACGCGGCCGTCGGCGCCGCGTCGGGCGCGGTGTTCCCGGGCGCGCTGGCCGCGCTGGAGAGCGCGGCGGCGCGGGGCGTGGACGTGACGGGGCTGCTGGACCGCCAGCGCGAACGGGCCTCGGACGCGGCCGCGTTCACGGCGGCGTACCGGCGCTACTGCTGGACGACGGAGGGCCTCGACGGGGTCCGGCTGGCCCCCTTCCAGATCCTCGCCGTCCAGGGCCGCAGCCTGGCGTCCCTCCCGCACGACGAGCAACTCGCCCTGCTGGACCGCCTGGTGGAGCACGACCCCACCGGCCTGCTGCAGACCACCCGACGGCTCTACGTCGACACCGGCGACCCCGAGTCCGTCCGGGCCGGAGTCGACTGGTGGCTGGAGATGACCGGCCGGGGCGGCGAGGGCATGGTCGTCAAGCCGGTCGGCGCGCTGGTCCGCGACGGGGAGGGCCGGCTGGTCCAGCCGGGCATCAAGTGCCGGGGCCGCGAGTACCTCCGCATCATCTACGGCCCGGAGTACACCCGCCCCGACAACCTGGCCCGGCTGCGGGGCCGCTTCCTCAACCACAAGCGCTCCCTGGCACTGCGCGAGTACGCCCTCGGCCTGGAGGCCCTGGACCGGCTCGCCGAGGGGGAGCCGCTGTGGCGGGTGCACGAGGCGGTGTTCGGGGTGCTGGCCCTGGAGTCGGAGCCGGTGGACCCGCGGCTGTGAGGTCTCAGCCGGTCAACCGGTCAGCCGACCAGCCGTAGCCGCCGCTCGCACACGCCGACCCGGACCGTCTGGCCCCAGGTCAGCTCGACCGCGTCGGTCTCCATGCCGTCGCCGAACGCGATCAGCCGTTCCGACTCGACGGTGAGGCGCAGCCGGGCGCGGGCGTCGAGCTCCCCGGCGACCAGGCGGGTGCCGGTCGCCGGGGAGGGCCATGCCTCGCGGACGAACCACAGCAGGCGGTCGTCCGTGGGGGAGGGCAGCCGCAGGGTGGCGTGCCGCTCCTGCCACACCGAGCGGAGCCAGCCGGTGGCACCGGTCCCCGTGCCGACCAGCACCCCGGAGGACGCCTGGGCCTCCACGACACCCCCGTCGTCGTCGAGGCCCAGGCGGTAGCGGGCGGTCTGGTGACCGGCGGCGCCGAGGTAGATCTCGTTGAGCGCCACGAGGCGCTGGGTGTCGTCGGCGACGGCCTCCACCATGGTCAGCTCCTCGACCGGCACGCCGGCCGTGAGCGCCGCCGGGATCAGCGAGGCCGCGTCGGCCGGGGCGTGCCGCACCAGCACGCCCGGGTTGCGGCCGGGGTCGGTGTCGATGCCGATCACCGGCTGGCCCGACAGGTACTTGGCGGCATTCGCCACCAGGCCGTCCTGCCCGACCACCAGCACCACGTCCTCCGGCGCGAACAGGAAGCGGTCCAGGTCCCGCCGCTCCACCCGCGACTGACGCCATGTCAGCGGGATCGCCGCCGTCACCTCGACCAGGGCCCGCCGGGTACGGCGGTGGCGCTCGGCGACCTCCTCGATGTCCCGGCCGCGTGAGGCGAGGAAGAAGGCGGCCTGACCGTGGGTGCCGTGCCGGGCCACCAACTCCTCGTACTCCGTGGTGCGGTGGACCAGCACGGCCCGGGGCGCCAGGCTCACCGGGCCGCACCCAGCCTGGCGAGCAGCCCCGTCAGCACGTCCGGCGAGACGGTCACGCTGTCGATGCGCGGCAGGTTCTCCGCCAGCCGGGTCCCGGTGAGCGCGTGCAGCGTGGCCACGTCCACGTCCGAGTGCACCCGCAGCCAGGCCGCCTGCGCCTGCGCCCGCGCCTCACCGACCTCCCGGGCGGCCTCGGCCTCCGCCCGGGCCAGCCGCACGGTGCGGGCGGACTCGGCGGCCGCGAGCCGCTCGGTGCGCCGCGCCTCGGCGTCGGCCAGCTGGACCTGCTTGGCGGCCTCGGCCTCGGCCAGCTTCACCGTGCGGGCCGCCTCCGCCTCCGCCCGTACCCGGTCCGCGGCCGCGTTCTCCTCGGCCTCGCGGCGGGCGTTCGTGCCGCGCTGCTCGACCAGCTGTTCCTCGCGGCGGGCGAGTTCGATCCTGCTGGCCAGCTCGTTCTCGGCGATCGTGCGCTCCCGCTCGACCGCGACCGCCCGCCGCTCGTACGTCGCCCGGTCCGCCTCCTGCTGGATCTGCTCCCGGGCGGGGGTGCGCAGGGCCCGCTCCACCTCCGGTTCCGGGCGCAGGGCGACGACGCGCACCGCGACCACCTCGATGCCGGTGGCCGGCAGGCGCGGTTCCGCCGTCAGGCCCGCCGCGATCCGTTCGCGTACCGCCGTCACGCCGTCGACCAGCGCCGACGACAGCGGCGTACGGGCGAGGACGTCCAGCGCGTGCTGCTGGGCCGTCTCCGTGAGCAGCGTGCCGAGCTGCTCCAGGGGAGCGCCCCGCCAGATCCCGGTGTCCGGGTCGATGGAGAAGTCCAGGCGCGCCGCGGCGAGCGCCGGGTCGCCGATCCGGTAGGTGACCGTCGCCTGTACCGCCACGTCCTGGAAGTCGGACGTCCGGGCGTGGAAGGTCATGGCCAGTTCGCGGTCGTCGACCGGGATCTCGGAGAGGGCGGCGGTCAGCGAGCGGAACCAGAAGCTCAGCCCCGGCCCGTCGTGGACCAGCCGGCCCGAGCGGTGGTGGCGGATGTGCGCCGTGGGCGCGCCGCGCAGATGGCGCAGGCCCAGACGGCGGGTGATGTCGGCCATGGAGTTCCCCCTCGCATGATTTTCGTCAGTAGGACGATAATCATGCGCCTCGCTTGTCGTCAAGGGGACGAAAAGGGGAAGTGTGTGCGACAAGAACACGCGGAAGCGGGGTGAACTCATGCCCGCGTGGTCAGGATGGAGACATGGGACTCCATGTCGACTCCGAGGCCGGGCGGCTGCGCCGCGTCATCCTGCACCGGCCGGATCTAGAGCTCAAGAGGCTCACCCCCAGCAACAAGGACGCCCTGCTCTTCGACGACGTGCTCTGGGTGCGCCGGGCGCGCGCCGAGCACGACGGGTTCGCGGACGTCCTGCGCGATCGAGGCGTCGCCGTCCATCTCTTCGGCGATCTGCTCACCGAGGCCCTGGAGATCCCGGCGGCCAGAGCGCTCGTCCTGGACCGGGTCTTCGACGAGAAGGAGTACGGGGTGCTCGCCACCGACCACCTCAGATCCGCCTTCGAGACCCTGCCCGCCCCCGAGCTGGCCGAGGCCCTCGTCGGCGGCATGACGAAGCGGGAGTTCCTGGAGGTGCACCCCGAGCCGACCTCCGTGCGCTTCCACGTCATGGAACTGGACGACTTCCTCCTCGACCCGCTGCCCAACCACCTCTTCACCCGCGACACCTCCGCCTGGATCTACGACGGCGTCTCCATCAACGCGATGCGCTGGCCGGCCCGGCAGCGCGAGACCGTCCACTTCGAGGCGATCTACCGGCACCACCCGCTCTTCCGCGACGAGCCGTTCCACATCTGGTCCGAAGGCCAGGCCGACTACCCCTCCACCATCGAGGGCGGGGACGTCCTGGTGATCGGCAACGGCGCCGTCCTCATCGGCATGAGCGAGCGCACCACACCCCAGGCCGTCGAGATGCTCGCCCACAAGCTGTTCGCGGCCGGTTCCGCGCAGACCATCGTGGCCCTGGACATGCCCAAGCGGCGCGCCCTGATGCACCTCGACACCGTGATGACCATGGTCGACGGAGACACCTTCACCCAGTACGCGGGCCTCGGCATGTTGCGGTCGTACACCATCGAACCGGGCGTCGGCGACAAGGAGCTCAAGGTCACCGACCACCCGCCGGAGCACATGCACCGCGCGATCGCCGCCGCCCTCGGCCTCAGCGAGATCCGCGTGCTCACCGCCACCCAGGACGTGCACGCCGCCGAGCGTGAGCAGTGGGACGACGGCTGCAACGTGCTCTGTGTGGAGCCCGGCGTCGTCGTCGCCTACGAGCGCAACTCCACCACCAACACCCATCTGCGCAAGCAGGGCATCGAGGTCATCGAGATCCCGGGCAGTGAGCTGGGGCGGGGGAGGGGTGGCCCGCGGTGCATGAGCTGCCCCGTCGAGCGGGATGTCGTACAGGCGTGAACGAGCCACGTAGGAGTCGTATAGAAATGCGAATGCTCGTATAGACTTCCAGGGCTAGTGTCCCCGCATTCCTGGAGCGCCCCATGGCGACAGTCCCCACCGCCCTCGTCGGCCGCCACTTCCTGAAGGAGCTGGACTTCACCGCGGAGGAGTTCCGCGGGCTGGTCGAGCTGGCCGCGGAGCTGAAGGCGGCCAAGAAGGCCGGGACCGAGACGCGGTACCTGCGGGGAAAGAACATCGCGCTGATCTTCGAGAAGACCTCGACGCGCACCCGCTGCGCGTTCGAGGTCGCGGCCGCCGACCAGGGCGCCTCGACGACGTACCTCGACCCCGCCGGGTCGCAGATCGGCCACAAGGAGTCCGTGAAGGACACCGCGCGCGTCCTCGGGCGGATGTACGACGGGATCGAGTACCGCGGGGACAGCCAGTACAAGGTGGAGGAACTGGCCGCGTACGCCGGCGTCCCCGTCTACAACGGCCTCACCGACGACTGGCACCCCACCCAGATGCTCGCCGACGTGCTCACCATGACCGAGCACTGCGCCAAGCCGCTGACCGGGACCGCCTTCGCCTACCTCGGCGACGCCCGCTTCAACATGGGCAACTCCTATCTGATCACCGGCGCCCTGCTGGGCATGGACGTACGGATCGTCGCCCCGAAGTCCTACTGGCCGGCCCAGGAGGTCGTCGACCGCGCCCGCGAGCTGGCCGAGGGCAGCGGGGCGCGCATCACGCTCACCGAGACCGTCGAGGAGGGTGTCGCCGGCGCCGACTTCGTCGCCACCGATGTGTGGGTCTCCATGGGGGAGCCCAAGGAGGTCTGGGACGAGCGGATCGCCGCGCTCTCCCCGTACGCCGTGACCATGGACGTGCTGCGCGCCACCGGCAACCCGGACGTGAAGTTCCTGCACTGCCTGCCCGCGTTCCACGACCTCGGCACCAAGGTCGGCCGTGAGATCCACGAGAGCCATGGCCTGGACTCCCTGGAGGTGACCGACGAGGTGTTCGAGTCCGCCCACTCGGTCGTCTTCGACGAGGCCGAGAACCGCATGCACACCATCAAGGCCGTCCTGGTGGCCACCCTGGCCTGATCAGGCCCTATGCCGACCGCCTCGCAAGCCTGAACCACACCGCCTTGCCGGTCTCGGTGGGGCGGTGTCCGCAGGACGAGCTGAGGGCGCGGATCAGCAGCAGGCCGCGCCCGTGCTCCTGCCACGGGTCGGGCTCGCCGTCCGCCGCACGGGTCAGATCGCCCGGCGGCGCCGGATCCGGGTCGTGCACCTCGACCCGGCAGCCGGTCGGCAGCAACTCCACCACCAGCTCTATCGGCCCGCGACCCGAAGCGTGCTCCACGGCGTTCGCCACCAGCTCGGCGGTGAGCAGCTCCGCCGTGTCGCTGTCCGCCCCGTGCTCCCGCTCCGCCAGCGCCGTACGGACCAGTGCGCGCGCCACGGGCACCGCCGCCGGGGAGTGCGGCAGCGCGATGCGCCAGGAGGCTGAGGAGGAGGGGCGTTCGTACACAGCGAGTCCGTTCATGCAGGTCCCTTTCCCGGGCCAACGGCGGGTTCCCTTCCGCTGATCCCGCTGTTACCGCCTTGTGGACGAGCGGTGACACCGTCACGCCCCGGTCCGCGACACCTCCATGGTGACGTCTATGTCGCACTCATGACGACGGTCACATTTCAGTGATAACTTCGAAGGGTGAGTCCCTTCACCGGATCAGCCGTCCGCACCGCCGACTGGGAACACCTGCGCGTCGAGCGCGCCGACGGCGTCGCCACCGTCACCCTCGCCCGACCCGACCGACTCAACGCCCTCACCTTCGGCGCCTACGCCGACCTGCGCGACCTGCTCGCCGAGCTGTCCCGGGAGCGCTCCGTGCGCGCCCTCGTCCTGGCCGGCGAGGGCCGCGGCTTCTGCTCCGGCGGCGACGTCGACGAGATCATCGGCGCCACGCTGTCCATGGACACCGCCCACATCCTCGACTTCAACCGGATGACCGGCCACGTCGTGCGCGCGGTCCGCGAATGCCCCTTCCCGGTGATCGCCGCCGTCCACGGCGTGGCCGCCGGCGCCGGAGCCGTCCTCGCCCTGGCCGCCGACTTCCGTGTCGCCGACCCCACGGCCCGCTTCGCCTTTCTGTTCACGAAGGTGGGCCTGTCGGGCGGGGACATGGGGGCGGCATACCTGCTGCCCAGGGTCGTGGGCCTCGGCCATGCGACGCGGCTGCTGATGCTGGGAGAGCCGGTCCGGGCACCGGAGGCCGAGCGCATCGGCCTGATCAGCGAGCTGGTCGCCGACGGCGGCGCCGACGAGGCGGCCCGGTCACTGGCCCGCCGCCTGGCCGAGGGCCCGGCACTGGCGTACGCCCAGACGAAGGCCCTGCTCACGGCGGAACTGGACATGCCGCTCGCCGCGTCGGTCGAACTGGACGCCGCGACCCAGGCCCTGCTGATGAACGGCGAGGACTACGCGGAGTTCCACGCCGCGTTCACCGAGAAACGCCCCCCGAAATGGCAAGGACGGTGACCGTGCCGAGCTCAGGGCTGCGGGTGGCGATCGTCGGCGGCGGCCCCGGCGGCCTCTACGCCGCCGCCCTCCTCAAACGCCTCGACCCGTCCCGCGACATCACCGTCTGGGAACGCAACGCCCCCGACGACACCTTCGGCTTCGGAGTGGTCCTCTCCGACGAAACCCTCGGCGGCATCGAACACGCCGACCCGGACGTCCACACGGCTCTCCAACAGCACTTCGTCCGCTGGGACGACATCGACATCGTCCACCGGGGCAGAACCCAGCGCTCCGGCGGCCACGGCTTCGCCGCCCTCGGTCGCAAACGCCTCCTGCAGATCCTCCACGACCGCTGCCGCACCCTCGGCGTGGACCTCCGCTTCCGCACGGAGGCCCCCTACCCGGCCTGGCTGGCGGAGACGTACGACCTGGTCATCGCCGCCGACGGTGTGCACAGCGCCACCCGCGAGGCATACACCAGCGCGTTCCGCCCCAGCGTCACGGCACACCGCTGCCGCTACATCTGGCTCGCCGCGGACTTCGCCTTCGACGCCTTCCGCTTCGAGATCGCGGAGACCGAGCACGGCGCGATGCAGTTGCACGGCTACCCCTTTTCCCGCGATGCCTCCACCGTGATCATCGAGATGCGCGAAGAGGTATGGCGCGCGGCCGGCTTCGACGCGATGGACGAACGCGAGTCGACGGAACGCTGCGCCAAGATCTTCGCGGACGCGCTCGGCGGGCGCCCGCTGAGGTCCAACAAGTCGGCCTGGACCACCTTCCGCACGGTGGTCAACGACCGCTGGTCGCACGGCAATGTCGTCCTCCTCGGCGACGCCGCCCACACCGCCCACTTCTCCATCGGCTCCGGCACCAAGCTGGCCGTGGAGGACGCCCTCGCACTGGCCGCGTGCCTGGGGGAACAGCCGTCCCTGGACAGCGCCCTGGCGGCCTACGAGGCGGAGCGCAAGCCGGTCGTCGCCTCCACCCAGCGTGCCGCGCGGGCCAGCCTGGAGTGGTTCGAGGACCTGGCGCTGTACCTCGACCAGCCGCCCCGCCGGTTCGCCTTCAACCTGCTCACCCGCAGCCGCCGCGTCACCCACGACAACCTGCGCCTGCGCGACGCGCGCTTCACGTCCGCCGTGGAGCGGGAGTTCGGCTGTCCGCCCGGCACGCCCCCGATGTTCACCCCGTTCCGGCTGCGCGGCCTGACCCTGCGCAACCGGGTGGTCGTCTCCCCCATGGACATGTACTCGGCGGCCGACGGCGTCCCCGGCGACTTCCACCTCGTCCACCTGGGCGCCCGCGCGCTCGGCGGGGCCGGGCTGGTGATGACCGAGATGGTGTGCGTCAGCGAGGAGGGCCGGATCACCCCCGGCTGCACCGGCCTCTACACCGGCCGCCAGGCCGAGGCGTGGTGCCGGATCACCGACTTCGTGCACGGCAGGGCACCCGGCACCGCGATCGGCGTGCAGCTCGGACACAGCGGGCGCAAGGGCTCCACCAGGCTGATGTGGGAGGGCATGGACGCCCCGCTGCCCGACGGCAACTGGCCCCTGGTGGCGGCCTCTCCGCTGCCGTACAAGCCGGGCAGCCAGATCCCGCGCGAACTGTCTCGGGCCCAACTCACCGACATTCGCGAGCAGTTCGCGACCGCCGCCGCCCGCGCCGCCCGCGCCGGGTTCGACCTGCTCGAACTGCACTGCGCGCACGGCTACCTGCTGTCCGGCTTCCTGTCCCCCCTGACCAACCACCGCACCGACGCGTACGGCGGCTCGCCGGAGCGACGGCTGCGCTTCCCCCTCGAAGTCTTCGACGCCGTACGGTCGGTGTGGCCGCAGGACCGGCCGATGACGGTACGGATCTCCGCCACCGACTGGGCCGAGGGCGGTACGACGGCCGAGGACGCCGTCGAGATCGCCCGCGCCTTCGCCGCGCACGGCGCCGACGCGATCGACGTGTCCACCGGGCAGGTGGTGGCCGACGAACACCCTGAGTTCGGGCGGTCGTACCAGACCCCCTTCGCGGACCGCATCCGCCACGCGACCGGCCTCCCGGTGATCGCGGTCGGCGCGATCTCCTCCTGGGACGACGTCAACTCGCTGATCCTGGCCGGGCGTACGGACCTGTGCGCGCTGGCCCGGCCCCATCTGTACGACCCGCACTGGACGTTGCACGCGGCGGCCGAGCAGGGCTACGACGGCGAGGGCGCCGTATGGCCGGCGCCGTACCGTGCGGGCAGCCGACCCCCTCGCACGGGCCGCACGGACGGCCCCAAGCCGAGGCTGGAACTGCATAGTTGACGCGGCATCACGCATCCAGTCGCCGAGTCCCCGCGGCACGTCCGTACCGCCGCCGTTCCTGCCGTGGTCGATCATCCCGGGCTCGTACTCGACGTCGAGGAAGGCGCACTGCCGGCGTACGGGGACACGGGGCTGCCGAAGCCGACCTCCAGGCGGCCGATGTGCAGCTCCTGGGGGGAGTGCAGCCGGGAGTGGGCGTTCGGCATCATGCGGTGGGCGGCTGATGTGACGCGAGTCACTCCGTCTGGGTGATCCCCGCGAACACCGCCCCCGCGTCCCGCAGCCGCTCGTGCAGGCCCCGGAAGACGGCGGCCGAGCGCGCCCCGGGCCAGTCGGCGGGCAGCAGTCGGGCGGGCAGCCCGGGGTCGGTGTAGGGCAGGTGGCGCCAGGAGTCCAGGGCCAGCAGATAGTCCCGGTACGCCTCCTCCGGCGGGGTGTCCGTGCGCTGCTCCCAGGCGCGCAGCACGCGCGCGTGCCGGTCGAGGAACGCCTCGTGCTCCTTGGCGATCGCCGCCAGGTCCCACCAGCGGGCCACGGCCTGCACGGTCGGGACGAAGCCGAGGTGCGCGCCGCGGAAGAAGTCGACGTACGGGGCGAGGCCGAGGCGCTGGAGGGTGTGCCGGGTCTCCTCGTACAGCCGGGCAGGGGCGATCCACACCCCGGGGGCCGCCGTGCCGAAGCCGAGGCCGGCCAGCCGGGAGCGCAGCACGTGCCGCTTCTGCCGCTCCGACTCCGGCACCGAGAACACCGCCAGTACCCAGCTCTCCTCCTCCGGCGGCGCGGTGGCGTAGATGCGCCGGTCGCCGTCGTCGAGCAACTGCCGGGCCTCGGCGGACAGTTCGTAGCCGGCGGCGCCCTCGGCGGTGCGGGCCGGCAGCAGCAGCCCGCGCCGTTTCAGCCGCGACACCGACGAGCGCACGGAGGGCGCGTCGACGCCGACCGCGGCGAGCAGACGGATCAGCTCGGCGACGGGCACGGGGCCCGGCGCGAAGCGACCGTAGGCGCCGTAGAGCGTGACGATCAGAGACCGGGGGGCATGCTGGTCTGACACATTGATCATTTTAGGTCGTCGGCATCACGGCTGGTCACCCCCGGTGCGCAGGCGGAACCGCTGCAGTTTGCCGGTGGCGGTGCGCGGCAGCGCGTCGAGGAACACGATCTCGCGCGGACACTTGTACGGCGTCAGCTCCCCCTTGACGAAGCCGCGCAGCGCCTGCGCGTCCCGCCGGGCGCCCTCCCGCAGCACCGCGTACGCGACCACGACCTGCCCGCGCGCCTCGTCCGGCCGCCCCACGACGGCCGCCTCGACGACGTCCGGATGGCGCAGCAGAGCCTCCTCGACCTCCGGTCCGGCGATGTTGTACCCGGCCGAGATGATCATGTCGTCGGCGCGGGCCACGTACCGGAAATAGCCGTCGGGCTCGCGGACATAGGTGTCCCCGGTGACGTTCCAGCCGTCGCGTACGTAGTCACGCTGGCGCGGGTCGGCGAGGTACCGGCAGCCGACCGGGCCGCGCACCGCGAGCAGTCCGGGGTCCCCGTCGGGCACGGGTTCGCCGCGCGCGTCCTGCACCCGCGCCTGCCAGCCGGGGACCGGGAGGCCGGTCGTGCCCGGCCGGATGTCGTCGTCGGCCGCCGAGATGAAGATGTGCAGAAGCTCGGTGGCGCCGATGCCGTTGATGATGCGCAGCCCGGTGCGCTCGTGCCAGGCCCGCCAGGTGGCCGCGGGCAGGTTCTCGCCGGCCGAGACGCAGCGGCGCAGACAGGAGACGTCCTGCCCGTCCAGGTCGGCGAGCATCGCCCGGTACGCGGTCGGCGCGGTGAACAGCACCGACACCCGGTGCTCGACGATCGCCGGCAACAGCTGCCTCGGGCCCGCCTGTTCGAGCAGCAGCGCGCTGGCGCCGACCCGCATCGGGAAGACGACCAGACCGCCCAGGCCGAAGGTGAAGCCGAGCGGGGGACTGCCGGCGAAGACGTCGTCGGCGTGCGGCCTGAGCACATGCCGGGCGAAGGTGTCCGCGATCGCCAGCACGTCCCGGTGGAAGTGCATGCACCCCTTCGGGCGGCCCGTGGTGCCGGAGGTGAAGGCGATCAGCGCCACGTCGTCGGCCGCGGTGTCCACGGCCGTGTACGGCGTGTCCGGCGCCGGGCGGCGCAGCAGGTCGTCCGGGGTGTCACCGCCGTACGTGGCGATGCGCAGCCCCGGTACGTCCGCCTTGGCGAGGTCGTCGACACAGCGCGCGTCGCACAGCGCGTACTCCACCCGGGCGATCTCGCACATCGTGCGCAGCTCGTGCGGCCGCTGCTGGGCCAGGACGGTGACCGCGACCGCGCCCGCCTTCAGCACCGCGAGCCAGCAGGCGGCCAGCCACGGCGAGGTCGGCCCGCGCAGCAGCACCCGCTGCCCGGGGACGACGCCCAGCTCCCCGGTGAGCACATGCGCGAGCCGGTCGACGCGGGCGCGCAGTCCGCCGTACGTCCAGGTGGTGTCCGGGGTGTGGAAGACCGGGCGGTCCACGGCGGCGTGGTCGAGGAGTTCGGCGGCGCAGTTGAGCCGTCCGGGGTAGCGCAGCTCCGGCAGGTCGAAGGTCAGTTCGGGCCACTGCTCGGGCGGCGGGAGATGGTCGCGCGCGAAGGTGTCGACATGGGCCGAGACGTTCATGGCGGTTCGCCCCCTTGGTGTGGTGGGCTCGCACTCGGAGCGTATCGTGTCGGTGACGACAGTCAACAGCACGCGATATGGTCGCAGGAGTGTCCAGGAGAGCCCGGGGGAGTCTGGGAGAGCCCGGGAAGTCCGGTGAAGGGGACGGCAATGTCCGCATTCTCGCTCGAACCCGCACAGACCGCCTGGTGTGCCGAGCTGCGCGCCCTCGCCGCCGGCCAACTGCGCCCGCCGGCCGAGAAGGGCGAACCCGGCCGCGTCAACCGCCCCCTCGTGGCCGAACTCGGCCGCCTCGGACTGCTCGCCCGACTGTTCACCTCCGGCGCCGTCGACCTCTGCCTGATGCGTGAGTCCCTGGCCTACGCCTGTACGGAGGCGGAGACGGCCCTCGCCCTCCAGGGACTCGGCGCCCACCCCGTCCACGCCCACGGCAGCGAGGAGCAGCGGGCCCGCTGGCTGCCCGCCGTGGCGGAGGGCAGCGCGGTGGCCGCCTTCGCCCTGAGCGAGCCGGGCGCGGGCTCGGACGCGGCGGCGCTGTCCCTGACCGCCGAGCCCGACGGACCCTCCCGCTGGCGGCTCAGCGGTGAGAAGTGCTGGATCTCCAACGCGCCCGAGGCCGACCTCTACACCGTCTTCGCCCGTACGACGGCCGGCGCGGGCGCCCGTGGCGTGACCGCGTTCCTCGTCCCCGCCGACCGTCCCGGCCTCACCGGCACCGGCCTCGACATGCTCTCCCCGCACCCCGTCGGCGCGCTCGACTTCGACGCCGTACCCGTCACCGCCGAGGACGTGCTGGGCGAGGTCGACGGCGGCTTCCGGGTGGCGATGGCCACCCTCGACCTGTTCCGGCCCAGCGTCGGAGCCTTCGCGGTCGGCATGGCGCAGGCCGCCCTGGACGCGACCCTGGACCACACCGCGCGACGCGACGCGTTCGGCGGCAAGTTGAGGGACCTTCAGGCCGTCTCCCACCAGGTCGCCGAGATGGCCCTGCGCACCGAGGCGGCCCGTCTGATGGTCTACGCGGCGGCCGCGGCGTACGACTCCGGCGCCCCCGACGTCCCCCGGCGCGCCGCGATGGCGAAACTGCTCGCCACCGAGACCGCGCAGTACGTCGTCGACACCGCCGTCCAGTTGCACGGCGCCCGCGCGCTGCGCCGCGGGCATCTGCTCGAACACCTCTACCGGGAGGTGCGGGCGCCGCGGATCTACGAAGGGGCGAGCGAGGTCCAACGGTCCATCATCGCCCGCGAGTTGTACCGGAACCGGCAGGTGGCCGAGTGAGCGTGCGGCGGGTCAACCCACCGGAGCTGTCCCCGCCGGCCGGCTTCTCGCACGCCGTGGTCGCCACCGGCTCCCGGGTGGTCTTCCTCGCGGGCCAGACCGCGCTCGACGGCGGCGGCAAGGTCGTAGGGGCGTCGCTGCGCGAGCAGTTCGAGCGGGCGCTCGCCAATCTGCTCACCGCGCTCGCCGCGGCGGGCGGGACGCCCGGGGACCTGGCGCGGGTCACGGTGTACGTCACGGACGTCGCCGCCTACCGCGCCCAGGCCGCCGAACTGGGCCGCGTCTGGCGTTCCTTGGCCGGGCGGGACTATCCGGCCATGGCGGTCGTCGGCATCGTACGACTCTGGGACGAGCAGGCGCTGGTGGAGCTGGACGGTTTCGCGGTACTGCCCGAGTGAGACCTCAGGCGGCCACCACCAGCCGGTACGGCTCGACCACCCTGCCGTCCGGCAGCAGCTCGCCGGAGTCGTCGAAGACGATCGTGCCGTCGCACAGCAGGCTCCAGCCCTGCTCGGGGTGGGCGGCGACGACATGCGCGGTGGGGACACCGGCCGACGGGGCCGAGGACTGGTGGGAACACATGGCGCACCTCCGCGTCGAGGGGCCGGCCGTACGGGCCGTCCGTCCTGGACTCGACGATGCGCCCGCCGGTGCGCCGCCACCAGAGGGGAGCCGCACGGCGTGACAACACCGGGACGACTCCACGACGGTTCGTCGACGCCCGTCGCGGACTCGCCACCGAAGAAGCGACGATCGAGGACGCGCTCCGTACGCGCCGCGGCCGCCGGTCACCCTGCGGCAGGGCTGACCACGCGGTCAGACCCCGTTGGCCGGCCAGTCCAGCAGGCGGGCGCCGATGACCGCGGTCTGCAGCATGTAGCGGTGCGCCGGGTCGGCCGGGTTGGCGCCGGTGAGCTTGTGGATGCGTTCCAGGCGGTAGGTCAGGGCCCGGACGCTGAGGGAGAGACGACGGGCGGCCTCGGCGGCGACGCAGCCCGAGTCGAAGTACGCGGTGAGCGTGTCCAGGAGCGGCTCGGCTCCGCCGCGGGCCGTGACGAGCGGGCCGAGGGTGTTGAGGACCAGGTCGGCCATCGCCTGGCGGTCACGGGTCAGTACCGGGTAGACCAGCAGGTCGGACGCGCGCAGGACCGGATCGTCCAGGCCGAGCCGCCCGGCCATCTCCAGGGTGTTCAACGCCTCCTCGTACGACTGGACGACCCCGCCGGCGCCGGGCTGCGGGCGGCCGATGGCGACCTGGCCGCCGTCGGTCGCGGCGTGCGCCTGCTTCGCGAAGTGGGTGAGCACCTCGTCCTGATGGCCGGGCGCGATGCACAGCAGCCGGCCGTCCTTGGTGGTGAGCAGGATGCTGCGGTCGCCGAACCGCGAGATCAGCGCGTGCTCCACCCGCCGGGCCACCGGATCACCCTCGTCGTACGCCGCCGCCCCCTGCGCCACGGCCACCGCGTGCGCGTGCGCCAGACGCAGCCCGAACCGCTCGGCGCGCTCGGCGAGCCGACCCAGGTCGCTGCGCCCGTAGAGCAGGTCGTCGATGAACTCCCGCCGCGCCGCCTCCTCCTGACGCACCGCCAGCCGCTGTGCGTGCTCATAGCCCTCGGCGAAGGCGTCCACGGCCTGCTGTACGGCGGCGAGCGCGCCGTCCGCCGAACCGGGCGTGCTCGGCCAGGCCGCACGAGCCGCCGTCAGATGTGCGCTGATCAGGGCCCGCAGACCGTAACCGGCGTCCGCGGCGAGTTCCCCCAGCGCACGCCGGGAGACCAGCTCCTCCCGGGTGAGGCGCCGCCCCGTGGCCGAGACCTCGGCCAGGATCTTGGCGTAGCCGTCCAGATACTCCTCGGGAATGTCCCGGTCCGTCACAACGCCCCCTGGCTTCCTTGACGCGCCGGTGACGGTTCCTTAGCGGTCACCGGCATGCAGACCTTAGTGAACGCTGCCGGAATCCGGCAATGCGGGGGTGGCTGTCCGCAGGGCACCATGGGCTGCGGGGAGCACGGCACAGGGTTCCGATGCCGGACACCGGCAGATGCCCGCATCGGGACCCGGAGGGGAGCCGTGCACCCGTCCACGCGCGCCGTCAGCGGGAAAGGGGGCCAGGACGTGCGGAACTCACCGACGATCGTGACCGGCCACTTCACGCGTTCGCCGCACCGCCTCGACCCGGACGAACCCGGGCCCGCCGGGCGAACTGCGCCGGCCGGCTGAGCCGCGCCTCCTCGGCCGCACACCCCAGCCTCACACCTCAGTCTTCCGAGGTCCTGCAAGCCTGCCCGAGCCCTCTGGGCGCCGCGGGCCGTCGACCTCTTCACCTGCCAAGGACATTCGCCATGAATCCCATCACCCTGGGCATCGCCGCGCTCGTCGCCGTCGTGCTCGTCGTCGCCGTCGTGCTGATCGTCGCCCGGCTGTTCCGCAAGGTCGAACAGGGCAAGGCACTGATCGTCTCCAAGATGCGCAAGGTCGACGTGACCTTCACCGGGCAGGTCGTGCTGCCCGTGCTGCACAAGGCCGAGGTGATGGACATCTCGGTGAAGACCATCGAGATCACCCGGGCCGGCCGGGAGGGTCTGATCTGCAGGGACAACATCCGCGCCGACATCCGCATCTCGTTCTTCGTCAAGGTCAACAAGACCGTCGAGGACGTCATCCGGGTCGCCCAGGCCGTGGGCACCGCGCGGGCCAGCGACCGCAACACCCTTCAGGAGCTGTTCCACGCCAAGTTCTCCGAGGCGCTGAAGACCGTCGGCAAGCAGATGGACTTCACCGACCTCTACACCAAGCGCGAGGAGCTGCGGTACCGGATCATCGAGGTCATCGGCGTCGACCTCAACGGCTACCACCTGGAGGACGCGGCGATCGACTACCTGGAGCAGACGCCGGTCGGCCAGCTCGACCCCGCCAACGTCCTCGACGCCCAGGGCATCCGCAAGATCACCGAGCTGACGGCCGTGGAGCACGTGCGCACCAACGAGGCCCAGCGCACCGAGGAGAAGGAGATCACCCGGCAGAACGTCGACGCCCGCGAGGCCATCCTGGAGCTGGAGCGCCGCCAGGTCGACGCCGAGATCAAGCAGAAGCGGGAGATCGAGACCGTACGCGCCCGCGAGGAGGCCGAGACCGCGCGGGTCGTCGAGGAGGAGCGGCTGCGGGCGCAGAGCGCCTTCCTCAAGACCGAGGAACAGCTCGGTGTGCAGCGCGAGAACCAGGCGCGTGAGGTCGCCGTCGCCGCGAAGAACCGCGAGCGGGTCATCGCCATCGAGAACGAGCGCATCGAGAAGGACCGGCTCCTCGAGGTCATCGCCCGGGAGCGGGAGACCGAACTGACGAAGATCGCCGCGTCGAAGGAGGTCGAGGCGGAGAAGCGGGAGATCGCCGAGGTCGTCCGCGAGCGGGTCGCCGTGGACCGTACGGTCGCCGAGCAGGAGGAGTCCATCAAGAAGCTGCGCGCCGTGGAGGAGGCGGAGCGGGAGCGGCAGGCCGTCATCATCGCCGCCGAGGCCGAGGCGCAGGAGAAGCTGGTCAAGGACATCAAGGCCGCGGAGGCCGCCGAGCAGGCCGCCGTGCACCGCGCCGCCGAGGAACTCACCCTCGCCGAGGCCCGGTTGAAGAGCGCCGACCTCGATGCCCAGGCCAAGCTGCGGCTCGCCGAGGGCATCCAGGCCGAGGCCGCCGCCGAGGGCCTGGCCGCCGTCCAGGTCCGCGACAAGGAGGCCGAGGTCATCGAGAAGGCCGGCCGCGCCGAGGCCGAGGCCGCCGAGGCACGGCTGCGCGCGGAGGCCGAGGGCACCCGGGCGAAGGCCCTGGCCGAGGCGGAGGGCGCCAAGGCGCAGGCCGCCGCCCTCGCGGAGAAGCTCCAGGCCGAGGCCGAGGGCGCCAAGGCGCAGGCCGCCGCGCTCGCCGAGAAGCTCCAGGCGGAGGCCGCCGGTGCCCGGGCCATGGCGCTCGCCGAGGCCGCCGGTGCCCAGGCGCAGGCCGAGGCGGACGCCGCGGCGATCGGCGAGAAGCTGAAGGCCGAGGCCGCCGGACTCACCGAGAAGGCCGCCGCGATGGCCGCGCTCGACGAGGCGTCCCGCGCGCACGAGGAGTACCGGCTGCGCCTGGAGGCGGAGAAGGAGATCCGGCTGGCCGGTCTGGAGGCGCAGCGGCAGGTCGCTGAGGCGCAGGCGAGCGTGCTCGCCACCGGCCTGGAGCACGCCGACATCGACATCGTCGGCGGGGAGTCCGTCTTCTTCGACCGGCTGATGTCCTCCATCGCGCTCGGCAAGGGCGTCGACGGGTTCGTCCAGAACTCCGAGACCGCCCAGGCCCTGGCGAAGCCCTGGCTGGACGGCACGTCGAGCTTCACCGACGACCTGAGCCGCGTCCTCGGCTCGGTCTCCACGGCCGACGTGCAGAACCTGACCGTGTCCGCGCTGCTGATGAAGCTGATGAGGAGCGGCGGCACCAGCGCCGGGCAGTTCCAGCAACTGCTCGACAAGGCGGGCGAGCTGGGCCTCGCCGACCTGCCGCTGGCCGCCCTGAACGGCAGCAGCGCCAAGGCATGACAGTTCGCGGTCCGGAGCCGTCGTACGGGGGACGGCGGCTCCGGACCGCGCATTCCCGCGACTTCCTGAGAGGGACCCATGACCACCGGCCTGGACACCGGCACCTACGAGGTGCTGCGCGACCGTCTCACCGCGCAGGCCGCCGAACTCGCCCGCCGCGCCGAGGCACTGAACGCCCGGCGCGTCGAGGAGTTCGGCTCGACACGACTGGAACTCGCCGGCACCGAGCGGCTGCGCACCGAGCACCACTGCGTGCCACGAGACATCGTCTCCGTCGGCGACACCCTGCTCTTCGGCTACAACGTCTTCCTCGGCCTCAAGCCGGAGACCACCGTCGCCGACGTCTTCGCCCTGCACGACCGCGACCTGAACCGGCTGCCCGACGACGCCGTGCCCGGCCTGCTCGACGACCCCGCCTTCGTCCGCGAGTTCGCCGCCCTCTACCGCTACTACCGCCAGGCCCACCTGCTCCAGCTGCGCCACGTCGACGGCAAGCTGCTGGCCGTCTTCCAGACCGGCGAGAAGGCCGGCGACATCCGGGTGCTGCGCTGGGCGCTCACCGACGACGGACAGGCCACGTTCCTCGACGCGCGCGGCGACCGCGACCACGTCCTGCCCGCCCCCCACGACTTCGAGTGGACCGCCACGACCCGCGAGGACCACGTCCTCGGCCGCCACCCGCACGTCTCGATCGCGGGTGAGGTCTTCGTCGAGACCGTCGGCGGCACCCTCACCGTCAAGGTCGAGAACAACACCGAGACGGGCGAGGGCGTCTACGCGGAGTCGGTCGACGAGCCGCTGCAGTCGCTCGCCGACGCCGACATCGCGTACGCGCGCGTGGGCGCGCTCATCCTGCTGCGCATCCTGCCCTACAAGGAGGACGTCCACCGCCACCTGGTCTTCAACACCCTCACCAGGACCGTCGTCCGCCTGGACGGCATCGGTCAGGCGTGCCGCAGGCTGCCCGAGGACCAGGGCATCGTCTTCCCCGGCGGCTACTGCCTGGCCACGGGCAGCCACAAGACCTTCGACGGCATCGACACGGCGGACCTGGAGTTCGAGCGGATGGTCCGCTCCCCGAACGGCGAGGACGTCCTGTTCGCCTTCCACGCGCGCGTGGAGGGCCGCAGCCTGCTGCTGCCGTACAACATGATCCGCAAGGAGGTCGCCACCCCCCTGTCCTGTCACGGCTGGGCGCTCTTCGACGACGGCGCCCTCGTCGTGCTGCGGGCCGACAGCGACGAGCCGCAGCGGGTGCACCCCGTCCAGCTGTGGAACTCCCCGTACGTCTCCGACACCCACGCCGCCGCCCGCCCCGTCGGCACCGGCCCGCTCGCCCGCGTCGGCAACGCCGACCTCGTACGCGGCATCTCCGACTGCCTGTCCCTCACCCGGGCGGTCGCGGAGACGACACCCACCAGCGAGGTCTACGAGGCACTGGCCGCCGCCTGCGTCCGCGCCGCCGACTCCTACCACTGGCTGGGCGACCCCGAACTCGGCGCGCTGCTCGACCCGTTGGCGCAGGTCCGGGTCACCGCCCAGCAGGTGCTCGCCGAGTTCGAGACCGTCCAGGCGCTCACCCGGCAGGCCGCCGAGGCGCTCGGCGACGCCGCCGCCCAGGTCGCCGCCGTCGTACGACGACTGCGCGGCGAGGCGCCCCGCGGTGCCGCCGCCTGGGTCACCGGACTGACCGAACTCCGGCACGCCCAGGGGCACCTGCTCACCCTCAAGGACCTGCGGTACGCGGACACCGCGCGCATCGACGAACTCGCCGCCGACGTCGAGGCCGACCTCGCCACCTTCGGCCGACGGGCCGTCGAGCACCTCGCCCGCGAGGACGCGTTCGCCGACCACCAGGCCGACATCGAGCAGCTCGTCACCGACGCCGAGGCGATCACCACCGTCGCCGAGGCCGCGCCGGTGACCGCCCGCCTCGACGAACTCGCCGACGGGCTGAGCACCGTGACCGAGGTCGTCGCCGGCCTCGACATCGGCGACGCCACCGTCCGCACGTCCATTCTGGAGCGGATCGCCGAGGCCCTCGGCGGCGTCAACCGCGCCCGCGCCACCCTCGACGGCCGGCGCCGCGCCCTCCTCGACTCCGAGGGACGCGCCGCGTTCGCCGCCGAGTTCGCCCTGCTCGGCCAGGCCGTCACCGGCGCGCTCGCGGCCGCCGACACGCCCGACGCCTGCGACGAGCAGCTCGCCCGGATGCTGGTGCGGGTCGAGAACCTGGAATCCCGGTTCGCCGAGTTCGACGACTTCCTCGGCGAGCTGGCCGACAAGCGCGACGAGGTCCACGAGGCGTTCTCCGCGCGCAAGCAGACGCTGGCCGACGCGCGTGCCCGTCGTGCCGAGCGGCTCGCCGACTCGGCGAACCGTGTCCTGCAGACGGTGTCCCGCCGTGCCGCCACGCTCGCCGACGCGGACGCGGTCGCCACGTACTTCACCTCCGACCCGATGCCGGCCAAGGTCCGCCGCATCGCCGACGAACTGCGCGAACTCGGCGACGCCGTGCGGGCGGAGGAACTCGACGGCCGCCTGAAGTCGGCCCGCCAGGAGGCGCTGCGCGCACTGCGTGACCGGGCCGACCTGTACGCCGACGGCGGGCGCACGATCCGTCTCGGCAGCCACCGGTTCGCGGTCAACACGCAGCCGCTGGACCTGACGCTGGTCCCGCACGGCGACGGGCTGGCCTTCGCGCTGACCGGCACGGACTACCGGGCGCCGGTGACCGACCCCGGCTTCGCGGAGACGCGGCCGTACTGGGACCGGCCGCTGCCGTCGGAGTCCCCCGAGGTCTACCGCGCGGAGTACCTCGCGGCGCGGTTGCTGGAGGAGCACGGCGCGGTCTCCTTGGCGGAGTGCGTCGACCTGCCCGGCCTGGTCCGCCGGGCGGCGGAGGCGGCGTACGACGAGGGGTATGAGCGGGGGGTTCATGACCATGACGCGACGCTGATCCTGACGGTGTTGCTGCGCCTGCGTGAGGGTGCCGGGTTGTTGCGGTACGAGCCTGCCGCTCGGGCTGTGGCGCAGATCTTTTGGGCGCATGGCACGACGGGGGAGGAGCGTGGGAGTTGGACGCGGCGTGCGGTGTCGATGGCTCGGGCTCGGGACACGTTTGGGCTGGCGCCCGCCATCGCCGATTTGCAGGGGGAGCTGGGGGAGGCGATGGGTCGTTGGTCGTCTACCGGCCGGTGGGGGCTGGTCGCGCCCCGCGGCGGAGCCGCTGATGGAGACAGCCCCGCGCCCCTGAAGGACGCTGCTGAATACCTCTTTGAGGAGCTGACCGGCGCGCCCGATGGGTTCGTCGTCAGCGGGGGCGCTCGTACGCTGCTGGACAAGTTTCGGCGTGCCGTGGGTACTTCGGCTTACGAGGACGACCTTGCCGCGCTCGATGACCTTGCCGCCCGTAAGCAGCTGGTCGAGGCGTGGCTGACCGCGTACACCACTGCCACCGGCACGGAAGTCGCCCCCGGCGACCTCGCCGAGGCGGTCGCCGCCGAGCTCTGCCCGGAGTTGACGCGGTACGAGTCGGAGGTGCCGCTGAGTGAGACCGTCGAAGGGCTGCTCGGTGCCCACCCGCGCCTCGACGGTCGTACGCTCACCGTCCGGGTCGACGAACTCCTCGCCCGCACCCGGCGGTTCCGGGAGGGCGAGGTCCCCGCCCACCGTGCCTACCAGCGGCGTCGTACGGCTCTGGTGGCCGCGGAGCGCACGCGGCTCCGGCTGGACGAGTACCGGCCCCGGGTGATGTCGGCGTTCGTGCGGAGCCGGCTGATCGACGAGGTGTATCTGCCGCTGATCGGTGACAACCTGGCCAAGCAGCTCGGCAGCACGGGAGACGCCAAGCGCACCGACACGGGGGGCCTGCTGCTGCTCATCTCGCCGCCGGGTTACGGCAAGACGACGCTGATGGAGTACGTCGCCGACCGGCTCGGACTGGTGCTGGTGAAGGTCAACGGGCCGGCGCTGGGGCACGGCGTCACCTCCCTGGACCCGGCGGAAGCGCCGAACGCGACCGCCCGCCAGGAGGTCGAGAAGATCAACTTCGCGTTGGAGACCGGCAACAACACCCTGCTCTACCTCGACGACATCCAGCACACCTCGCCCGAGCTGCTGCAGCGGTTCATCCCGCTGTGCGACGCCACCCGCCGGATCGAGGGCGTGCGGGGCGGCGAGCCGCGGACCTACGACCTGCGCGGCAAGCGGTTCGCGGTGTGCATGGCCGGCAACCCGTACACCGAGTCCGGTGGCCTGTTCCGGGTGCCCGACATGCTCGCCAACCGCGCCGACGTGTGGAACCTCGGCGATGTGCTCACCGGCAAGGAGGACGCGTTCGCGCTGAGCTTCCTGGAGAACGCGCTGACCGCCAACCCGGTCCTCGCCCCGCTGGCCGGCCGTGACCGCGCCGACCTGGACCTGCTGGTCCGGCTCGCCCGGGGTGACTCGACGGTCCGCGCCGACCGGCTGAGCCACCCGTACGCGCCCGCCGAGCTGGAGCGGATCCTGGCCGTGCTGCGTCATCTGCTGACGGCCCGCGAGACGGTCCTGGCGGTCAACGCCGCCTACATCGCCTCCGCCGCCCAGTCCGACGACAGCCGCGCCGAACCGCCCTTCCAGCTCCAGGGGTCGTACCGCAACATGAACAAGATCGCCCAGCGCATCCAGCCCGTCATGAACGACGCCGAGCTGGCCGCGCTGATCGACGACCACTACACGGCCGAGGCCCAGACCCTCACCACGGGCGCCGAGGCCAACCTGCTGAAACTGGCCGAGCTGCGCGGCACGCTGACCGCGGCGCAGGCCGGGCGCTGGGCGGAGCTGAAGGCCGCCTACGTCCGTACCCGGGCGCTGGGCGGCCCCGAGGACGACGCGCTCGGCCGTGCCGTGGCGGCCCTGGCGCTGCTCGGCGACCGGATCGCCGCCGTCGAGTCGGCGATCACCCGCGCGACCGACCCGCGCCACCTGGTCGCCAACCCGCACGCACGGCACGCGGCCGGCCGGCAGGAGCGCTGATGATCCCCTATCTGGCACCCCTCGGCGCGGCCGTCCTGATCGTCGCCGTCAGCACGGCGGTCCTGATCCGCCGCGACCGCCGCCGGCTCCGGCGCGCCTGCGGGCCCGAACGGTGAGGCGACGGCGGCCCTCACGGAGGCGGTGATCACGCCGAGGAGGTGGGTGGCGTGGGGGTTTGCGGGTGCCGGGGCCCGGCTCGGTGCGGTCGGCGACCGCGACCACCGGGCTGTGGGTCCGTGCCATCAGCGTGGCGACCTCCGGTGCGGTGTCGTCCGCGTCGGCGACCGGTGGCGGGCTCGCCCTGCTGGGCGGCAGTCCCCGACGGTGCGGCCGACCAGTGCCGCGCAGAGCGGTCGTCGAGCACCAGCAGGCCGGGCAGCCTGTGCTCGGCCATCGGCCGGGCCGCGGCCGGGGCACGACTGTCGACGCTCACCGATGCGTATCCGACCGCCGGATCACGAGCGCGCACGGCGGCCTCCTCGTCAGCCGGACCGGCACGTGCCGTCAGCGTCGCACCGCGACGGTGCGAAAGCCGGCCAACGGGCGCAGGCGCCCGTTGCCGGGCCCGTCGGCCACCTCACGCGCCCGCCGGCCGTATGCCGGGGCGGCGCGGTCGGCGGCCCAGGAGTTCGGCCAGGCCCTGACGGGTCGCGGCCAGGACGACCCGGTCCTCGGGGCGCAGGACGTATCCGGGGTGGAGGTCCCAGACGAGGCCGGCGGGGCGGGCGCCGCGGTAGCGCGGTGGGGCGGCGGCCAGGTCGGGCAGGCGGTCGTCCGGGGCGGCCGTGTCCAGCGCGACGACGCGCCAGGCGCCGGGGCGGAAGGACTCGGCGATGGTGCGGCCGGCCAGCTGGGGATGCCCGGCGACGTTCAGCGCGGCGAAGAGCAGCACCCGGCGCTCGACGGGGACCGCCCCGAGGATCTGCCGGCCCATCATCGCCCCGGCGAAGGCGGGCGCCGCGAGGGTCGACACGCTGCGGCTGCGGGTCAGGGCCTGGGGGTGGGCGGCGCGCAGGGTGCGGTAGACGGCCGCGGCGAAGTCGTCGTCGTAGAGGCGCAGCGCCACCCGCAGGTCCTGCTTGACGGAGCGGGCGTACAGCGCCGCCTCCAGGTTGGTGGTGTCGCTGCTGGTGAGGGCGAGCAGGGCGTGCGCGCGGTGGGTCTGGGCGGCCTCCAGGACGCCCTCCTGGGTGACGTCGCCGATCACGGTGGGGACGCGCAGCCGGCGGGCGAGGGCTATGCCCCGAGCCTCCGGGTCCTCCTCGACGCACACCACGGGGATGTCCAGCTCCCGCAGCCGGCCCAGCACCCGGGTGCCGACCTTGCCGAGGCCCAGCAGGACGACATGGTCGGACAGCCCCCGGGGCGGGCGGCGCAGCGCGGACGCCGAGCGGAAGGTGCCGAGCGCCTCCAGGGCCGCCGCGAACAGCACGGGCAGGAGCAGCAGCCCGGCGAACCCGGCCAGCAGCTGGAGCACCTGGCGGGCCGAGGGCTCGTCGAGCGCGGGGTCGTTGATGGCGAACAGGTCGAGCAGGGTGATGTAGCCGGCGTGCAGCGGATGGCCCCCGGAGGTCCACCAGGTGGCGACGGCCAGGGCGAGGACGCAGGTCACCAGCCCGGCCAGGGACCAGCGCAGCCGGCGGGAGAACAGCGAGCCGAGCGGCACTCCGCGGCCGGTGAGCCGTCTGCGCGGGGGGAGGGCGGCGGTGTGCGCCACGGTCTCCAGCACCACCGTGCCGCGTCCGGTGGCCGCGGCCACCGTCTCGTCGTCCGGCAGCAGGGTCGGCCCGGACCGGCCGCTGGCGTCCGATCCCTCCGCGCCGGCCGGGTCGTTGACGGTCGACGAGAGCAGGGCCAGCGTGCACAGCCCCGGGTCGGCGACCTCCCCCGGGCCCGGCGGCGTCCGCTCGACCGCGCGCAGCAGCAGCCCGTCCGCCTGGACGACCTTGCTGGTACCGGCGATGGCGGTGGCCGCCAGCGCGGGCGCGGCGGTGTCGGCGTCGGACAGCACCGTGGTGGAGGTGTCCAGGGCCTCCGGGTCCAGGCCGGGCACGGCGAGCGCGGCGGCCTGGTCGAGGAGTTCCTCCAGGTGCTGGCCCAGCTTGCGGTTGTAGAGCCGGATGACCAGGCGCAGCCGGGGGTTGAGCCGCCGGGCGGCGAGCGCGGCGTGGATGTTGGTCTCGTCGTCGTCGTGCACCAGCGCCAGCGCGGCCGCGTCGCGCACTCCGGCCTCCGCCAGTGTGGCCTCGTCGATGTCGGACGCCTCGACGACCCGGGGCGCGGCCGCGTTGGCCTCGGCGCGGCCCATCACCGCCTGCATGCGGCTGAGCAGTGCCGAGGTGCGCGCCCGCTGGGCGGGAGCGGCAGCGCGCGCCGGGGGCACGACGAGCGTGACGCGCTCCCGGTACACCGTGGTGAGCTCGGCGGCCAGCCGCTCGGCGAGAGCGTCGTCACCGCACACGATCATGTGTCCCAGCGGCGGGAGTCCGCGCGCGGGCTGGGGGATGACGGCCATGGGGTCCCGGACCTCCGGATCAGGGCGTGTTCCTGGAATGACTCAGCTGGCCGGGGAGAGACGGTCGTCTCTCCCCGGCCAGCTGAGTGTCTCTCAGATCACGCCCAAGATCACGTCCCTGGCATGGGGCTCAGGTCAGGCGAGGGCGAAGTAGCGCAGCCACACGTACCCGAGGGCGATCACCACGGTCGCCGCGGTGACGAGGAGACCGTACTTGGTGAACTGCCAGAAGGAGATCGGCTGGCGGTTGCGCTCGGCGATGCCCAGGACCACGACGTTGGCGCTGGCGCCGATCGCGGTGGCGTTGCCGCCCAGGTCGGCACCGAGGGCGAGGGCCCACCACATGACGTGGTCGCCGCCACCGCCCATGCTCGTCACCAGGTCGCTGGTGATGGGCGCCATGGTCGCGACGTACGGGATGTTGTCCACGATGCCGGACAGAACGGCGGAGGCGCCCAGCAGGATCACCGAGCCGCCGAGCTCGTTGTCGCCGATCGCGTCGGCCAGCGTGGTGGAGATCTCACCGATCACACCGGTCTCGATCAGGCCGCCGATCATGATGAAGAGGCCGGCGAAGAAGGCCAGGGTGGCCCACTCGACCTCCTTCAGCACCTCGCCGGTCTCCGCCTTGGAGATCGCGACGAGCAGTCCGGCGCCGAGCAGGGCGACCACGCTGGGCTCGTAGTGCAGCACCGGGTGCAGCACGAAGCCGGCCACCACCAGCGCCAGCACCGCCAGGCCCTGGAGGAGCAGACGCGGGTCCTTGATGGCCTCCCGCTCCTCCAGCTCCATGATCTCCGCGGCGCGCTGCGGGTCGTAGAGGAACGACTTGCGGAACATGAACCGGCACATGGCGATGAGCACGACGATCAGGAGGGCCGAGATGGGCGCCATGTGGACCAGGAAGTCGTTGAAGGTCAGTCCGGCGCGGCTGGCGATGATGATGTTGGGCGGGTCACCGACCAGGGTCGCGGCGCCGCCGATGTTCGAGGCCAGCACCTCGGCGATCAGGAACGGCGCGACGGGCAGCCCCAGCCGCTCGCACACCAGGAACGTCACCGGGGCGATCAGCAGCACCGTGGTCACGTTGTCCAGCAGCGCCGAGGCCACGGCCGTGATGACGATCAGCATGACCATCACCCGGAAGGGTTTGGCCTGGGCCCGCTTCACCGACCAGATCGCCAGATACTCGAACATGCCGGTCGTCTTCAGCACCCCGACGATCATCATCATGCCCATGAGCAGGAAGATGACGTTCCAGTCGACGCCGGAGTGCTCCGAGTAGAAGGCCGACTCGTCGTCGGTCGCGCGGATCGCGAGCATCAGGCCGGCGCCGCCGAGGGCGACGGCGACCCGATGGATCTTCTCGCTGATGATCAGGGCGTAGGCGCCTACGAAGACGACAACCGCCGCCCAGCTGTGCCAGTCGTTCACGATTCTCCGGGTTCCTGCTCAGGGGGTCGGGGAGGCGGTGCGGGCGTCGGTGCCGCTGTTGTCGGTGTCCTTGCCGTTCTTGCCGTCCGTGCCGTTCTTGTCGTTGCCCTTGTCGTCCTCGTCGGGGATCCCGACGAGGTCCTCGACGTCGAACACGCGGGCGATCGGGACGTCGGTGGAGCTGTGGGCGATGATCGAGAACGCGATGGTGATCGCGATCAGGGTGTACGCCTCCTCAGCCTGCGGGATGCCGGACTGCAGCACCAGCAGGCCGTAGACCACCGAGGCGAACCCCTTCGGTCCGAACCAGGCCGCGGTCAGCTTCTCCCGCCGGTTGAACTCGGTGCCGACCAGGGAGATCAGCATCGACGCCGGCCGGATCAGCACGATCGCCAGGACCACCGCCACATAGCCGCCGAAGGACAGGTCGCCGAAGAGCGCAGGCGTGAGCAGCGCGCCGAACACCAGCAGGGCGGCGAACTTCGCCAGCTCGGCCAGCGCCTCGCCCAGCGGCTCGAACGCGTCCTTGGCCTCCGGGGAGACCGCCGCCAGCACCGCACCGGCGGAGAACGCCGCGAGGTAGGGGTTGGCGTGCGTGAGGTGGCAGGCCGCGTACAGGATGATCCCGGTGGCCAGCGGCAGCAGCGGCTGCAGCTTGGGCTCCGCGCCCAGCAGCCGGAACCGGACCAGCCAGTTCACCAGCAGCGGCAGGACGACACCGAAGGCCAGGCCGAGCGCCAGCTCCAGGGCGATGGTCCCGAACGACGCCTCGTCCCCGTGACCGGCGGCGGGCCCGGCGGCCGCGATCAGCACCAGCACCACCGGCAGGGCCAGACCGTCGTTGATGCCGCTCTCCACGTTCAGCAGCTCACGCAGCTTGGCGGGGACCTCCTTGCGGCCCACGATCGCGGACGCGAACACCGGGTCGGTCGGTGCGAGCACCGCACCCACCAGGAACGACGTCGTCCAGTCCAGGCCGACCACGAAGTGCGTGATCAACGCCATGAACACGAACGCCAGCGGCATGCCCAGGCCGAGGGCGCGGGCGGGGTTGCGCCAGTTCGCGCGCAGCTTGGCGAACGACACGTGCTGGCCGTCGTTGAAGAGCACCGCGAACAGCGCCAGGTCGGCCGTCACGGCGACGATCTCGCTGTCCGGCGTGATGTGGATCAGCCCCAGGAAACCGTCGCTGACCAGCGCACCACCGACCAGGAACAGGAAGGAGGTGGAGAGCACGGTCCGCGCCGCCAGGCCGGACAACAGCACCGCGATCATCAGCGCGACGCCGAACACCACCACCAAGACCATGACGGGTCCCCGATCGGAAGAGAGAGATCTGTCCTCTGACTCGCCGACCAGACTTCCCGGCACACCGGGGGGAACCATACATGCCGCTGATACGTCTTTGACAGATCAGTCCTGTGCACCCCAGGGGCCCCGTACATTGCCGGGGCCCGGCAAGGTTGCACGCGCCAGAGGGCCCTCAGATCACCTGGGGATGCCCAGCAGCCGCTCCAGCAGATGAGCCGCGGTGATCACACCCAGCAGCCGCTGACCCGCCTTGTCCCGGTCCGCGACCGCCACCAGCGGGCTGCGCACCTGCGCCATGAGCGCGGCGACCTCCAGCGCGGTGGCGTCCGGCTCGGCGACCGGCGGCGCGGGCAGGCTCCTGGAGAGGCAGTCGCGCACCTTGCGGCCCGCCAGCGTCTGGCAGAGCCGGTCGGCGTGACGCTCGTCGACGACCGCGGCCAGGGTCGGGTCGTCGATGACGTACGGCGGCACCAGGATCTTGATCATTTGCGAGGCGGGCAGGATCGCCTTCGGCGCCCCGTCCTCGTCCAGCACCAGCAGCGCGGGCAGACGCTGCTCCGCCATCAGCCGCGCCGCCTCCATGGCGTCGGTGTCGACCCCGACCGTCTCGTACTCCACCGCCAGATCACGTGCCCGCACGATCGGCTCCTGTCTCTCGTTCCGTTCCCGACGCACGGCAGCGTCACGCGGATGCGCGGCACCGACCAGCCATCACGCGCCAGTTCACACGCCATTCTGACGCACCGGCCAGGGCCTCTTGCACCGCCTCGACACCGGGGGGCGCGGCACGCCCGCCCCCTACCCAGGTGTCATACGAGAGTTGGCTCCCCGGTGCGACGCCGGGCGCCGCGCCGCCTCCCTACCTTCCCGACCTTCCCGCCGACCGGCGGCCGCAGCGGCGGCGGACGGACACAGGGAAGACACAGCATGCGGCGCTTCAAGCGCGCCCTGGCCGTCTGCGCGCTCGTCATGACGGTGGCCGCGGGCACGGTGGGCTGGGCGTGGGGCGAGGTGCAGACCGCGGTCACCGGCCCGCCGGCGGATGTCGCACGGTTCTTCGCCGCGCTGACGGACGGTCAGCGCGAACTGCTGGCCACCCGTCATCCGCTGGTCGCGGGCAACCTCGACGGCGCCCCGCCCGAGCTGCGGTACGCCGCCAACGCACGCGCGCTCACCGCCGAACGCGGCCGAGAGCTCGCCCGCGCCGCCGACCGCCGGTCGGGGTGGGCTACGACGCCGCCACCGGCCGCCTCGCCGAGCAGGGGGCGCCCCGGCTCGAACGGTTCCTCGGCCGCATCGCACGGCGGTGGCCGCCGCGGACCGCGTCGACGCGCGCACCCCCGCGCACCGCGACCGTGCCGTCGACGGGCTGCGCGCCCTCGCCCTGGTCCCGGTGCCGGTCGGTGCGGAGATCGGCACCTTCCACGGCTGGTCCACCACCTGGAGAAGGTCCCCGACAACACCGACTTCCTGCGCCCGCGGCCCGGCACACCCGTGTTCGTCCACGACGTCTTCCACGGCCGCAGGCCGCTGCCCTTCACCGAGGGCGCGGTCGTACTGCGCCGGCTCGCCGAACGGCAGAACCCCTGCTTCACCGCCTCCCGGGCCCACGCCCCCGACATCCACGCCCGCGTGCACGACATCAAGCCCGGCGGGTCGGACGAGGCCGGCCACTCAGGGCCGAGCGGTGGGAGAATGAGAACGTGCCGTCGTGGGGAAGGCGGTGGGGCGATGGAACTGCCTCTGGTCGTGGGCGTCGACGGGTCGGAGACCGCTCTGCTGGCGGTGGACTGGGCCGTCGACGAGGCGGTGCGGCACGGCCTGCCGCTCCGGATCGTGCACGCCTCGCTGTCCGAGCGGTACGAGGCGGCTGCTCTCGCGGAGACTCCGGGGACTGTCCCGGAGGTGGTGAGCGAGCACGACCTGGCCGAGGGCGTCGTGGCGCAGGCCGCCGACCGGGCCCGGCGGCGCAGCGCGACGCTGGAGATCAGCACCGGTGTGGCAGCGCAGGACGCCGTGTCGGCCCTGCTGCGGGAGGCGGGCACGGCCACCGCCGTCGTGACCGGGGCCCGGGGCAGGGGCCCGGTCAAGGAACTGCTGCTCGGTTCGGTCAGCCTCTCCCTCGCGGCCCGCGCCCCCTGCCCGGTCGTCGTCGTACGGGGCAGCCTGCGCAACAGGGACGTGGCGAACGCCCGCGTCGTCCTGGGCGTCGGCGGCCCTGCCACGGGTCCCGCGGCCGCCCGGTTCGCGTTCCGCGAGGCCGCGGTGCGCGGCAGTGTGCTGGAGGCCGTACGTGTCTGGCGCGGCCCCGCCCACAGGGCGGCACCGTATCCGCTCCTGCGGGGCGACCCGGCCCACCAGCGGGAGGAGGAGGCGTCCGTACTCCTCGACGACACCTTGGCCGCCGTGGACGACCTTCCCGAAGCTCTCGCCCACCCCGTGGTGCGGCGGGCGGTGATCGAGGGCTCCGCGCGCCAGGAGCTGCTGGCCCGGTCGGCGGCGGCCGACCTGCTCGTCGTCGGGGCGCGGCGGCGGCACGGGCATATCGGGCCGCAACTCGGCCATGTGGGACACACGCTGCTGCACCACGCCGACTGCCCGGTTGCCCTCGTCCCGCACCAGGGGTGAGGCAGGCGGAAGCTGCCCGGGTGCGGGCGGCGAGCTGGGGGAAGGAGCGGGGCAGGTCGTACCACCGTGGGTCGGCCCGGTCGTCCGCGCGGAAGGCGCGTCGAGCACCGAGCGGTCGGCCTCGTGTGCCGCGACCAGGCGGTGGGTCCGAGGAAGCGGTGTCGTTCAGCCCGGCGATGCCCCGGATGTCGCTGGGCTGAACGGGTGTCCCGGTGCCCGGTGACGAAGGATCCGGCCGGGCACGGGTCGTCCCGGATCAGACGGAAGGCGCCGGCCGTCGGCACCGGGCCGGCGGAGGTGAGTCGGACGCGGCGAACAGCAGCGGCGGCCGCGGTTGCCGGGGCGTCGCCGCCACCGCCAGGGCGACGTACGCACCCAGGCTCCCGCCGTACACGGCGTCGACCGGACGACCGAGCTGCCCGGCCGCGTCGCGCACGGCGGCGTCCGCCGTGACCAGGCACGGCTTCTCGAACCGGCGCCCGTGGCCGGGCAGATCGACGGGACGGAACTCGATCCGGTCACCGAGGGCACGCCTGAGCGGCCGGAAGTAGCCGACGCCGCAGCACGAGGGCGGGACGATGACCCCCACGGGCCGGTGCTCCCGTGTCATGGACCGTCCGGTCACCTGGCGCGTACGGGATTCACGCCTCGTGGATCGGGCCGGGCAGGTCCCAGTGCCCGGTGGGATCCCAGCCGGATGCGGTGGTCAACCGGCCGAGGCAGGCGCGGAACGGACGCAGAATCCGTCCCGCGCGGGCATCGTCAGCGTTCCGAGGCGGCGATTCCTGCGCGCAGTGCCTTCTTGTCGACCTTCCCCATCGGTGTACGCGGAAGCTGCGGCATCGGTATCAGCCGGTCGGGGATCTTGTAGGCGGCCAGGCCGCGGCCCCTGAGGAACTCCTTCATGGCCGACGGGCGGACGTCCGCCTCGTTGAGGACGACGAACGCGTAGGTCCGTTCGCCGAGCACGGTGTCCGCCACGCCGATCACGGCCGCGTCCTGCACGGCGGGGTGGGTGCGCAGCTGCCGCTCCACCTCCTCCGCGGAGACCTTCTCGCCGGCCCGGTTGATGACGTCCTTGATCCTGCCGACGATCATGATGTTGCCGTCCGGCCGGCGCCGGACGAGGTCGCCGGTGCGGAAGAAGCCGTCCGGCGTGAACGAGCGGGCGTTCTCCTCGGGGGCCCGGTAATACCCGCGGATGGTGTACGGCCCCCGTACCTGCATCTCGCCCGCCTCCCCATCGGGCACGGGGTTCCCCGACTCGTCGACGATCCGGACCTCGTCACCCGGTGACATCGGGCGGCCGTCCGTGTCGACGGCCACCTCCTCCGGGTCGTCGAGCCGGGTGTGGGTCAGCAGCCCCTCGCTGATGCCGTACCACCGCTGGATCCGGCAGCCCAGCACCTGGGCCGCACGGCGCGCCAGGGCCGGGTCGAGCGGCGCGCTGCCCACCTGGATCAGCAGGCGGGACAGTTCGCCGGGCGGTCGTCCGGAATCGGCCCACAGCCGCAGCACCGAGGGCACGACCGTGGTCACCGTGACCCCCTCGCGGCGGATCAGCGAGAAGACGTCATCGGGCCGCACGCTCGACGTGAGGACCGCCTTCCCGCCCAACAGCAGACTGCCGAACACGCCCGGACAGGCGAGGGCCGCCTGGTGCGCGACCGGGTTGACGGCCAGGTACACCACCTCCGGGCCCACCTCCATCGCCTTCGCGCTGGCCCGCATGACGTACTCGTAGTCGTCGTGGGTCCGGGGAATCAGCTTCGGCAGTCCGGTGGTGCCACCGGAGAGCAGGAACAGAGCCGGGTCGGACGCGTCCACCCGGGGTAGCGCGACGTCCTGGGCGCCCAGCGACTCCAGCTGTGTGAACTCCTGGGCGTCGCCGCTGACGATCACGTGCGGGACCGACGGGATCTCCCGGGCGATCGTGCGGTAGTCGAACCCGCCGAACTCGTCCTTCACCACATAGGCGACAGCGCCGGAGTGAGCGCACAGATGCGTGATCTCGGCCCTGCGGTGACCGGGCAGCGCCAGCACGGGGATGGCTCCGGCCCGCAGCAGCGCGAAGACCAGGACGACGAACTCCGGGACGTTGGGGAGGTGCACCACCACCCGGTCCAGGGGCTTGATGCCCAGTCCGATCAGGCCGCCCGCCAACCCCTCCGCCCGCCGGGACAGCTCCGCGTAGGTCATCCGGCGTTCGCCGCACACCACGGCCACCCGCTCGGCGTTCCGTTCGCACGACTCGTGCAACAAGTCACCGATCGGCCGGCCGAGCCAGACCCCTGTCCGGCGCAGCTCCGCCGCGAGCCGTTCGGGCCAGTGCACAAAACCGTCAAGCATGATCGCGTTCCCTTTCAGCGGTCGGTCGAGGCGTGGATCGAGGGGGCGCGGAGGTCCGGGTGGAGCCGCGGGTGCGCTCGGTCCGTCCCGGCCGCGGGCCGGCGGCCAAGCGGCCGGAGGGCGGGTGCCTCCAGGCGGTGGCGGGCGGTGTCCGGTGCGGTGGTGCGCGACGTCCGCGCGCGACGTGAGCCCGGTGCCGTGCGCCGGCGTGCCTGCGGTCCTTGCTGTCCTTTCCCTTGGCATCCTCAGCGTCGCGGTCCGCCGCCCCCCGATCTCTTGCCGACATCTGTCGCCGGCCACGCGAATCCGCGGCGAGTGGAAAACATGGTGCGGACGGAACGACGGCCGGCCAGGAGGGCGAAGAGGATGAGCCGGATACGGGAACGCGGATGGGTGCGGTCGATGACCATCGGTGATCCGCTCGGCGTACGCGTGGTGTGCTTCCCGCACTCGGGGGGCTCGGGGATCGTCTTCGGCGAGTGGTCCGCCGCGGTGCCGCCCGGTGTGTCGCTGATGGCCGTCCAGTACCCGGGCCGCGGCGACCGCTTCGGAGAGCCGCCCGTGGACGACGTGGCCGCGATGGCGGGCTGCGTGGCGGCGGAGCTGCTGCGGTTGCCGCCGGGCGACGACATACTGTTCGGGCACAGTCTGGGCGCGCTGGTCGCCTACGAGACCGCCCTGCTGCTGCGGGACGCCGGCGAGGAACCCCTGGCGCTCTGCGTGTCCGCCGCTCTGCCGCCCGGACGGATGAACAACAGAAGCATCCACCTGGCACCCGACGACGAGTTCTGGACGACGCTGTGCGCGCTGGGCGGCATCGAACCCGCGATCGCCGAGAACGCCGAGCTGCGCGACCTCCTCCTGCCCGTCATCCGCTCGGACCTGCGGGCCCACGCGACCTACCGGCCCCGCCCGGGCACCCGTTCGCTGTCCTGCCCCGTGCGCTGCTACCACGGCGAGGGCGACCCGTTGGTGGAGCAGGCCCAGCTGGCGGGGTGGGCGGGCGTCACCTCCGGCGGCTTCACGGAAACCGCGCGGCCGGGCGGGCACTTCCATGTGACGGCCGACGTCGCGGAACTCGTCGCGGACGTGCTGAGCCAGGGCCGGAAGTGAGGCGGCCTTGACCACCATCGCCGTGATCCCCGGTGACGGCATCGGCCCCGAGGTGATCGAGCCGGCGCTGGACGTCCTCGACGCCCTCGGCCTCGGGGCGCGGACGGACGTCCTGGACCACGTCAACGCGGAAACGTACCTGCGCACCGGAACGGCCCTGACCGGAGCCGACCTCGACAGGATCAGGTCCAGCGACGCGGCGCTCCTCGGCGCGGTCGGCGATCCCCGGCTCAGCGACACCGCCTACGTGCGCGCTGTCCTCACCACCCTGCGTCTCGAACTCGACCTCTACGTCAACTACCGGCCCGCCAGACTCTGGCACGACAGGCTCAGTCCGCTGCGTGACCCGGCCCGCCGGGCGATCGACTGCGTGATCGTCAGGGAGAACACCGAGGGGCTCTACAGCGGCATCGGCGGTGGTACGCGCACCGGGACCCCCCAGGAGATCGCCATCGACGTGGACCTCAGCACCCGTCAAGGCGTGTCCCGCGTCCTGGATTTCGCCTTCTCCGTGGCGCGCAGGTCGGTGTGCCTCGTCGACAAGGCCAACGCCGTCCGCAACGGCGGGCAGCTGTGGCAGCGGTGCTGGAGCGAGGCGGTCGCACGGCACCCGCACGTCGAGACGTCCCACCTCTACGTGGACACCGCCGCCCTGCGGCTGGCCACCGATCCCACCGCCTTCGACGTCATCGTCACCAACAACTCCTACGGCGACATCCTCAGCGACCTCACGGCCGCGCTCGCCGGCGGCCTGGGCGTCGCGGCGTCGGCGAATCTCAACCCCGTGACCGGACAAGCCCTCTTCGAGCCCGTGCACGGCAGCGCCCCGGACATCGCGGGTACCAGCACCGCCAACCCGTTCGGGGCGATCCTCTCCGTGGCCCTGCTGGCCGAGCACCTGGGCCGGACCGAGGAGGCGGACGCGGTCCGCCGGGCGGTCGCCGCGGCCGTGGCGACCGCCCGCGTCACCCCCGATCTCGGCGGATCCCTCAGCACGAAGGAGGTGGGCACCGTGGTCCTGACGGAACTGCGGCGGCCGTAGCGAGGTGCGGACGCGGACACGACCACGGAACTGCGGGCGGAACAACGGACGAGGGGCGGGCACAGCATGAACGGCGACGGCACGAACCGCACGGACGCGAACCCGGAGACCGTCATCGTAGGGGCTGGTCTGGTGGGCGCGGTCACGGCTTGCTACCTCGCCCCCCGCTTCGGACCGGTCACCCTGCTGGAGAAGCGGGCGGACCCCAGACTTGAGCCCGGTCCAGAGCGCCGGTCACTCGTCGTGATGCTGTCGGCGCGCGGCTGGCGCGCCCTGTCGGACCTGGGCGTCGCGGACGCCGTGCGCCGGATATGCGTCCCCCTGCACGGACGCTGCGGGCACCTGCCCGACGGCCGGACGCGGTTGACTCCCTACAGCCGGGACGGACAGCCCATCTGGGCGGTGGAGCGCCGGCGGCTGCACCAGATCCTGCTGGACGCCGCCGAGGCGACCCCCGGTGTGCGCATCCGCTTCGGGCAGCGGGTGCGCTCGGTGGACCTGGACGAACCCGCGGTGCTGGTGGAGGACCGGCACGGCTCGCGCCGGCTGACGTGTCGCCGGGTCCTCGGCTGCGACGGCGCGCACTCCGCCGCCCGGGCCGCCCTGGAGGCGCGGGGCGCCCGGGTCGAGGTGCGCAAGCTGGACCTGGCCTACCAGGAGATCGACGTACCGGCCGGCCGGCTGGACCCGACCATCACGCACTACTGGCCCACCGGGAAGGCGATGTTCGCCGCGCACCCCCTGCCGTCGGGGAAGCTCTCCGGCTCCTTGTTCATGCGTCTCGACGGCCCCGCCCCGTCCTACGCGGCGGCCCGCGGCGGCCAGGACCTTTCCGAGATGTTCGCCGCCCACTTTCCCGAACCGACCGCGATCATCCCCGACATCGCGGACCAGCTGGCCACCAAGGCCGTCTCGACCCTCACGGCCGTCCGCTGCGACCGATGGGTCTGGCAAGACACCTTCGCGCTGCTCGGTGACTCCTGTCACGCGATGGCGCCCTTCATGGGACAGGGCATGAACTGCGGCTTCGAGGACGCCCGGGTCCTCGTCGACTGCCTCGACGCCTCCGCCGACATGGCGGCGGGCCTGGCAGCCTACGAGAAGTCGCGGACCGAGGACGCCGACGCGATCTCCCGGCTCTCCTACCGGCACTACTTCACCATGGCCAACCCACCTCGCGAGGAGACCGCCCCGGACGTGCTGCGCGGGCGGCTGACGGCCCTCTTCCCCGACCGGTTCGTGCCGCTGTACGAACGGTGCGCCTTCAGCGAGGAGAGCTACGCCTCCGTACTGCGCGACGACCGGCGTCTGGACCGGCTCGTGGCGGATCTGCTGGCCCGGTACGGCACCGAACTGGTCTCGGCGCCCGACGACCGACTGCGCGCCTGCACCCCTCCCCCCGCCCCCACCACAGCCACCCTGGAGGACTCCGGATGTTCGTGATCCTGTTCAAGTCGCACCTGTCCGAGCAGGCCGGCGAGGAGTACTACGCCACCGAGGAGCGGATGCAGGAGCGGGTGCGCGCCATCGCCGGATCCGACCCGGTGGAGGTCAAGCACTACACCGGGGAGGACGGTGAACGTCTCGCCGTCATGCTGTGGCGCGACGAGGAGACCTTGGACAAGTGGCGTTGCGACCCCGAGCACCAGGTGGCGCAGCACATGGGCAGGAAGCACTGGTACTCCGCCTACGAGCTGACCGTCGCCCAGGTGATCCGGACCAGCGCGCACGACAACCGGAGCCCGGCCGCGACGGCCGAGGAGCCGCGCTAGCAGGCGGAGGACGGCCGTCGGAACGACCGGATCGAGCGAGGGACGGCCTTCCGGGCGGTTGTGGCGGGCTGCGGACGGACGCCGCCCGCGCTGTGTTTCGGAGCTGTTTCGGCTGATGGCCAATTCCTTTTCGATCTCTGGCCAACATCTTTCATCGCAGTTGTTCAACCACAGGGGCCGCGACAAGCATCGGCACGTCGAAGGGCCGTTGACCGGGACACCACTTTGCTGGGGGCATTTGGATGCGTTGCACCGGCGTCACATCCGCGCAGGAAGCCATGTGGCTCGCGCAGGAGTTCACCCCTGACGTACCGAACAACGTGGCGACTCTCTGGGACATCGACGGTGACCTGGACACTGCCCTGCTGGCCGAGGCCCTGCGGGCGGCGGTGGCGGAAGCCGACGCGCTGAAAGTGAACTTCCGCCGCGACGACGACGGACTGCGGCCGGTCGCCCGGGACCTCGGGGCGTGGGAGCCGTTCCGCCTCGACGTCGGCGACGCCGCCGACCCCGCCGACGCGGCCCGCGCCGTCGTCGCCGATCTCGTGCGCCGGCCCTTCGACCTGACCGAGGACGCGCTGCTGCGGATCGGCTCCATCCGGCTGGGCCCCGGCCGTCACCTGCTCGTGCTCGTCTTCCACCACATCCTCACTGACGCGTTCGGCGTTCTCACCCTGCTGTCCCGGCGGATCGCCGAGATCTACCGCGCGCTGCGCGCCGGCTCCGCGTTGCCGGAGGGCGCCCCGAACCCGCCGGAGGACGCGGCGGCGAAGGACGCTGCCTACCGGGCGTCGACGCGGTTCGCCGACGCCGAGCGGTTCTGGCCCGACTACCTCGCCGGAGACCTGCCCGCCGCCCGTCTGCCCGCCGGTGTCCGTCCCGGCGCCGCCGCCGGCGAGCCCGGGTACTGGGACGGCCTCACCGCACCGCAGCGGATGTCCACCCGCACCGCGACGGTCCCGGCCGCCGAACTCGCCGCATGGGAACACGCCTCCACCGCGGCCGGGACCTCGGTGCCCGACCTGATCGCCTCGGCCGCCACCGCGTTTCTGGGGCACCTGTGCGGTCTGTCCGAGCCGCTGCTGACCATCACCGTCAATCACCGCGTCGGCGCACTGCGCCGCTCCCTCGGCCTGCTCTCCAACCGGGTGCCGCTGCGCTCGCGGGTGGACCCCGCGGCCGACTTCGTGGAACTGGCCGAGGCGCTCGGCCGGGAGCGGCGCCGTGTCCTGCGGCACGCCCGGCACGACATATCCCTGATCAAGCGGGCCACCGGCCACGCCGGAGACGCGCGCAGCCCGTTCGGCGCCGTCGTCAACGTGCTCCCCTCCGTCGAAGCGCTCGACCTGGCGGGCGCCTCAGCCCACTTCGCCGGTGGCACCTTCGGCGTGATCGACGAGGTGATGGTCTGCGTCTACACCGACGGAAGGGCCGACAGCGACCTGTACGTCCGGTTCGATGCGCCGCGGGCCGAGTACGACGACCAGGACATCGCCGGGCTCGCCGAGCGGTTCGTGACGTTCCTGCGGACGGCCCTGGCCGACCCGCACGCCCCGGTCGGGACCGTCACCGCGCTGCACCCCTGCGAACGCCGCGCGCTGCTCACCGAGTACGCCGGACTCACGGTGACCCCGCCTTCGGCGACCCTGACCGAACTGCTGGACCGGCAGGCCGACGCCACCCCGGACGCCGTCGCGCTGACCTTCGAGGACTCCCGGACGACCTACCGGGAACTGGCCGAGAGGTCCGGCCGGCTCGCCCGCCTGCTCACCGAGCGCGGCGCAGGGCCCGAGCGGTTCGTCGCGGTCGCGGTACCCCGTTCCCCGGAACTGGTCGTCGCGCTGCTCGCGGTCCTCAGGGCGGGCGCCGCCTACGTCCCCGTCGATCCGGACTACCCGGCCGCGCGGGTGGAGTTCATGCTCGCCGACGCCGGACCCGCGCTGCTGCTCACGGTCAAGGACACCGCGGACCGGCTGCCCCGGACGGATGTCCCCGTCATCATGGTCGACGACGCGCCGCTCACCGAAGGGCCCGTCACCTCCGCCCCGCACCGGGTCGACCACCCCGCGTACATGATCTACACGTCGGGATCGACCGGACGGCCCAAGGGCGTCGTCGTCACGCACGCCGCGATCGTCAATCGGCTGCTCTGGATGCAGGATCGCTTCCGGCTCGACGGCACCGACCGGGTCCTGCAGAAGACGTCCGCCTCGTTCGACGTGTCCGTCTGGGAGTTCTTCTGGCCGCTGATCACCGGCGCCACCCTGGTGGTCGCCCGGCCGGACGGGCACCGCGACCCGGACTACCTCGCCGAGGTGATCCGGCGGGCCGGCGTCACGACGGCGCACTTCGTCCCGTCGATGCTGGCCGAGTTCGTCACCGAGGAGACGGCTGCCGCGTGCACCGGTCTCCGCCGCGTCGTGTGCAGCGGAGAGGCGCTGCCGGCCGAGCTGGCCGCGCGGTTCCACCGGACCTTCGGCGTGCCGCTGCACAACCTGTACGGGCCGACCGAGGCGGCCGTGGACGTCACCGCGTGGCAGTACAGGCCCGGGGCGAGCACGGTACCGATCGGCACCCCGATCTGGAACACCGCGCTCTACGTCCTCGACAGCCGGCTGCGACCGCTGCCGCCCGGCGTCTTCGGCGACCTCTACATCGCGGGCGCCGGACTCGCCCGGGGCTACCACGACCGCAGGGGCCTGACCGTGGAGCGCTTCGTGGCCTGCCCCTTCGGGGAACCCGGGCGGCGCATGTACCGGACCGGCGACCTGGCGCGCTGGAACGCCGAGGGCGAGCTGGAGTTCGCCGGCCGCGCCGACCACCAGGTGAAGATCCGCGGCTTCCGGGTCGAGCCCCAGGAGATCGAGGACACGCTGACCGACCACCCCGGCGTGCTCAGGGCGGCCGTCGTCGCCCGGCCCGGCCGAGGCGCGGACGGAGCCGCACAGCTCGTCGCCTACGTCGTTCCGGCCACCTCCGGCGGCAGCGGCCCGGCCGGCACCGACTGGGATCTGCACGCCGGTCTGGACCTCGCCGAGCTGCGGGGCTTCGTCGCGGCCCGGCTGCCCGCCCACCTGGTGCCCGCCGCCTTCGTCGCGCTGGACCGCATGCCGGTGACCGCGAACGGCAAGCTGGACCGGGCCGGGCTGCCCGAGCCGGAGATCACCGGCCGTGCCCACCGGCCGCCCCGGACCGGTGACGAGAGCCTCCTGGCCGCCGCTTTCGCGGAGGTGCTCGGCCTGAGCGACATCGGAGTGGACGACGACTTCTTCGCTCTGGGCGGCGACAGCATCCGGGCCATCCAGGTGGTGGCCCGCGCCCGTGCAGGCGGTCTCGCGTTCAGCCCGCGCACCGTGTTCGAGTGCCGCACCGTCGCCGCGCTCGCACAGGCCGCGACCCGCGACAACGCCCCGGCCGCACTCGCCGAACCCGAGGGCGGGGGCGTCGGCCTGCTGCCGTTGCCCCCCATGGCCCGGCTGTACGCCGAGCGCGGCCCCGGCCTGGACCGCCTCGCCCAGTGGCTGGTGCTGGAGCTGCCCGCAGCCGTCGACCTCCCCGACCTCACCGCGGCCCTGCGCTGCGTCCTGGACCGGCACGACGTCCTGCGCTCACGGCTGACGGACGACGGCCTGCTGGTGCAGCCACCCGGCACCGTGGACGCCGGCACGCTCGTCGGCCGGGTGGACTGCCCGGGGGACTGGGACGGCGAGGCGTGGCAGACCCACCTGCGCGCCGAGGCCGCCGAGGCCGTGCGGCACATCGACGCCCGGGCCGGGCAGATGCTCCGGCTGGTCTGGTTCCGGGGGGCCACGGGCGGGCCCGGACGGCTGCTGGTCGTGGCCCACCACCTGGTCGTCGACGGCATGTCCTGGCGGGTGCTGCTGCCCGACCTGGCCGCGGCCTGGCGCCAGGTCCAGGAAGGCCGAACCCCCGCACTGCCGCGGGTGGGCACCTCCCTGCGCCGATGGCTGCACGCCCTGGCCGACGAGGCGGCCCGCCCTGAACGGGTGGCGGAGGTGGCGTTGTGGCGCGACCTGCTCGCGGCCCCCGTCGCACCCGTGGGCTCCCGGCCGCTCGACCCCGGCCGGGACCTCACCTCCACCACCGGCACCGTCCGGGTGGAACTCCCGGCCGACCTCACGAACGCGATCCTCACCTCCGTCCCCGCGGCCTACCGCAGCGGCGCGGACGACGTCCTGCTCACCGCCCTCGTCCTCGCGCTGGCCCGGGAACGGCGCGGTCTGACCGACGGCACGGCGGTCGTACGGGTTGAAGGGCACGGCCGGCAGGAGGAGCTGGTGCCGGGTGCGGACCTGTCCCGCACGGTCGGCTGGTTCACCACGGTCACCCCCGTACGCCTCGACGTCTCGGGGATCGACGTCGACGCCGCGATCACCGGAGGAGCCGCCGCCGGTGACGCCCTGAAGCGGGTGAAGGAGCAGCGGCGGGCCCTGCCCGACCAGGGCATCGGCTACACCCTGCTGCGCTACGTCAACGACGACACCGCGTCGCTGCTGCGCCCGTATCCGGCGGACGACATCGGATTCAACTTCCTGGGCCGTTTCTCCTTCGAACGCCCGGAGCCGGCGCCCGGCCAGGACGCCACCCGTGAGTCCGGATGGACCCCGGCACCCGAATGGGCCGAGTTGGTCGCCGTGCCCGCCGCGGACATGCCGACGCCCAGCGCGCTCGAACTGAACGCCCTGGTGACCGGCACCGGCGACGACGCGCGCCTCACCGCCCTGTTCACCTTTGCCACCGGAGCTCTGACCGCCGACGAGGTCCGCGCCCTGTCGCGCACCTGGTGCGCCGCCCTGCGCGGCCTACGGGGCCTGGTCGAGTCCGGCGGGCGGGGACTGACCCCGTCCGACGTCCCGCTGGTCACCGTCAGCCAGGAAGAACTGGACGACTGGCGACGGCGCTTCGGACGCGTCAGCGACGTATGGCCGCTCACGCCGTTGCAGGACGGGCTGCTGTACCACACGATGCTCGCGCAGAGCGCGTCCGAGGCGTACCAGACGCAGTTCGTGTTCCGGCTCGAAGGCCCGGTGGACCCGGCGCGCCTTCGGGCGGCGGGCCAGGCCCTGCTCGACCGGCACCCGAACCTTCGGGTCGCGTTCCAGTCGAGCGCCACCGGTGAGCCCGTGCAGGTCGTCGTGGACGACGTCCCGCTGCCCTGGAGGCACCTCGACCTCACCGGCGAGGCCGACGCCGCCACGCGGCTGGAAGAGATCCTCGCCGAGGAGCGGGACGCCCGCTTCCGCCCGGACAGCCCACCGCTGCTGCGCCTGACCCTCGTCACCCTCGGCCCCCGGCACGCCGAACTGGCCCTCACCGCTCACCACGTGCTGCTCGACGGCTGGTCGGTGCCGCTCATCGAGCGCGAGCTGATGGACCTCTACACGGCCGGCGGCGCCGGCACCGCACCGGCGCGCCCGCACGGCTACCGGGACTTCCTGAGCTGGCTGTCACGGCAGGACACGGCACGCTCCGTCCGCGCATGGGCCGAGGAACTCGCCGGTGTGGCGGAGCCGACCCTGCTGGCGCCCACGACGTCCGGGGCCCAGCCGACCGGCAGCGGCAGTGGACAGATCGACGTGCCGCTCACCGGCGAGGACTCCACCAGGTTGGCCCGCCGCGCCGCGCAGTGGGGCGTCACCACCAACACCCTGGTGCAGGGCGCGTGGGCCATGGTGCTGGCGCAGCTCACCGGCGGCGAGGAGGTGCTGTTCGGCGCCACGGTCGCGGGCCGACCCTCCGGGCTGCCGGGCGCGGACAGCACGATCGGCCTGTTCATCAACACGGTGCCCGTGCGGGTGCGATGGACGCCGGCCGACCCGGTCCCGGAGGTGCTCGGCCGGCTCCAGGACGCCCAGGCGAGACTGCTGGACCATCACCATGTGGGGCTCGCCGACATCCAGCGGGCGACCGGGCTGAACGAACTGTTCGACACGCTGGTGGTGTTCGAGTCGTTCCCCGTCGACCGGTCCGGCCACGCGGCGGACGGCGCGTCGGCGCGACCGGTGGTGACCGGTATCCGCCCGTACGCCCCGCCGCACTATCCGCTGACCGTGATCGCGGCGGCCGACCCGTTGTTGCGGATCTCCTTCCAGTACCGCCGCAACGTCTTCGAGCGGACCGCCGTGGAGGCGCTCGCCGACCGGATGGTGCGGGTGCTGCGGCAGTTCGCCGCCGGTTCGCGGGCCACTGTCGGCGCGCTCGACGTGCTGTCCGACGCCGAGCGCGAACAGGCGCTGCACGGCTGGAACGACACCGCGGTCCCGCCCCCCGAGCGGACCGTCCCCGACCTGCTCGCGGCGCGGGCGGCCCGGACGCCGGACACGGTCTGTGTCGAGTTCCGCGGGCACCGGCTGACCTACCGGGAGCTGGACGAGCGGGCAGGCCGGCTGGCGCACTGGCTGGCCGGGCAGGGCGTGGGCCCGGAGTCCCGGGTCGTGGTGCTGCTGCCCCGCTCGGCCGACCTGGTGGTGGCCCTGCTGGCCGTGTGGAAGGCCGGCGGTACGTATGTGCCGGTGGACCCGGAGTATCCGGCCGCCCGGGTGCGGGCCGTGGTCGCGGACAGCGCACCGGTGCTGGTCCTCGATGAGAAGCGGCTGGCCGGGGTGGACCTGTCCGACCGGTCCCCTCACCCTGCCGACGGCCCGCGCGTTCCGGTCGGCGCCGACCACGCCGCCTACGTCATCTACACCTCCGGCTCCACTGGGACACCCAAGGGCGTGGTGGTCCGGCACGGTGCGCTGGCGATCCTGCTGACCGGCATGCAGGATCGATTCACCTTGACGCCGGACGACCGGTTGCTGGCCTGCGCCACCGTCGCGTTCGACATCGCCGCGCTGGAACTCTTCCTGCCCCTGCTCGCCGGCGGCCGGGTGGTACTGGCCGGCAAGGACGACATCACCCAGCCGCCGGCACTGCACGACCTCGTCGAACGGTCCGGCGTCACCGTCATGCAGGCCACCCCCGCGCTCTGGCAGAGCCTGGTCACCCACGCGCCGGAGTGTCTGACCGGGCTGCGGGTGATCTCCACCGGCGAGGCCCTGCCACTGACGCTCGCCGAAACCCTGTGCCGGCACGCCGCCGAGGTCACCAACCTCTACGGCCCGACCGAGACCACCGTCTACGCCACCGCCGCCCGTCTGCTCCCCGGGCACTCCGGTATGCCTCCCTCCGTCGGCGGCCCGGTCGCCGGCACCCGGATCCTCGTGCTGGACCGGGCGCTGCGCCCGGTGCCGCCCGGCGCCGCCGGTGACCTCTGGATCGCCGGCGAGGGCCTGGCCCGCGGCTACCACGACAGGCCGGGCATGACCGCGGAGCGGTTCGTGGCCTGCCCGTTCGGGCCACCGGGCGCGCGGATGTACCGCAGCGGGGATCTCGCCCGCTGGACGGTCACGGGTGAGGTGGAGTACCTCGGCCGCTCCGACCACCAGATCAAACTGCGCGGCTACCGGATCGAGCCCGCCGAGGTCGAGCACACCCTGACCCGGCACCCCGCGGTCCGCCGGGCTGTCGTCATCGCCCGCGAGGACCGGCCGGGGGACCGCCGGCTGGTGGCGTACGTGGTCCCGGAGACCGGCGCCGCGCCGCCCACCACGGAGCTCCTGCGGGAGGCGGTCGGAGAGCGGCTGCCGGCCTATATGATCCCGGCCGCGTTCGTGACACTCACGGAACTGCCACTGACGCCCAACGGCAAGCTCGACCGTTCCGCCCTGCCCCGCCCGGAGGTGGCCGGGGACGGGTACCGGGCTCCCCGCACACCCCGGGAACAGACGCTGTGCGCGCTGTTCGCCGAGGTTCTGGGCGCCGAGCGCATCGGTCTCGACGACGATTTCTTCCTCCTGGGCGGCCATTCATTGATGGCCACCCGGCTGGTGGCCCGGGTACGCGCGGAAATGGGCGTGGAAATCCCGATGCGCATCCTCTTCACCGCCCCGACCGTCGCCGAACTCACCACCCGCTGGAACGAGATGTCGGCCTCCACTCGAAAGCCGCTGCGGAGAATGACCGAAAGGTAGGAAAAAACCATGACCCCCCTGTCGTACGCGCAGCGGCGAATGTGGTTCATCAACCGCTTCGAAGGTCCTTCCTCCACCTACAACATCCCCCTGCTCCTGCGCTGCCACGGCCCGCTCGACACCGTCGCGCTGCGGGCGGCGTTTCGCGACGTGATGGTGCGTCACGAAGTCCTGCGCACGGTCTTCGCGGAGACCGACGGCCAGCCGTACCAGCGTGTTCTCGACCCTGCCGAGATCGACCTGCCCTGGCAGGACTGGGGCCGGGTGGCCCCCGAGCGGGTGCCCGGCGTGGTGGAGTCGGTGAGCAGCAGCTGGTTCGACCTGTCGACGGACGTGCCGCTGCGCGGCTGCGTCCTCCAGAGCGGCGACGAGGAGTTCCTGGTCGTCCTGGTGATCCACCACATCGCCGGCGACGGCGGCTCGCTGGCCCCGCTGGCACGTGACGTGTCGACGGCCTACCGGGCCCGGGTGACCGGGACGGCACCGGACTGGCCCGAACTGCCCGTGCAGTACTCGGACTACGCGCGGTGGCAACAGGAAATGCTGGGTGACGAAAAGGATCCGGACAGCGTCGTCTCGGTGCAGAGCGCCTATTGGCGCAAGGAACTGGCGGGTGTGTCCAAGCCTCTTCCCTTGCCCCTGGACCGGCCCCGTCCCGAGGTGGCGACTTTCCGAGGCGGATCGGTTCCGGTCGGGTTGTCCGCCGAACTGCGCGCCGCCGCGGAGAATTTGGCGCAAACCCATGGTGTCACGACGGCGATAGTGCTCCAGGCCGCCCTGGTGGTATTGCTGCATCGGCTGGGGGGAGGCGAGGATGTGACCATCGGCTCGCCGATCGCGGGCCGTACGGAGGAGGCCCTGAGCGAACTGGTGGGCTTCTTCGTCAATACCTGGACGCTGCGCGTGCAGGTGACCGCGGACCGGACTTTCGAGAGGGTGCTTGAACAGGTACGGAACAAGGCGCTTGCTGCCTACGATCACCAGGATGTGCCGTTCGAGCGGCTCGTGGAGCTGTTGCGGCCGGAGCGGTCGACCGCGCACCACCCCCTGTTCCAGGTGGTGCTGGCGTGGCAGAACAACACACCACCGCACCTTGACCTGCCGGGTCTCACCGTGACGATGGAACCGCTGCCCACCGGCAGCGCGAAGTTCGACCTGTTCTTCAACCTGGCGCCGGACGACTCCACCGGCTCCGTCGTCGGTGAGATCGAGTACGCCACCGACCTCTTCGACCGCTCCACCGTGGAGGACATCGCGGCACGGTTCGTGGCCGTTGTCGAGGAGGTCGTGGCCGATCCGAGGACCACCGTCGGCGCAGCGGCCGAGGCAGGGCCCGGCCGGTCCGGGGACACGCTCGACGCCGCCGAGCGCCACAAGATCCTCGTCGAGTGGAACGACACCGCCCACCCCGTCCACTGCCCGGGACCGGTCCACCTGCTCTTCGAGGAGCAGGCCGCCCGGCGCCCGGACGCCACCGCCCTGCGCTGGGCCGGCGGCACCATGACCTACGGCGAGCTGAACCGGTGGGCGAACCGCGTCGCCTGGGACCTCAAGGAACGCGGCGTCGGCCCCGAGACCGTCGTCGGCGTCGGCGTCCCCCGTGGGCCGGCCATGATCGCCGCCGTTCTGGGCGTGCTCAAGGCGGGCGGCGCCTATCTGCCGCTCGAACCGGCGCTGCCCGCCGACCGCGTGGCCGGCATGCTCGCCGACGCCGGCTGCTCCCTCGTGCTGTCCACGCCGGACACCGAACGCTGGACCCTTCCGGACGGCGTCCGGCTCGTCGAACTCGCCGACGCCCGGTCGCCCGGCGCCGACCACGATCCGGAACCGGCCGCGGGACCGGACAACACGGCGTACATCATCTTCACCTCCGGCAGCACCGGGAAGCCGAAGGGTGTCGCGGTCACCCACCGCCCGGTGCACAACCTGCTCGACTGGTGTTACCGCACGTTCGCGTTCGGCCCCCACGACGTCGTCCTGTGCGTCACCTCGCTCGGCTTCGACCTCTCCGTCTTCGACATCTTCGGCCTGCTCGGCTGCGGCGGTGGCGTCTACATCGCGGACGCCGTCCAGCAACGCGATCCGCAGCTGCTCCTGGACGTCCTGCTCACGGAGCCGATCACCTTCTGGGACTCGGTGCCCACCACCCTCAACCAGGTCGCGTCCCTGCTCACGGAGGAACGCGGGTACGAGGGCACCGACAACCTGCGCCTGGTGTTCCTCTCCGGCGACTACACCCCGCTGTCGCTGCCCGACGAGGTCCGCCGGGTGTTCACCGGCGCGGAGATCGTCAGCCTCGGCGGCGCCACCGAGGCGACGGTGTGGTCCAACTACTTCCGGGTCCGGGAGATCGACCCGTCCTGGCGCAGCATCCCCTACGGCCGTCCCATCGACAACGCCCGCTACTACGTGCTCGACGAGAACATGGAGCCGTGCCCCGTCGGCGTCGAGGGCGACCTGTACATCGGCGGGGACTGCCTCTGCGTCGGCTACGTCAACCGACCCGAGCTGACCGCGGAACGATTCGTCCGTGACCCCTTCAGCGCGCGTGAGGGCGACAGGCTGTACCGCACCGGCGACCGCGCCGGCTTCTTCCCGGACGGCAACATCTGCTTCCTCGGCCGCGCCGACAACCAGGTCAAGCTGCGCGGGTTCCGCGTCGAGCCCGGCGAGATCGAGCACGCCCTGGTCCGGCACCCGGCCGTCCGCCAGGCCATCGTCACCGCCCGCGAGGACCAGCCCGGTGACCTGCGGCTGGTCGCCTACGTCGTCCCCGACACCGGCGCCCTGCCGCCCGCCGGCGGCACCGACGACCAGGTGGGAGAGTGGCAGGAGGTCTACGACCAGACCTACTCCGACGACAGCGGACACGGATTCGGTGAGGACTTCACCGGCTGGAACAACTCCTCCACCGGTGAACCGATCCCGCTCGACGAGATGCGGGCCTGGCGCGACGCCGCCGTGGAAGGCGTCCTGTGCTGGTCACCCGAGCGCGTCCTCGAACTCGGCGTCGGCACCGGACTCCTGCTCGCGCACCTCGCCGGCCGGGTGGAGGAGTACTGGGCCACCGACTTCTCCCGGGCCGTGATCGACCGGCTCGGCGACCAGGTGACCCGGGCCGGCCTGGCCGACCGGGTCCGGTTGCGCCACCAGGCCGCCGACGATCTCACCGGACTGCCCCGGGGCGGATTCGACACCGTGGTGCTCAACTCGGTCGTGCAGTACTTCCCGGACGAGCGCTACCTCGCCCGGGTCCTGGACGGTGCCTGGGAACTGCTCGCGCCGGGCGGCCGGATCGTCCTCGGCGACATCCGGCGGGCGGCCTCCCTGCGCACGTTGCAGACGGGCGTCCAGCGGGCGAAGCACCCCGATGCGGCACCGGCCGTGCTGCGTACCACGGTCGACCAGGCCGTGCTGCTGGAGAAGGAACTGGTGGTCGACCCCGAGTGGTTCCTGCGCTGGGCACACCGGGCCGGGGCGGCCGGAACCGACATCCGCGTCAAGGACGGCATCCACCACAACGAGCTGACCCGGCACCGCTACGAGGTCGTGCTGCACAAGCCGGGCACGGAACCGGCGGACGTCCCGCGACGGCTCGACGGCGTCCCCACCCTGGCCTGGGAAGGCGACCTGGGCCGGCTCGCCGACCGCATGGGCGACCGGCCCGAGCCGGCGGTGCGGATCACCAGAATCCCGAACGCCCGCCTCACCGAGGAGGCCGCAGCGGCCCGCGCCCTCGACCTCGACGGCTCCGCCGCGCCCGAGCTGCCTCCGCTCGACCCCGCCGAGATCCGCGCCTGGGCCGCCCGGCACGGCTGGGACGCGGTGCCGACCTGGTCGGCCGACGCGGTCGACCTGCTCGACGTCGTCGTGCTGCGCGACGGCCCGGCGGCCGGCACCCCCCTCACCGGCACGTACCTGCCGGCCACCGACGGACGCACCCCGGCGAACGACCCCGCGGCCGCCGCCGCCGTCACGGCACTGCTGCCCGCCCTGCGCGGCCATCTGCGGGAGACCCTGCCCGAGTACATGATCCCGGCCGCCATCGTGCCCATCGCCGCCGTGCCGCTGACCGACAACGGCAAGCCCGACCGGCGCGCCCTGCCCGCGCCGGACTACACGGCCGGTGGCGGCCGGGCCCCCGCCACACCGGAGGAGGAGTCGCTGTGCGCGCTGTTCGCCGCGGTCCTCGGTCTGGACCGGGTCGGCGTGGACGACAACTTCTTCACCATCGGCGGCCACTCCCTCCTGGCCACCCGGCTGGTGAGCCGCATCCGGGCCGAGCACGGAGTGGAGATCCCCATCCGGGCCGTCTTCCAGTCGCCCAGCGTCGCCGAACTCGCGGCGCACCTGACCACCCTGAACCACCTCCGCGCGCCGCTGCGGCCCCAGGTCCGGCCCGAACTGCTGCCGCTGTCCTACGCCCAGCAGCGGCTGTGGTTCATCCACCGCTTCGAAGGACCCTCGGCGACCTACAACGTCGCGCTGGCCCTGCGGATGCGCGGTGAGCTCGACCCGGCCGCCCTGCGCCGCGCCGTGCACGACGTCGTCGTGCGGCACGAATCGCTGCGCACCGTCTTCGGCGAGGCGGACGGGCAGCCGTACCAGCGGATCCTGCCACCGGCCGCGGTCGAGGTCCCCTGGGAGGAACGCGAGGTCACCGAGGCCGAACTGCCCGACGTCCTGCGGGCGGCGGCGCGCCGCCCGTTCGACCTGGCGGCCGAGATCCCGTTCCGCTCCTGGCTGCTGCGGACCGGCGAACGCGAGGCGGTGTTCCTCATCGGCGCGCACCACATCGCCGCCGACGGCTGGTCCGCCCTCCCGCTCGCCGAGGACCTCACCACCGCCTACGAGGCCCGCCGCGCGGGCCGGGCGCCCGAGTGGGAACCGCTTCCCGTGCAGTACGCCGACTACACGCTCTGGCAGCGGGAACTGCTGGGCGACAGCGAGAACCCGGGCAGCCTCTACCGGCGGCAGCTGGACTACTGGACGACCCAGCTGGCCGGCCTGCCCGAGACCGTCACGCCCCCCACCGACCGGCCCCGGCCCGCCGTCGCGTCGTACGCCGGCGATCTGGTGCCGCTCGCCCTCGACCCCCAGCTGACCGACGGCGTGCGCCGGCTGGCCCGGGAGTCCGGCGCCACGGTGTCGATGGTGCTCCAGGCGGCCCTCGCCGCGCTGCTCACCAGGCTCGGCGCGGGCACGGACGTGCCCATCGGCTCGCCCATCGCCGGACGCACCGACGAGGCGCTCAACCGACTGGTCGGCTTCTTCGTCAACACGTGGGTGCTGCGCGCGGACACCTCCGGTGACCCCTCCTTCGCCGAACTCGTCGGCAGGGTGCGCGAGAGCAGCCTCGCCGCCTACGACCACCAGGACATCCCGTTCGAGCACCTGGTCGAGATGCTCAACCCCGTCCGCTCGCCCGCCCACCACCCGCTCTTCCAGGTGTGCCTGGCGCTCCAGAACAACACGCGGCCGGAGTTCCACCTGGCCGGCCTGACCGTGACCGAGGAGCCTTTCTCCCTGGGCACCGCGCGCTTCGACCTGTTCATCAGCGTCACCGAACGGGACGAGGAAGGTGCACCGGCCCGCATCGAGGGCTTCGCGGAGTACGCCACCGAACTCTTCGACGCGGGGACGGTCAGGACGCTGCTCGACCGCTGGCTGCACTTCCTGCGCCAAGCGGTCGCGGCGCCGGACACGCCCATCGGATCCGTCGATGTCCTCACCGAACAGGAGCGGGCTGCGCTGAGCGCCTGGGGCGGCCCGGCCCGAGGCGCCGGGTTCGAGGCCGGCACGCTTCCCGAGCGGTTCGCCGCCGCGGTCGCCGCGACGCCGGACGCCACCGCGCTGGTCTCCGCGGACTCCACGCTCACCTGGACCTACTCCGAACTGGACCGCTGGGCCAACCGCCTCGCGCATCGCTTCCGGGCCCGCGGCGCCCGCCCGGCCGACCGCGTCGCGCTCGTGATGGAACGCTCGCCACTGCTCGTCGCCGCCATCCTCGGTGTCCTCAAGGCCGGTGCCGCCTACGCGCCCATCGACCCGACCTACCCGCCCGAGCGCATCGACTTCCTGCTCGCGGACCTCGATCCGGCGCTCACCGTGGACGAGGGACTCGCCGAGGAGGATCTCGACGGGCTGCCCGACTCGCCGCCCGAAGTGGAGGGCGTCGGCGAGCACGCCATCGCCTACGTGATGTACACCTCGGGTTCCACCGGACGCCCCAAGGGCGTGGAGGTGACCCACCGCAACGTCGTCGACCTCGCGCTCGACGGCTGCTTCCGCACCGGCGCCCATCGCCGCGTCCTCGTCCACTCGCCGCACACCTTCGACGCGTCGACGTACGAGATGTGGGTGCCGCTGCTCGGCGGCGGCACGGCCGTGGTGGCCCGCGCCGGCCGGCCGGACACCGCGGAACTCGCCCGGGTGATCGTCGAGCGGGAGGTGACGGCGCTGTGGCTGACCGCCGGACTGTTCGCCGTGATGGCCGAACAGCACGCCGAGTGCTTCGGTGCCGTCCATGAGGTGTGGGCCGGCGGGGACGTCCTGTCGCCGACCGCCGTCCGCGCGGTCCTCGACGCCTGCCCCGGCGTCACCGTGGTCAACGGCTACGGCCCGACCGAGACCACCACGTTCGCCTCCCGGCACCGGATGGCCTCCGCGGCGCAGTGCACCGACCCGCTGCCCATCGGCACCCCGATGGACGGCAGCCGGCTCCTCGTCCTGGACGACCGGCTGCGGCCGGTGCCACGCGGCGTGGTGGGCGAGCTGTACATCGGCGGCGACGGCGTGGCGCGCGGTTACGCGGGCCGCCCGGGCCTGACCGCCACTCGGTTCGTGCCCGACCCGTCCGCACAGCCCGGAGCGCGCGTCTACCGCACCGGTGACCTGGTGCGCTGGGACACCGCCGGTCGCCTTCACTACGTCAGCCGCAGTGACGACCAGCTCAAGCTGCGCGGCTTCCGCGTCGAGCCGGGCGAGCTGGAGGCGGTGCTGCGCGAACAGGACGGCGTGGCGAACGCGGTGGTCGCCGTGCGCCGGGACCGGCTCGGCGAACGCCGCATGGTCGCCTACGTGGTGCCCGACAGCACCGCCTCCACCGGCCGTGACGCCGTCGAACAGGTCGGCGAGTGGCGCGAGATCTACGACACCATGTACGGCGCGACAGAGGTCGCCACCGACACGGTCGGCGAGGACTTCACCGGCTGGAACAGCTCCTACACCGGCCGTCCCATCCCGCTGGCGCAGATGCGGTCCTGGCGCGAGGCGGTGCTGCGGCAAGTGCGGTCCCTGCGCCCGCGCCGGGTGCTGGAGATCGGCGTCGGCTCCGGTCTGCTGCTCGGCCCGCTCGCACCGGAGGCCGAGGAGTACTGGGGCACCGACTTCTCGGCGCCCGTCATCGAACGACTGCGCGCCCAGACCAGCGCCGACCGGCGGCTGTCGGACAAGGTGACCCTGCGCTGCCAGCCCGCCGACGACGCCGACGGCCTGCCCGCCGGGTACTTCGACACGGTCATCCTCAACTCGGTCGTGCAGTACTTCCCGGACGCCGACTACCTGACCCGGGTGCTCGACCTCGCGATGGACCGGCTCGCACCCGGCGGGCGCGTGGTGCTCGGCGACGTCCGCAACTACCGCACCCTGCGCACGTTCGCCGCGGCGGTGCACCGCTGCCGGCAGCCCGCCGACGGCCCGGCCGCCGTGCAGGCCGCCGTCGAACGCGCGGTGCTCGCTGAGAAGGAACTCGTCGTCGACCCGGGCTTCTTCACCCGCTGGGCCGAGGCACGCCCGGACGCCGTCGCCGCCGACATCCGCCTCAAGCAGGGCACCCACCACAACGAGCTGACCCGCCACCGCTACGAGGTCGTGCTGCACAAGGCGCCGGCGAAGCCGCTGGACCTCGGCGACCTGCCCGAGGCGGTCTGGGCGTCGGAGGTCCGCGAACTGGCCGACCTGGAGAGCGCGCTGGCCCGGCACGGCGGCCGGCTCCGCCTGACCCGCGTCCCCAACGCCCGCCTGGCCGGCGAGGCCGCCGAATGGGGCGCTCCCGCCGAACTGGGCGGCACGCTCGACCCCGCCGAACTGGAGGCATGGGGCGCCCGGCGCGGGCTCGCGGTGTACTGCACGTGGTCGGCCCAGGCGGGTGACTGCTTCGAGGCGGCCGTCCTGCCCGACGTCGACGCCGTCTGCTGCGACGGTCTGTACCGGCCCTCCGGCGCCCCCTCGGCCCGGTCGGCGAACGTCCCCGCGGTCTCCCGCCGCGCCTCCCGGCTGCCCTCCGTGCTGCGCGAGCGGCTCGCCGGCCGGCTGCCGGAGTTCATGATGCCCGCCGAGATCGTCGTCCTCGACCGGCTGCCGCTCACCGAGAACGGCAAGGTGGACCGGGCCGCGCTCCCCGAGCCGGACCCGGTCGGCGGGGAACACCGGGCCCCGCGCACTCCGCGCGAGGAGGAACTCGCCGCGCTCTTCGCCGAGGTGCTGGGCCTGGACCGGATCGGCATCGACGACGATTTCTTCGCCTGCGGCGGCCACTCCCTGCGGCTGACGCGTCTGGTCTGGCGGATCCACGAGAAGCTGGGCGTGGACGTCCCGATCCGCACGGTGTTCCAGTATCCGACCGTCGCCGAACTGGCGGCACAGCTGACCACCGACGCCGACGCCGACTTCGAGGACCCGTTCGCCGTCCTGCTGCCGATCCGCACCGAGGGGCAACAGCCACCTCTGTGGTGGCTGCACCCGGGCGGCGGGCTGAGCTGGCCCTACCTCGGCTTCGCCCGCCACCTGGACCCGGCCTGGCCGCTGTACGGCATTCAGGCACGCGGCTTCGACGGGACCACTGCGCCGGCCGGCTCCATCGAGGAGATGGTCGAGGACTACCTCGGGCAGGTCCTCCAAGTCCAGCCGAGCGGCCCCTACCACCTGCTGGGCTGGTCCTTCGGCGGCACCCTCGCGCACGCCATGGCGGCCGAACTCCAGCGCCGCGGACACGAGGTGGCACTCCTGGCGCTGCTGGACGCCGCGCCCTCCAGCCACTTCGCCGACCTGGAAGCGCTGGACGAGTCCATGGTCCGCCGCTACCTCGCCAACTACATGGGACACCTGGCAGGGATGGAGGAATACCCGTCGCTCGTCACCACCGCCTCCTCGATCTTCATCGGACAGATGGAGCAGATGCGGCGGTTCACCTCACCGCGGTACCGCGGTGACGTCGTCTTCTTCAACGCACTCCTCGACCCGGAGACCCACGACAAGCGGGAACTGGACGAGGACCTGGACGTGCTCTGGCAGGAACACGTCGACGGTCGTCTGCAGCGCATCGACATCGCCTGCGCTCACAACGAGATGTACTGGCCGCGGAACGCGGCTGAGATCAGCCGCACCATCAACCGGATTCTGCGGGCAGCGCAGTGACCCTGATCGAACCCGCACGTGCTGAAACGAGATCTGGAGGACAAAAGGTGAGCACCAATCCGTTCGACGACGAGGACGGCCAGTTCCACGTGCTGGTCAACGACGAGGACCAGCACTCCCTGTGGCCCGCCTTCGCCGAGGTGCCCGCCGGATGGCGCAGCGTCTTCGGCCCCGCCGGAAGGGCGGAGAGTATCGCATACGTGGAGGAGCACTGGACCGACATGCGGCCGCGCAGCCTCCGGGAGGCGATGAACGGCTAGCCCGTTGCGGCTGCTCGGCCGACGTGAGACCGCCGTCGGCCGACGATGACAGTGACCATCTCTGTGCGTCGACGGGGAGGCGCAGGCTGTGCGATGTACGACCAGCGATGTCATGTTCGTCCGATGGCCGGCACAAACAGACCTTCGGAACCGATGCAGGAGGGACGGCGTACCCCGTCTCCTCGTGGTGGAGGCGGGCGCCCGTCCGCCGGTCTGCAACGACCCCTTCGAGGACTGGGTCCGGGCACCCATCTCCCGGGACGATCTCGACGCCCGGGTCAGGGCTCTCCAGAACCGGCTCGACAGCCGGCAGATACCCACCCTCGACTCCGCGGGAACACTCACCTTCGGTTCGCATTCGATCACCATCTCCAACGTCCAGACCGAATTGATGGAGCTGCTCATCGAGCACTTCGGGGAGGTGGTGTACCGGCATGAACTCTCACAACGGCTCGCGGAATGCGTGCAGAGGCCGACGAGGAATTCGCTCGACCTGCACATCATGAGGCTCCGCCGCCGTCTGTCACCGACCGACCTGGTGATCCGCACGGCCTGGGGCCGCGGCTACGCCCTGGAGGTCGAAGCCCGCTAGGTGGCTGCCCCGGCACGGTGGTGACACGGGTGCGGGGTGTTCGAACAAGTGAGGGCCTTCTGGGGTCGGTGTGGACTGCGACATCCACGCCCGACCACAGGAGGCCCTCATGCACGGGTGCCCATCGGCGGCCGAATGGCTATGAGTGGTGCACCTTCCCGCGCAGCCGGCGAAGTTCGGGGAAGGGCCGGGTGACTCGGCGGGCAAGGAAGTCGACACCGCTCGAACCGCCGGTTCCGCCCTGCTCGCCGATCATCTTCGACACCAGCGCCAGGTGTGCCACCTTCCAGTGCCAGTATCCGTTCCCCAAGTCCACCAGCGCTTCCGCGAGGCGGTGCAGCACGCCGGACTCGACGCCACGTCGGCAGACGTCGTGCACGGACTGCCCGTGGTACTCGACCGCCGCCGCGAACGCCTCGTAGAGAGTGCCCTGGTGGTGGCTGTTGCCCAGCAGTGCCGTCAGCCGCCGGAACTGCGCGGACTGCGCGCCGCTCGCCGTGTCCAGATAGGTCCGGAACTCGGCGAAGTAACGCAGCGGCAGTTTCTCCAGCACCAGCAACTGCTGCTGAAGCACCCGTATCAGGTCGCCGGACCGCAGCAGGAATTCCAGTCCCAGTTCCAGGTCGTGCGGGTCGCAGGGCGGCAGGAGCGCCTCGGCAGCGGCGTCCAGATCAGCCCCGAGCTGCTTCAGCCACAGCTCGCAGGACTGGTGGGCGATGATGAAGAACTGTTCGGCCAGGACGACCGCCCGGCCGACTGTTTGGGGGGCCTGCGGCTCTTGGAGCGAAAGCAGGGTCTCCATGTGGAGATAGTCCCCATACGTCAGAGTACTCAGGACGCCGCCTCCTCGTCATAGGTGATCTGCCGGCCGCAGCCGGACGATCCGGCGCGTCCAACGACCCATGTTCCTGAGCGTGACACGGGAAGGAACGGGCTGATCTGCAATCTTTCGTCTCTCATTCAAGAAGAAAGACCTGCGCAAGAGCTTCCCGGCGTCGGCGCCGCCGATGTGACCATGTGGGCATGACCACCCCGACCGAGCTGGACCTGACCGACGCGACCGCCTTCGTACGGCACGACGCGTACGAGTTCTGGCGCGACGTGCGCAAGCACCGGCCCGTGTACTGGCACGAGGGAAAACCCGGTTTCTGGGTCGTCGCCCGTCACGCCGACGTGCTGTCCTGCTACGCCGACGTGCGCTCCCTGAGTTCCGCTCGCGGGACCGTACTGGACGTCCTGCTGAGCGGCGGTGACTCGGCGGGCGGCAAGATGCTCGCGGTCACCGACCGGCCCCGCCACCGCGAGCTGCGCAACCTGATGCTGCGCGCCTTCTCCCCGCGCGTCCTCGGCGCGGTGGCGGAGAAGGTACGGGAGCGGACGTCACGGCTCATCAAGACCGTTGCGGGGCAAGGAGAGATCGACTTCGCGGCGGAGGTCGCCGAGCACATCCCGATGAACACGATCTGCGATCTGCTCTCCATCCCGGAGGCGGACCGCGAGAAGCTGCTGCGCTGGAACAAGCTGGCCCTCTCCTCGGACGACGCCGAGTCCGACCGGCTGGACTCCCTGGAGGCCCGCAACGAGATCATCGGCTACTTCATGGACCTCGCCCGGCACCGCCGCGGCGACCCCGGCGACGACGTGATCAGCATGATCGCGACAGCGGAGGCGGGAGGCCGCCCGCTGACGCTGGAGGAGGCCGCGCTCAACTGCTACAGCCTCGTGCTCGGCGGCGACGAGTCCTCCCGCGTGTCCGCGATCTGCGCGGTGAAGACGTTCGCCGAGCACCCCGCCCAGTGGCGGGCGTTGCGCGAAGGGTCGGCCGCGATCGACACGGCGGTCGAGGAGGTGCTGCGCTGGGCCACTCCGGCCATGCACTTCGCCCGCACCGCGACCCGGGACATGCGGATAGGCGGCCGGCGGGTGCGCGCGGGCGACATCGTGACACTGTGGAACACCTCCGCCAACAACGACGAGGAGGTGTTCGACCAGCCCCGCCGGTTCGACCCGACCCGCTCGCCCAACAAGCACCTCTCCTTCGGCCACGGCCCGCACTTCTGCGTCGGCGCGTTCCTCGGCCGGGCGGAGCTGCGCGCACTGCTGAGCGCGCTCACCGAATCGGTCGCCGAGATCGAGATGTGCGGCGAGCCCGCCCCGATCTACTCCAACTTCCTGAACGGCTACGCCAGTCTGCCGGTCGCCTTCCGCTGACGGCCGTCAGCCGGGCAGCCGGCTCTCGACGGCCGCGGCCAGCTCGCCGATCGTCGCCGCCTCCAGCACGGCCCGGATCGACAGCGCGACCTCGAACCGCTCCCGGATCCGGGCGACCAGCCTGGTCGCCTGCACGGAGTGCCCGCCGAGCTCGAAGAAGTTGTCGGCGGCCGCCACCTCCGGGATCCCGAGGACGTCCCGCACGATCGCGCAGACCACGGCCGCGCAGTCGTCCGCCTCGACGGCCTCCGGCGCCCGCCCGCCGTCCGGGAGTCCCTCGGCGCCCGCGTCCGGCTGCGGCAGGGCCTCCCGGTCGATCTTGCCGTTGGCCAGTGTCGGGAACCGCTCCAGCACCGTGACCCGTGCGGGCACCATGTGCGCGGGCAGTGACTCGGCGACATGGGCGCGCAGATCACCCGGCTCGATCGGCGCCGTGGTGGTGACATAGCCGACGACATGCGCGTCGGCCAGCTCACCCCGCACCACGGCGACGGCGACGTCCACCGCCGGATGGGCGGCGAGCCGGGCTTCGATCTCACCGAGTTCGACGCGGAAACCGCGCAGCTTCACCTGGCCGTCGGAGCGGCCCGCGAAGAACAGCTCGCCGTCCGGCCCCCTGCGGCCCCGGTCGCCCGTGCGGTACATCCGGGTGCCCGGCGGCCCGAACGGGTCGGCCACGAACTTCCCCGCGGTCGCCGGGGACCGGTTGAGATAGCCGCGCGCCAGCCCGCTGCCCGCGATGTACAGCTCGCCCTCCGTGCCGGGCGGCACCGGGCGCAGGCGCTCGTCGAGCACATGCACCTCCTTGCCGACCCACGGAGTGCCGATCCCGATGTCACCGGCGTCGCGCACCGGCCCGGCGATCGTCGCCCCGACGGTCACTTCGGTCGGACCGTAGCCGTTGAACATCCGCCGTGCCCGCGACCACTTGCGCACCAGCGTCGGCGTACAGCTGTCCCCCGTGGACATGACGGTCCCGCCGAGCAGGACGTCCTCGGCGTCGGTCTCGCTGAGCGCCACCGGGGGCAGTACGGCGTGCGTGATGCCGTACTTGAGCAAGGTGTTCCACAGCGGATGGCCCGGCAGCAGGTCGTCGGCGGGCACCATCACGAGGGCCGCCCCGGACAGCAGCGCCAGGGACACGTCCCAGAAGGCGGCGTCGAAACTGATGGACGCCCACTGGAGCACGCGGTCGCCCGGGCCCGCCCGCAGGACGGCCGCCTGGGTGGCGGCCATGTCGCGTACACCGCTGTGCGGCACGGCGACACCCTTGGGCGTTCCGGTCGACCCCGAGGTGTAGATGACGTACATCAGGTGCTCGGGGCGCAGTGCGGCGCGGCGCTCGTGCTGGGCGACGTCGTGCCCCGGCAGAGCCGCGCACGCGGCACGGAACGCCGGGTCGTCGAGGACGAGTTCCTCCGGACCCGCGCCGAGGGGCGCCACCGAGGAGGACCGCAGCAGCAGCACCGGCCGCGCGTCGGACAGCATGAACGACAGGCGTTCCGCCGGATAGTCCGGGTCGAGCGGGAGGTAGGCGCCGCCGGCCTTGAGCACCGCCATGATCGCCACGATCAGTTCTCGCGACTTCGGCATCGCGATCGCGACGAGCGAGTCGGGACCGACACCGTGCGCGACGAGCCTGCGGGCGAGCCGGTTGATCCGGGTGTTCAGCTCCGCGTACCCGAGGGTGCCCTCCCCGTCGACGAGGGCGGGCTCATTGCCCCGTCGGGCGACGATTGACTCGAACAGTGCAGGAACCGTGTTCAAGCGCGGTCAGCTCCTTCGGGAGGCTCCCTGATCGACGGCGAATCTAATCTCCGGCGCCCGGGGAGCCCGGCGAATCCTTCCTGTCTCTGTCAGTGCCCGCTCCCGGCACCGGCGGGGGTGCGCAGGAGGTCCCCCGACGGGGTGACGGCGGCGCCGTCGCGGACGTGCAGGACCGCGTCGGCGGTGCCCAGGAGGGCCTGGTCGAGCGGAAAGTAGCCCTGCTGCGGGGTCGTGTCCGTCCTGGGCCGGGCGGCGGTTGCCGTGCCGGTGGGGGCCAGGGCCCAGTCGGTGACGCGGTCCTGCAGAACGCCCTCGTGGGTGCCTGGCTCGGGGTCGCCCAGCCCGATGGCCTCACTGCGGCCCAGGCTGCCGGCGACGAAGACGTACTGCTCGCCCAGCAGTGGTGCCACGACGGTGCCGGCCCCGGGCCAGCCGACGCGCAGGTCTCCCAGGCTCCAGGTGCTCGGGGTCCGCTGGAGGTGCACGTTGTGGGCGAAGACCAGCGTCGCGCCCCGGCGGCCCTCGATGCTGCGGATGTCGAGGAGGTTCTGCGCCATGAGCGCGTCCCGGGTGGCGAACAGCCGGGACAGCCGGGTGTTGTTCTCCAGGCGCTGGGCCGCCTGCCAGTGGTAGCGCAGCAGACCGAGGCCGGCGGTGAGGTGGGTCCTGGCCCGGAGCCACGCCGCGCGCGAGGTCTGCGCGATCCGTTCGGCGGCGTTGGCGTGGAGCAGCGTGAGCATGTCGTCGGCGAGGGACCGCAGCCGCTCCGCCTCGGGCGTGGCCCCGACCGACATGGCCGGGTCCATCACCGCCTCCGTACGGCTCCACTGCTCGTCCGTGCCGAACAGCCCGGTCAGGTCGAGGTCGAGCCCCAGATAGTCCCGGGCGTGCTCGAGACAGCGCCGCGGGCTGGGGGCGCTGGTCGTCTCCGTCGGGACGTCGAAGCCGTGGAAGGTCAGCTGCTCCTCCGGCGGCAGGTCTGCGTTGTGGTCGCGCATCCAGGCGACGAGGCGCCGGTTGGTCTCAAGATCGCCGAAGCCGTGGGAGAAGCCCACCCGCGCCACCTCGTCGAGATCCCCGTCGCCGCCCTTGACGAAGTCGTCGACGCGCAGCGCGGCCACGCGGTCGGTCTCCAGGGCGATCGAGCGGAAGCCGAGTCGGGTCAGCCGGGCGAACAGCTCGTTGCGTACCCACCCGAAGGCGGGTTCCCGGTGGGTGGGTTCGCCGAGCGCCAGCACGGCGCACGAGGCCACGGGAAGGTCGTGGAAGTCCTTTCTCATGTCTGTCAATCGAATCATTGAAAGACCTGTTGAGGCTTACGGCGATGCGGTCGGCGCCACGGGCGGACTCGCCGGGCCGCGGGGTCTCAAACCGTCGGTGGGGATCCCGGCGCGGGAGCGGGTTCCGCGGCGGCCGGCGGTCCGGCCGGGGCGACGCCCAGCAGGGCCACGTACCCGCCGAGACGGGCCGCCGCGTCGAGCATGGACACACCGCGGGCCGTGAGCCGCCGCCGCCAGTCGTCGAGGGCCGCGGACAGCGCCTCGGTGCCGCCGGCCGTGCGGATCTGCCGGACCACCGTGCGGATGTGCTCCAGCGGGTACCCCCCGCGCCGCAGGAGATGAGTCAGCTCGGCGTCGCGCACGTCCGCGGCGCCGAACGAACGATGACCGGTGACCGGCTCCCGGGCGGGGGTGAGGATGCCCACCGCCTCCCAGTTCCGCAGGGTCGCCGCGGTCACCCCGAGGCGGCGCGCGAGTTCGCCGATGCTGAGCGGCTCGCTGCCGGCGGAGGTGTGCTCGGCGAGGCCGGGGCCGCGGGTGAGGTGCTCCACCGCCCGCCCCACCGCGTCCAGCGTGCTTCTGTCGCGCAGCAGTTGGGCGTGGCCGCGGTCGACGGCGGTCAGCGCGGCGTCGAGGTCGCCGGTGTTGAGCGAGCGCATGATCTCGCCACCCGTGGCGTAACCGTATGCCTGGACGAGCGCCAGATAGGCGCGCAGGGCCGCCGCGTGGATCTCGGTGTAGGTGCGGTAGCCAGACGGGGTGCGCCGCGCGAGCGGGATGAACCCGTCCCGCTCGTAGTTGCGGACCGCCTGGGTGGAAATGCCGTGCTCACGGGCCAGGTCGTATGGACGCAGGTACTTCACGGTTTGAGACTTTATACGAGCAACTCGGCGTTGTTTCTCCAAAACCCTCAACCGACTTTGCAGGTATACGCTTGAGGCCATGAACCGGGACGTTCAGGAACTCGTCACCACGTCGCATGACGAAGGCGTGCCGCGTCCGACAAACAGGAGGGACACCATGACGGCCGGCACGGAGACGGACACCCAGCCCGCTGCGCTGTGTGCCGCCGACAGCCATGATCTGATCCGTGTGCACGGAGCACGTGAGAACAACCTCAAGAACGTGCATGTGGAGATCCCCAAGCGGCGGCTGACCGTGTTCACCGGGGTCTCCGGCTCGGGCAAGAGCTCCCTGGTGTTCGACACGATCGCCGCAGAGTCGCAACGGCTGATCAACGAGACCTACAGCGCCTTCATCCAGGGCTTCATGCCCACCCTGGCGCGGCCCGAGGCCGACCTGCTCGACGGGCTGACCACCGCGATCCTGGTCGACCAGCAGCCGATGGGCACCAGCCTGCGCTCCACGGTCGGCACCGCCACCGACGCGGGCACACTGCTGCGCATCCTCTTCAGCCGGCTCGCCAAGCCGTACATCGGCTCGCAGAAGGCGTTCGCCTTCAACGTGGCCTCGGCCGACGCGTCGGGTGTCCTTGTGGTGAACGGCAAGAGGATCGAGAAGGGCTTCAGCGTCGTCGGCGGCATGTGCCTGCGGTGCGAGGGCATGGGCACCGTCTCGGACATCGATCCCGCCCAGCTGTTCGACGACTCCAAGTCGCTCGCGGACGGCGCGATCACGGTCCCCGGCTGGAAGCCGGACGGCTGGGTGGTGCAGTCGTTCACCGAGTCGGGCTTCCTCGACCCGCACAAGGCGATCCGCGACTACACCGAGCAGGAACGGCACGACTTCCTGCACCGGGACCCGGTCAAGGTCAAGGTGAAGGGCGTCAACACCACCTACGAGGGCCTCCTCGCGCGGGTGCGCAAGTCGTTCCTGTCCAAGGACAAGGAGACGCTCCAGCCGCACATCCGTGCCTTCGTGGAACGGGCGGTGGCGTTCTCCGCCTGCCCCGAGTGCCACGGCACCCGGCTCAGCGAGACCGCCCGGTCCGCGAAGATCGACGGCCTCAGCATCGCCGACGCCTGCGCCATGCAGATCAGCGACCTCGCGGCCTGGATCCGCGGTCTGACCGACCCGTCGGTCACGACACTGCTCACGGTGCTCGGCCAGACCCTCGACTCGTTCGTCCGGATCGGCCTCGGCTACCTCTCGCTCGACCGGTCCTCGAGCACGCTCTCGGGCGGTGAGGCCCAGCGCGTCAAGATGGTCCGCCACCTGGGCTCCGCGCTCACCGACGTCACCTACGTCTTCGACGAGCCCACCGTCGGCCTGCACCCGCACGACATCCAGCGGATGAACGACCTGCTGCTGCGACTGCGCGACAAGGGCAACACCGTGCTGGTCGTGGAGCACAAGCCGGAGACGATCGTGATCGCCGACCACGTCGTCGACCTGGGACCCCTCGCCGGCACCAAGGGCGGCGAGGTGGTCTTCGAGGGCACCGTCGAGGGTCTGCGGGCCAGCGGCACCGTCACCGGACGGCACCTGGACGACCGGGCCTCGCTGAAGCCGTCCGTGCGCGAGCGGTCCGGTGTGCTGGAGGTGCGCGGGGCCAACGCCCACAATCTGCGCGACGTCGACGTGGACATCCCGCTCGGCGTGCTCACCGTGGTCACCGGGGTCGCGGGCTCCGGCAAGAGTTCCCTGATCCACGACTCGGTAGCGGGCCGCGACGGCGTCGTCACGGTGGACCAGTCGCCCATCAAGGGCTCCCGGCGCAGCAACCCGGCCACCTACACGGGCATGCTCGAACCGATCCGCAAGACGTTCGCCAAGGTCAACGGGGTCAAGCCCGCCTTGTTCAGCCCCAACTCCGAGGGCGCCTGCCCCGCCTGCAAAGGTGCCGGTGTCATCTACACCGATCTGGCGATCATGGCCGGTGCCGCCACCACCTGCGAGGACTGCGAGGGCAAGCGGTTCCAGGCATCGGTGCTCCAGTACCGGCTCGGCGGCCGGGACATCAGCGAGGTGTTCGCGATGCCGGTGGCCGAGGCCGCCGAGTTCTTCCGCAGCGGTGAGGCACGGACGCCCGCCGCGTACACCGTCCTCGACCGGCTCGCCGAGGTCGGCCTGGGCTACCTCGGCCTCGGCCAGCCGCTCACCACCCTCTCCGGCGGCGAGCGGCAACGGCTGAAGCTCGCCGGCCACATGGGGGGAACGGGCAACGTCTACATCCTCGACGAGCCGACCAGCGGCCTGCACCTGGCCGACGTCGAGCAACTGCTCGCCCTGCTCGACCGGTTGGTGGACTCCGGCAAGACGGTCATCGTCGTGGAGCACCATCAGGCGGTCATGGCGCACGCCGACTGGATCATCGACCTCGGCCCCGGCGCCGGCCACGACGGCGGCCGGATCGTCTTCGAGGGCACGCCCGCCGATCTCGTCGCCGCCCGCTCCACCCTCACGGGCGAGCACCTCGCCCAGTACGTCGGCGCCTGACGAGACGCGGCCATGCGCCTGCCCCCGCCCGGTGACTCGGGGCGGGGGCGTCGACCGCGGCCGGCTGGTGCCTGGGCGGAGAAGCGCCGGCATCACCCCTGCCGCGCAGGCGCACGACTGTCTGGCTCACCTCTTTCGCCCGCACCTCTCCACCACCGCGGCGGCAACGACAATGCGGGCCGACGGCTTCCGCCCGCCGACTGCCCCATCCCGGCGTTCCCCCACCGGGCACCTGCCGGACCGCTCCCGCGGTGGACGGACCCGCTCATGCCGCCCGACGGAAGGGATCAGAGATGTCCTCGCACGCCGACCACACCACCGTGATCGTGGGAGCCGGCCCCGCCGGGCTCACCGCGGCACTCGGCCTGGCCAGATACCGGCACCAGGTGATCGTCGTGGACAGCCCCCGGGCACCGCGCAACAGCGCGTCGGCAGGCGTTCACGGCCACATCGGAATGGACGGCGTCACTCCCGCCGAGTTCCGGGATCGCGCCTGGCGGGAGCTCTCCCGGTACACGACCGTGGAGCGGCTGGAGGACGACGCCGACAGCGTGCTCCCCGCTCCCGACGGGGGCTTCCGGATCGCCCTCGGCGGCGCTGAGACCGTCGAGGCCCGAACCGTCCTGCTCGCGACCGGTGTCGTCGACGTCCATCCGGCCGACGTGGACGGCTTCGCGGAGTGCTGGGGCCGCAGCGTGATCCACTGCCCGTTCTGCCTGGGTGAGGAGAACGCCGGTCGGCGCTGGGCGACGGTCGCCGACAACGCGGAACTCGCGGGACTGTCGGCCGTGGCCTTCCGCGCCTGGAGCGAGGACACGATCGCGATCTGCCAGGAGTCGATGCCCGGCCTGGAGACCGCTCGCGCGACCGCGCGAAGCAGGGGAGGGGACGTCGTCACGGGAACGGTCCGCCGCCTGCACCACCGGGAAGGGGCCCTGTACGGCATCGAGTTGGCCGACGGCAGGGTCCTGGAGCGGCAGACCCTGGTGTGGACGCCGCGACAGCGGCAGCAACCCGTCGTGCAGCGGGCGGCCGACGAACTGAAGCTGACAGTCGACGACGCCGGCTTCGTCGGCGTCGACGCCTCCCAGTGCACCAGCGTGCCGGGCCTGTACGCGGCCGGGGACCTGACCAGTCGCTGGAAGCAGTCGGTCACCGCGTCGACCGCGGCGGGCGCGGCGGCCGCCGACGCCATCCACATGTCGGCCTTGCTCGGTGCCGTGCACCACTGAACCGGGTCGCCGCCCCGCCACCCCGCACCTCAGGGCGCGTCGGACCAGGAAAGGAATCACGGCAGATGCCAGCAGCGATCAGGACGGCCGGTCTGTGCAAGCGTTTCGGCTCGCTCACCGCACTCGACCGCCTCGAACTCACGGTGCCCGAGGGCACGGTGCACGGCCTGCTCGGCCCCAACGGCGCCGGCAAGACCACCACCGTCCGGATCCTGGCCACCCTCATCGCGCCGGACGAGGGAGTGGCCGAGGTGTTCGGCGTGGACGTGCGCCGCGACCCCCGGCGGGTCCGGTCGATGATCGGGCTCACCGGCCAGTACGCTGCTGTCGACGAACTGCTCACCGGGCGCGAGAACCTGCACATGATCGGCAGGCTGTTCCGGCTGTCGAAGTCCGACTGCCGGGCACGCGCGAGCGAACTGCTGGAACGCTTCGGCCTGGAGGACGCGGCCGACCGGCAGCCCAAGACGTACTCGGGCGGGATGCGGCGCCGGCTCGACGTCGCGGCCAGCCTCATGGCGCGGCCCGGGCTCGTCTTCCTCGACGAGCCGACCACCGGCCTCGATCCGCGCAGCCGTATGGAGGTGTGGCGGCTCGTGCGCGAACTGGTCGCGGACGGAACGACCGTACTGCTCACCACGCAGTACCTGGAGGAGGCGGACCAGCTCGCCGACTCCCTGTCCGTGATCGACCGGGGCAAGGTCATCGTCAGCGGTACCCCGGACGAGCTGAAGGCCCAGGTGGGCCCGGACCGGGTGGGCATCACGCTCCTCGACACGGGAGCCATGGAGCGCACGGTCCGGATCCTGCGGGAGCGGCTGGGCACCGACCCGGTCGCCGACTCCGAGAAGATGCAGGTCCACGCGCCGCTGCCCGACGGCGGCACACTGCCCGACCTGCTTCACCTGCTCAGGGAGTCGGGGATCGCGATAGGTGACGTGGCGCTCCGCCGGCCCACTCTCGACGACGTCTTCCTCGCCGTGACGGGCAGATCCGCCGATCACGGCACCGACCGGCGCAACAGTGGGAAGGAAACCGAGCGGCCATGACCTCCACCACTCTGACGCGCGAGAGCGGCACGTCGTACACGCCGTCGGGCAACGCCCTCGCATGGTGGTTCTGCGACGTGTGGCAAATGACCCTGCGCAACGTACGGCACGTACTGCGCAGCCCCGAACTGGTGATGTTCTCACTGGTCCAGCCGGTGATGTTCATCCTGCTGTTCACGTACGTCTTCGGCGGCGCCATCGACGTCGGCGGCGAACGCTACGCCCAGTTCCTGCTGCCCGGCATCCTCGTCCAGATGGCGCTGTACGGCTCCGCCGCCGGTACCACCATCGGGGTCGCCGCCGAGATGCACGAGGGCCTCATGGACCGCTTCCGGTCGATGCCGATGAGCCGTACCGCCGTGCTGATCGGCCGCACGCTGTCGGAGATCTTCCGCAACGTCGGCGTGGCCGGCGTGACCGTGGGAGTGGGTCTGCTGGTCGGCTTCCGGTTCCGCAACGGCCTCGTGCCCGCGCTGGCCGGCCTGCTGCTGTTGCTGTTGTTCGGCTACGCGGTGTCGTGGTTCGCCGCCTACCTCGGGCTGTTGGTGCGCAACGCGGAAGCCGCCCAGGCGGTCGGCGGTGTGTGGATCTTCCCGTTCACCCTGATCTCCTCGGCGTTCGTACCGACCGGCACGATGCCGGGCTGGCTGGAGGCGTACGCCGCCCACAGCCCCATGACGGCGGCCGTGAACGCGCTGCGCGCACTGTTCACCGGGGGCCCGGCGACCAGCTACGTCCTGCAGACCGTGGCCTGGTCGGTCGGCCTGATCGCGGTGTTCGCCCCGCTCGCGGTCCGCAAGTACGGCTCACGCTGACCGGCGGACGACACCTCCGTGACAGAAGTCCGCAAGAGACCGAGGAGGCGCCGGGGGGCGACGCAATCATGGCAGCCATGACTGAACCTGCCGGAGCACCGGACGGACCCGCGGTGATGACCGAGGTATTCGACGCCGTCTACCGCGGGGAGAGCCCGTTCGGCAAGCGCCCGCCGTGGGACATCGGGGCGCCCCAACCCGTCTACGTCGCCCTGGAGAAAGCGGGGCTCATCCGCGGCACGGTGCTCGACGCGGGCTGCGGCACCGGTGAGGACGCCCTCCACCTGGCGGGCAAGGGCTACGCGGTGACGGGGCTGGACCTGTCCCCGACAGCGATCTCCCTCGCCCGGGACAAGGCCGCCGCACGCGGACTCGGCGCTGTCTTCGAAGTCGCCGACGCCCTCGACCTCACGGGCTACGAAGGGCGTTTCGACACCGTGATCGACTCCGGCCTCGCCCACACCTTCGAGGGCGACAGGCTGCACGCCTATGCGGCGGCCCTGCACCGCGCCTGCCGCCCGGGGGCGGTGGCGTACATCCTCTCGATCAGCGACCGGGGATCCGCGCAGATGCAGGCGCGGCTCGCCGAGGCCATCGAGGAGATACCGGCGCCGCTCCCGGACGACGCCGCGCCTTGCGCCCTCAAGCGCTCCGCCGACCACTTGCGCGACGGCTTCGCCGACGCCTGGACGGTCGAGTCGATCGACGAGGCCCTCATGCGCGGTGTCATCCCGACCACGTCGGAACTCCTCGACGTGCATGCCTGGCTCGGACGTTTCCGCCGTAGCTGACCGTGACCACCGAAGACGGCCCCTGAGAAGGTGATGAACGATGAAGGTGCGAGTAGGCAAGTGGCTGCGGACCGTCGCGCCTTCACCGGCCGGCCGGGCGGCCAGACGCGCCTTCCCGCAGGCCGGCACCTCCCCGGCCCCGCCGAACTGGGCCGGGGCCGCCCGCACCGCCTACCGGTTCGGCTGCGTCTACGCCGGCCTGTACTGCCTGACCACCCCGCAGGTCTACCTGGCCCTGCGCGGGGGCGGAATGGGGCGTCTGCAGGAAGCGGCCGACGCCTGGGCGAAGCTCTGGGCGATACGCCCGGTGCGGAACTGGATGTCCGTCCGGGTCCTCGGCAGGGAGCTGGGTGACCGCTTCGACGGCGGCGACGACCCGCACACCTGGGCCGGGCAGCTCTGCTGGCTCGCGGGCGCCGCCGCCACCACGCCGGTCTGGTACGTGCTGGACCGGCACCGGACGGACTACGCGACGCTGGACAAGTGGTTCCGCCTGGCCGCCCGTTTCTGCCTCGCGGGACAGATGTTCTCCTACGGCGCGGCCAAGGCGGTCCCGCTCCAGTTCCAGCTGCCGCCGTCCAAGCTCGTCGAGCCGCTCGGCGAGCTCAGCCCGATGAGCCTGCTGTGGGCGCAGACGGGATCCTCGACGCCGTACCAGATGCTGCTCGGCTGTGCCGAGATCGCGGGCGGGCTGCTGCTCATCGTGCCGCGCACGGCGTCGCTGGGCGCGCTGCTGTCGGCGGCGGAGATGGCCCAGGTGCTCCTGCTCAACATGACCTTCGATGTCCCCGTCAAGGTCCACTCCTTCCAACTGCTCCTGCTGAGCCTGCTTCTGCTGGCCCCGCAGGCGCCTCGCCTGGCCGAGGCCATGCTCACGCAGCGCCCGCTCCCCGCGGCCACCCCCGCGGACCTCTTCCGTTCCCGCCGGGCGAACCGGATCGCCACCGCCCTCCAGGTCGGGGCCGGACTCTGGCTGCTCGGCGCGCAACTGCGCAACGACTGGACGTTCTGGAAGAACCACGGGGGCGGACGGGAGAAGCCCGAGTTGTACGGCGTCTGGGACGTCACCGACTTCTCCGTCGACGGCGAGCAGCACCCGCCTGTGACGACCGACGGCCGACGCTGGCGCCGAGTCGTGGTGGACTCCGTCGACGCCGTGGCCATCCAGTACATGGACGACTCGCTCGCCCCCTGCATGGCGGCGATCGACATGAACGCCCGTTCGGTCGCCCTGACCAGGATGGCCGACCCGAAGTGGCAGGTGACGTTCGCCTTCGAGCGCCCGGCCGACGATCACCTGATCCTGGAGGGCAAGGCCGACGGCTGCCACCTCCGCCTGCACCTGCGCCGCCGCGACCTCGGCACCTTCCCGCTGGTCGGCCGTGGCTTGCACTGGGTGCAGGAGAACTCGTCCCTGCGGTAGCGGACCTGTCTGCCGAGCGGCCCTCGCGGGGCGGTGGCCACGCCGTCCACGGAAGGAGAACAACGGATGAGCGTGGACGTGGAGACGCTGGCCGCCGAGGTGCGAGGACCCGTCCTCACGCCCGGCAGCCGGGAGTACGACGAGGAACGGGCCGGTTTCCAGGCCGGCTTTCGGCACCGCCCCGCCGTCGTCGTCGGCGCCACCCGCCCCGAGGACGTGCGCGCCGCGGTCCGCTTCGCCGCCGAGCGGAGGCTACCCGTCGCCGTGCAGTCCACCGGACACGGCATCGTCACCGCCCTGGACGGCGAGGGCGTCCTCATCACCACCCGCCGGATGAAGGCCGTCGCGGTGGACGCCGAGGCCAAAACCGTCACAGCCCAGGCCGGCGTGCTGTGGGGAGAGGTCATCGAGCAGGCCGCCCCGCACGGTCTGGCCCCCGTCAACGGCTCGGCTCCGCACATCGGCGTCGTCGGCTACCTCCTCGGCGGCGGTATCGGCCTGCTCGGCCGCCGGACCGGTTACGCCAGCGACTACGTCCGCGCCTTCGACCTCGTCACTGCGGACGGCGCGCTGCGCCACGTCACGGCCGGCTCCGACCCCGACCTGTTCTGGGCGCTGCGCGGTGGCGGCGGCAACTTCGGCGCCGTCACCGCCGTCGAAACCGCCCTCGTGCCGGTGACGCGGCTCTACGGCGGCGGCCTCCACTTCGCCGCGGACCACCCCGTCGACCTGCTGCACGCCTACCGGGCATGGACCCTGACGCTGCCCGAGGAACTCACCTCCTCGATCTGCCTCATGACCAGCCCGCCGTGGCCGTCAGTCCCCGAGCCCCTGCGCGGACGCTATGCCGCACACGTGCGGATCGCCTTCACGGGCTCCGCCGAGGAGGGCGAACGGCTCGTGGCGCCCCTGCGGGAGCTCGGCCCGCGGCTGATCGACACCGTCCGGGAGATGCCGTACGCGCAGGTCGGCACCATCTACCAGGACCCGCACGTCCCGCACGCCTACTTCGGTGGGAACGTCCAGCTGCGCGAACTCGATCCCACGGCCCTGCGGACCGTCGTGGACGTGGCCGGGCCCGATGCGACCGTGCCCTGCAGCGTCGAGATCCGTCATCTCGGCGGGGCCTTCGCCCGTCGGCCCCCCGACCCGGGCGCGGTCGGCGGCCGGGACGCCGCGTACATGCTGCGCGTGATGACCGGCGGTACGGCCGCGCCGTCCACGGTCGCCCGGCCGGTCCACCAGCGCGTCTACGACGCCCTGAAGCCCTGGACCGTCGGCCGGAGCCTCAACTCCGTCTACAACGACGGTGCCCCGGTCTCCGAGGAGCAGGTGCGGGAACTCTTCGCGGCCGAGGACTTCGAGCGGCTGCGACGCGTCAAGACGCTGCACGACCCGCACAACCTGTTCCGGTTCAGCCACAACATCCGCCCGAGCACAGCGCTTGACGTAGCGCCGCCGTGATGTCGGACGGCCTTCATGGCGGACTCCGTGCGGCGCCGGGCGTTTCGAGCACGCCCCGCGGCGACGACCGGGCTGCCCGCGCACGAGGAAGGATCCTGCATGTCCGGCACAGCGGTTATATGCCGCCGCCCGTGACTACTGGCTGCGACGGGTGCCCGAACTCCTGGTCCCGCATCAGGCAACGGGCGCTCCGGTACCAGCTCACCCCGACATCAGGGGTCGCCGCTCTTGAGGCCGCGCCTCGTGTCGCGCCGTCCTGGAGACCGGTCGCGGTGCGGCGCGGCCCGGATCGAGGCAGCAGAGCTCGGCTTGACCGCCTGGGGTCGGCCTGCGCCTGCGCCGAGACAAGGCCGGGTACGCTGCGCTCGGCCGGTGCCTGTCCACGTTGGGGCCTTGGGCCCCGCCGAACGCAGCAGTTGGCGTTCTGTTGTTTCTGAAGACCTTCAGATGTCCCGGAAGGTCTCGATCTGTGCCCCGATCGAGTTCAGGCGCTCGGCGAGGTCCTCGTAACCGCGGTTGATGACATACACGTTGCGCAGGACGGACGTGCCCTCGGCGGCCATCATCGCGAGGAGGACCACCACGGCGGGGCGCAGGGCCGGTGGGCACATCATCTCGGCGGCGCGCCAGCGGGTGGGGCCCTCCACCAGGACGCGGTGCGGGTCGAGGAGCTGGAGGCGGCCGCCGAGGCGGTTCAGGTCGGTGAGATAGATGGCGCGGTTGTCGTAGACCCAGTCGTGGATGAGGGTCTTGCCCTGGGCGACGGCGGCGATGGCCGCGAAGAAGGGCACGTTGTCGATGTTGAGGCCCGGGAACGGCATCGGGTGGATCTTGTCGATCGGCGCCTCCAGCTTGGAGGGCCGCACGGTGAGGTCCACCAGGCGGGTACGGCCGTTGTCTGCGACGTACTCCGGCGTGCGGTCGTGGTCGAGCCCCATCTCCTCCAGGACCGCCAGCTCGATCTCCAGGAACTCGATGGGCACCCGACGCACCGTCAGCTCGGACTCGGTGACGACGGCCGCGGCCAGCAGGCTCATCGCCTCGACCGGGTCCTCGGAGGGGGAGTAGTCCACGTCGACGTCGATGTGCGGCACGCCGTGCACGGTCAGCGTGGTCGTGCCTATGCCCTCCACCTTGACGCCGAGTGCCTCCAGGAAGAAGCACAGGTCCTGGACCATGTAGTTGGAGGAGGCGTTGCGGATGACGGTGACGCCGTCGTGCCGGGCGGCGGCCAGCAGCGCGTTCTCGGTCACCGTGTCGCCGCGCTCGGTCAGCACGATGGGCCGGTCCGGGCGCACGGAGCGGTCGACGACGGCGTGGTACTGCCCCTCGGTCGCCGCGACGTCGAGTCCGAAGCGGCGCAGCGCGATCATGTGCGGCTCGATGGTCCGGGTGCCCAGGTCGCAGCCGCCGGCGTACGGCAGCTTGAAGCGGTCCATACGGTGCAGCAGCGGGCCGAGGAACATGATGATCGAGCGGGTGCGTACGGCGGCCTCCGCGTCGATGGCGTCCATGTCCAGCGCGGCCGGCGGGACGAGTTCGAGGTCGACGCCGTCGTTGATCCACCGGGTGCGGACGCCGATGGACTGGAGTACCTCCAGCAGGCGGTAGACCTCCTCGATGCGGGCGACCCGGCGCAGCACCGTACGGCCCTTGTTGAGCAGTGAGGCGCACAGCAGGGCCACGCACGCGTTCTTGCTCGTCTTGACGTCGATCGCACCGGACAGGCGGCGGCCGCCGACCACCCGCAGATGCATCGGACCGGCGTAGCCCAGTGAGACGATCTCACTGTCCAGGGCTTCACCGATTCGGGCGATCATCTCAAGGCTGATGTTCTGGTTGCCGCGCTCGATGCGATTGACGGCGCTCTGGCTGGTACCGAGAGCCTCGGCGAGCTGCGTCTGCGTCCAGCCCCGGTGTTGCCGGGCGTCACGGATGAGCTTGCCGATGCGTACGAGGTAGTCGTCTGCCATGGGGTTGAGGTTATCTCAGATATGAGATGGCGCATGCCGGGGGGTCTGTTGGAGTGACATGCCGTCAACGGCCTCTGTCCTGCTTGAGGAATCGCGAGGAAAGTCGGCGCAAATCACCCAATGTCAGAAAATTCCTGTCTGCTTGAGTTTGGTCGAGTCGGTCAGGACCGTGATCCCGGTGATCCGGTCCTCGGTGACGGTGAACGCCATGACCGACAGCGGGACGCGGTCCTCGCTCCAGGAGACGATCCCGGGAAGGCCGTTGACGAGCACCTCTCGCCCCAGCGTGGCCGCGCCAGCGGCGACCTTGGTGGCGCCAAGGACGACGACCACACCGTCGGGGCCGTCGACGGTCAGCCTCACCTCGGGGTCGAGCACGTGCAGCACCCCTGGAAGTCGCCGTGGCGGGCCGCCGCCAGGAAGGCTCGGACCACCTCTCGCTGCTCCCGTCCGACGGCGATCGGACGCTCTGTCACCTGCACCTTTCTGCGGGCGCGGCTGGCGAGCATCTTGGCGGCGTTCGTCGACCTGCCGAGGATCCGGCCGATCTCGTCGAAGGGCACCGCGAACAGGTCGTGCAGCACGAACGCCAGTCGTTCGCTCGGCCCGAGGGACTCCAGGACGACGAGAAGGGCGAGCCCGACCGAGTCGGCGAGCGCCATGTCCTCCTCCGGCGCGCGGCTGTCGTCGACCGTCACCACGAGCTCGGGCAGCCGGTCGTCGTAGGGCGCCTCGGGGCGGGACTGGCGCGATCGCAGGACGTCGAGGCTGATCCGGCCGACCACCGTGGTCAGCCGGCCGGCCAGGTTGTGGATGGCCGCCGCGTCCTGGCGCGAGAGCCGCAGCCACGCCTCCTGGACCACGTCCTCGGCGTCGGCGTGTGAGCCGAGCATGCGGTGGGCGACCGCGCGCAGACGATCGCGCTGGGCCTCGAACGCCTCGGTCACCGGGTCCGTCGGGCTGCTGTCGGACATGTTGTTAACGGCTGCAGCCCGTGCGTGTTCGGCGGAGTCGCGTCGGCGAAGAAGCGCGGGGAGACTGAGGAGCGGCTGCACCACGTGGTCGCGTGGCGTGAGACGCCCTTCTTCACCGAGCGCGAGCGGGCGGCGCTCGCGCTGACCGAGGCCGCCACCCGGATCCAGGACGGCGCGCCGGGTGTGACCGACGAGATCTGGCCAACTTCTTCAACCGGATCAACCGCACGACCCGGGACCAGGCCGGCAGGACCTGGTGACCTGAGCGGGGCCCATCCGTGAGCCGGGGCATGACCATCCAGCGCCCATGTACTAGAGTTATCTCGACATCGAGATATCTGCCGAGGCGCACCGCGGCCGCACGCATACATCGGTCTGGGAGTAAGGGTTACCTAACTTAGCCTTACCTTAGCGGATGGGCCAAGCTCGCGTGGCGGCAGGATGCGGTGGTACGCGCACATCAATGAAGGAGACTGTCGTGTCGGCGAACAGCTTCGACGCCCGCAGCACGCTGCAGGTGGGCGACGAGTCGTACGAGATCTTCCGGCTGGACAAGGTGGAGGGCTCGGCCCGCCTGCCGTACAGCCTCAAGGTCCTGCTGGAGAACCTGCTCCGCACCGAGGACGGCGCCAACATCACCGCCGACCACATCCGTGCCCTCGGCAACTGGGACTCGCAGGCCCAGCCGTCGCAGGAGATCCAGTTCACGCCGGCCCGCGTGATCATGCAGGACTTCACCGGCGTGCCCTGTGTCGTGGACCTCGCGACCATGCGTGAGGCCGTCAAGGAGCTCGGCGGCGACCCGGCGAAGATCAACCCCCTGGCCCCGGCCGAGCTGGTCATCGACCACTCCGTCATCGCCGACAAGTTCGGCACCCCGGACGCCTTCGGCCAGAACGTCGAGCTGGAGTACGGCCGCAACAAGGAGCGCTACCAGTTCCTGCGCTGGGGCCAGACCGCCTTCGACGAGTTCAAGGTCGTCCCGCCCGGCACCGGCATCGTCCACCAGGTGAACATCGAGCACCTGGCCCGCACCGTCATGGTCCGAGGCGGCCAGGCGTACCCCGACACCCTCGTCGGCACCGACTCCCACACCACCATGGTCAACGGCCTCGGCGTCCTCGGCTGGGGCGTCGGCGGCATCGAGGCCGAGGCCGCCATGCTCGGCCAGCCGGTCTCCATGCTGATCCCGCGCGTCGTCGGCTTCAAGCTCACCGGCGAGCTGCAGCCCGGCACCACCGCCACCGACCTGGTGCTCACCATCACCGAGATGCTGCGCAAGCACGGCGTCGTCGGCAAGTTCGTCGAGTTCTACGGCGAGGGCGTGGCCGCCACCTCCCTCGCGAACCGCGCCACCATCGGCAACATGTCGCCCGAGTTCGGTTCCACCGCCGCGATCTTCCCGATCGACGACGAGACCCTGAACTACCTCAAGCTCACCGGCCGCTCCGAGCAGCAGGTCGCGCTCGTCGAGGCGTACGCCAAGGAGCAGGGCCTCTGGCTGGACCCGAAGGCCGAGCCGGACTTCTCCGAGAAGCTGGAGCTCGACCTCTCCACGGTCGTCCCCTCCATCGCCGGCCCGAAGCGCCCGCAGGACCGTATCGTCCTCGCGAACGCCGCCGAGCAGTTCAAGCTGGACGTCCGCAACTACGTCGACGTCGTCGACGAGGCGGGCCAGGAGTCCTTCCCGGCCTCCGACGCCCCGGCCGTCTCCCCGAACGGCGCCCCGTCCAACCCGGTCACCGTGACCGCCCCCGACGGCTCGACGTACGAGATCGACCACGGTGCGGTGACGGTCGCGGCCATCACCTCCTGCACCAACACCTCCAACCCGTACGTCATGGTCGCCGCCGCGCTCGTCGCGAAGAAGGCCGTGGAGAAGGGCCTGACCCGCAAGCCCTGGGTCAAGACCACCCTCGCCCCGGGTTCCAAGGTCGTCACCGACTACTTCGACAAGGCGGGCCTGACCCCGTACCTCGACAAGGTCGGCTTCAACCTGGTCGGCTACGGCTGCACCACCTGCATCGGCAACTCCGGCCCGCTGCCGGAGGAGGTCTCCAAGGCCGTCAACGACCACGACCTCGCCGTCACCTCGGTCCTCTCCGGCAACCGCAACTTCGAGGGCCGGATCAACCCCGACGTCAAGATGAACTACCTGGCGTCCCCGCCGCTGGTCGTCGCGTACGCCATCGCGGGCTCCATGAAGGTGGACATCACCAAGGACGCCCTGGGCACCGACCAGGACGGCAACCCGGTCTTCCTGAAGGACATCTGGCCCTCCGAGGCCGAGGTCAACGACGTCGTCGCCAACGCCATCGGCGAGGACATGTTCTCCAAGTCCTACAGCGACGTCTTCGCCGGCGACGCCCAGTGGCAGGCGCTGCCCATCCCGACCGGCAACACCTTCGAGTGGGACCCGGAGTCGACGTACGTCCGCAAGCCCCCGTACTTCGAGGGCATGACGATGGAGACCACCCCGGTCTCCGACATCACCGGCGCCCGCGTCCTCGCCAAGCTGGGCGACTCGGTCACCACCGACCACATCTCCCCGGCCGGCGCCATCAAGGCCGACACCCCGGCCGGCAAGTACCTCACGGAGCACGGCGTCGAGCGCCGCGACTTCAACAGCTACGGCTCCCGCCGCGGCAACCACGAGGTCATGATCCGCGGTACGTTCGCCAACATCCGCCTGCGCAACCAGATCGCGCCGGGCACCGAGGGCGGCTACACCCGCGACTTCACGCAGGAGGGCGGCCCGGTCTCCTTCATCTACGACGCCTCCCAGAACTACCAGGCCGCCGGCACCCCGCTGGTGATCCTGGGCGGCAAGGAGTACGGCTCCGGCTCGTCCCGCGACTGGGCGGCCAAGGGCACGGCCCTCCTCGGCGTCAAGGCCGTCATCACCGAGTCGTACGAGCGCATCCACCGCTCGAACCTCATCGGCATGGGCGTCCTGCCGCTGCAGTTCCCGGCCGGCCAGTCGGCCGACTCGCTCGGCCTGACCGGCGAGGAGACCTTCTCCATCACCGGCATCACCGAGCTGAACGAGGGCACCACGCCGAGCACGGTCAAGGTCACCACCGACACGGGCGTCGAGTTCGACGCGGTCGTCCGCATCGACACCCCCGGTGAGGCCGACTACTACCGCAACGGCGGCATCATGCAGTACGTGCTGCGCAGCCTGATCCGCAAGTAAGCCGCGGCACAGGGCAGTCGAGGGCCGTGTCCCCGGTTCCGGGGGCACGGCCCTTCGCCGTGTCCGGGTCCGGCCCGCCAGGGTCGTACCGAGTTCACGGTGCGGTCGGGCGGTCCGCTGTGACCAGCCACGACGTGCTGCGCAGCCGTACCGTGCCGTCCGCTGTCAGGTGGTCGCGCAGATGGTCCGTCAGGGTGCGGCGGGCGCGGGCCCGTGCCGTCGTGTCGGCCTGTTCCAGAAGGAAGCGGCCGGGGCCCGTGCCCAGCAGGAAGTCCGCCGCGTCCTCGGCTCCCTGGCCCCATGCCCCGTCGGCCTGCGCCTCCGTGATGGTGATGCCGGTGAGGCCGGCCGCGGTGAGGACGTCACGGATGCGGTCCGGAGCGGCCAACGAGAACATGCCGGGCAGTCCCGGCCTGCCGAAGTCGCCGACCGGCAGGAAGTCGCGCAGTGACGCCACCGCCGTCACCCAGCCGTTGAGCCCGGCGTCTGCCGGACAGACGAACGCCAGGCGTCCGCCGGGGCGCAGCGCCCGGCCGACATTGCCGAAGGCCGCCACCGGGTCGGCGAAGAACATCACCCCGTAGCGGCTGATCGCCGCGTCGAACGCCCCCGCCTCGAAGGGGTACACCTGAGCGTCGCCCTGGACGAAGGAGACGTTGGTGATGCCCTCACCCTCCGCGCGGGAGCGCGCCTCGGCCAGCATCGGGCCGGAGAGGTCGAGGCCCAGCGCGCGCCCCCGGGGTGCCCGGAGCGCGGCGAGGCGCGTGGTCTGCCCGGAGCCGCAGCCGAGGTCGAGGACGCGGTGTTCCTCCGTGATGCCGGCGGCGTCGAGCAGTGGCTCGTCGAAACCCTCGTTCACGGCGTTCCAGCGGTCCTGGTGGCGGGCCCAGTGGACGCCTTCCGGACCGTTCCACGCCTGCGCCTGCTCGGTGTTGACGATGTCCGGCACGGGTGCCTCCTGTGAGGGATGACCGGGAATGGGCGTGCGCCCAAACAGTATGGGCGCATGCCCAAACTGGCAATCCCCGCTACCCTCCGGGGAGTTGCGCACCTTGACCCGGAACGCGAGAACGGAGAACGACCCATGTCACCGCGCGGAGTGGCGACCCCGGACGTACGCGAGCGGCTGTTCGCGGCCGCCGAGCGCGTCGTGGACAAGGGTGGGCCCGGCGCGCTCACCAGCAGGTCCGTCACCGCGGAGGCGGGCTGCGCCAAGGGGCTGTTGCACGCGCACTTCGCGGGGTTCGACGAGTTCGTGGCCGAGCTCTGCCTCGACCGGTTCGCGCGGACGGCGGCACAGGCACAGGCGCTGTCGGGGCGCGCCGGACAGGGCACGGTGGTGGGCAATCTGGAGGCCGTCGCCCTGGCGCTGTTCGACTCCGGCGGTCCCGCCCTGTCGGGCCTCGCCATGAGCCGCCCCGCGGCCGCGCTGCGCATCCGCGAGGCCCTGGAGGGCGGGGCGCCCGGCTTCACCGCGATCCAGGAGGCCATCACCGCCTACCTGGACGACGAACGGAGACTCGGCCGTGTCGCGGAGACCCTCGACCCGCACACCGCGGCCCTCGCCGTCGTCGGCACCGCCCACCACCTGCTGATGACCAGCTGGCCGGGCACACCCGACCCACGGCCCGCCATGACGCGCCTGGTGGGCGCGTTGGTGGCGGACTAGGCGACGACGGCGGCGCAGACGAGGGTCGCGGCGGCGAGGCTCCCCCAGAGGGCGGCCGGGCCGTGCGGTGCGAGGGCGGTGATGACCCCGGGGAGATGGCGAGGCCGAAGCCCGTGGAGAGCTCGAAGCGGGCGAGGCCGCGTCCCAAGACGTGGGCCGGGGCGAGGTGCATGACGAGCGCCGTGGCGCTGCCGGCGTAGATGATCTCGCCGATCGTGCAGACCACGGACACCGCGGCGACGGCCGGGGCATCCCAGCCGTGCCCCAGTGAGGTGGCCGCGAGGAAACCGACGAAGGACAGGGAGAGCAGCCCGCCGGCGAGAGCCGGCACGGCCCGCCGGGAGTAGCGGGACAGCGCCACGGTGACCGGTAGTTGCGGGGTCACCACCAGCACCGTGTTGGCCGCGAAGACGGCCGCTGCCCAAACCGGGGACGTGTCCAGCCGCGTCACCAGGATCAGCGGGAGCGCGATCTCGGGGACGCTCAGGCAGAAGACGTGGACGACGTCGGCGGCCAGCAGCGTGCGCCCAGGACCTCGTACACCTCCGCCGGCCATGTGCCCATGCCGGAGCCGGCTCCTTTCGCCGGACCGGATCCGGTTGGTTACGCCCGCATACCGGCCTGCAGGACGGCGAACACCCCACGGGCGCGCGTGCCCTCCGGTGTCTCCCAGGCGCCGGTGACGTGACCGATCGCTGCCCGGGGACGGCCGTCCGGCGCGGGCCGCAGGAGCCGGTGCAGGCGGAGTGTCGTGCCGTCCGGTGCGGTCAGTGAGGTGGCTTGCCGGTCGTCTGTCGCGGTGACGTCCGCCGAGAGGGGGCCGTCGCCGGTGAAGGAGACCACGACCTCCCGGTCGGGCGTGTCGCTGAGGCTCTGGTGCTGGGCCTGCGCCCGTCCCTCGACCAGGGCGAGCAACTGAGCGACCAGCACGGGGTCGTGGCAGCCGTCGTAGGCCCAGCGCCGCCCCAGCACGCCGTGCTCCATGGTGCCCACGAGGGCGTGCTCCGCCCCGTCGAGCGGAGTGCCGCGATAGGTGAGCGGTACCAGGTAGGTGGTCGGGGCGGAGCCGGAGGTGTCGGTGACCACCATGAACTCGATCCCGACCTCGCCCTCCGGATCGTCCAGCCGGAAGCCGCCCGCCTTGGCCAACTCCGGTTCCGCCGCTGCCCCCCGGTACCAGGGACGGGACGGCAGCCAGGCGGTGAGCAACTCCAGCTTGGTCGGCCTGAGTTCGGTGTGGTGGATGACGGCCATGCCGAGGATTCCCTTGCGTCGCGGCGGACTTCTGCCCCCACACCTTCGCATCCGCGCGGCGCGGAGAAGAACGCCGCCCCCGCGTCAGGCGTTTACAAGTGCGCCGTGCGGCGCTACCTTCCGCCACAGAGGGGTGGGAGCGCTCCCATCCGGTGGACCGGAACCCGCCGCACCGGAGCCCTCCCGCCCCCGCATCCGCACACACCCCACCCGCACGGTCCGTACATGGAAGGACGGACTGATCTGTCATGATCATGACAAATTCGGCTGCACACCCCCACCTGGCGGCCCGGTCGGGCTTACGCCTCAAAGCCCTTCTCCTCGTTCTCGTCTCCCTCCTCGCCACCATCCCCGCCATCGGTCTGGTCGTCTCGACCGGCGGTGAGGCGAAGGCGCACGGCACCCCGATGAAGCCCGGCAGCCGCACCTTCCTGTGCTGGCAGGACGGCCTCACCGACACCGGGGAGATCAAGCCGATCAACCCGGCCTGCCGGAACGCCCAGCAGATCAGCGGCACCACGCCGTTCTACAACTGGTTCTCCGTGCTGCGCTCGGACGGCGCCGGCCGCACCCGCGGCTTCGTGCCGGACGGCGAGCTGTGCAGCGGCGGCAACACCAACTTCACCGGCTTCAACGTGCCGCGCGACGACTGGCCGCTCACCCATCTGACCGCCGGAGCGACGGTCGACTTCTCCTACAACGCCTGGGCGGCGCACCCGGGTTGGTTCTACGTCTACATCACCAAGGACGGCTTCGACGCGACCCGGACGCTCACCTGGGACGACATCGAGGACCAGCCCTTCCTCTCCGTCGACCACCCGCCGCTCAACGGCTCCCCGGGCACGGTCGAGGCCAACTACTCCTGGTCCGGCAAGCTCCCCGAGGGCAAGTCGGGCCGCCACATCGTCTACATGGTGTGGCAGCGCTCGGACAGCCAGGAGACCTTCTACTCCTGTTCCGATGTCGTCTTCGACGGCGGCAACGGCGAGGTGACGGGCATCAAGGAGCCCGGCAACCCGACCGAGCCGGTGCCCGGCCAGTGCTCCGCCACGCGTCGTACGACGGGCAGTTGGAACGGCGGCTACCAGTCCGAGGTGACCGTCACCAACACCGGTGACGTCCCGATGCTCGGCTGGATGGTCGACTGGACGCTGCCGAGCGGCCAGTCGGTGGACAGCCTCTGGAACGGCAGCGCCACCTACACCGGCCAGAACGTGATGGTCCACAACGCCGGCTGGAACGGCTCGCTCAGTCCGGGCCAGAGCACGACCTTCGGCTACGTCGTCACCGGACCCGGCGGTGACAGCGCGACGACCCTGCCCTGCCGGGTCGGCTGAAACCCCGCTCGACGCGCGCTCGGCGCGGACCCGGTGGCGCGGGCCGATCCGCCACCGGGTCCGTACCGTTTCGGCTCAGGGGGAACCCAATTCCCCCGCCAGCCACAGCAGTTGGCGTCGCACCTGGACTCCCTCGCCGCCCTCGTGCCCGTTGAACGGATACGCGTGCATCTCCCTGCGCGGCGACGCCCCCGTCAGCTCCCCGTACCGGTTGTAGGCCGCGTAGGTCCCGCTCGGCGGGCAGACGTTGTCGCGCAGGCCGGTGCCGAAGTGCGCGGGCGCGTGGGCGCGGCGGGCGAAGGAGATGCCCTCCACGTAGGAGAGGGTGCGGCGGGCGGCCCGCTCGGCGCCGCGGTGGACCGCGAGATACCCGGTGATCTCGCCGTAGGGCCCGGCGTCCGTCAGGTCCAGGGCGCGGTGGATGCCGCACAGCAGCGGCGCGGTGACGATGGCCGCCGCGAGGTCGGGGACCAGCCCGGCGACGGCGAGGGCGAGCCCGCCGCCCTGGCTGTTGCCGACGGCGGCCGTGCGGGCCGGGTCGACGCCGGGGAGTGTCCGGACCGTCGTCACCGCGCGAACCGCGTCCGTGATCAGCCGCCGGTAGTGGTAGTCGCGCGGGTCGAGCAGTCCGCGCACGGCCGGGCCGGGCCCGCCGGGGGCGTGCGCGTGCGGGTCCGGGGTGGCGCCGCCGTCGCCGTACTGGTCGCCCTGGCCGCGGTTGTCCATCAGCAGATGGGCGTAGCCGGCGTTGACCCAGGTGAGCCGGTCGTGGGGGAGGCCCCGGCCGCGGCCGTAGCCCGCGTACTCGACGACGGCGGGCAATGGGTCGGTCGCGCCGGCCGGGACGCTGAACCAGGCCCGGACCGGGTCCCCGGCGAAGCCCCGGAAGGTCACGTCCCAGGTCCGGGTGAGGCGCAGCCCGGTCTCCACCGGGCGCATCGACACCAACGGGTCGTGCTGTGCGGCCTCCTTGAGGGTCTGCTGCCAGAACTCGTCGAAGTCGGCGGGCTCTTCGAGGTCCGGGCGATGGCGTTCCAGCTCCGGCAGCGGCATATCGAAGGCGGGCACGGCGCACCTCGCAGGAGTCGGAGTCGACAGGGAAACTTGCGGAGACGGCGAGCGGTCGGTCTGGCGGGTTCTACCCCGCCGCGGGTGGCTTCCAACGTCCCCTTCGCATCAGGGGAATCTGCCGCATGACCCATTGACAGCGCTTTCTCGGTGCCCATAGGTTGCCGCGAAGTTACCGGTAAGCGCTCGAAAGTTTCGGTTCCGCGTCCCCACTCCGGGAGGCCCGAGCATGAGCACGTCCACCACGCCGGCTCCGCCGCCCGGCACCCAGGACCCACCGCCACCGAAGACCGGAGCACCGCCCGTACGCCCGTCCCCGCGGCGCGGCTGGCGGCGGGCGCTGCGCCGCGACTGGCAGCTGTACTCGCTCGTCGTGCTGCCGCTGGCGTTCTTCCTGGTGTTCCGCTACCTGCCGATGATCGGCAACGTGATCGCCTTCCGCCGCTTCGAGCCGGGCGGGTCGATCCTCGGCGAGCAGTGGGTGGGGCTGCGCTATGTGCGCATGTTCCTGTCCGACCCCACCTTCTGGCAGGTCTTCCGCAACACCCTGTGGCTGGGCGCGCTGACCCTGCTGTTCTGCTTCCCGGTCCCGATCATCCTGGCGCTGCTGCTCAACGAGGTGCGCCGCACCGCGCTGAAACGCTTCGTGCAGTCGGTGTCGTACCTGCCGCACTTCCTGTCGATCGTGATCGTCGCCGGTATCACCATGCAGATGCTCGCCACCGACGGCCCGGTCAACCACCTCCTGGGCTGGTTCGGCCACGATCCGGTCCGCTTCATCCAGGAACCCGAGTGGTTCCGCACGATCTACGTCGGCTCGGAGGTCTGGCAGACCGCGGGCTGGGGCACGATCCTCTACCTCGCCGCGCTCACCACCATCGACGAGGACCTCTACGAGGCCGCCCGCATCGACGGCGCCAACCGCTGGCAGCAGACCTGGCACGTCACCCTGCCCGGCATCCGCCCCACCATGATCACCCTGCTGATCCTCAACATCGGCACCTTCATGGCGGTCGGCTTCGAGAAGATCCTGCTGCTCTACAACCCGCTGACCTACCCGACCGCCGATGTGATCTCCACCTACCTCTACCGGACCGGTGTGGAGTCCAACAGCTTCAGCTACGCCGCCGCGATCGGCCTGTTCGAGGCGGTCATCGGCCTGGTCCTGATCACCTCCGCGAACCAGCTGTCGCGCCGCACCGTGGGGACGAGCCTGTGGTGAGACCGAGCCGTTCCTACCGCGTCTTCCAGGGCGTCAACGGGGTGATCCTCACCCTGGTCGTCATCGTCACCCTCTACCCCTTCGTCAACATCGTCGCCCGCTCCTTCAGCGGCGAACGCCACATCCGGGCCGGTGAAGTCACCCTGTGGCCCAAGGGGTTCGACCTCACCACCTACCGGATCGTCTTCACGGACGAGACGTTCTGGCGGGGCTACGGCAACACGGTGTTCTACACCGTCGTCTCCACCGCCGTGGCCATGGTCCTGACGACCTGTTACGCCTACGTACTGTCCAAGAAGCACCTCAAGGGGCGCGGATTCCTCGTCGGTGTCGCCGTGTTCACCATGTTCTTCTCCGGCGGACTGATCCCGAACTACGTGCTGATCACCAGCCTCGGCCTGAAGAACTCCGTCTGGGCGATCGCCCTGCCGAACGCGATCAGTGTGTTCAACCTGCTGGTGATGAAGGCGTTCTTCGAGAGCCTGCCGTCCGAGCTGGAGGAGGCCGCGGAGATCGACGGGCTGAGCACCTACGGCATCCTGCTCCGGATTGTGCTGCCGCTGTCCAAGGCGGTCATCGCGACGATGGTGCTCTTCTACTCGGTGTCCTTCTGGAACTCCTGGTTCCAGGCGTTCCTCTACATGGACCGCACCGACCTCATGCCGGTCACCGTCTATCTGCGCAACCTCATCGCCGGCGCCACCGGCGCCACCAACGCGGGCGCCACCACCGAACAGGGCACCCAGGTCGCGGCGAACATCCAGGCCGTCACGATCGTCCTCACCTCACTGCCGATCCTGTGCGTGTACCCGTTCGTCCAGCGCTACTTCGTGTCGGGCGTGATGCTCGGCGCGGTCAAGGGCTGAGCCGGATGCCCAGCCCTCAACCATCCGGCGAGTCGCCGGAACGGGACGGTCACGGGTCGCATCCGCCGCGGATGCCGTCTCCAGCGGGAAGCGGGACCGATGACAGGGCCCCACGCCGGGAGGCCCGGCGACAACAGACCGGTCGACGCCAACCACAACCGTCTCCCCGGATCGCTCCGGTTCGTGCCTTCAAGGGCTCACGGACCGATTCGGTCATCGTCCTAGGAGGATCTGAGTGATGAACGGCGAACAGCTGTCACGGCGCCGAGTCCTCGCCGCCGCCGGATTCGTCGGCCTCGCCGCGCTCACCGGGTGCGGCGGCGGCGACGACGGCGGGGACACCAAGGACCTGTCGAAGAAGCAGAACGGCGCGATGAAGGAGTACCGCGTCGGCCAGCAGTTCAAGGCGGCGTCCGCGCTGTCCTTCAGCCTGCTGCACAACAACATGCCCAACTACCCGCTGAAGTCCGACTGGTTGTTCTGGAAGGAGCTGACCCGCCGCACCGGCGTGACCCTCAAGCCCACCACCGTCCCGGCGAGCGACTACGAGAAGAAGCGCAGCCTGCTCATCGGCGCGGGCGACGCCCCGCTGCTGATCCCCAAGACCTACCCGGGACAGGAGACCCCCTTCGTCTCCTCGGGCTCCATCATCCCCGTCAGCGACTACGTCCACCTCATGCCCAACTTCCAGGACAAGGTCAAGAGATGGGGGCTGCAGCCGGAGCTGGACTCGCTGCGCCAGTCCGACGGCAAGTACTACCTGCTGCCCGGCCTGCACGAGAAGGTGAAGCAGGGTTACTCGCTGTCGTTCCGGACCGACGTCCTCGACCGCCTGGGCCTGTCCCTGCCGACCACCTGGGACGAGGTGTACACCGTCTTCCGGGCGATCAAGGCCGAGTACCCCGACCGCTACCCGTTCTCCGACCGCTGGAGCAACCCGCCCAACTCGGCCGGGGCACTGCTGGGTTACCTCGGTCAGGCGTACGGCGTCCGGGCCGGCTGGTCGTACGGGAACACCAGCTGGGACCAGCAGCAGAGCAAGTTCGTCTTCACCGGCGCCACCGACGCCTACCGTCAGATCGTCGAGTTCCTGCACAAGCTGGTCGCCGAGAAGCTGATGGACCCCGAGAGCTTCACCCAGACCGACGACGACGCGATCAAGAAGCTGCTCGCCGAGAAGTCCTTCGCGATCAGCGCCAACCCGCAGGAGCTGGTGCAGAACTACCGCTACAACCTCCAGCGCCAGGTGAGGGGTTCGTCGATCGAGATGGTTCCGGTCCCGCTCGGCCCGGCCGGGCCGGTGGTGCTGGGCGGCGGCCGCCTGGAGAACGGTCTGATGATCTCCAGCGACGCCCTCAAGAACGACACCTTCGTCGCCCTGATGCAGTTCGTGGACTGGCTGTGGTACTCGGACGAGGGCCAGCGGTTCGCCAAGTGGGGCGTCAAGGACACCACGTACACCGAGTCCGGCGGCCAGTACCGGACCATGGACGGCATCGACCTGATGGGCTCCGACCCGGATGCCCCGAAGAACCTCCAGAAGGACTTCGGCTTCTCCAACGGCGTCTTCGCCTATGGCGGCAGCTGGGCCCTGGTCTCCTCCTCCTTCACCCCGGACGAGAAGAGGTTCCAGGACGCGATGGCCCAGCGCAGTCAGCTGCCCGTCGACCCCGCCCACCCCCTGCAGTCGATCGAGCAGGAGCAGGCGACCCTCTGGGACACCCCGCTGAGGGACCACGTCTTCCAGAACACCCTCCAGTTCATCCTCGGCAAGCGCCCCCTGTCCCAGTGGGACGACTACGTCGGCGAGTTGAAGGCGAAGAACATGGACCGCCTGATCGACCTGCACAACAAGGCGTACGAACGCTTCAAGAAGGAGAACGGGTGATCCGCGTCCCCGACACCCCGGCCGGCCGCCTCCCCGACGCCTGGCGCCACTGCGTCGGCACCGGCCGCACCGAACTCGCCCTGCGCCGCGACTACCAGGACTCCCTCAGGCTCCTCCAGCGGGACATCGGCTTCCGGTACATCCGGGGGCACGGCCTGCTCAGCGACGGCATGGGCGTGTACCGGCCCTACGACTGGCAGGGTGCCCGGCACGTCCACCACTCCTTCACCTACGTCGACCAGATCATCGACGCCTATCTGGACCTCGGCATCCGCCCCTTCCTCGAACTCGGCTTCATGCCGGCCGAGTTGGCCTCCGGCGACCAGACCGTCTTCTGGTGGCGTGGCAATGTCACCCCGCCCCGCGACCACCGGCAGTGGGCCGACCTGATCCGCGCCACCCTCTCCCACCTCATCGACCGCTACGGCCTCGACGAGGTACGCACCTGGCCCATCGAGGTCTGGAACGAGCCCAACCTCACGCAGTTCTGGCAGGACGCCGACGCCAAGGCGTACCACCGGCTCTACGAGGTCACCGCGCACACCGTGAAGGAGGTGGACGCCGGCCTCCAGGTGGGCGGCCCCGCCATCTCACCCGGCGCCGACCCCTGGCTCGTACGCTTCGCCGAGTTCACCGCCGAGCACGACGTGCCCCTCGACTTCGTCTCCCGCCACGCCTACACCTCCGGCCCCGCCCAGCACGTGCCCTTCGGCTCCCACCAGACCCTCGCCCCGGCGAGCGACCTGCTGCGGCAGTTCGGCACCCCGCGACAACAGCTCAAGGGCCCCCCGTACGCCGAACTGCCGGTCCACATCACCGAGTTCAACTCCTCCTACTGCCCGGACAACCCGATCCACGACACGGCGTTCAACGCCGCCTACCTGGCGCCCGTGCTGGCCTGTGGCGGGGACCTCGCCGACTCCTTCTCGTACTGGACCTTCAGCGACATGTTCGAGGAGGCGGGTGTGCCCACCGCGCTCTTCCACGGCGGCTTCGGGCTGCTCACCCACCGGCAGGTGCGCAAGCCGACGTACCACCTGTACGCGTTCATGGCCCGGATGGGCGCCGACCTGCTGGCGCGTGGCGACGACCACCTCGTCACCCGCCACCCGGACGGCCGGGTCACCGTCCTGGCCTGGGCCCCCGTCGACCCGAGCGGTACGACACCCGGCCCCGAGCGGCACGAGCTGCGGCTGTCCGTGCCGGTCGGAGGAGCGGGGGAGACCTTCGTCCGGCGCTCCACCGTCGACGAGGAGCACGGCAACGCGTACACCGCCTGGCGCCACATGGGCAGCCCCCGCTCCCCGAAGCCGGGGCAGCTCGACGTCCTCCACGAGGCCGCCGAGCCCGGCCGCAGCCACACCCGGCTGCCCCTCGCGGACGGCCGCGCCGACCTCCGCCTCACCCTGGCCCGCCACGAGATCACCCTCGTCGAGCTGACACCGCTCGTCGACGAGACCCCGCCCTGGTGGGACGAGCGCCGACTGCTCGGCCGGGAGCCGTCATGAGCGGCAGCACGGTCACCGACTTCGGCACGGGCGTCCTCTCCCGCGCCACCGCGCTGATCCACACCCTCCTCACCACCCAGCTCCTTCTCCTCGCCGCCGCCTCACCGGGCCTGGCCGCCCTGTTCCTGCTGGGCGGCGACCCCGCCAACCTGCCCCTCGCCGCCCTCTGCCTGCTCCCGCTCGGCCCCGCCCTGTCCGCCGCCGTCTACGCCCTGCACCACCGCAGCCGCGACCTCACCGAACTCCACCCCGCCCGCGCCTACGCACGCGGCTGGCGCCTCAACGCGCTGCCCGCGCTGAAGCTGTGGGCACCCCTGCTGGTCTGGCTGACGGTCATCGCGTTCACCCTGACCCACTTCACCGCCACCGGCCTGCCCGGCTGGTGGGCGGTGCTGCTCGCACTGATCGGGCTCGCCTCCCTGCTGTGGGCCGCGCACGCCCTGATCCTGACCTCCCTGTTCGCCTTCCGCGCCCGCGACACCGCCCGGCTCGCCGCGTACTTCCTCGTCCGGCACGGCCGTGCCACCCTCGCGGCGGCCTCCCTGCTGATCCTCACCGCCGGCCTGACCGCCGTACTCACCGAGGCCCTGCCCGCCCTGCTCGCCGCACCCCTGGTGCTGTCCCTGCTGCACAGCAGCCGCCCGGTGATCGCCGAGACCGAGGAGGACTTCACCGCATGACCCGCAAGATCCCTTACGGCGGTGACTACAACCCCGAGCAGTGGCCCGAGGAGGTCTGGGCCGACGACCACCGCCTCTTCACACAGGCCGGTATCGACACCCTCACCGTCGGCGTCTTCTCCTGGTCGCTCACCCAACCCGCCGAGCACACCTACGACTTCACGGTCCTCGACCGGGTCCTGGACCGCGCCGCCGCCGAGGGCCGCAGCGCCGTCCTGGCCACCGGCACCGCCGCCGTCCCGCCCTGGCTCGCCCAGCGGTACCCGGAGGTCAACCGCACCGACTTCGAGGGCCGCCAGCACCGCTACGGCCAGCGCCACAACTTCTGTCCCAGCTCACCGGCGTACCGACGACTGTCTACGGCGATGGCCGGCCGACTCGCCGAACGGTATGCACCACACCCGGCGTTGATCGCCTGGCACATCAACAACGAGTACGGCGGCGCCTGTTACTGCGACCTGTGCGCCGACGCGTTCCGGGGATGGCTCCGGCGCACGTACGGCACCCTCGACGCCCTCAACGACGCCTGGTGGACCACCTTCTGGTCCCACCGCTACACCGACTTCGACGAGATCGAACCGCCCAGCGCCCTCACCGAGCACTGGCGCGGCCCCGACCACACCGCGTTCCAGGGCATCACCCTCGACTACCGCCGCTTCATGACCGACGCCCTGCTGGGCTGCTTCACCGCAGAGAAGGACGCGATCCGCGCCCGCGACCCCGACACCCCCGTCACCACCAACTTCATGGGCACCTACCAGCCCCTCGACTACCACCGCTGGGCGCCCCACCTCGACTTCGCCTCCTGGGACAACTACCCGCCCCCGGACGCTCCGCCGACCCGCCCGGCCCTCGCCCACGACCTGATGCGGGGCCTGAAGGACGGCGCCCCCTTCTGGCTGATGGAGCAGACCCCGTCCACCACCGCCTGCCGCGACGTCAACCCGCTGCGCCGCCCCGGCGAACTGCGCCTCGCCACCTGGCAGGCCCTCGCCCACGGCGCCGACGCGGCCCTCTACTTCCAGCTGCGTGCCTCACGCGGCGCCTGCGAGAAGCACCACGGCGCGGTCATCGGCCACGCGGGCCGCGACGACACCCGCGTCTTTCGCGAAGTGGCCGAGCTGGGGGCGGAGTTGGCCGAACTGGGCGGTGTGACCCTGGGTGCCCGCACCCCGGCCCGCACCGCTCTCCTCTTCGACTGGGACAGCTGGTGGGCGCTGGAACTCTCCGACGGCCCGTCCCGGCTGGTCCGCTACCTGGATGTCGTCCACGCCTACTACCGGGCCGCCCGCGAGGCCGGCGCCGACGTGGACGTCGTCCCGGTCACCGCCGACCTCGCCCCGTACGACGTGGTCCTCGCCCCCGCCCTCTACCTCCTCAAGGGCGACCTGGCCGCCCGCCTGGAGGCCGTCGCCGCACACGGCGGAACCGTCCTCGCGACCTTCCTCTCCGGCCGCGTCGACGAGCACGACCGGGCCTTCCTCACCGATGTCCCCGGCCCGCTGGCGCCCCTGATGGGCATCCGCATCGACGAGTGGGACGCGCGACCCCCGGAATTCGCCCAGCCCATCGCCGAGCTGGACGCCGAGGCGCGCCTCGTCTTCGAGATCGTGCTGCCGCGCGGCGCCGAGCCGGTCGCCACGTACGGCACGGACTTCTACGCCGGCACCCCGGCCGTGACCCGCCACCGCTTCCACCACGGCGAGGGCTGGTACGTCGCCACCGCGCTCGACCAGGCGGGCGTCGACAGGGTGGTGCGACACGTCCTCGCCCGGCACGACCTGATCGGCCCCTACCAGGGCGTGGAGACCGCCACCCGCGTCACCCCCGACGGCACCCGTCTCCTCTTCCTCCTCAACCACAGCACCGAACCGGCCCGCCTCACCGCCCACACCACCGCGACCGACCTGCTCACCGGCAAACGCGCCGAAAAGGGCGACCCCCTCCACCTGGGCCCCCTGGGAGTGGCCCTGCTGAGACTTCAGTAGATCCGCCGCCCCCGCGCTTCCGGCACCCCCGACTTCCGGAAGAAGTAGCTGTTGACCTGGTCCCGCCACTCCCGCGCCGACCGCAGCTGCTCCTCGTACCGCTCCGCCACCCGTGCGTGCCAGGCCGGGTCCATCAGCTCCGCGAGGCCCGCCCACACCCTGCGGGCCCGCTCCACCTCCTCGACTCCCTCGAAGTGGGTGTCGTAGATGTGCTGGATCACGGTCCGCCCGCTGTGCAGGACATGCCCGTACGGCACATGGTGGAAGAACAGCAGCAACTCCTCCGGGCAGCTGTCCGGCGACTCGTACACCTCCGCCCACCGCTTGGCGTACTGCGCCGCGTAACCCGTGCCCGTGCCGGCGCTGCGGTCGACGCCGACGCCGTCGCGGTCGGCGAAGTGGTAGGTGCCCCAGGGGCTGTACTCGTAGCCGTCGATGTTCGGCCCGTAGTGGTGCCCCGGCTGCACCATGAAGCCGACACCCAGCGGGGCCGTGTACTTCTCGTACGTCCGCCAGGACCCGGCCAGTACCGAGCGCAGCCCGTCGGCCAGCCGCTCGGGGGCGCCGGGGAAGGTGAGACCGATCCACTCGTCCAGGACGCGGTGCGGGTCGGCGCCGGGTTCCCAGGCGAGCCGCCCGAAGGTGTACAGGTTCGCCTGGGCCAGCGGATGCCCGGTCCAGTAGGGGTCGTCGCCCACGTTGGACACGGCGACGAAGGCGTCGGCGAGTTCCCCCACGGGCGCCTCCTCCGGCCGGAACCGCAGCACCTCGCTCCACATCGGCCCCAGCCAGCACACATGCCGTTGCTGACCGGTGTACTCCTGCGTGGCCTGGAACTCCACCGCCAGCCGGGTGCGCGGCAGCGCGCCGAGCACCGGGGAGACCGGTTCGCGCACCTGGAAGTCCATCGGCCCGTGCTTCACCTGGAGGACGGCGTTGTCCGCGAACCGCCCGTCCAGCGGGGCGAAATGGTCGTACGCGGCCCGCGCCCGGTCCGTGGAGCGGTCCCGCCAGTCCTGCCGGTGGTCGTAGACGAACGCCCGCCAGTGGACCGTACCGCCGTACGGGGCGAGCGCGGCGGCCAGCAGGTTCGCGCCGTCCGCGTGGCTGCGCCCGTATGCGAAGGGGCCCGGTTGCCCCTCCGAGTCGGCCTTCACCACGAACCCGCCGAAGTCGGGGATCGCCTCGTACACCCGACCGGCCGCCTCGGCCCACCAGCGGCGCACGCCCTCGTCCAGCGGGTCGGCCGTGTCCAGACCGCCGAGCACGACCGGCGAAGCGAAGGACACCGACAGATGCGTACGGATGCCGTACGGCCGCAACGCGTCGGCGATTTCGGCGACTTCACCGATCCGCTCGGTCAGCAGCCGCGCCTCGGCGGCGTGCACATTGACGTTGTTGACGGCGACCGCGTTGATCCCGCAGGCCGCCAGGAGCCGCCCGTACGCCCGGATCCGGGCGACATCCCTCCGGGCCCGCCCGTCCCGCCAGAACAGGGAGCCGCCCGCGTACCCGCGCTCCACCTGGCCCATGACCGGGTGCACGGCCACGTTGTCCCAGTGGTCCAGCATCCGCAGCGCGACCGCCGGACGGTGGACCTCACGCGCCCGGCTTCCCCGGAACGCCCGCTCACCGAGCCGCACGACATGGAACAGGCCGTAGAGCAGCCCGCGTTGACCGGACGCGGTGACGGTGGTCGTACGGCCGTCGCGGACGCAGGCGAACCCCTCGTCGCCGAGCTCGGGGGCTTTTCGAAGGTCCAGCAGCAGGTCGTACGGCGCATCCCCGACGACCTCACCCCCGAACCGCCCGCAGGCGTACGCCACCTCCCGGCGCACGGTCTCCACGAGCGGGCCGGAGCCGTGGACCAGGACTCGTCGACGGCCCAGTGCACGGAACGCGTCAGGGGGAAGCCAGGCGGGGTCCGGAGTGGGGCGCATGGCGTCAGGCGATCGCCGATCCGGTGCCGCGCGCCGCACCGATCAGGTCGGTCAGTCCCGAGTCGTCGTACACCGAGATGTCCACGGAGGCGCCCTCGGGGAGGTCGAAGTCCAGGACGCGGTAGTCCATGACGGCGCTGGTGCCGGGCGGGCTGAAGGTGCCCAGGTTGTGGGTGGTGCCGCCGTAGGAGTAGCTGACCCTGACGTAGTAGCCGTCGCCGTCGTTGGCCGTGTCGTACAGCCACAGCTTCTCGTCGTACGGATGGAACTCGACCTTGCCGATGAAGGCACCCGAATGGGTCATCTCCATCTTCACGGCGTAACCGCCGGCGTCGTGTGCGAAGTACGTGTTGTCGAACGGGTCGGTCAGGTTGCCGCCGCTGCACGGGCAGTTGCCGGTGTCGTAGTAGTACTTGGCGATCGACGGGTTCGGGCTGTACGCCTGGGCCGGGGCCGCCGTGGCGAACAGGGCCCCCGCCGCCAGTAACGCGCCGCCGAGCCCGCCCGCGAGCGTTCTGCCGAAGCGCATCCGCACTTCCCCCTCCTCGTGACGGACCGCCCCTCGGTCGCGGGCGGCTCGAACATTCTCGATGAGCGGTCGTATTTCCACCAGATCTCAACTCGGAAAAGACCACCGGCGAACCCTGTGTCCGATCTTGCCCACCCGGCGGGAAGTGGACTATACCTGTCGGCGTTTCCTGCACGAACCCAGCTTGACCCGTTCCTGGAGAAGGCGAGGACTTGAGCATGGGATCCACCTCCGCAGCGAACCACGGGCCGGCCGGAATCGGCCGTCGCGATCTGATCAAGCGGTCCACCGCGCTCGGCCTGATTTCCCTCCCGGCGACGGGTTTCCTCTCGGCGTGCGCCAGCAGCGGCGGCAGCGGGGACGAGGGGCCGGCCGAGGGGGGCAAGAAGACGGTGGAGAACCCCCTCGGCGTGAATGACACCGCGCAGATGGAGTTCGTCCTGTTCGACGGTGGTTTCGGCAAGGAATACGCCGAGGACGCGGTCAAGATCTACGAGCAGAACTTCCCCGGCGCGAGAGTGAAGTTCTCCGCCACCCAGAAGATCCAGTCCACCCTCCAGCCCCGCTTCAACCAGGGCACCCCGCCCGACCTCATCGACAACTCCGGCGCCGAGCAGATGGACATGGGCGTCCTCGTCGGCAAGAAGCAGCTCGCCGACCTCTCCCCGCTGCTCGACGCGCCCTCCTACGACGACCCGGACAAGAAGGTCCGCGACACCCTGCGCCCCGGCATCGTCGAGATGGGCCAGTTCGACGGCGCCCCGGTGTGGATCCTGTACTACGCCTACACGGTCTACGGCGTCTGGTACTCGCAGAAGGCCCTCGACTCGCTCGACGAGCAGTACCCCGAGACCTGGGACCAGATGCTCACCGTCTGCGAGAAGGCGAAGAAGAAGGGCATGGCGGGCTGGACGTACGCGGGCAAGTACCCGTACTACCTCCCCTTCTCGCTCTATCCGATGATCGGCAAGGTCGGCGGCCGGGAGGTCCTCGACGCCATCGACAACCTGGAGCCGAACGCCTGGAAGCACCCGGCGGTCAAGGCGTGCTTCGACGCCTACTACGAGCTGTACCGGAAGGGATACGTCCTCAAGGGCACCCCCGGCCTGGACCACATCCAGTCGCAGACCGCGTGGGCCCAGGGCAAGGCGCTCTTCCTGCCCAACGGCTCCTGGGTGGAGAACGAGTCGGCGAACGTCATCCCCGCCGACTTCGACCTCGCCGTCTCCGCGCCCACCGGCCTCGACTCCTCCGACAGGATGCCCTTCGGCACCCTCTGGGCCTCCGGCGGCGAACCGTTCATCGTGCCGGCCAAGGCGCGGAACGGCACCGGCGGCATGGAACAGCTGCGCATCATGCTCAGCGAGGCGTCCTCACGGAACTTCACCGCCAAGGTCAAGTCGCTCACCGCGTACAACGGCGGCACCGACGGCATCACCCTCACCCCCGGCCTCAAGTCGGGCGTGGCGGCACTGGACAAGGCCGGCGACAACGTGCTGAATCCGCGGATGCAGGACTGGTACGTGCAGTTGCAGAAGGAGAAGATCGGCGTGTCCGGACTCGGCGAGATGATGGCCGGCCGGCTCACCCCCGCCGAGGCCATCAAGAAGATCCAGGACTTCGCCGACGACACCGCCAAGGACACCTCGATCAAGCACTACAAGCACCAGTAAAGGCACCGGTGACGCGATGCAGCACGGCAAGTACCGGTTCATCGTGGGGTTTCTGGCGCTGCCCCTGGGACTGTACGCGCTCTTCGTGCTCTGGCCCTTCGTCCAGTCCATCTACTACTCGTTCACGGACTGGACGGGCCTGAGCCCCGAATTCAGGACGGTGGGCCTGGACAATTACCGGCGGATGCTCGACGACGACATCTTCTGGAAGTCCTTGCGGCACAGCCTGGTGTTCGCCCTCGTACTGCCGGTGCTGACGATCGGTCTGGCACTGTTCCTCGCCTTCATGATCAATGTCGGCGGGCGAGGGAGGAAGGGCGGTCCCGCGATTTCCGGTGTGCGGGGCTCGTCCTTCTACAAGATCGTGTATTTCTTTCCGCAGGTCCTCTCGATCGCCATCGTCGCCCTGCTGTTCGCCTTCGCCTACAACCCGGACAGCGGCGCCATCAACTCGATCCTGCGCGGCATCGGCCTGGACGGCGTCCAGCCGCTCTGGCTGGGCGACCCGGACCTCGCCCTGTGGGCCGTGATGGCGGTCCTGGTGTGGTCGACGGTCGGCTTCTTCGTCGTCCTGTTCTCCGCCGGCATGGCGTCGATCCCTGCGGACCTGTACGAGGCCGCGCTGCTCGACGGGGCCGGGCGCGCCACCACGTTCTTCCGGGTGACCCTGCCGCTGCTGTGGGACACCGTGCAGTCCGGCTGGGTCTATCTGGGCATCCTGGCCCTCGGCGCCGAGTCGTTCGCGGTCGTGCAGATCATGACGACCGGGCCCGGCGGTCCCGACTACTCGACCACCGTGCTGGTCCTGTACGTGTACCAGAAGGCGTTCCGGGACGGTCAGGCCGCCTACGCCACCACCATCGGCGTCGCCCTGCTCGTCGTCACCCTGGCCTTCGCCGCCGTGGTGCTGCGGCTGGGCCGTCGCGAGCGGTTGGAGTACTGACCTTGAAGACGACGGACACCACCCCCGCTCCCGTGCCCGTGACGAAGGTGGACGTGCCGTCCGGCGGCCGGCCCGCCGGACGGAGGAAGCGGGAGGGGAGGATCCTCAACGTCTTCTCCCACGGCGTCCTGGTGATCTGGGCGATCATGGTCGTGCTGCCGCTGCTGTGGGCGGTGATGACGTCCTTCAAGGACGACCGGTCCATCTTCTCCTCGCCCTGGTCGCTGCCGGACCAGCTGCACTTCGACAACTGGTCACGTGCCTGGACCGACGCCCATATGAGTGACTACTTCCTCAACACCGTGCTGGTGGTGGGCGGTTCACTGACCGGCACGCTGGTGCTGGGCTCGATGGCGGCGTATGTGCTGGCCCGCTTCGACTTCCCGGGCAACCGGTTCATCTACTACCTGTTCATCGGCGGCATGAGCTTCCCGATCATGCTGGCGCTGGTCCCGCTGTTCTACGTCGTCAACAACATCGGCCTGCTGAACACCATCCACGGCCTGATCCTGGTCTACATCGCCTACTCGCTGCCCTTCACGGTGTTCTTCCTGACGGCGTTCTTCCGGACCCTGCCGACGTCGGTGGCGGAGGCGGCCTTCGTGGACGGTGCCTCGCACACCCGGACGTTCTTCCAGATCATGCTGCCCATGGCCAAGCCGGGCCTGATCAGCGTCGGGATCTTCAACTTCCTGGGCCAGTGGAACCAGTACATGCTGCCGACGGTCCTGAACACGGACCCGGACCGGCACGTCCTCACGCAGGGCCTGGTGCAGCTGGCGGTCAGTCAGGGGTACAAGGGTGACTGGTCCGGTCTGTTCGCGGGGCTGGTGATGGCGATGCTGCCCGTGCTGGGCGCGTACGTCGTCTTCCAGCGGCAGGTGGTGACGGGCCTGACGGCGGGTGCGCTGAAGTAGCCGACGGGTACGTCGGCGGCTTTGCGTTCAACCTCCGTCAGCACGTCTTCAACCCTCGTCGGCAAGGCACCACCCCGGCCGCAAATCCGATCGAAACCGCCCACACCGCTGTGATCGCCAGATCGCGGAAGGTGATCTTCCCCTACGCCGCGCAGCCGCTCCCACACGCACCGCGACCCCGGCGCGCGCCCTCGTTCGACCCTGCGGATAGTGTTCAACCTCTTGACGGGAGGCACGCCGAACGGCTCAGCTTAGAGTTCACTAGTTGGACATAGACGGGGTCTCATCGAAGCGGCCCCGCGCGCAGGAGGTCGTCGTGGAGACTCCGGGGTCGCAGTCGTCGCTGCATCGGGCCAACCTGGAGCGGGTGGTACGAGCCGTCCGGCTGGCCGGATCCCTCACCCAGGCGGAGATCGCCCGGACGACCGGCCTGTCCGCGGCGACCGTCTCCAACATCGTCCGGGAGCTCAAGGACGGCGGAACCGTCGAGGTCACCCCCACCTCGGCCGGAGGCCGCCGGGCCCGTAGCGTCTCCCTCAGCGGCGACGCCGGCATCGTCATAGGGATCGACTTCGGACACACCCACCTGCGGGTCGCCATCGGCAACCTCGCCCACCAGGTGCTCGCCGAGGAGTCCGAGCCGCTCGATGTGGACGCCTCCTCCGCGCAGGGCTTCGACCGGGCGGAGCAGCTGGTCACCCGTCTGGTCGAGGCCACCGGGGTGGATCGCACCAAGATCGCCGGGGTGGGCCTGGGTGTGCCCGGCCCGATCGACCTGGAGTCCGGCACCCTCGGCTCCTCGGCCATCCTGCCCGGCTGGATCGGCACCCGACCCGCCCAGGAGCTGCGTGAGCGCCTCGGTGTGCCCGTCCACGTGGACAACGACGCCAACCTCGGCGCCCTCGGCGAGATGGTCTGGGGCAGCGGGCGAGGCGTCCGTGATCTTGCTTACATCAAGGTCGCGAGCGGTGTCGGCGCCGGTCTGGTGATCGAGGGGAAGATCTACCGCGGTCCGGGTGGCACTGCGGGAGAAATCGGTCATATTACTCTTGATGAGTCCGGCCCGGTCTGCCGCTGCGGAAACCGGGGCTGTCTGGAGACCTTCGCGGCCGCTCGCTATGTGCTCCCGCTCCTCCAGCCCAGCCACGGCACCGATCTGACCATGGAGGGCGTGGTGCGGCTGGCCAAGGACGGAGACCCGGGCTGTCGTCGGGTGATCGCCGACGTCGGCCGCCATATCGGCAGTGGAGTCGCCAACCTCTGCAATCTGCTGAACCCGAGCCGGGTGGTCCTCGGCGGTGATCTCGCCGAGGCCGGAGAGCTGGTCCTCGGGCCTATCAGAGAGTCCGTCGGTCGCTACGCGATCCCCAGTGCAGCACGTCAACTCACCATTCTTCCGGGGGCACTTGGAGGCCGTGCGGAGGTGCTCGGAGCACTCGCCCTCGCACTCAGCGAGATGGGTGATTCGACGCTTTTGGACGGAACCGGCGTGGGTGCGCTCCCAGCTGCCACGCCCGCCTTCACTTAGAGAACGAATGACGCCGTTGCCATCTCGTTAAGTATTTACTTCTTGACGTCGAACGGGCGGCCGAGTTGACTTCGAGCCACCTCGGCCGCAGCGTTGCGGCCCTGTCAGGGAGGCACAACCCAATGAACGCAACGATGCGTAGAGTCGTGATCGGCGCCACCGCCGTTTCCATGGCCCTGTCGATTGCCGCGTGCGGCAAGGCGGGCGACGACGACTCCGACAGCAGCAGCTCCGACAGCAAGTCGATCGGCCTGCTGCTTCCCGACAGCGTCACCGCGCGGTACGAGAAGTTCGACAAGCCGTACTTCGAGGCCAAGGTGAAGGAGCTGTGCTCCGACTGCACCGTCGAGTACGCGAACGCCGCGGCTGACGCCAACAAGCAGGCCCAGCAGGTCAGCACCATGGTCACCAAGGGCGTCAAGGTCATCGTGATCTCCGCCCAGGACTCGGCCGCCATCAAGTCGTCCATCCAGGCCGCCGTGGACAAGGGCGTCAAGGTCGTCGCGTACGACCGTCTGGCCCAGGGCCCGGTCTCCGCGTACGTCTCCTTCGACAACGTGAAGGTCGGCGAGCTGCAGGGTCAGGCACTGCTCGACGCGATGGGCGACAAGGCCACCCCGTCGGCCAACGTCGTCATGATCAACGGTGACGACGCCGACCCGAACGCTGCCCAGTTCAAGGAAGGCGCGCACAAGGCCCTCGACGGCAAGGTCAAGATCGCCTACGAGCAGACCGGCCTGTGGAAGGACACCGTCGCCGCCGAGAAGATGGCCGCCGCCATCACCCAGCTGGGCGCGAAGAACATCGCCGGTGTCTACTCCGCCAACGACGGCATGGCCGGTGGTATCGCCAACACCCTCAAGGGCGCGGGCATCAGCAACGTCCCGCTGACCGGCCAGGACGCGGAGCTCGCGGCCATCCAGCGGATCGTCGCCGGCACCCAGTCCGCCACCGTCTACAAGGCGTACAAGCCGGAGGCCGACACCGCCGCCGAGCTCGCCATCGCCCTGCTGGAGGGCAAGGACGTCAAGTCCCTCGCCCCCACCGAGGTGACCAGCGGCTCCGGCGACAAGGTGCCCGCCAACCTGCTGACCCCGGTGTCGGTCACCAAGGCCAACATCAAGGACACCGTCGTCAAGGACGGCCTGTACACCGTCGCGGACATCTGCACCCCCCAGTACGCCGCCGCCTGCAAGGCCGCCGGCCTGCAGTAAGGCCGCCGCTGCAGGGCCATGGGCCCGCCAAGCCCCTCCGACGCCCGTCCCGCCCTCAACCCCGCTGCGGGACGGGCGTCGGAAGGAGTCCGTCGCCCAGCGCGACGGACACACACATGTTCATCCTGTAAACCTCGTGCGCCGACGCCGCCGCTCACACTCCGGGCCGCCGCGTCCCGCACACCCCTCCGCGCCTGTCGAAAAGCGCGGCATCCCCGCCGGTCAGGCGGCGAAGGAGATGGTTCACGTGTCCGCTACGCCCGTGCTGGCGTTGCGCGGAGTCTCCAAGCGATTCGGTGCGGTGCAGGCACTCACCGACGTCGACCTGGAGGTCCACGCCGGAGAAGTGGTCGCCCTCGTGGGCGACAACGGCGCAGGTAAGTCGACCCTGGTGAAGACCATCGCCGGTGTCCACCCCATCGATGAGGGCGTCATCGAGTGGCAGGGCAAGGCGGTCAGCATCAACAAGCCGCACGACGCCCAGGGCCTCGGCGTCGCGACGGTCTACCAGGACCTCGCGCTGTGCGACAACCTCGACGTGGTCGGCAACCTCTACCTCGGACGCGAGCTGCTCCACCGCGGCGTCATCGACGAGGTGACGATGGAGAAGAACGCCCGCGACCTGCTGTCCACGCTCTCCATCCGCATCCCGAGCGTGCGCATCCCGATCGCGAGCCTCTCCGGCGGTCAGCGCCAGGTCGTCGCCATCGCCCGCGCGCTGATCGGCGAGCCCAAGCTGGTCATCCTCGACGAGCCCACCGCCGCCCTCGGTGTCGAGCAGACCGCCCAGGTCCTCGACCTGGTGGAGCGGCTCCGCGAGCGCAACCTCGCCGTCATCCTCATCAGCCACAACATGGCGGACGTCAAGGCGGTGGCGGACACCGTCGCCGTGCTGCGCCTGGGCAAGAACAACGGCTCCTTCCCGGTGAAGGACACCAGCCACGAAGAGATCATCGCCGCGATCACGGGCGCCACGGAGAACGCCGTGACCCGTCGTGCGGAGCGTCGCAGCACGGAGGCGGAAAAGTGAGCGACACCCCCAAGGTCGACAAGGCCGAGAAGAACGACGCCGTGAAGCACCAGACCACCGTCGCCCCCGCCGACGACCCCACGGCCGCGCCGGTCGCCGTCGTCGACCCCCGGCTGCTGGTCCGTGAAGAGGGCTTCAAGGGCTACTGGACCGAGTTCATCCGCAAGGTCAAGGGCGGCGAGCTGGGCTCCCTGCCCGTCGTCATCGGTCTGATCGTCATCTGGACCATCTTCCAGCTGAAGAACGACCGGTTCCTGAGCGCCGGCAACCTCTCCGACATCGGCTACTTCATGTCGGCGTACGGCATGCTCTCCATCGGCCTGGTGTTCGTGCTGCTGCTCGGTGAGATCGACCTGTCGGTCGGCTCCGTCAGCGGTCTGGCGTCGACCGTCTTCGCCGTGTTCGTGGTGGACCACTCCATGAACCCGTGGCTGTCGCTGTTCCTGACGATCCTCACCGGCGCCCTGATCGGCGCGCTGCACGGCTGGTTCTTCGCGAAGATCGGCGTACCCGCGTTCGTCGTGACCCTGGCCGGCCTCCTCGGCTGGAACGGTCTGATGCTGTGGCTGCTGGGCTCCAGCGGCACCATCAACATCCCCTCGGACGAGGGCCCGGTGCACATCCTGGCCAAGAACTCCTACTTCATGGACCAGGCCATCATCGGCGGCTACCTGCTGGCCGGTCTCGCGGTGGTGCTGAGCCTCGTCGGCAACTTCGGCGAGCAGCGCCGGCGCAGGGCCGCGGGTGTGCCGTTCCGGCCGACCAGCGAGATCCTGATCCGCGTCGGTCTGCTGGCGATCGTGTCCTTCATGGCCGCGGCCGTGCTGAACAGCGCCGAGGGCGTCTCCAACGCGCTGGTGGTCTTCCTGGCGGCGCTGGTGATCATCGACTTCGTGCTGCGCCGTACGACCTTCGGCCGCCAGGTCTTCGCGGTCGGCGGCGGCATCGAGGCGGCGCGGCGTGCCGGTATCAACGTGCCGATGGTCCGGATCACCGTGTTCGCCATCTCCGGCGGCTTCGCGGCGGTCGGCGGCATGTTCTTCGCCGGCCAGACGGCGTCCGCGACGCTGAGCGCCGGCGCCGGCAACGTCCTGATGCTCGCGATCGCCGCGGCGGTCATCGGTGGCACCAGCCTCTTCGGCGGTCGCGGTACCGTCTGGTCCGCCCTGCTGGGCATGCTGGTCATCCAGTCGATCACGACCGGCCTGAACCTGCTGAACATGAACCAGTCGATCCAGTACATGATCACCGGTGGTGTTCTGCTGGGTGCGGTGGTCATCGACTCGGTCTCCCGCAGGAGCCAGAAGGCGGCCGGGCGCGGATAGACGCCCCTCGCCGTACGGGGTGCGGTGGGGCTGCGGACGACTCGCCGTTGTGGCTGGTCGCGCCCCCCGCGGCGGGGCCGCATATTGATGCGGCCCCGCGCCCCTTCTTGTGTGCCCGGCGCTTCGATGTGCCGGGCATCGTCGTGTCATAGGACCGGGCGACATTAGACTCAGCAAGCCCGGCAACAGCTCGATCAGCTCTACTGCAAGGAGGCACGGGTGCCGCTGCTGACCCGCATCAGGGGACCGCGCGATCTGGACCGGCTCAGCCTGGAGGAGCTGGACCAGCTGGCAGAGGAGATCCGGACCTTCCTCGTCGACGCCGTTTCCAAGACCGGCGGCCACCTCGGCCCCAACCTCGGCGTGGTGGAGCTGACCATCGCCCTGCACCGCGTGTTCGAGTCGCCGAAGGACAAGGTGCTGTGGGACACCGGACACCAGTCCTATGTGCACAAGCTGCTCACCGGCCGGCAGGACTTCTCCAAGCTGAAGATGAAGGGCGGCCTGTCCGGATACCCCTCGCAGGCCGAGTCCGAGCACGACGTCATCGAGAACAGCCACGCCTCCACGGTGCTCGGCTGGGCCGACGGCATCGCCAAGGCCAACCAGCTGCTCGACCGTGACAGCCATGTCGTCGCCGTGATCGGTGACGGCGCGCTCACCGGCGGTATGGCCTGGGAGGCGCTCAACAACATCGCCGACGCCAAGGACCGCCCGCTGGTCATCGTCGTCAACGACAACGAGCGGTCGTACGCGCCCACCATCGGCGGCCTCGCCAACCACCTCGCCACACTCCGTACGACGGACGGGTACGAGCGGTTCCTCGCCCGCACCAAGGAGGTGCTGGAGAAGACCCCCGTCGTCGGCAAGCCGCTGTTCGACACGCTGCACGGCGCGAAGAAGGGCCTGAAGGACTTCATCGCCCCGCAGGGCATGTTCGAGGACCTCGGGCTGAAGTACGTCGGTCCCATCGACGGCCATGACATCGAGGCGCTGGAGTCCGCCCTGGCGCGGGCGAAGCGGTTCGGCGGGCCCGTCATCGTGCACTGCCTCACCGAGAAGGGCCGCGGCTACCAGCCCGCCCTCCAGGACGAGGCCGACCGCTTCCACGCGGTCGGCAAGATCCACCCCGACACCGGGCTGCCGATCGCCTCCTCCGGTGCAGACTGGACCTCCGTGTTCGGCGAGGAGATGGTCGCGCTCGGCAAGGAACGGGAGGACATCGTCGCGATCACCGCGGCCATGCTCCAGCCGGTCGGCCTCGACCGGTTCGCCAAGGCGTTCCCCGACCGGGTCTACGACGTCGGCATCGCGGAGCAGCACGGCGCCGTGTCCGCGGCGGGCCTGGCCCACGCGGGGGTGCACCCCGTGTTCGCCGTGTACGCGACCTTCCTCAACCGCGCCTTCGACCAGGTGCTGATGGATGTCGCCCTGCACAGGTGCGGGGTGACCTTCGTGCTGGACCGGGCGGGCATCACCGGCACCGACGGGGCCTCCCACAACGGCATGTGGGACATGTCCATCCTCCAGGTGGTGCCGGGGCTGCGGCTGGCCGCGCCGCGCGACGCGGACCAGGTGCGGGCGCAGCTCCGGGAGGCGGTGCAGGTCGACGACGCGCCGACCGTGGTCCGCTTCTCCAAGGGCGCGGTCGGCCCCGCGGTGCCGGCCGTGGGCCGGGTCGGCGGCATGGACGTCCTGCGGGAGCCGGGCACGGACACGCCGGACGTCCTGCTCGTGTCGGTCGGCGCGCTGGCCCCCATGTGCCTGGAGATCGCCTCCCTCCTCGACAAGCAGGGCATCTCGACGACCGTCGTCGACCCGCGCTGGGTCAAGCCGGTCGACGAGGCGATGGCTCCGCTGGCGGAGCGCCACCGCGTGGTCGTCACCGTAGAGGACAACTCCCGGGTCGGCGGCGTCGGTTCCGCGATCGCCCAGGCGCTGCGCGACGCGGGCGTCGACGTGCCCCTGCGTGACTTCGGCATCCCGCCGCGCTTCCTCGACCACGCGTCCCGTGCCGAAGTCATGGCCGAGATCGGGCTGACCGCGCCGGACATCGCCCGCCAGGTCACGGGCCTCGTCTCCCAGCTCGACGGGCGCTATGACCGCCCGGCGGCCGAGGTCGACTCCGTGGAACCGGCCCGCGACTAGGTGATCGATTCCAAGGGGGCAGTGATTGTAGGCGGTCAGTGAGCGGTGGATCGGTTGTCCGGTCTGGTTGTTGCGCCAGATGGCGGCGGTGAGGCGAGCCTGCAGGCGTGCGGCCGCCGCGTTGCTCCAAGTCGAGCTGGCCCTTGAGGATGTCGTTGACCGACTCGATCAGCTGCCGAAGCGGCTTGGGCAGGTGTGTCCCGGCCCGTCGGGCCTCGCCTTTGCGGGCCGGACGCACCAGCCGCACGCCGCGCTCGGCAGGTTGCTGCTCGAACTGGCGGCCGTAGTAGTTCTTGTCGGCGAGCAGGGTCTTGGCCCGGACGGCACCGGCGGCCTGCCGGTCTGCGCATAACCGAGGGGCACGTCACGTCCGGAAACCACAAATCGCACTGGGCCAGCTCGCCCGGCTGATATGTCGTCCGCGAGACCGGATCGGCCGGCAAGTACGCCGGCCTGAGCTCACGCACCCGCTCCTTGAGGATCGTCATCCCACGGTGCCAGCCGATCCTCTCCGCGATCACCGTGGCGGGCATCGTCGGAGTCTCCCGAAGAAGCTCGCAGATCTGCACCTCGACCGCGTCCACAGCCGAGCCTTTCGCTGCCCGCTCGTACTTCGGCGGCCGGTCCCTGGCCAGCGTCCGCTTCACCGTGTTCTTCGAGATCCCCAGGTGTCTCGCGATCGCCCGGATCGGTATCTGCTCGGCCCGGTGCAGCCTGCGGATCTCCGCCCAGTCCGCCACGCAGATCACCTCTTCCCTCATGACCTTGATCACCAAGGTCATGGTCAGAGGAAGATCACCAAGTGGGTCACTTTTGATGCGCGGTCAGAGGGTCAGGGTTCGGCCCTCGTCGAAAGCTCGAGATCCTCGATGGATCATGGCCCGGTAAGGAAACCCTCGGCTGGGGGACTTCCTTCTCTGGCGGTACCCGACGCTCTCGAAGAAGCTCAGTCATCCCCTTTTCACCCTGCTCGCCGATCGTATGGATGCCGGACAGCAGCTCGGCCATACCCGCGGGTGCTTCGGGCTGGGCCCGACGACAGGTTGGAGTTCCCACCCCCTGCCCGGGCGGCGAGCCGGAGCACCCCGGCCCAGTTGCCGATCCGCCCTATGCGTTCGTGCCATGAGTCCTCGGTGAACGGCGCCAGTCGGCCTCCGTGCAGGGCAATGGTCGCCGGCCATGACGTCCGCCACCACCTGCCGCTCCACGGCATCACGAACCCAGCGTCCCTCCTGCGCTTCCTCAATGGCGGCCGTCCACCACTCCCATGCGCCGTCCAGCCGCGCCGCGAACGTATCCATTCCGACAGAATCCCGCGCGTCGCCGTCAGCCTTCAGAGGGAGGCCGAGCTTCAGGAACCACGGGTCAAAGAGACACCCTGGATGCGATACCGGTGACTTTGGAGGCTCGACCGCAGTTTCGTGATCAGCGGTGTCGACGGCCGTGGCCGTGGCATCTTGGCCGAGTGATGCATCGAGAAGAGCGGAGTGGCTCGCCGCTCAGCGTCCGTCGCGGGTGCGCGAGGTCCAGCCGGTCGCCTCGCCATCTGGTGGCGGCGCTGGACGGCATGAGACCGATCGCACCCTATGTGATCTTGTCCTGCCACGGCGATGAGGGACGCATCCTGATGGAAGACGTCGCCGAGGAGCGGACCAGATTCCAGCCGTTCAACGGTGCCATCGGGCCAGACCGAGTACGCGAACACTTCCAGCTGTCAGACAACGTCACTCCCGTCACCGGCTGCGACACGGGGGAGCCTGCGCTCGCCGACGCCTTCCTCTTGGTGCAGCACGCCCTGCGGGACCTTATGCACATGCCGCACAGCAAGCGCCCGGGCCGACCGGGCGTCCAGCCTCGCACGCGCCGCGGGGTCCCCGACGGGGATGCGGGCGACCGGCGGAATAGAGTGAACGGGTGAATGGCAAGTGGCTCATACGCGGCCGGGACGGCCGCCTCAGTGTCTACCAGCTCTCCGGCGACGCCGTGCTGTGCCGGGCGGAGCGGGTACCCGGCGGTTCCTGGGACGCCCCGCGCAAGATCGGCGGAGACCAGCGCCTGCACCCCGTCCTCTCGGTCGGCCAGGGCATCGACGCCTACGGACATCTGGTCTCATGGCGTCCCACGGTGGCCGACGAATCCGGCCTGGTGCACTCCACGCACTTCAGGCCCCTGCTGGCCCCCCTGGACTGGGAGCCCATCGGCCACCCGAACGGCAAGGGCCGGTGCACCGGCGACCCCTCCGTCGCCGTCGACAATCAGGGCCGCGCCCATGTCTTCGTCCGCAATGCCAAGGGCGGGCTGAGCATGCGCGCCCAGTCGATCAAGGGCGGATGGGGCCCGTGGTTCGACCTCGGCGGCGAGGACATCCAGGGCCCGCCCGCCGCCGTGGCGGGCAAGAACGGCCGTTGGGAGGTGTACGCGGTCGCGCCCGGCGCCCTCCTGCACCGGCGACAGGAGAAGCCCGCCACCGGCGTCGTGGTGGAAGAGAGGGCGGAGGTCGCGGCCCGCCCGGGCACGCTGTGCGCCGTGGCCACCTCCGAGGAGAACACCACCCTATTCTTCACGGACGAGGTCGGCGAGCTGTGCGCCTGGCGCCCCGGCTCCAAGCCCCAAGCCCTGATCAGCGCCGCCGGCCCCGGCCCGGTCGCCGCGATCCGCTGTGAACTTGACGGCCACGACTGCACAATGCTCGCCCAGCGCTCGTCCAACGGCCGCGTCGTCTTCGCTGCGTACCCCACCGAGGACGAGTCGGCCGGCGCCTGGTGGACCGAATCCGGCCCGATCCTGCCCGTCGACGCCGAGATCGCGCTCGCCAAGGACGCCGAGGACCGGGTGGTCGCCGCCGCGCTGTCCCCGTCCACCGGCAGGCTCCTCATCAGCCGCCGCAAGGACGAGCCCGGCCTGGCCCTGACAGCGTGGCAGGAGGTGTGATCACATGATCTCCGCATCACGCGGACGCGATGCGACTCCACCACGAAGAGAGCGAGTCCGTTCATGGCAGTGGGACGAAGAGTCTTCCTGGGCGCCTTCACCACGGGCGCGGTGACCGTCGCGGCCGGTTCGGAGGCGGCTGCCGACGACGCGTACACGCTGTACACCTCGCCCGCCCAGTTCTACGGGACGTCCACGACGGCGCACACCGTCACCATCAACCACAAGGCGACCTCCGGTGCGTCGGTGGCGCTGAACGTCACCTCCGACAACCCGGAGGACTCGGCGATGTACGTGACCGGAAGGGAGACCGGGCGCGGCACCCTGAAGATCTCCCACATGGGGTACGCCGACGGCTCGGACGCGAACGCCGCCGCGCTCTCCCTCGACCTCCGGACCGCGGGCACGGCCGCGCAGGGCATCTTCGTGACCGCGACCGACGGCGCCACCAAGGGCGCCCTGCTCGTCCTGCGCAACAACGACGGCCTGGACGACCTCACCGTCAAGGGTTCGGGCCGGGTCGGCATCGGTATCGCCCGTGGCGCCACGCCCCAGGCGCAGCTGCATGTGGTGCAGCGCGCCGAGAACGCTGCGTCGGCCGTGCTCGCCGAGGGCGTGGTACGACTGGCGGACGTCACCGCCGTACCGACGAACGCGCCCGCCGCACTCGGCGGCGGCTCCCTCTACGCTCGCAACGGCGCCCTTTACTGGAAGGGCGGCAACGGCACGGTCACCCAAGTGGCGTCGGCGTAGGGGGGACATGAGATGCAACTGACGCCCGAAGAGCTCATCTCCGAGTTCCATGACGCCGTGATGGAGCTGTACTTCGCCCGCAAGCGCATCGCCGTCCTGGAGGCGGAGAACGCCGAACTGAGGGCCAAGCTCGCGGCGGCCGCCGAGCAGGACCAGGGATGACGAAGAGGGCCTCCGCCCGCAGGCGGAGGCCCTCTTCAGTCACGTACGGCCGTTACGCCGGCACCGAGGCCACGCCCGGAGCCAGGAACTTCTTGCCGTTCACTCGCTCGGAGACGCCCTCGCGGTCCAGGTACGGTGTGATGCCGCCCAGGTGGAAGGGCCAGCCGGCGCCCGTGATCAGGCACAGGTCGATGTCCTGCGCCTCGGCGACGACGCCCTCGTCGAGCATCAGCCCGATCTCCTGCGCCACCGCCTCCAGGACGCGGGCGCGCACCTGCTCCTCGGTCAGGACGGTGTCGCCCTGCTTGAGCAGCGCGGCGACCTCCGGGTCCAGCTCCGGCTTGCCGCTGTCGTAGACGTAGAAGCCGCGCTTGCCGGCCTCGACGACCGCCTTGAGGTTGGGGGAGACCTTGAAGCGGTCCGGGAAGGCCCGGTTGAGGGTCTCGGAGACGTGCAGACCGATGGCCGGGCCGACCAGCTCCAGCAGGACCAGCGGGGACATCGGCAGGCCCAGGGGCTCCACCGCCTTCTCCGCCACGTCGACCGGGGTGCCCTCGTCGATGACGTTCTGGACCTCGCCCATGAAGCGGGTCAGGATGCGGTTCACGACGAACGCCGGGGCGTCCTTGACCAGGACCGCGGTCTTCTTCAGCTTCTTGGCGACGGCGAAGGCCGTGGCCAGCGAGGCGTCGTCGGTCTTCTCGCCGCGGACGATCTCCAGGAGCGGCAGCACCGCCACCGGGTTGAAGAAGTGGAAGCCGACGACCCGCTCGGGGTGCTTCAGCTTCGACGCCATCTCCGACACCGAGAGCGACGAGGTGTTCGTCGCCAGGATCGCGTGCGCCGGGGCGACCGCCTCGACCTCCGCGAACACCTGCTGCTTGACGCCGATCTCCTCGAACACGGCCTCGATGACGAAGTCCGCGTCCGCGAAGCCCTCGGCCTTGTCCAGGACGCCGGTGACCAGCGCCTTGAGGCGGTTGGCCTTGTCCTGGTTGATGCGGCCCTTGCCGAGCAGCTTGTCGATCTCGGCGTGGACATAGCCCACACCCTTGTCGACGCGCTCCTGGTCGATGTCCGTGAGGACGACCGGGACCTCCAGGCGGCGCAGGAACAGCAGCGCCAGCTGCGAGGCCATCAGACCGGCGCCGACGACACCGACCTTGGAGACCGGGCGCGCCAGGTTCTTGTCCGGGGCGCCCGCCGGGCGCTTGCCGCGCTTCTGGACGAGGTTGAACGCGTAGATGCCCGCGCGCAGTTCACCGCCCATGATCAGGTCGGCGAGCGCCGTGTCCTCGGCGTCGTAGCCCTGCTGGAGGTCGCCGTTCTTGGCGGCGGCGATGATGTCCAGGGCGCGGTAGGCGGCCGGGGCCGCGCCGTGCACCTTGGAGTCCGCGATGAAGCGGCCCCTGGCGACGGCCTGGTCCCAGGCGTCGCCGCGGTCGATCACCGGGCGCTCGACCTCGACGTCGCCCTTCAGCACCTGGGCCGTCCAGATCAGCGACTGCTCCAGGAAGTCCGCGCCCTCGAACAGGGCGTCGGCGATGCCCAGGTCGAAGACCTGCTGCCCCTTGAGCTGCTTGTTCTGGTTGAGGCTGTTCTCGATGATCACCGAGACGGCCTTGTCGGCGCCGATCAGGTTCGGCAGCAGGGTGCAGCCGCCCCAGCCGGGGACCAGGCCGAGGAAGACCTCGGGCAGGGAGAACGCCGGGAGCGCCTTGGAGACGGTCCGGTAGGTGCAGTGCAGACCGACCTCGACGCCGCCGCCCATGGCCGCGCCGTTGTAGTAGGCGAAGCTCGGCACGGCGAGACCCGCGAGGCGCTTGAACACCTCGTGGCCGCCCTTGCCGATGGCCAGCGCGTGGTCGTACTCCTTCAGCAGCTCGACGCCCTTGAGGTCGGCGCCGACGGCGAAGATGAACGGCTTGCCGGTGATGCCGACGCCGACGATGTCGCCCTCGGCCGCTTCCTTCTCGACCTGGTCGATCGCGGTGTTGAGGTTCGCCAGCGAGGCCGGGCCGAACGTGGTCGGCTTGGTGTGGTCGAAGCCGTTGTCCAGCGTGATCAGGGCGAAGCGGCCCGCGCCGTACGGCAGGTCGAGGTGGCGTACGTGCGCCTGGGTGACGACCTCGTCGGGGAACAGCTCGGCCGCGCCCTTCAGGAGCTCAGCGGTGGTGCTCACTTGTTGCCTCCGTCGAAGTGCGGGTTCTCCCAGATGACCGTCGCGCCCATGCCGAAGCCGACGCACATGGTGGTCAGGCCGTAGCGGACCTGCGGCTGCTCCTCGAACTGGCGGGCCAGCTGCGTCATCAGCCGGACGCCGGAGGAGGCCAGCGGGTGACCGAAGGCGATGGCGCCGCCGTACTGGTTGACGCGCTCGTCGTCGTCCGCGATGCCGTAGTGGTCCAGGAAGGCCAGGACCTGGACGGCGAACGCCTCGTTGATCTCGAACAGGCCGATGTCGGAGATGGACAGGCCCGCCTGGGCGAGGGCCTTCTCCGTCGCCGGGATCGGACCGTAGCCCATGACCTCCGGCTCCACGCCCGCGAAGGCGTAGGAGACCAGGCGCATCTTGACCGGCAGGCCGTTCTCGCGGGCGAAGTCCTCGGAGGCGATGAGGGAGGCGGTGGCACCGTCGTTCAGACCGGCCGCGTTACCGGCGGTGACCCGGCCGTGCACCCGGAACGGGGTCTTCAGGCCGGCCAGGTTCTCCAGCGTCGTGCCCGGGCGCATCGGCTCGTCGGCGGTGACCAGACCCCAGCCGGTCTCGCCGGCCTCGGGGTTCGTACGGCGCACCGAGATCGGCACCAGGTCGGCCTGGATCTTGCCGTTGGCGTACGCCTTGGCGGCCTTCTCCTGGGAGCGCACCGCGTACTCGTCCGCGCGCTCCTTGGTGATCTGCGGGTAGCGGTCGTGCAGGTTCTCGGCGGTCATGCCCATGAACAGCGCCGACTCGTCGACCAGCTTCTCGGAGACGAAGCGCGGGTTGGGGTCGACGCCCTCGCCCATCGGGTGGCGGCCCATGTGCTCGACACCGCCCGCGATCGCGATGTCGTAGGCGCCGAAGGCGACCGAACCGGCGACCGTGGTCACGGCGGTCAGGGCGCCGGCGCACATGCGGTCGATCGAGTAGCCGGGCACCGACTGCGGGAGGCCCGCGAGGATGCCGGCGGTACGGCCGATGGTCAGGCCCTGGTCGCCGATCTGCGTGGTCGCGGCGATGGCGACCTCGTCGATCTTCTTCGGGTCGAGACCGGGGTTGCGGCGCAGCAGCTCCCGGATCGCCTTCACGACGAGGTCGTCGGCGCGGGTCTCGTGGTAGATGCCCTTCGGGCCCGCCTTGCCGAACGGGGTACGGACGCCGTCGACGAAGACGACGTCCCTGACGGTACGAGGCACGATGGCTCTCCTCCAGGTGCGGGATGGCACTGCTGCGGTGCGCTGCGCTGAGCGCGCGCTCAGGCCCATGCTACTTGTGGGTAACGTAGCTGCCCAGTCCCGCACGTCCAAGCGGTGAAGGTCACACCTTCGGGGGAGCCGTGGATCCCCTCGGCGTCAGCACCGGCGTCGGTACGGGATGAGAGCCCGGGCCCTCTCCCATGATCACACCGAACAGCGTCCGGGCCGCCTCTGCGCCGAAGCCGTGCACGTCGTGGCTCATCGCGGAGAGCGTCGGATGCGTCAGGCGGCACAGCTGCGAGTCGTCCCAGGCGAGCAGGGAGACGTCCTCGGGGACCCGGACACCCATCTCGGCGGCCACCGACAGCCCGGCCACCGCCATGATGTCGTTGTCGTAGACGATCGCCGTCGGCCGGTCCGGCGGAGCGGCCGTCAGCAGGCCCCGCGTCGCCCGCGCCCCCGCGTCCCCCGAGTAGTCGGTCGCCACCTGCGACGCCCCGGCCAGCCCCAGCGCCCGCGCCGCCGCGTCGAAGGCCGCCGTCCGTATCACCGTGTGCCCGAGCGCCGCCGTGCCGCCCACCCGGGCGATACGACGGTGCCCCAGCGCGGCGAGATACCGCACCGCCTCCGTCATCGCCGTCGCGTCGTCGGTCCACACCGAGGTCAGGCTCCCGGTCAGCGAGGGATGCCCGACCGCCACCACCGGCATCCCCAGCCGCTCGGCCGCCGCCACCCGGGGGTCGTCGGCCCGGAAGTCCACCAGGATCGACCCGCCGATCTGCCGCCCCCGCCACCACGCCTCCTGCAGCCCGACCTCCTCCTCCACGCTCTTCACCAGCCGCAGCAGCAGCGAGCAGGAGTGCTCGGTCAGCACGCTCTCCACCCCGGAGACGAACTCCATGTAGAACGGCTCCAGGCCGAGCATCCGGGCCGGCCGGCAGATCGCCAGCCCCACCACGTCGACCCGTGAGCTGGACAGCGACCGCGCGGTGAGGTTCGGCGCCCAGCCCAGCTCCCGCGCCGCCGCGAAGATCCGGTCCCGGGTGGCCTCGGACAGGCCGGGCTTGTGGTTGAACGCGAGGGACACCGCCCCCTTGGACACGCCGGCGCGCGCGGCCACGTCCTTGATCGTCACCCGGGGTGCGGTCATCGGCTGGGCTCCAAGCAGTACAGGGCGGATCGGGCTGCGGCGGCATCGGGAGTCTCCCAGCCCTCGACCCCGATGGTCACCCGTTCGCCGGGAAGCAGCGTGACCAGCCCCCGGTCCGCCCGCGCCCCCGGCTCCATCCGGTCCGCCTGGAGCAGCAGATCCCGTACGAGGGTGTGGGCCGTCACCGTCACCGCACCCGGCGCCACCTGCACGTCGAACTCCGGCCGACGATAGGGGATGTCACGGTCGGGCACCGGAAAGTACAGGGCCCGCAGGCCACCGTCGGCATCCGCCACCAGGAACTCCTCCGCCCCGACCGGCACCAGCTCCGGCGGTACCCGCACCTCACCCACGGCCCGCCGCCCGGCCACCAGTTCCAGTCCGGCCCGGCCGATCACCTCGCCGCCCACGCTCATCCGACGCAGCGTCAGGGAACCGCGCCACTCCTCACCGCCCTGATTGACGGCCGCCAACAGCAGCTCGCCGCCGCGCACTTGAAGCGTCAGCAGCCGGTCCGCGTACACCCGCCGCAGCTCGTGGTACAGCGGCTTGGCCCGCCCGTCCCCGTCGATGGCCGCCCAGGAGGTCACCGGCCAGCAGTCGTTGAGCTGCCAGACGACCGTGCCCGCACACACCGGCCAGTGCGACCGCCAGTGCTCGATCCCGGCGGCCACCGCCCGCGCCTGGTTGACCTGCGTCAGGTAGTGCCACCGGTCGAAGTCCTTCTCCGGCACGGCGAAGTGCCGGGCGAGCCCGCGCTCCAGCTTGCCGTTGCCGTCGTCGGCCTTCTGGTGGTGCAGCATCCCGGGGGAGCCGGGAGCCGGCTCCTCCCCGGGCAGGGCGCGCCGCAGCGTGGCGTACGCGGGCGGCGCCTGCCAGCCGAACTCGGCTACGAAACGCGGCACTTCCCTGCGGTACTCGGCGTAGTCCACCCGGTTCCACACCTCCCAGGAGTGGTGCGTGCCGTGCGCCGGGTCGTTCGGGTGATGCTCCCAGGAACCCGACCAGGGACTACCCGCGGTGTACGGCCGTGTCGGGTCCAACTCGGCCACCACACGCGGCAGGACTCCCAGATAGTACCCCTCGCCCCAGGAGTCCCCGGCCAGCCGCTCCTCCCACCCCCAGTCCCGGAACCCCCACAGGTTCTCGTTGTTGCCGTTCCACAGCACCAGCGAGGGATGCGGCATCAGCCGTACGACGTTCTCCCGGGCCTCCGCCTCCACCTCGCCCCGCAGCGGCTGCTCCTCGGGGTAGGCCGCGCACGCGAACGGGAAGTCCTGCCAGACCAGCAGCCCGAGCTCGTCGCAGGCGTCGTAGAAGTCCTCGCTCTCGTAGATCCCGCCGCCCCACACCCGGACCAGATCCACCCCCGCGTCGGCCGCCTGCCCGAGCCGCTCCCGGTACCGCTCACGCGTCACCCGGGACGGGAACACGTCGTCGGGGATCCAGTTCACGCCGCGCGCGAAGATCCGCTCCCTGTTGACGACCAGGGTGAAGCCGGTGCCGTGCGCGTCGGCGGAGGTGTCCAGTTCCAGGTCGCGAAAGCCGATCCGCCGCCGCCATCCGTCCAACGCGTCCACACCGTGCAGCAGCGTCAACTCCACGTCATACAGCGACTGTTCACCGTAACCGCGCGGCCACCACAGCCGTACGTCCGGCACCTGAAGGCGTACGACGGCGGCGCTGCCCTCGACCCGCCCGCGCACCCGGACCCCGGCCACCCGCGCCTCCACCGTGAGGTCGGCCTCCACCCGGGTCCGCTCGACGTCGATGTGCAACTCGACGACACCGGCGCCCTGTTCGACGCTCACCAGCGGCCGCACCCGGGCGATCCGCGCCGTCGACCAGCGCTCCAGCCGCACCGGCCGCCAGATCCCGGCCGTCACCAGGGTGGGCCCCCAGTCCCAGCCGAAGGAGCAGGCCATCTTGCGCACGTACTGGTAGGGCTCGGCGTAGGCGGCGGGGCGCTCGCCGAGCTTTCCGCGCACGGCCTCGGCCTCGGCGTAGGCGGAGACGAAGCGCACGGCGAGCCGTCCCTGGAGCCCCGTCACGTCGAAGCGGTACGCCCGGTGCATGTTCCTCGTCCGGCCCAGGAGCCGGCCGTCGAGCGTGATCTCGGCGACGGTGTCGAGCCCCTCGAAGACGAGGTCGGTCTGCTCGTGCCCGCCGGTGGACCCCAGGTCGGTCTCGTACGTCCAGTCCCGCCGTCCGACCCACGCGACCTCGGTCTCGTTCCGTCCGAGGAAGGGGTCCGGGATCACCCCGGCGGCCAGCAGATCGGTGTGCACACAGCCCGGCACCCGGGCCGGAAGCTCACCCCCCTCGTGTCGCAGGATCCATCCCTCGTCGAGCGGTGTGGCCTCCAGCATGCGCGCTCCCTAAACCGGTCCAGTCCAGGACCTGACGCAGTTCTCGCATCGTTGGCGGGTTTGGGACTTTACCGGTTGAGGCAAGCGCTGTCAGAGTGCCGAATCAGCCAACCCGCACGTGCTCTTCCGTCCCAGTCGAACGGAGCTGACGCACATGAACCGCCGTACTGTTCTGGCCACCGCCGTGGCTGCCGCGCTGCTCGTCCTCCCCGCCTGCACCTCCACCGGAGGCACGTCGAAGGGCGCCGACGCCAAGGCCGCTGACGATCCGTCGAAGGTCAGCGGCACCATCAAGGTCCTCACCGTCCGCACCGACCTCGTGCAGGACGGCACGATGGACAAGTACGCCGCAGAGTTCAACAAGGTCTATCCGAAGGTGAAGGTCGAGTTCGAGGGCCTCACCAACTACGAGGCCGAAGTCAAGATCCGTATGAACACGGAGAACTACGGCGACGTCCTGCTGATCCCGGCGGTCATCAAGAAGGACGACTACCCGAAGTTCTTCGCCTCCCTCGGCACGGTGGAGGAGCGCAGCGAGAAGTACCGGTTCACCGACTTCACGTCCGTCGACGGCAAGGTCTACGGCCAGAGCCCCAACGGTGTGATGCCGGGCTTCCTCTACAACAAGCGCGTCTGGAGCCAGGCCGGCGTCACCGCATGGCCGACCACACCCGCCGAGTTCATCGACGCCCTGAAGGCCATCAAGGAGAAGACCGACGCGGTCCCCTACTACACCAACTTCGCCGCCGGCTGGACCCTGAGCGGCTGGACGGCCGTCAACGGCGCGGTCCACTGCGACCCGCAGGCCACCACCAAACTCGCCGAGGGCAACCCCTGGGCCGAGGGCGCCGACCTGCGCGTCGGTGACACCCTCCTGCACGACATCGTCCACGAGGGCCTCGCCGAGAAGGACCCGACGACCTCCAACTGGGAGGCGTCCAAGCCGCAGTTGGCCAAGGGTGAGATCGCCACGCAGTGGCTCGGCACCTGGGCGATCATCCAGTTCCAGGACGCCGCCCGGAAGGCCGGCACGAACCCCGACGACATCGGCTTCATGCCCTTCCCCGCCCAGACGAACGGCACGTTCTGCTCCACGGTCGGCCCCGACTACAACCAGGGCATCAACGTCCACTCCAAGAACAAGGAAGCCGCCCGCGCCTGGCTCGACTGGTTCACCGACAAGTCCGGCTACGACAAGGACAACCTGGCCATCTCGCCGCTGAAGGACGCGCCCATGCCCGAGGTGCTCCAGCCGTACGAGGACGCGGGCGTCGAGCTCATCGAGCTGGACGACAGCAAGGGCGCCCAGGTCAAGCTGATCGACGCCGAGTCCGAGGTCGGCATCAACACCCCCGACTACCGCCAGGACCTGGTCGACCTCGCACGCGGCGCCCGCAAGGGCAGCCTGGACGACTTCCTCGACGAGCTCGGCAAGAAGTGGACCGACACCCAGAAGACCGTGGGGTCCTGATGGCCGGCACGGCCCTTCGTAACCCCGCGACGCGGCCGGCCCGGGACACCCCCGTGCCGGCCCCGGCCCCGCGCCGGGCCCGCGTCTGGCGGCGCCTGACCCCCTGGCTGTTCCTGCTCGCACCCCTCGCCCTGCTGATCACCTTCACCTACGCGCCGATCGTCAACATGGTCGCGTACAGCTTCACCGACTGGGACGGCGTCAGCCCCGAACTGCACTACACGGGTGCCGAGAACTACACCGAACTGTTCACCCGCCCCGACCTGTTCGAGGTGTTCTTCGTCAGCGGCTACTACCTGGCCGCCTCCGCCGTGCAGATCGTGGCCGCGCTCTACTTCGCGACGATCCTCAGCTTCAACACCCGCTTCCGGAACTTCTTCAAGGGCGTGCTGTTCTTCCCGTACCTGATCAACGGCGTCGCGATCGGCTTCGTCTTCCTGTACTTCTTCCAGGACGGCGGCACCCTCGACTCGATCCTCGCCCTGTTCGGGTACCACTCCGACCACGCCTGGCTCGGCACCCCGGTCTCCGCGAACACCTCGCTCGCCGGCGTCTCGATCTGGCGCTACCTGGGCCTGAACTTCGTGCTCTTCCTCGGCGCGATCCAGTCGATCCCCGGCGAGCTGTACGAGGCGGCCGAACTGGACGGCGCGACCCGCCGGCACCAGTTCCGCTACATCATCCTCCCCGGCATCAAGCCGATCCTGACGCTGACCGTCATCCTCTCGGTCTCCGGGTCCCTCTCCGCCTTCGAGATCCCGTACATCATGACCGGCGGGGCGACCGGCACCGAGACCTTCGTGATCCAGACCGTGAAGCTGGCCTTCCAGTTCAACAAGACGGGCCTCGCCTCGGCCGCCGCCGTGGTCCTGCTGCTGATCATCCTGGCGGTGACCTGGCTGCAGCGCCGCCTCGTCCCCGACGACAGGGTGGACCTCGTATGACCCGCCGCGCCGCAGCCCGCACGCTGGTGTACCTGTCCCTGGTCCTCGCCACGCTGGTCGTCCTGCTGCCGCTGGGCGTGGTCCTGCTGACGTCCCTGAAGACCGAGCAGGAGCTGGCGGACGACAGCGGGGCGCTCACGCTCCCCGACAACCTGCTGAACTTCGACAACTACGTGACCGCGTTCCAGGACGGCCGGATGTTCTCCGCCTTCGGCCACACCGCGATCATCCTGCTGTTCTCGATCGGAGGGACCGTCCTCATCGGCTCGATGACGGCCTACGCGGTCGACCGCTTCACGTTCCGCTTCAGGAAGCTGGTCGTGGCCCTGTTCCTGCTGGCCGCCCTGGTCCCCGGCGTCACCACCCAGGTGGCGACCTTCCAGATCGTCAACGGCTTCGGCATGTTCGACACGCTGTGGGCGCCCATCGCCCTCTACATGGGCACGGACATCGTCTCGATCTACATCTTCCTGCAGTTCGTCCGGTCCATCCCGACCTCCCTGGACGAGGCGGCCCGCCTGGACGGCGCCAACGCCTTCACGATCTACCGCAAGATCATCTTCCCGCTCCTCAAACCCGCCATCGCGACGGTCGTGATCGTGAAGGGCATCACCGTCTACAACGACTTCTACATCCCCTTCCTCTACATGCCCTCCCAGGATCTTGGCGTGATCTCGACGTCCCTGTTCCGCTTCAAGGGCCCCTTCGGTGCCCACTGGGAGACCATCTCAGCGGGCGCGATCCTGGTGATCCTCCCGACTTTGATCGTCTTCCTCACCCTGCAGCGCTACATCTACAACGGCTTCATGAAAGGCGCGACCAGGTGAGGTGCCTTTAGGGGCGCGGGGAACTGCGCGAGCTACACACAACGGCCCGCAGCCGCCGTACGACAGAAATCGATACGGCGGCTACGCGGACAACGCCGCAACAAGAACCGGCGTCACCTGCTCGACCTGCCAGGCCCGAGCCCCGTAACCAACCAGCGCCTCGGCAACCGACTCCGCGCTGACAACCTTCGGCGGCTCCCAGCAGACCCGCCGGACGGTGTCCGGAGTGATCAGGTTCTCCTGGGGCATGTTCAGCTCCTCGGCCAGCGCCGACACCCCGGCCCGAGCCGCCGACAGGCGTGCCGCGGCCGCCGGATCCTTGTCGGCCCAGGCGCGCGGCGGCGGAGGCCCGGCGATCGGCTGCCCCGGCTGCGGAAGCTGCGCGTCGGGAAGCGCCCTGGCGCGATCGACCGCGGCCTGCCACTGCTCCAGCTGCCGCCGTCCGATCCGTGGTCCGAAGCCGTTCAGGGCAGCCAGCGCGTGCGCATTGCCCGGCAGGGACAGCGCGGCCTCCACGATGGCCGCGTCGCTCAGCACCTTCCCCGGCGACACATCCCGCCGCTGGGCGATGCGATCCCGCGTCTGCCACAGCTCCCGTACGACGGCAAGCTGTCGCCGCCGCCGCACCTTGTGCATCCCGGAGGTCCGCCGCCAGGGATCCTTGCGCGGCTCAGCCGGCGGCGCGGCCGCGATCGCGTCGAACTCCTGCCGCGCCCACTCCAGCTTCCCCTGCCGGTCCAGCTCCTTCTCCAGCGCGTCGCGCAGATCGACGAGCAGCTCGACGTCCAGCGCGGCGTACCGCAGCCACGGCTCGGGCAGCGGCCGGGTGGACCAGTCGACGGCGGAGTGCCCCTTCTCCAGGACGAAGCCGAGCACGCTCTCGACCATCGCGCCGAGGCCGACCCGGGGGAACCCGGCGAGGCGCCCGGCCAGCTCGGTGTCGAACAGCCCGGTCGGCACCATGCCTATCTCACGGAGGCAGGGCAGGTCCTGGGTGGCGGCGTGCAGCACCCACTCGGTGTCGGAGAGGGCCGCGCCGAGCCCGGACAGATCGGGACAGGCGACGGGGTCGATCAACGCGGTGCCGGCGCCCTCGCGCCGTAGCTGCACCAGATACGCGCGCTGGCCGTACCGGTATCCGGAGGCGCGCTCGGCGTCGACGGCGACGGGTCCGGTGCCGTCGGCGAAGGCGGCGATCACCTCGGCGAGGGCGGCCTGGTCGGCGATCACCGCCGGGATGCCCTCACGGGGTTCCAGCAACGGTGTCGGCGCCCCCTGAGCAGTAGTTCCGCCGTCGTCCGGAGGGGCGCCTCCGGTGGTTCGCAGTGAGCTGGCTGCTGCGGTTTCTTGGGCGTCGGTCACCTGTCAAGGGTATCCGTGTACGGACGGCGCCCGCCGACGGAACGTTCCGTCGACGGGCACCGGAGGGTTGTAAACCAGTCAGGTCGGTGAAAGAGGAGATTCACGATCGGTTGGGGAAACAGCGGTAGGGGGGCAGGGGCAGGGGTCGGTCAGTGGATGATGCCGGTCCGCAGGGCCACCGCCACCATCCCGGCGCGGTCACCGGTGCCCAGCTTGCGGGCGATGCGGGCGAGGTGGCTCTTGACGGTCAGCGCGGACAGGCCCATGGAGACGCCGATCGCCTTGTTCGACTGGCCCTCGGCGACGAGGCGCAGGACCTCGACCTCGCGGCCGGAGAGCTCGCGGTAGCCGCCCGGGTGGCTCGGGGCACCCGGGGGGCGGCGGTGCAGGCGGGCGGCGGCCGCGCCGATGGGGGCGGCACCGGGCCGGGTGGGGAGCCCGACGTTGGTGCGGGTGCCGGTGACGACGTAGCCCTTGACACCGCCCGCGAGTGCGTTGCGGACGGCGCCGATGTCGTCGGCGGCGGAGAGGGCCAGCCCGTTGGGCCAGCCGGCGGCGCGGGTCTCCGACAGGAGGGTCAGCCCGGAGCCGTCGGGGAGGTGGACGTCGGCGACGCAGATGTCACGTGGGTTGCCGATGCGGGGGCGGGCTTCCGCGACGGACGACGCCTCGATGACATCGCGCACACCGAGCGCCCAGAGGTGGCGGGTGACGGTGGAACGGACACGGGGATCGGCCACGACGACCATGGCGGTGGGCTTGTTCGGGCGGTAGGCGACCAGGCTTGCGGGCTGCTCGAGAAGAACGGACACCAGGCCTCCTGGGGTGCGGGATGGGGACGAACCCTGGTTTTCAAGGTCACAGTCGTCTTCGGCACCGACCCCGGTGTCCTTTAGGGAATGATCACGATCTAGTGAGTAACAATCGGTGCAATTAGGACATGTGCTCGATCATCCGAAGATCGAATCGGATCGGACGGGTGCGAATGAGGCCGTTTGTGTGGCGAGACAGGTCAGAAAGTGTCCGTATCGACAAAGTGATCCTCAAAAATCACCCACGGAGGGTTGGAACAGGGATACCTGGCTCAGCGCGACTGCGGTCCCCGCCGCTGCGGCAGCGTCACCACCGACGCGTCCCCGGGACCGGCCGGCGGCAGCCCCGCCACCTGCGCCAGAAGATCGCACCAGGACCCCAGATGGGCGGCGGTGTCCGGCACCCCGCCCAGCCCCTCACGCGGGGTCCACGAGGCCCGGATCTCGATCTGCGAGGCCGCCGGGCGCGCGGACAGCCCGCCGAAGTAGTGCGAACTCGCACGCGTGACGGTGCCGCTCGGCTCCCCGTACGTCAGCCCGCGCGCCTGCAGCGCCCCCGTCAGCCACGACCAGCACACGTCCGGCAGCAGCGGGTCGACCGCCATCTCCGGCTCCAGCTCGGCCCGGATCAGCGTCACCAGCCGGAACGTTCCGCGCCAGGCGTCATGCCCGGCCGGATCGTGCAGCAGCACCAGCCGCCCGTCGGCCAGGTCCTGGTCACCGTCGACCACCGTCGCCTCCAGGGCGTACGAGAAGGGGGCGAGCCGCTTGGGCGCCGGCGTCTGCTCCATCTCGATCTGCGGCCGCAGCCGCGCCGCCCTCAGCGCGTCGACGGCGGCCCGGAAAGGCACCGGAGCCGTCCTGTTCCCATCCCCGTCCCCCTCGTTCACATCGTCCATTCCGTCAGCGCCGTCCGACAGTCGTCCCTGAGCCGCAGCCATGCGGGGAAGATTAAGGGGAACAGCACCTTTCCGCAGGGCAAGACACCAGCTGGGCCCCGCCGACGTCGGTCCGCGGCCCGTGGGAGACTTGCCGGCGTGAGTGCCAACGGAAGCCCTTCGGGCAAGCAGCCGACAGCGACGTACGACAGCCCCTTCCTGAAGGCGTGCAGGCGTGAACCCGTCCCGCACACGCCGGTGTGGTTCATGCGGCAGGCCGGGCGCTCCCTGCCGGAGTACCGCAAGGTCCGCGAGGGCATCCCCATGCTGGAGTCCTGCATGCTGCCCGAGCTGGTCACCGAGATCACGCTCCAGCCCGTGCGCCGGCACCACGTGGACGCGGCGATCTACTTCAGCGACATCGTCGTCCCGCTCAAGGCCATCGGCATCGACCTCGACATCAAGCCCGGCGTCGGCCCGGTCGTCGAGCGCCCGATCCGCACCCGTGCCGACCTCGCCCAGCTCCGTGACCTCACCCCCGAGGACGTCTCCTACGTCACCGAGGCGATCGGCCTGCTGACCCGGGAGCTCGGCGCCACGCCCCTCATCGGCTTCGCCGGCGCACCTTTCACCCTCGCGAGCTACCTCGTCGAGGGCGGCCCGTCCCGCACCTACGAGAACGCCAAGGCGATGATGTACGGCGACCCCGAGCTGTGGGCCGACCTGCTCGACCGCCTCGCCGAGATCACGGCCGCCTTCCTGAAGGTGCAGATCGAGGCCGGCGCCAGCGCCGTCCAGCTGTTCGACTCCTGGGTCGGCGCGCTCGCCCCCGCCGACTACCGCCGCTCGGTGATGCCCGCCTCCGCCAAGGTCTTCCAGGCCGTCGCGGAGTACGGCGTCCCGCGCATCCACTTCGGCGTCGGCACCGGCGAACTGCTGAAGCTCATGGGCGAGGCCGGCGCGGACGTCGTCGGCGTCGACTGGCGCGTCCCGCTCGACGAGGCCGCCCGCCGCGTCGGCCCCGGCAAGGCGCTCCAGGGCAACCTCGACCCGACGCTCCTGTTCTCCACCCGCGAGGCCGTCGAGACCAGGACCCGCGAGGTCCTCGACGCGGCCGCCGGGCTGGAGGGCCACGTCTTCAACCTCGGCCACGGCGTCCTGCCGTCCACCGACCCGGACGCGCTGACCCACCTCGTCGAGTATGTCCACGCCCAGACGGCCCGATGACGCACCCGGGCGGCAGTGCCGTACGCCCGGCACTGCCGCCCGAGGACGGTTCCCGTCACACCGTCACGCGTCGACCCGCTCCTGAGGCGCCGGCGCCGTGACCTGCCGGGCCCTGCGGGCACGCCGCCAGGCACCGAGCAGCGGGGTCGCCATCGAGAGCACCGCCAGCGCCAGCAGCACACCGGAGATCGGCTTGGTGACGAAGGTGCTGAAGGAGCCGTCGGAGATCAGCAGCGCCTGCCGCATCGACTTCTCCATCAGACCGCCCAGGATGAGCCCCAGGATCAGCGGGGCCGCCGGGAAGTCGTTCGCCCGCATCAGGAAGCCCAGCGCCCCGAAGGCGACCAGCAGCCACAGGTCGAAGGTGCTGAAGGACTGCCCGTAGACACCGACCACGCAGAAGACCACGACCAGCGGCAGCAGCAGCGTCTGCGGGGTCTTCAGCACCTTGGCGAACAGCGGGATCAGCGGCAGGTTCAGGATCAGCAGCACGATGTTGCCGATGTACATGCTGGCGATGACACCCCAGAACATGTCCGGGTTCTCGTCCATCAGCAGCGGACCCGGCTGCACCCCGAGCACCAGCAGCGCACCCAGCAGGACCGCCGTCGTACCCGACCCCGGCACGCCCAGCGTCATCAGCGGCACGAAGGAACCGACGGCCGCCGAGTTGTTGGCGGACTCGGGCGCCGCGACACCCTTGGGGTTGCCCTTGCCGAACGTCCTGCCGCCGTCCTTGGCCAGCCGCTTCTCGAACGCGTACGACAGGAAGGAGGCCACCGTGGCACCGGCACCCGGCAGGACGCCGATGAAGAAGCCCAGCACCGAGCCGCGCCCGGTCGGCCCGCTGATCTCCTTCAGCTCCCTGCGGCTCAGCCGCAGCGTGGTGATGGTGCCCTCCTTGCCGCTGCCCTTGCCGCCGTTCATCAGCATCACGAAGACCTCGGCGAGCGCGAACACACCCAGGGCCACGATCAGGAACTCGACGCCTTCGAACAGCTCGATCTTCCCGAAGGTGAACCGCTGCGTGGAGGTCTGGGAGTCGATGCCGATCAGGGCGATCATCACGCCGACGGTGCCGGAGATCAGGCCCTTGACGAGGTTGTTGCCGGCCAGCGAGACCACCGCGGTCAGACCGAGGACCATCAGCGAGAAGTACTCGGCCGGGCCGAAGCTGACGGCGACCGCCGACAGCGACGGCGCGACGAGCATCAGCCCGATCACACCGATCGTGCCGCCGGCGAAGGAGGCGATCGCGGCGATCGCCAGCGCCTTGCCCGCCTTGCCCTGCTTGGCCATCGGGTAGCCGTCGAAGGACGTGGCGACCGTGCCCGCCACACCGGGCGCGTTCAGCAGGATCGACGACGTGGAACCGCCGAAGATCGCGCCGTAGTAGACCCCGGAGAGCATGATGATCGCCGAGACGGGGTCCATGGTGAAGGCGATCGGGATCATCAGCGAGATCGCGCTGATCGGGCCGAGGCCCGGCAGCATGCCGATGACCGTGCCCATGAGTACGCCGAGGAAGACGTAGAGAAGATTGGCCGGGGTGAAGGCCACCCCGAAGCCGTCGATGAGTCCGTTGAGAGCGTCCATGCCGTACGTCCGTCCGTCTCCAGGTCAGAAGGGCAGCGGCCCGGTCGGCAGGGCCACGTCGAGCCCCTCGGACATGGCCAGGTACAGCGTGAGGGCCACCCCGACGGCCACCAGCGCGCTCACCCAGTGCCGCGCGAAGCCCAGGAACCAGGCGGTGCCGACCACGAAGAGGCTGGTCGAGATCACGAACCCGAGCGGCACGAACAGCGCCACGTAGAGGCAGATCGCGCCCAGCAGCACGGCCAGCTGCAACCGGGGGTCGGAGACACGGCCGAAGCGGGCGCGGGGCGCCTGAGCGGCCTCCGCGCCGGCCTCGTCGGCCGTGTCCGCCGCCTTCGCCTCCGTCTCCGGCTCCTGCGCCTTGGACTTCTGGAAGAACAGGGCCACGGACAGGGCGATCAGCACCAGCCCCAGCCCCCGCGGCAGGGTGCCGGGCTGCACCGGCACCTCCACCGCCGTGAACTCGGGGATGCGGTACGCCCCGATCGTGTAAGCGATCGCCACGAGGCCGAGTACGACCGCCAGCGTGCGCTGCGAGAAGCGGAAGTGATGCATCGTCCTGCCGTCCCCCGCCGCTACTTCTTCAGACCGACGTCGGTGAGGATGCCGCCGAGCGCCGTGTTCTGCTCGTCGAGGAAGGCCCCGAACTCGGCGCTGCCGAGGAAGGCGTTGGTCCAGCCGAGCTTCTCGCTCTCCTTCTTCCAGGCGTCGGTCTCGACCATCTTCTTGTACGCGTCCTCGTAGTACGCGACCTGGCTCTCGCTCAGCCCCTTCGGACCCATCACCCCGCGCCAGATGTCGAAGACGTAGTCCACGCCGCTCTCGGTGAGCGTGGGCGCGTCCGGCACGATCGCGGAGCGCTCCGCGGTGGACACCGCGAGCACCCGCACATCGCCCGACTTCACCAGGCCGGTCACCTCCGAGGCACCGGCGACCGCCGCGTCGGCGTGCCCGCCGAGCAGCGCGGTCAGAGCCTCACCGCCGCCGTCGAACGGCACGTACTTCACCTTCGAGGCGTCCGCGCCGGCCGCCTTCACGGCGCCCGCGAGACCGACGTGGTCCAGGCTGCCCGGGCCCGAGCCGCCCGCGATGCTCACGCTCTTCGGGTCGGCCTTCAGCTTCGCCGCCAGGTCACCGAACGACTTGAAGGGCGAGCTCGCCTTCACCACATAGGCCAGCGGCTCGGTGTTCAGCCGGGCGATCGGCGTGAAGTCCTTGTACGTCTGCTTCGACTCGCCGGCCAGCGGCACCAGCAGGATGGGCGGGCTGGTCACGAACAGCTTGTGCGCGTCGCCCTCGTACTGGGCGATGTACGACCAGCCGATGGCGCCGCCGCCACCCGGCTTGTTCACCACGCGCATCTGCTTGTCGACGAGGTTCTCCTCGTCCAGGACCCGGGCGCTGGTGCGGGCGAGGGTGTCCCAGCCTCCGCCGGTGCCCGCGGGCGCGATGTACTCGATGGCCTTGGTCGGCTTCCAGGCGCCGCCGCCACTCGCGCCGGTGGCCTGCTGCTCGCTGCACGCGGCGAGCAGCAGAGTGGCCGAACCGGCGGCCGCGGCCGCCATGACTGCTCGGGGGGCTGAGCGGAACACGCTTCCTCCAGCTTGCTCAGGTGTTTCTGCGGTGTTGCCGCGTCATGGAAACAGCGCTGGATACGGCCGGAAAGAGAACTGAGCGTTGTGCAGCTATTGGCTGTAACGAACGTTTTGAAGGTAGTGGTCACCGGGCTTTTGTAATTTCTGTTCACGCGTCGCCCCTCGCATCGATGCGGTATCGCGTTTGTCCGGCCTGGTGACTGCATGGGGACTCTCATGCAGAATGCGCTCGACACCACGACGGGGCGGAAGGGAGCCACCATGATTCGCGTGCTGGTCGTCGACGACGACTTCATGGTGGCGCGCATCCACCGCAAGCTGGTGGAGCGGCTGCCCGGGTTCACCGTCGTCGGCGAGGCCCGCACCGGCGCGGACGCCCTGCGCTCGGTGCGTGAGCTACGCCCGGATCTGGTGCTGCTCGACATCTATCTGCCCGACATCGGCGGCCTCGACGTGCTGCGCGAACTGCGCGGCGGGGAGGTGCCCGGGGCGGAGGTCGACGTGATGGTGGTGACCGCCGCGCAGGACGTCGCCACGCTGCGGGGCGCGCTGCGCGGCGGCGCCGTGCACTACATCATCAAGCCGTTCGACAGCTCCGTACTGCACGAGCGGCTTCAGCAGTACGCCGAGCGGCGTCGCGAGCTGGCGGCCCTCGCGGTCCCCGAGCAGGACGACGTCGACCGGGTCTTCGGCACGGCCGCACCCGACTCCGGCCCGGGCGGCGGGACCGGGGACGCGTCGGCGGGGTCCGGGTACCTGCCCGGCATCCCGGCGCCGGCCGCCGCACCAGGCGGATCGGGAGCTGCCGGTTCCAGCAGCGTCGGTGCCGCCGGTCCGGTCGCGGCGCGGCTGCCCAAGGGCGTCACCGAGCAGACCGCCGACCTGGTCCGCCGTAACCTCACCGCGCACGCCGAGGGGATGTCCGCCTCGGAGTGCGCGGGAGCGACCGGGCTGTCCCGGGTCAGCGCCCGCCGCTACCTGGAGTTCTTCGTCTCCACCGGCCAGGCCCGGGTCTTCCTCCGCTACGGCACCACCGGCCGGCCCGAGCGCCGCTACCACTGGCTGGCCGACACGGCACGGCCCGCCGGGGTCGAGCACGGCTGACCCCGGCGACGACGCCTCGGTGCGGGTGGGTGAGCTGCCGCATCAGAGCGCGGATCTGGCTCAGGGTCATCCTCGTGTCGGCGTCGTCGTTCCAGCCGGCGACCACCTCGAAGTGGGGCGGGCCGGGATCCCCGCCAGGCGGTGGCCTCGACATGCCGCGGATCCTGCTCCAGGAGCTCCGCGACCGCACCGGCCACCTCCTCGTCCCGCTCGCCTCGACCAGCGGCCCGGCCGGCCCCGGCCGGGCGTCGGCCCGTGACCTGCCCAGCCCCGGTCCTGCTCCAGCTCGAACCCGTCGCACCGTCCGGACGGCGCGCCGCAGCCACTCCTCGGCCTCCGCGGTCCGCCCCCGCCCCCGCGGGCCCGGCCCAGGTGGGGCCGGGACAGCCCCGTCTCCGCCGCCCGCACCCACCCGCGCTCCGCCAACTGCGGGTCGCCGCCGCGCCGCTGGGAGACCGAGGCCACGTTCCACGCGGCCCGGCCGTGCCCGAGCCGCGCCGCCTTCAGGCGGTCGTCCTCACCACCCCGATCCCGGCGCACCCGGCCGCGCGCGCCGGCCGAACAGCAGGCCGCGCGGCTCCGGCGGCTGCGGAGTGCCCGGTTTGAGCGGCCAGGCGAACAGCATGCCCACGAGGAACCCGGTCACATGCGCCGCGTACGCCACCGTGCCCGCGTCGGAGACGCCCTCGCCGGCGGAGTACACCGCCTGCAGCCCGAACCAGAAGCCCAGCACCAGCCAGGCCGGCAGCCGCAGCGGCAGGAAGATCAGAAACGGTACGAGGACCCAGACGCGGGCCTTCGGATACAGCACCAGATAGGCGCCGAGCACGCCGGCGATCGCCCCCGACGCGCCGATCAGGGGGTCGGTGGAGTCGTCGTTCAGCAGCGCGAAGCCGTAGGCCGCCGCGTAACCGCAGGCGACGTAGAACACGGCGTAGGGGATGTGGCCCATGCGGTCCTCGATGTTGTTCCCGAAGATCAGCAGGAACAGCATGTTGCCCAGCAGGTGCAGCCAGCCGCCGTGCAGGAACAGCGAGGTGAAGACGCTGAACAGCGGGGACTTGTCGTAGTCCGGCGGTCCCACGAGACACCCGGGGCCCTGCGGACCGAGGCCGACCTCGCCGGTCGGCACCAGGCGCGGCAGCTGGTTGTGGATCAGTTCCCGCGGTACGGCCGCGTACTGCTCCAGGAACGCGTGCAGATGGCACGTCTGCGCCAGGGTGCTGTCGCCCGCGACGGAGCCGGCCAGGCCGGGCATGAACAGGAAGGCGAAGACGTTCACGCCGATCAGCGCGTACGTCACCCAGGGGGTGCGGCGCGCCGGATTCACGTCATGGACGGGGATGACCACAGAAAGGTACTGCCCCCGATCCGATCGGTGAATCGGTGAACGCCGTCCCCCGTCCGTGCGTATCAGTCGGCAACCGACGTGAGGAACAGGCGATGAACGACCGAGTTGCTCTTCCGATGCAGGCTCTGCCCGACGGCGAGGCGGAGCTCTCTCTTGTGGTGCGGCTGCCGTGGGAGGACGTGGCCCGGCTGGGCCAGGAGGCGGGGCGCCTGGCCGCGCAGATGCAGCGGCCGGTGACGCTGGACGAGGCGGTGAGCCACCGGCTGCGGTCGCGGCCCGCGGCCGCAGCGCACGCCAAACCGGCCGAGCAGCCGGCCGCGGTCTCCGCCCTGCCGCGGCTCAGCGGGACGGCCTAGTCACCTTTCCCGTCGCCTTGCGGGCAGCCACCAGCACGGGGTCCCAGACCGGTGAGAACGGGGGCGCGTAGCCCAGGTCCAGGGACGTCATCTGTTCCACCGTCATGCCGGCCGTGAGGGCCACCGCCGCGATGTCGACCCGCTTCGCCGCGCCCTCCCTGCCCACGATCTGCACGCCGAGCAGCCGCCCGGTGCGGCGCTCGGCGAGCATCTTCACGGTCATGGGGGAGGCGCCGGGGTAGTAGCCGGCCCGGCTGGTGGACTCGATGGTGACGGTCTCGTACTGCAGGCCGGCCCGGCGGGCGTCCTTCTCGCGCAGGCCGGTACGGGCGATCTCCAGGTCGCAGACCTTGCTGACGGCCGTGCCGACGACGCCGGGGAAGGTGGCGTAGCCGCCGCCGACATTGGTGCCGATGACCTGGCCGTGCTTGTTGGCGTGGGTGCCCAGGGCGAGGTGGCGTTCCTGACCGGAGACCAGGTCCAGGACCTCGACGCAGTCGCCGCCGGCCCAGATGTTCTCGTGGCCGCGCACCCGCATGGCCAGGTCGGTGAGCAGGCCGCGGTGGGCGCCCAGGGGGAGACCGGCGGCCTCGGCGAGCGTGGTCTCCGGGCGGACGCCGATGCCGAGGACCACCACGTCCGCCGGGAACTCCGCGTCCTGCGTGGCCACCGCCCGCGCCCAGCCGTCGTCGTCCGTGAGGACCTTGGTGACCTCGGCGTTGTTGACCATGGTGATGCCGAGCCCCTCCATGGCGGTGTGCACCAGGTGGCCCATGTCCGGGTCGAGGGTGGCCATCGGCTCGCTGCCCTGGTTGACGACGGTCACCTCGTAGCCGCGGTTGATCAGCGCCTCGGCCATCTCCACACCGATGTAGCCCGCGCCGACGACGACCGCGCGCCGTCCACGCGCGCGTGCCAGCGTGTCCAGCAGGGCCTGACCGTCGTCGAGGGTCTGCACACCGTGCACCCCGAGGGCCTCGGCGCCCGGCATGTCGGGGCGGACCGGTCGGGCCCCGGTCGCGATGACGAGTTTGTCGTACGACGTCCAGGACTCCGCCCCGGAATCGACGTCACGCGCGCGTACCCGCTGCCCGGCCACGTCGATCTCGGTGACCTCGGTGCGCAGGCGCAGGTCGATGTCGCGGGCGCGGTGCTCCTCGGGCGTACGGGCGATCAGCCGGTCGCGTTCGGGGACGTCGCCGCCCACCCAGTAGGGGATGCCGCACGCGGAGAACGAGGTGAAGTGGCCGCGCTCGAAGGCCACGATCTCCAGGTCGTCCGGGCCCTTCATCCGCCGGGCCTGGGACGCGGCGGACATGCCCGCCGCGTCCCCGCCGATCACGACCAGCCGCTCCCGGGAACCCCCGCCGTCGCTGCCGCTGCCGCCACCTCTGGCGCTTCCGCTTCCGCTGCCGCTCATGCTCATGCGAACACGCTACGGGCGCCCGGCATTTCAGTCCTGCCCGTCGCCGCGCTCCTCCTCCGCGAGGGCGGTGACGGGCGGTGCCGTCGGCAGCGGTCCGGGCACGGCGGGCGCGGGCGCCGGTGGCGCGGCGCGGCGCAGCCGGGGCCGGACGAGCCGCCGCCACACCACCGCCAGCAGCAGGGCCACCGCGGCGAACGGCAGCACCGCGCCGAGGGCCATCGCGACCCACCGCAGCATCGCCACGAACGCGTCCCAGCCGCCGCTCAGCGCGTCCAGGAAGCCCGGCTCGTCGTCCTCGGTCTTCTCCCGCACCGGGTTCTCGTCCAGCGTCAGGGTGATCGTCGCCAGGGTGGTGCGGTCCTTCAGGGACGCCTGCCGGGCGAGCAGCGACTCCAGCTCGGCCTGCCGGTTGCTCAGCTCGCCCTCCAGCGCCAGCACGTCGCTGAGCTGGGTGGCCCGCTCCATCAGCTCACGCACCCGGGCGACGCTGGCACGCTGCGACTGGACCCGGCTGTCGACGTCGACGACCTGGTCGGTGACGTCCTGGGCCTTCGCGGTGCGCTCCACGAGCTTGCCGGTGCCCTGCAGGCCGGTGAGCACCGCCTCGTACTTGTCGACGGGCACCCGCAGCACCACGCGGGTGTGCTCGCTGCCGTCCTCGTCCCGGGTGGTGGTCTCGTCGCCGACGTAGCCGCCCGCGTCCTCGGTGGCGGCGCGGGCCTGCTCCAGCGCCTTCGGCACGTCCTTGACCTGCACGGTCAGGGTGGCGGTACGGATGATCCGGTTGACGGTGAGCGCGGGCGCGGCACTCGCCCTCGCACCGGCCTCCGGTTCCGACCGCGCGCCGTCCGACCCGGCGCCCTCCGCGGTGTCCTCCCGGGTGCCTGCCTCGGCGCCCAGGTCGGCCGCCTCGTCCCCGGCGAGTCCCCGGGCCGCGGAGCCGCTGCTGCCGCCGCCGTCATCGGCGTCGCCGGCGCACCCGGTGAGCGCCAGACCGACGGCGAGCAGTAGCCCGGCCAGGACCCGGGCCGGGTGTCGTACGGGATGACGTGTGCGCATAACGGGATGACCCCCCGGCTGGTGACGACTGAACGCTCCTTCGACGCCGGGGGCGGGCGGAACGTTGGCGGGCCGGCGTCCCGAAGAGGTCACGGTCCGGACTCGACGCGGCCACGGGGTCCCGGAGCGGCAGGGCCGGATGGCCCTGGCGTGACTGTCAGTGGCGTTTGAGAGGGTGGAGCCATGAGCACAGCGGGCACGGGCGCAGCAGGCAAGGGCACAGGTCACGTCGTCGTCGTCGGAGCCGGGATCGCGGGGCTGGCCGCGGCGCACCGGCTGCTGGAGCGCGGGGCGCGCGTGACCGTCCTGGAGGCGTCCGGCGGAGTCGGCGGCAAGCTGCTCGCCGGCGAGATCGCGGGCCTGCGCGTGGACCTGGGCGCCGAGTCGATGCTGGCCCGCCGCCCGGAGGCGGTCGGCCTGGCGCGTGCGGTGGGCCTCGCCGACCGGCTGCGGCCGCCGGCCACCGCCACGGCCTCGATCTGGACCCGCGGCGCCCTGCGCCCCATGCCCAAGGGCCATGTGATGGGCGTCCCGGGCACCGCCGCGGCCCTGTCCGGCGTGCTGTCCGAGGAGGGCCTCGCCCGCATCGAGCGCGACGCCGACCTGCCCCGCACCGAGGTCGGCGACGACGTGGCGGTGGGGGAGTACGTGGCGGCGCGGCTCGGCCGCGAGGTCGTCGACCGCCTGGTCGAGCCCCTGCTCGGCGGGGTCTACGCCGGTGACGCCTACCGCATCTCGATGCGCGCGGCGGTCCCGCAGCTCTTCCAGGCCGCGCAGACCCACACCTCCCTCACCGAGGCCGTCCGCGACATCCAGGCCAGGGCCGCCGCGCACCAGCAGCCCGGACCGGTCTTCATGGGCATCGAGGGCGGCGTCGGCTCGCTCCCGCTCGCGGTCGCCGACTCCGTCCGCGCGCGCGGCGGCGAGATCCACACCGGGACACCGGTGACCGCCCTGCGGCGCGACGTGTCCGGCGGCGGCTGGCAGGTGACGGCCGGCGACCAGGTCCTGCCCGCCGACTCCGTCGTCCTCGCCGCCCCCGCCCCGGCCGCCGCCGCACTGCTGGCCGCCGAGTCCCCCGAGGCCGCCGCCGAACTGCGCGCCGTCGAGTACGCCTCGATGGCCCTGATCACCCTCGCCTACCGCCGCGCCGACATCACCCTGCCCGAGGGCAGCGGCTTCCTCGTCCCGCCGGTCGACGGCCGCACCATCAAGGCGTCCACGTTCGCCTCCCAGAAGTGGGGCTGGCTCGCAGAGCAGGACCCGGACGTGATCGTCCTGCGCACCTCCGTCGGGCGGTACGGCGAGACGGAGATCCTGCGGCGCGACGACGCCCACCTGGTGGAGGTCTCCCGACACGACCTCGAAGCGGCCACCGGCCTCGACGCCACCCCCCTCGAAACCCGCGTCACCCGCTGGACCGACGGCCTGCCCCAGTACCCGGTCGGCCACCACACGCGCGTGACCCGCATCCGCGAGCACATCGCGAAGCTGCCCGGCCTCGCGGTGTGCGGCGCGCCGTACGACGGTGTCGGCATCCCGGCGTGCATCGCGAGCGCCTACGCGGCGGTCGACCAGCTGGACTTCGGCGGTGTGCAGCGGCTCACCGCCGACCCGGTGCAGAGTCTGCACGGAGAAGCAGGAGAATAAGGGACATGAGTGACGACGCCCCCACCACCGAGTCCGGCCGTATCCCGAACAAGGGCAAGCTGGCCAAGGACCTCAACGAGGTCATCCGTTACACGCTGTGGTCCGTCTTCAAGCTGAAGGACACGCTGCCCGAGGACCGCGCGGGGTACGCCGACGAGGTCCAGGAGCTGTTCGACCAGCTCGCCGCCAAGGACGTGACGATCCGCGGCACGTACGACGTGTCGGGCCTGCGCGCCGACGCCGACCTCATGATCTGGTGGCACGCCGAGACCAGCGACCAGCTGCAGGAGGCGTACAACCTCTTCCGCCGCACCAGGCTGGGCCGCGCCCTCACGCCGGTCTGGTCGAACATGGCGCTGCACCGCCCCGCCGAGTTCAACCGCTCGCACATCCCGGCGTTCCTCGCCGACGAGACGCCGCGCAACTATGTGAGCGTCTACCCCTTCGTCCGCTCCTACGACTGGTACCTCCTCCCGGAGGAGGACCGCCGCCGCATGCTTGCCGACCACGGCAAGATGGCCCGCGGCTTCCCGGACGTCCGCGCCAACACGGTCGCCTCGTTCTCGCTGGGCGACTACGAGTGGCTCCTCGCCTTCGAGGCCGACGAGCTCTACCGCATCGTCGACCTCATGCGCCACCTGCGCGCCTCGGAGGCCCGCATGCACGTCCGCGAGGAGGTCCCGTTCTTCACGGGCCGCCGCAAGTCCGTGGCCGACCTGGTCGCAGGGCTGGCGTAACGCCTTTGGGGGCGCGGGGCCGTGTCAATATGCGGCCCCGCGTGGGCTACCGTGAGCTGCTCGGCTCCGGCGCGGAGCGCGCCGCACAGGCGGCGCGCCGCACCGGAAGCCGCCCTTCCAACAGGTACGCCTCAAGGTGACCGTTGACGCAGGGATTCGGCCCGCCCGCAATCCCGTGCGTCCCCGAGTCCCGCTCGGTCACCAGCACCGCCCCCGACAACCGCCGCTGCAACTCCAGCGCCCCCTCGTACGGCGCGGCCGCGTCCCGCTCCGCCGCCAGGATCAACGTCGGCGGCAGCTCCCCGCGCCCGGCCCGCACGTTCAGCGGGCTCTGCCGGGGCGCGGCCCAGTAGGCGCAGGGCAGGTTCGTCCACACGTTGTCCCACGTCTCGAACGGCGCCACCCGCGCCAGCCGCGTGTTGTCGCGGTCCCACACCGTCCAGTCCGTCGGCCAGGGCGCGTCATTGCACTCCACGGCCGTGTAGACGGCGCGCGCGTTCTCCGCCTCCGCCGCCGCCTCGGCGACCGGCCCGGCCTGGGCGATCAGCTGCCGAGGATCGTCCCTGACGAGGTAGTCCGACAGCGCCTTCGCGCGATGCGGCCAGTAGTCGTCGTAGTACCCGGCCTGGAGGAGAGCCGCCTGCAGCTGCCCGGGCCCGACCTTGCCGCCGGCCGGCTCGGCGGCCAGCTGGGCCCGCGCGCGCTCGTAGCTGCGCAGCACCGCCTCCGAGGTGTCGCCCAGCCCGTACACGTCGTCGTGCCGGGCGATCCACTCCCGGAAGTCCGCCCAGCGGCCCTCGAACGCCGCGGACTGGGCGAGGTTGTTGCGGTACCAGATCCGCTCGGGGTCCGGGTCGACCGCCGCGTCGAAGACCATCCGCCGTACGTGCGAGGGGAACAGCGTCGCGTACAGCGCCCCGAAGTAGGTGCCGTACGAGGCGCCCATGAAGGTCAGCCGTTCCTCGCCCAGCGCGGCCCGCAGGACGTCGAGGTCGCGGGCGTTGTTCAGGGAGTGGATGTGCCGCAGCGCCTCACCGCCGCGTTCGGCGCAGCCGCGCGCGTACGCCTTCGCCTGCGCGATGCGTTCCTGCTTGTACGTCTCGGAGGGGTGCGTGGGCGCCATCGACGGGCCCTTGAAGAAGCGTTGGGGATCCTGGCAGGACAGCGGCGCCGAGCGGCCCACGCCGCGCGGGTCGTAGCCGACGAGGTCGTACGCGGCCCCGATGCGCTTCCACTGCGGCATCAGGCCGATCAGCGGGAAGTACCGGCCGGAGCCGCCCGGGCCGCCCGGGTTGAAGACCAGCGCGCCCTGCCGGGGCACCATGCGCTTGCTGTTGTGCGGGTCGCTCTGAGTGGCTCTGACCCGGCTGACGGCCAGCTCGATCTGTGTGCCGTCCGGACGCGAGTAGTCGAGCGGCACCCGGACCGTGCCGCACTCCATGCTGACCGGCAGTTCCGAGGCGTCGGGGCACTTGCCGAAGGTGATCCCGGCGGCCGCGGCGCGGGCGGCGGCGATCGCGGTGCCGTGCCGTTCGGCCACACCGGCGGCGCCGTCCGCCGGGGCGGCGGTGAGGCTGGTCAGGAGCAGGGCTCCGGCGGCCGTATAGAGGGCGGCGGCTCTCATCGCGTGTCCCTTCGAAGCGCGGCGGCGACAAAAGGGATGTTTCGTTCGGCTGTGGGGGAAGGCAAGCACCGGCCCCGGGTGTCGCGCCCAATGCCCCCCGTGCGCCCCCGGCGTGCCCCGCGTCCCCGAGTGATGTTCCGCCTGTGGTCCGGCGCCCGTCAGGGCTCCTCGGGCGGCGGCGGGCTCGCGGCGGCCGGGGGCAGCGTGGCGCTCGGCTCGGGCGCGGGGTCGGCGGGAACGGGTGCGACCGGGCCCGCGAGGCGTGTCGACCCGGGCACACTCACGCCCGCTCGCCGACGCCTCTCACCGGCGGATCAGCACCCGCCCCACCCGGGCCAGCCGCGAGCGGCGCCTCGGAGCCGGACCCGAGCGATCCAGCCACCACTCCCGCAGGGCCCGCTCCGTACGGACGTCCCGTACATCGACGTTCCGCAGCAGATGCTCGGCGAAGTCCAGGGCGTCCCGGCGGTATCCGCCGCGCAGGGGCCGCAGATGGGCGTACGCGAGAAACGCGGGCCGGTACCCGGCCCCCAGGATCTCCGGCAACTCCGGCGCCACCTTCGCCACCACCCCCGCCCGCTTCCCCGCCAACGCCCGCGCCTGCACGGCGAGCCGCGCCCGATCGAACCCCTCCGGCGCGGGCGTCCCCGCGACCAGCGCGGACAGCAACGCCGTCTGGGCAAGCGCCAACCGCACCCGGCCGCCCTCGCCGACACCCGCTCCGGCCACCGGCACATCGGCGTCGGGCGCGCCCGCATCCGCCCGGGAGGCCGACGATGCGCCCCCGGCGGCGCCGCCTCCCGCGCCGGGGTCCGGCGTCGGGCTCACTCCCGCGTCGGAGGCCGACGACGGACCTGCGGCCTCGCAGAGATCCGGCACCGCGCCCGTTCCAGTGCCGGGGTCCGGTGTCGTGCCCGCCCCCGTGCCGAAGGGCCGTGGGCCTCTCACCTCGGCGAGGAGGTTCTGGGCCGCACCGAGGTCCGACGCCGCGACCTGCCCGGCAGCCGTGCGGATCGGCGTCTCGGCCGGAGTCCCCCGCTGCCGGGCGCCGACTCGCACCGCCTCCTCGATCTTCGCCAACTCCCGCTCCAGCTCGGCCGGTTCGGGGAAGTTCTCGTCGCGTTCGAGGAGCACCCCGGGCGGGCTGACCCGGGAGGCCAGGTCGGTCAGGATGTCGAGCACCGGGCCCGGCACCGGATGCGCGTGGCTGTCGTGCCAGACGCCGTCCCGTTCGAAGCCGCCCGCGACATGGACGTACGCCAGGGCCTCCAACGGGAGTTCGGCGAGCGCCTTGGCCGGGTCCTCGCCGCGGTTGACGTGGTTGGTGTGCAGGTTGGCCACGTCGATCAGCAGCCGGACACCCGTGCGGTCGGCCAGCTCGTACAGGAACTGACCCTCCGTCATGTCCTCGCCCGGCCAGGAGATGAGCGCCGCGATGTTCTCCACGGCCAGCGGCACGGGCAGCGCCTCCTGCGCGATCCGCACGTTCTCGCACAGCACGTCGAGGGCGTCACGGGTGCGCGGCACCGGCAGCAGATGGCCGGCCTCCAGCCGCGGGGACGCGGTCAGCGGACCGCCCGCCCGGACGAACGCGATGTGCTCGGTGACCAGCGGCGACCTCAGCGCCTCGGCCCGCTCGGCGAGCGCGGCCAGCCGCCCCTCGTCGGGCCGCTCGGCACCACCGAGCCCCAGGGAGACACCATGGGGTACGACGGTGACCCCGCGCTCACGCAGCCGCACCAGCGAGTCCGGCAGATGCCCGGGACAGACGTTCTCGGCGACGACCTCGACCCAGTCGATCCCCGGCATCCGCTCCACCGCGTCCGCGATCTCCGGCCGCCACCCGATCCCCGCCCCGAGCCGCACCCCGTCTCCCGCCATGGTCCCCGTCCCCCTCCCGAGAGCCCCCTTCAGTGGTGACCGAGGTATGACCCCACCACCCGCCCCCGAACCGTCCGCCCCCCACCTTCAGAGCAACATTTGAGCTTCGGGCCGCCACCACGGCACGGGCCGCTACCGCAGCGCCGGATGCTCCGCCACGACCGTGCAGGAACCCGGCGCGATCTCGGTGAAACCGGCGTCACGCACCAGCGGCAGCCCGCTGCTGGTCAGCTCGCGCCACCGTTGCGGCGCGGCCGTGCGCACGGCGAGCGGAAATCCCGACTCCTGCCAGGCGGCCCGCTCCTCGTCAGGCAGCCCCCACCAGGCGAGCTGCGCCCCGTGCCCGGCCTGCGCCATCGCCTTGCCGGCGGACATCTCCACCTCGGGGTTCAGCCACAGCACCGGAGTCCCCGGCTCCACATCCGCCGGTGCCTCGGGATCGTCCAGCTCGGTCCCGGACACCTGCAGCTTCGCCAGCTCCTTCGGCCACCCGTCGAGCGGCACCGGCGGAAACACCCGCACCTCGGCCGACTTCCCGGTCACCGTGATCCCCGGCAGTCCCTCCGCCCGCCGCCACTCGGCCCCCCGGGCCCGCCGCACGACCTTCCGGATGCGCGCGTCCTCCCAGTCCCGCAGGGCCCGCGCCCATGCGCCTTCCCCGACCGACCGCTCGTCACTGAGCATGCGCAGCACGGCGCGCGCGGCGGTTTCGAGGGCATCGGTACGGGCGGGCGGTGCCGTCTTCTCCATCCGCACGACCAGCGGCAACACGAACTGCCGCGCCTGATCACGTGCGTTGGCCGCGGACTGAAACGGACTGTCACTGACTGACTCGCTCACACCGCCCCACCCTAGATCAGCCCGAACAGGCCGTCCGCTGGGCCTCCTGCCACTCGCACACCGGGCACAGCGTGATCCCCTTGTACGACTCCGGGTACTCCGTCGGCTCCCGGCACAGCACGCACTCGGCGTACGGCGGGCCGTCGGCCTTGGGGGGCCGGGTCGCGTCGATCAGACAGTAGTCCTCGTCGCTCATACGTCCAGCGTACGAGCGTCAGCGGCCCGTGCACGAGCCTCACCCGCGCCCGGGCGCCGACCCGATCAGCTCCGACACCTTCACGAACCGGTACCCCTGCCGCCGCAGCTCGGGCACGATCGCCCGTACCGCCCGCTCGGTGGCCGGAGCGGCGCTGCGGGTGCAGTGCATGACCACGACCGACCCGGGCTTCACCCCCTCCAGCACCTGCCGGGCCACGGCCTCCGCGTCCGTCGCGAAGGCGTCCCCGCTGACCACGTCCCACTGCACGGCCGTGACCCCGGCGCCGCTCACCGCGCGCAGTGCCCGCTGGTCGTAGCAGCCGCCGGGGAAGCGGAAGTACGGCATCGCGTCGGTCACCCCGGCCGTGCGGAACGCGGCGTAGGCCCGCTCCACGTCCGCGCGCATCCGGTGCTCGGGGACGGTGGGCAGGCCGTAGCAGTCGGCGGTGAAGGCGTGGTGGCTGTAGGAGTGGTTGGCGATCTCGAACAGCGGGTCGTGGCCGATCGAGCGGGCCTGGTCGGGGTACTCCTCGGCCCACCGGCCGGTCATGAACACGGTCGCGGGGACCTTGAGCGTCCGCAGCGCCGCGATCAGCCCGGGGTTGTCGAAGCGTTCCCCGGCGGCGGCCCGGGGGCCCTGGTCGGCGGTCATGTCGGCGTCGAAGGTGAGCGCGACCGTCCGGTCGCGGCCGCGGGGCGCGTGCTGGAACACCGGCGTCAGCCCGGCCGGGCCCGGTGCGAGCGTCGGCGGCCGGGAGGGCACGGCCGCCGACGGCGAGGAGGTGGAGGCCGGTCCGGCGGCGTGCGGCGCCCGGTCGGCGGAACCGCAGGCGGCGAGGACGGCGCCCACGGCGCAGGCGGCGCAGACGGCGACGACACGACGTACGGAAATGATCACCGTATGACCATATGAGGGGAATGCCGAGATGCGTGGGGTCGGGCCCGTGCCCCTCCGGTGATGTCACCCGGCCGGGTCCGCCGGGGACCGGGTGAGCGAGGATGTATCCCATGTCGTCGACGAGGAGCGGTTTGTGAGCACGCCGCTGTACCAGCTGAAGGCCGAGTTCTTCAAGACACTCGGGCACCCCGCGCGGATCCGTGTGCTGGAGCTGCTCAGCGAGCGGGAGCACGCGGTGGCCGAGATGCTTCCCGTGGTCGGGATCGAGCCGGCCCATCTGTCCCAGCAGCTCGCCGTCCTGCGGCGGGCCAACCTGGTGGTGACCCGCAAGGAGGGATCGAACGTCTACTACTCGCTGACCAGCCCGCACATCGCCGAGCTGCTGCGGGTGGCCCGTACGATCCTCTCCGGGGTGCTGGCCGGCCAGGCCGAACTGCTGGCCGACCTGCGGTCCGCCTCGGAACCGCCCCGCGGGACGCGGGGCTAGCGGCGGCGCCAGGGGCCCGTCACGGCGAACGTCGTCCCCGGTGTGTAGCAGTTGACGTACATCGTCTCGCCGTCGGGTGAGAAGGCGACCCCCGCGAACTCGCCCCACTCCGGCGACTGCGGAGTGCCGATGTTCTGGCGGTTGCGGGCCATCGCGTACACCTCGCCCTTCCTGGTCACCCCGTACACGTGCTGGACGCCGTCGCCGTCCTCGCAGACCATCAGACCGCCGCTGGGGGTGAGGCAGATGTTGTCGGGGGACTCGCCGGGCAGCCGGACGTCCGTGTCCGGGCCGAAGACCACCACCAGGGTGAGACGGCGGCGGGCGGGGTCGTAGCGCCAGACCTGGCCGTGGTGGTCGGCCGCCGAGCCCTCGGAGCCGCGCGCGTACGACGACACGAAGTACACGCTGCGCCCGCCCCAGTAACAGCCCTCCAGCTTCTGGGCGTGGGTGATGCCCCTCGGGCCGTAGTCCTGGAGGCGGGTCGGGGTGTGCACGGCGAGCGGGTCCGGTACGTCGACCCACTCGACGCCGTCGAAGGAGGCGCCGGTCTCCTGGATCGAGGACAGGTCCGGTATGCCGGGCACGCGCATCGCCTGGAGCCGGCCGCCCGCGCGCAGCGATCCCGTGCCGCCCAGCGGCCGGTCGGGCAGGAAGCGGTAGAAGAGGCCGAACGGCCGCTGGAACGCGTCCTCGGTCTCGTAGACGATCCCGCGGTGCGGGTCGATCGCGATCGCCTCGTGCTGGAAGCGGCCCATCGTGGTGAGCGGGACCGCGCCGGTGCGCCGCGGGTACGCGGGGTCGACCTCGAAGATGAAGCCGTGGTCCTTGGCGTAGCCGTTGGTGCCGGCCTTGTCCTCGGTCTCCTCGCAGGTCAGCCAGGTGCCCCAAGGGGTCGGTCCGCCCGCGCAGTTGACGGCCGTACCGGCGACGGCGACGCGTTCGGACAGGACGTTGTCGTGTGCGTCCAGGGTCAGGGCCGTGCAGCCGCCCTTGCCCGCCGGGTCGTAGGTGAGGCCCTCGACGGCCGGCACGGGGTGGGTGGCGGTGACGCGGTTCTCGTGGTTGCGGACCAGGTGGACGCGGCCGTGTCTGCCCGGGAGGGCCGTCATGCCGTCGTGGTTCGAGGGGACAGGGCCCTCACCGGAGCGCAGGGGGTCGCCCTCGCGGGACAGGACCCGATAGCGGAAACCTTCCGGCAGGTCGAGCAGGCCGCCCGGGTCGGGGACGAGAGGGCCGTATCCGTGGTCGCCGAGCGGCTGCGCGGCGGCGGTGCCCGCGAAGAGGTCGGTGAGGGCTCCGGAGAACGCGATGCCCGCTCCCAGGGCACCGGTGCGGGCAAGGACCTGACGTCGTGTTGCGGACATGCGGGAACCTTCCTGCTGGCGGACAGGGAAGTGACCCCGCTGTGTCTACCACCCCACACGGGCCCCGGGAACCACGCCTGAAGCAGCTGTCACGGGTCGGCGGTGGATGGCGGAGCGGGCGACGGCAGCTCCTGCGGGTGGCCCTTCTCCAGGAACCGCAGCAGCTCCACCGGGATGGGCAGGACCAGCGTCGAGTTCTTCTCGGCGGCCACCGCCATCACCGTCTGCAGCAGCCGCAGTTGGAGCGCGGCGGGTGTCTCCGCCATCTGCTGGGCGGCCTCGGCGAGCTTCTTCGACGCCTGCAGCTCGGCGTCGGCGTTGATGACACGGGCGCGCCGCTCGCGGTCGGCCTCGGCCTGGCGGGCCATGGACCGCTTCATGGTGTCCGGCAGTGACACGTCCTTGATCTCGACCCGGTCGATCTGCACGCCCCAGCCCACCGCGGGGCTGTCGATCATCAGCTCCAGACCTTCGTTGAGCTTCTCGCGGTTGGACAGCAGGTCGTCGAGCTCGCTCTTGCCGATGATGGACCGCAGCGAGGTCTGCGCCATCTGCGAGACGGCGAACCGGTAGTCCTCGACGTTGACGATCGCCGCCGCCGCGTCCACGACCCGGAAGTACACCACCGCGTCGACGCGCACGGTCACGTTGTCGCGGGTGATGCCCTCCTGGGCGGGCACGGGCATCGTCACGATCTGCATGTTGACCTTCCGCAGCCGGTCCACGGCCGGGATGATCAGGGTGAACCCCGGCGGCTTGACGGTGCCCCGCACCCGCCCCAGCCGGAAGACCACACCGCGCTCGTACTGCTTGACGACCCGCGCGGCCGCCACGAGATACGTCAGGCCCACGGCGCCGGCCGCCGCGAACGCCCCCAGCAGCTCCTCCAGCATGGCGACCTCCTCCACGAGAGGCCAGAATGTCCGCTGCTGTAACGATATGCCCGCCCTCCGGCCCGGGGCCATGCCGCGGCCCGGAGGCGAGGCCCGGCTCAGAGCGCTGTGAACGCGTCCGTGTCGCCCCGGTGCTCGAGTACGGCGCCTGTGTGCACCTCGTAGTACCAGCCGCGCAGCCGGAGCCGGCCGTCGGTGAGCCGTTCCTCGACACACGGGTAGGAGCGCAGCCGGAGCAGCTGCGTCAGCACATGGTTCTGCACGGCCTCGGCGACCGTCGGATCCGTGGTGTCGGTCGCGCGCGGCTCGCCCGCGGCGTGCGCGAGCCAGTCCCGGACGGCGGGTACGGCGTCGAGGTCGTCGCCGCGCACCAGCGCGCCGACCGCGCCGCAGTGCGAGTGGCCGCAGACGACGATGTCCTGGACGCCGAGCACGTTCACGGCGTACTCGACGGTGGCGGCCTCGGAGGTGGGGCGGCGCAGGTCGTAGGGGGGAACGATGTTGCCGGCGGTGCGCAGCTCGAAGAGCTGGCCGGGGCGGGCGCCGGTGATCAGGGCCGGGACGACCCGTGAGTCGGAACAGGTGATGAACAGGACTTCGGGTGACTGGCCCTCCGCGAGCGGGGCGAACTCCTCAGGGCGGTGTCCGAATGCACGGGCGTTGTCGATGAGGGGCTGCATCTGTGGTGACTCCTCCTGGCGCGCCGTGGAAGGCGCGTCGGACGGACAGGACAGGGTGGTACGCAGCTGGGAAGGGGAGAGGAGGGAAGTGCGGCAGGCGCGGCAGCGCGTACCGACATCGCGGTCCTGGCCGTCGTACCTCGGAACGTGCGCCTCCCGTCAGGCGGTCCACGCCTCCAGTCCGTACCAACAGTTGGTCAACAACTGGTCAAGAAACACGTTAACCCTGCAAAGTCATTTGCAGGGTTAACGCGGCGTTTCCGACGGAAGTGCGCCTCAAAAGGGTGGACCGGTGGCGTGATCCACTCGATCAGATGTTCGCGACGAGGTCCTTCGCGTCGCGGGCCAGCGCGGTGAGCCGGGAGATCGCCCGGAAGTACTTCTTGCGGTAGCCACCCTTCAGCATCTCCTCGCTGAACAGGCGGTCGAACGGCAGTCCGGAGGCCAGCACCGGCACCTCACGGTCGTAGAGCCGGTCGGCCAGGACGACCAGCCGCAGGGCGGTCGACTGGTCGGGCACCGGGCCGACGTCCGTGAGACAGACCGCCCGCACCCCGTCGGTCAGCGCGCCGTAGCGGCTCGGGTGCACCCGGGCGAGGTGCTCCAGCAGATGCGGGAAGTCGTCGAGGGAGGCGCCCTCGGTGGCGTACGCCGCCTTGGTCACCTGTTCGTCGGAGTAGGGCGCCGGCGCCTCGGGCAGCCCGCGGTGGCGGTAGTCCTCGCCGTCGATGCGCAGGGTGCGGAAGTGCGCGGACAGGCCCTGGATCTCACGCAGGAAGTCGGTGGCCGCGAACCGGCCCTCGCCGAGCTTGCCCGGCAGGGTGTTGGAGGTGGCGGCGAGCGCGACGCCCGCCTCGACCAGCCGGCCCAGGAGCGTCGAGACGAGGACGGTGTCGCCCGGGTCGTCCAGCTCGAACTCGTCGATGCACAGCAGGCGGTGACCGGAGAGGGTCTGCACGGTCTGCTGGAAGCCGAGCGCGCCGACCAGGTTGGTCAGCTCCACGAACGTGCCGAACGCCTTCAGGGAGGGATCGGCCGGGGTGGCGTGCCACAGGGAGGCCAGCAGATGGGTCTTGCCGACGCCGTAGCCGCCGTCGAGGTAGACACCGCGGGGGCCGGACGGGACCTTGGGCGCCTTCGTGCGGCCGAAGCCGAAGAACCCCCGCTTGGCGCTACCGGTCGCGTGCGCCCCGCCGAGGCCGCCCGCGAAGCCCTCCAGGACCGCGACCGCCTCGGTCTGGCTCGGCTGGTTCGGGTCCGGCAGATACGTGCCGAAGCGCACCGAGTCGAAGCGCGGCGGCGGCACCATCTCGGCGACCAGCCGGTCCGCGGGGACGCGCGGCTCACGGGTGCACAGGGACAGCGGGGTCACGTCGGCTATCGCCTCGGTGCCGGGGACCGGAGAGCTTGCGGCGGGGGAGGAGGACACGGTTCACCATGCTAAGGGTCGTGCCAGACTGCGGAACATGCGACGCCTGTTCCCTGTGACCGACCAGACAGCGGCGACGGACCTCGGTGAGACGCCTGAGGCCGGGGGTGCCACTGAGTACGGCGCGGGCCGTGAGGACCGCCATGGCCCTGAAGACCACGAGGGCGGTGAGGACCGCGAGGACCGCGAGTGGAGCCTCGCCGAGCTGGCCGACGCCTACGCCTACCCGGAGGCCGCGCCCGGGGAGCCCCGGGCCTGGCTGCGCGCCAACATGGTCTCCACGCTCGACGGCGCCGCCCAGCACGACGGTCGTTCGCAGCCCATCTCCAACGCGGTCGACATGCGGATCTTCGGCACGCTGCGGGCGCTGGCGGACGTGGTGGTGGTCGGCGCGGAGACGGTACGCCAGGAGGGATATCGGCCCGCACGCGCGCGTGCGGAGTTCGCCGAGCGGCGCGCGGCCGCCGGGCAGGGGCCGGCTCCGGCGATCGCCGTGGTCTCGGCGAGCCTGGACCTCGACTTCTCGCTGCCGCTGTTCACCTCCCCGCTGGTGCCCACGCTGGTCCTCACCGGTGCCGCGGCGGCCCCCGACCGGATCGCGACGGCGGAGAAGTCGGGCGCGCGGGTGGTCGTCGCCGGGGACGGCGTCGGCGTGGAGCCCGCCCGGGCCGTACGCGCCCTCGCCGAGCTGGGGCACACCCGGCTGCTCACCGAGGGCGGGCCCCGGCTGCTCGGGCAGCTGGTGGCCGCCGGGGTACTCGACGAGCTGTGTCTGACCGTCTCGCCGATGCTCACCGCCGGGGACGCGCAGCGGATCGCCGGCGGGCCGTCGGTGGCGGTTCCGCATCGGTTCGCGCTGGTGTCGCTGCTGGAAGAGGACGGTTTCCTCTTCAGCAGGTACCGGAGGTCCTGATCCGACACCCCCGGGTCCCGAAATCGACGGAATGTGTCGTTCCGTTTAGCTTCGGGTGGGCAGACTAGGACCGCGACGCCCGTGCGAGCACGGGGAAGGATGGTTTCCGCAGGGGCCGGACACGGCCCAGGAGAATGGGGCGCTGGTGTTCACAAGCGTTTTGATGATCGAGAAGGCCCTGACGTCCGCCGACGTGGAGTTCGTCACCACCTTGCACGGCGACGAGCCGGTCTCCTTCCATGTGCTGCTCCAGCCGCGCGGCGAGCAGGCCGACCGGTTGCTGCGGGCCATCGACGACATCGCTCTCGGGGAGTTGGACGAGGCGGTACGGGAAGGGGAGACGCCGGAGGGGGAGGCCGCCCTGAGCGTGGGACAGCGCGCGCTGGAGGTGTCCCTCACGGCGTTGCGCTCCGCGGGGAGCCGGGCGGAGGGGCGGCTGGTCGAGGATCATCCGCTGGATGTGCTGAAGGGGGTGGTCGAGGAGGTGGGGGCCGATGAGGTGATCGTGCTGACCGACCCCCATTACGTGGAGGAGTTCTTCCACCGGGACTGGGCTTCTCGTGCGCGGCACCGGGTGGGGGTGCCGGTGCTGAAGCTGTTCTCGCACAGCAAGGCGTAGTGCGCCACCTTGGGTGGGAGCGCACCTCCGGCACCCAATAGGCTGGGCCCGCTTCAGTCTCGTACGCACCGCAGCTTTGGAGATCACGCATGGCACCCGGCATCCCTACCGCCATGGACCGACCGCACTTCATCGGCATCGGCGGGGCCGGGATGTCCGGGATCGCCAAGATTCTGGCCCAGCGGGGGGCCAAAGTGGCCGGGAGTGACGCCAAGGAGTCGGCTACCGCCGACGCGCTGCGGGGCCTCGGTGTGACCGTGCACATCGGGCATGCCACCGAGCACCTGGCGGACGACGCGAGCTGTGTCGTCGTGTCCTCGGCGATCCGCGACGACAATCCGGAGCTTGCCCGCGCCGCTGAGCTCGGGATTCCGGTGGTGCACCGGTCCGACGCGCTGGCGGCGCTGATGGAGGGGGACCGGGCGATCGCCGTCGCCGGGACCCACGGCAAGACGACCACGACGTCGATGCTCGCGGTGGCCCTGTCCGAGCTGGGGCTGCGGCCGTCGTACGCGATCGGCGGCGACCTCGACGGCCCCGGCTCCAACGCGCAGCACGACGACGGGGCGGTCTTCGTCGCCGAGGCGGACGAATCGGACCGCAGCTTCCACAAGTACGCCCCCGAGGTCGCCATCGTCCTCAACGTGGAGCTGGACCACCACGCCAACTACGCGTCGATGGACGAGATCTACGAGTCCTTCGAGACCTTCGCCGGGAAGATCGTGCCCGGCGGTACGCTGGTGATCTCCGCCGACCACGAGGGCGCGCGGGAGCTGACCCGGCGGGTCGAGGGCGTGCGGGTGGTGACGTACGGCGAGGCCGAGGACGCCGACGTACGGGTGCTGTCGGTCGTCGCGCAGGGCATGAAGAGCGAGGTCACCGTGGTGCTGGACGGGCAGGAGATCGTCTTCACGGTGTCCGTGCCGGGCCGTCACTACGCGCACAACGCCGTCGCGGCCCTCGCCGCCGGCGCCGCCATGGGCATCCCGGCGACGTGGCTGGCGCCGGCCCTGGCCGCCTACACGGGCGTGAAGCGGCGGCTCCAGCTCAAAGGCGAGGCGGCGGGCGTCCAGGTGATCGACTCCTACGCCCATCACCCCACCGAGATGACCGCCGACCTGGAGGCCATGCGGGGGGCGGCGGGTGACGCGCGGATCCTCGTCGTCTTCCAGCCCCACCTGTTCTCCCGCACCCAGGAGCTGGGCACGGAGATGGGCCAGGCGCTGGCCCTCGCGGACGCCTCGGTCGTCCTCGACATCTACCCGGCCCGCGAGGACCCGATCCCGGGCGTGACCAGCGAGCTGATCATCGACGCCGCGCGGGCGGCCGGGGCGGACGTGACGCCGGTGCACGACAAGGACGCCGTGCCGGACGTCGTCGCGGGAATGGCCGGACCCGGTGATCTCGTTCTGACCATGGGCGCCGGGGACGTGACGGACCTCGGCCCGAAGATCCTGGACCGTCTCGCCCAGCACTGAACCGAAGTTAGGGGTTGGCCTCATGTCGTACGACGTCGAGAAGACCGACGAGCAATGGCGCGCGGAGCTGACCCCGGCCGAGTACGCCGTCCTGCGGCAGGCCGGTACGGAGCCCGCGTTCACCGGTGAGTACACCGACACCAAGACCGAGGGCGTCTACTCCTGCCGCGCCTGCGGCGCCGAACTGTTCACCTCCGACACCAAGTTCGCCTCGCACTGCGGCTGGCCGTCCTTCTACGACCCGAAGGACACCGACGCCGTGGAGCTGATCGAGGACCGCTCCCACGGCATGATCCGCACCGAGGTCCGCTGCGCCCGCTGCGGCTCCCACCTCGGCCACGTCTTCGAGGGCGAGGGCTACCCGACCCCGACCGACCAGCGGTACTGCATCAACAGCATCTCGCTGCGGCTGAGGCCGAGCGAGGGCTGAGCCGCTCACCGCCTGGGGAGAGCGGACCTGGGCGTAGGCATCAGGTGCGTCCGGCGGGCACCTCGTGCCGGTGGGTCGGAGCTTCGGAGGCATGGCCGCTTGCCCCCCCGTAATACGCGTCATACGGTTGCTGTATGGCGAAGACTCGGATCAGCATCAGCCTGGAGCAGGCGCAGGCCGAGCGCATCAGGCAGCACGCGGAGCGTGCAGGCATGGACGTCTCGGCGTACCTGGTGCATGCCGCGACCCGGCAGATGGCTGAGAGCGATGCCATAGAGGAACAGTTTGCCGGGGTGGATGAGCTGATCGCTCGGGCGGAGCGGGAAGCGGCCGACCTGCCCGAAGAGCCCGCTGAGGCGTCTGTGGAGCTGACGGAGCAGGAGCGCCGCGAGGTCGAGGAGGCCCTCGGGCTCGTTCACGGCCGGGACCGGCAGGGTCGGCGGCGGGGGCATGCCGCGTGAGCGCTCGAGTGCCGGTCTATGACACCGGCATGCTCATCGCGCTCGCCGATCGCAAGGCGAAGGCGATGGCGCTCCATGAAGGACTGCGGGCGGCCCCGCATCGAGCGCTCGTGCTCGGCCCGGTTCTTGCCCAGGTGTGGCGCCCCCGTCCGGCGCTGGTGCACTCCCTGTCGGGGGCGCTCGAAGACTGCACCGTCCCTCAGGCCCGTACGTCCGAGCCGCCGATGCGGAAGACGAAGGCGGGTCGTCCGGAGTGCCTGGCCTGTGCCACGGGCCCGGATCTGGTCGACTGGCGGCGCATCGGCACCGCGCTGGGGCAGGCGGCTCAGCCGGCGAAGAAGCGGCCGGACGCGGTCGATGCCTGGGTGGCCCTCGCCGCGGCCCGGCACGGCAGCGCGGTCATCTTCACCAGCGATCCGGAGGACATCCACGCGTACCTGGCGGTGTTGGCTCCGCCGGACGTGCATGTGGTTGCCGTCTGACCATGGGATGCCGCAGGAGGTCGGTGCGCTTCAGGACGAGAGGGCGAGGATGTGTGGCCGACCGCCCTTCTGCGACCTGAAGGACACCGATGCGGCCGAGAGTGGATACCGTCAACGGGGACGCGGTGCACGGCGTCCGAGCTGAGTCGCACTGCCTGCCAGAGCGAGCAGTCGTCGACCCTGGTCGCCACGGGGAGGTCGCATGCCTCGCAGGCCGCGTTGGGCCCGTCGGCTCCGTCGAGGCCGCAGCAGGCACCGCCGCGCTTCTCAGGAATCAGCCGGGTTCCACGGATGTCACCGGGTGCGATGACACTCGCCCCGGGCGTGCTGTCGGACAGGGCGTGGACCGGCGCGTAGATGCCGCGTGCCTCCGCCTCGCCCGGATCGATCTCGTCCCACATCCGCCACGGCCCTCCCCAGGGGTCCGGGTCCACGGCAAACGCCCCTGATTGCATGAGCACCGGAAGCTGGGCCCCGTTCCCGTACTTCTGACGGGTGTGGACAGGCAGTGAAACCTGGGACAGCGGGGTGGTCAACTCGGCGCCGCATCCCGCACACACGAATGGTCGCACCCAGAACGCGCCTCCCGCCGGTGTCCCGCAAGACGCCAGCGGGAGGGGCCCGTACTGCACAACCCGAAGTCCCCCGGCGCATGCCGGGTGGCTCAACTCGACTCCGCTGGAAGGGCACGAAGCCCCGCCGAACTCAATGGGTGAGCGCCCCGCCCCCGCAGCTGCCACGATGCACCCCATGGATCCTGAGAACCCCGGCGGGCTGGTGACACGGCGCGCGAATGCCTCGGACTGGACCGGATTGGCCAGGATCGACTCCATCGCCGCAGCGGGCGACCATGCGCGAGGCGTGAGCATCCGACGCTGGTGCGAACAAGGCATGGTCCTGCTTGCCCAGGACGCATCCGGCCCCTTGGGCTACAGCGTGCTGGAGTACACCTTCTTCGAGCAGGGCTTCGTCAGCATGTTGATGGTCGCGCCCACCGCCCGCCGACAAGGCGTGGGCACACATCTCCTGAAGGCCACCGAAGCCGCGTGCACCACCCCGAAGCTGTTCACTTCGACTAACGTCTCCAACCACCCCATGCAGCGCCTGCTGCAGTTCGTCGGCTGGAGCCCCGTTGGCCTGCTCCACGGCCTGGACGAAGGCGATCCCGAACTCTTCTACCTGTGCCCGAGCATCCGACTGCGCGGCACAGCCGAGGCCGAAGGAGGAGAGTCCCTTTGTGATCCAGAATGATGGGATGGTCATGCTGGAGACTCCCCGTTTGATCCTGCGTCGGTGGCGTGAGGAAGACGTTGTGCCCATGGCTGCCATCAATGCCGACCCCGAGGTCATGCGGTGGATCCGTGACGGCAGTGTCCGGGACGAACAGCAGACGCGCGGCGGGGTCCAGGCATGGGAGAGGGAGTGGGAGTCAGAGGGCTTCGGCCTGTTCGCCGTGGAGATCCGGTCCACTGGCGAGCTGGCCGGGTTCACCGGCCTCTCGGTGCCTCACTTCTTGCCGGAGGTGCTGCCGGCGGTTGAGGTCGGCTGGCGGCTGGGACGTTCCCACTGGGGGCGGGGCTTGGCCACCGAAGCCGCTGTGGCCGCTGTACGGTTCGGGTTCGAGGAGCGGGGGCTGGAGCGGATCGTCAGCATCGCTCAAGTGGGCAACGACGCCTCCGAACGGATCATGACCAAACTGGGGATGCGTCCGGTCCGTGAGACCGTCAATCCCACCTGCGGTCGGCGAGTGCGGGTGTTCGAGTTGTCGTCGGGCCAGTACGTCGGCAACTACGGCTCCAGCACCGCCCATTCAGGGGCGCGAGACGTCGAGCGGTAGGTCTCGGTGGAAGACGACCATGGTTCGGCCGGGGCCGTTGTAGTCGTCGACGGTCTTCGTGTCGATGCCGAGGCTGCGATGGAAGGTGATCGAGCCGGTGTTCTCGACTGACGTGGTCGCCTTCAGCCTCCGCGCACCGTGACGTTCCGCTGCTTCAGCGAACGCCGTGTACAGACGACGCCCCAGACCGTTGACGTACCCGCGGATTCCGTCCTCGGCCCGGGCGACCCAGCAGGTGGAACCGAACTCCTGCAGCAGGGCCGGAAAGATGACGATCATGGCAGGCGGAGCGTCATCCCCTCACAGCGCCTGCCGCCGCACCAGCGCCGACATCACCAGCATCCCGGGCAGCAGGGGGAGCCAGACCGTCAGGACGCGGTAGCCGATGACCGTGGCCGTGGCCAGGGGGAGGGGGGTGCCGTAGCCGGCGAGGGTGAGGATGAGGGCCGCGTCCATGGGGCCGATGCCGCCGGGGGCGGGGACCGCGCCCGCCGCCGTGCTCGCGGCCAGGTAGGCGAAGGCGAGTTGGGGCCAGGACAGCGGCAGGGCGAGCGCGGTGCCGACCGAGGCGACGATGCCCGCCTGGATCAGGGGTGCGGCGATCGCCCCGCCCCACAGGGGCAGGTAGCGGCTCGGGCGGGTGTGCAGTCGGCGTACGTCGGTCAGGGCCGTGCGCAGGGAGTTCAGGGCCGGGCGACGCAGGGGCGGGATCGCCGCCAGGAGCAGGACGGCCACGGCGGGTGCGAGCAGGATGCCGGCCACGGCCATGAGCAGGGCCCGCCCGTGCGGCAGGAGCGCCTCGGGGCGTACGGCGTGCGGCGCGGCCAGCAGGAACACCAGCACCACCGGGGTCTTCGCAACCGCTCTGACCAGCGAGTACAGGGCGAGCGACGCGGTCGCCCGGGGCAGCGGGACGCCCTGGCGGCGCAGGAAGCGCAGCGTCACCGCTTGCGCGCCCAGGCTCGCCGGCAGTACGTGGTTGGCGGCGCCGGCGGCGACCTGCGAGGCGACCAGCAGACCGGGCGGCAACCGGTCCGGTACCGCGCCCTGCCGTATGCAGGCGGCGGCCACACTGCCCAGGAACGTGAAGCCCGCCCCTGCCAGCAGCCACCACGGATCGGCGCCGGCGAGGTGAGCGACACCGTCGCGGACGCTACGCCAGTCGAACGCCGCCCAGACGGCCAGGAAGAGGAGGGGGAGGAGGCTCAGCGCATGGCGGGCATAGCGGGCTTGAAGCGTGCGCCGCGCGGCAGTTGGCGGACCGGGGCGGACACGGTCGGCTGGGGCGGGGAGTGGGGAGGCGGTGTCGTCGAGCGGGGGCGGGGACACGGGGCATGTCGTCCTTCCGCGTCACGGCCGCGCCGCGCACGGCGCGCGTGACGGATCGGGGCAGGGCCAAGGGCCCTCGCGGGGAGGGGGACGGGGGAGGCGTTCCCCTCCGGGGTGACGGCACGGTCTCCGGAAGCCGTGCCGTGCGGGCGGAGGGGCGACCGCGGCACTGTGCGGCCGACCGCGGCACTGTCCGGCCGACGACAGCGACGCTGCCTGAGAGGGTTCTGCCCTACCTGCCCACCGCTCACCCCAAGCCCGGCCGCCCGCGGCGCAGCGGCAGGCCGACCGTGAACACCGTGCGCCCCGGTTCCCCGGCCAGGGCGATCGTGCCGCCGTGGGCCCGTACCAGGGAACTCGCCACGGCGAGGCCGAGGCCGCTGCCGCCGCGGTCGCGGCTGCGGGCCTTGTCGACGCGGTAGAAACGGTCGAAGACGCGGTCGCGGTCCGCGGGCGGGATGCCGGGGCCCTTGTCGGTGACGTGGACCAGCGCCGCGTCCGGGCCGGCCGACACCTCGACGGAGACCGGTGTACCGGCGGGGGTGTGCACGGCCGCGTTGGTGAGGAGGTTGTCCAGGACCTGGCGGATGCGCTGCGCGTCCAGGCGGAGCGTGAGCGACTCCGGGCCCGGGAGCACGGTCAGCGGATGGTCGGGGCGGCTCGCCCGGAACGCGTCCGCCGCCTGTTCCACCAGGTCCACCAGGTCCGCGTCGGCCATCCGCAGCGGCGCCTCCACCTCCGCCGCGTCCAGCCGGGCGAGCAGCAGCAGGTCGTCCAGCAGCACGCCCATCCGGGCCGCCTCGGCGCGCAGCCGGGCCAGATGCCGGTCGCGTTCCTCGGGGGCGTTGGCGGCCGCGTACTGGAAGAGGTCCGCATAGCCCCGTACGGACATCAGCGGCGTCCGCAGCTCGTGCGAGGCGTCCGCGACGAAGCGGCGCAGTCGCTGTTCGGCCTGCGCGCGCACCGCCAGCGCGTCGTCGATGTGCTCCAGCATCGTGTTGAACGCGGTGCGCAGCTCCTCGACCTCGGGACCGCCGCTGCGCCCGTCGTGCCGCACCGGCAGCCGTGCCGAGTCCGTCAGGTCGTGCGAGGTGATACCGCGGGCCGTGTGCGCCATGTCGCTGAGCGGCTTCAGGCCGCGCCGCAGCATGCCCCGGCCGCACACCACGAGGGCCAGCAGCGCGAGCCCGAAGGTGACGACCTGGATTGTGACCAGTTGGTTCACGGTGTCCTCGATCTCACCCATGGGCGCGGCACTGACCAGGACGACACCGGGCTCGACCTCGCAGGCCCGCAGCCGGTACAGGCCCGCGTCCCCCAGGTACTCGCTGCGCAGCAGCTCCCGGTCCGAGGCGGTCTGCGCCCGGGCCAGGGCGGTGAAGTCGCCCACGTCCTCCGGCAGGTCGGCGGGGTCCTCGGGCCTGCGCAGCACGGGCGTGCCGTCCGACACGTCGTAGACGGCGTAGAACCAGCTGTAGTACTTCTTGCCCGCGAGCGTGCCGTGGATCTGGATGTTCTTGGACTGGGCGACCTGCGCCTGCGCCAGCTGTGTGTCGAGCTGCGCCGACAGGTAGTCCCGCATGTACGTCGTCAGGGCCGTGCCCACGACGGCGAACACCACCAGGGCCAGCGCCCCCAGCCCCAGCGCCAGCCGGGTGCCGAGCCGCAGTCTGCGGTACGTGCGCCGCAGCCGCCCGATCACTGAGGCGCCTGCCGGATCACGTACCCGAAGCCGCGCACCGTGTGGATCAGCGGTTCGCCGGTCGCGTCGAGCTTGCGGCGCAGCCGGCTGACGACGAGTTCGACGACGTTGGAGCGGCCGCCGAAGCCGTACTCCCACACATGGTCGAGGATCTGCGCCTTGGTCAGCACGGTCGGTGACCTGCGCATCAGATAGCGCAGCACCTCGTACTCGGTGGGGGTGAGGGTCAGCACCCGGTCGCCGCGCCGTACCTCGCGCGTGTCCTCGTCCATCGTCAGGTCCCCCACCCGCAGCACCGACCGCTGGAAGCCCGGCCCGGCGCTGCGCCGCAGCACGGTGCGCAGCCGGGCCATCAACTCCTCCACCGCGAACGGCTTGACCAGGTAGTCGTCACCGCCGCGGGTGAGCCCCGCCACCCGGTCGGCGACCCCGTCGCGGGCGGTCAGGAACACCACGGGCACCATCGTGCCGGAGCGGCGCAGCCGGTCCAGGACGCCGAAGCCGTCCACGTCGGGCAGCATCAGGTCGAGCACCACGATGTCCGGACGGAACTCGGCGGCCAGCCGCAGCGCCTCCTCACCGGAGTTGGCGGTCACCGCCTCCCAGCCCTCGTAGCGGGCGACCGTCGCGACGAGATCGGCGATGGGCGGGTCGTCGTCCACGACCAGAAGGCGTACTTTCTCCACCCGCCCATACTGCGCCACCGGAGCCCCGTCGCCGGGACCGGGTCGGGTACCGCGACCACATCGATAAACAGTTGAAAGAACAACGACAGCCTTCCGACAGCTCTCCAGGGACAAGCTCGGTATCCCTGACGAGCAGATGAGCAGACCAGCAGACGAGAGCAAGGAGCTGCCGCCCGTGACGACGACCGCCCCCTCACCCCCCGCGCCCTCCACGGCGATACGCCCCAAGGTGGTGGCCCGCACGGGTCTGTACGCCGTGCTGGCCGCGAACGTGGCCGCGGTGCTGTACTTCTTCACCCAGGCGGGCTTCGCCTCGAACACGCTCATCGTGCTGGGCCGGCTCACCGGTCTGTTCGGCGCGCTGCTCATGGCGTTCCAGCTGCTGCTGGTGGCCCGGCTGCCGTGGCTCGACCGGCGCATCGGCATGGACCGGCTGACCTCCTGGCACCGCTGGACCGGCTTCGGCGTCCTGTGGCTCCTGCTCGCCCACGTCGTGTTCATCACCTTCGGCTACGCCGAGGCGTCCTCGCTGGACCCGGTGAACCAGCTGATCGATCTCGCCGAGACGGTCGAGGGCGTGCTGCGGGCCGTCGTCGCGCTGGGGATCATCATCGTGATCGGTGTCGTCTCGGCCCGCTCCGCGCGGCGTCGGCTGGCCTACGAGACGTGGCACTTCATCCACCTGTACACGTACGTCGCGGTGGTCCTCGCCCTCACACACCAGGTCGCGGTCGGCACGTCCTTCGCCACGTCCTCCGTCGCCACGGCCTACTGGAACGCCCTGTGGTACGTCGCCCTCGGCGCGGTGTTCGTCGGCCGCCTCGTCCTCCCGCTGTGGCGGAACCTGCGCCACCAGCTGCGTGTGGAGGCCGTCGTCCCCGAGTCCGACAACGTCGTGTCGGTCTACATCACCGGCCGCGACCTGGACAAACTGCCCGCGCGGGCCGGCCAGTTCTTCCTGTGGCGGTTCCTGACCAAGGACCGCTGGTGGCAGGCCAACCCCTTCTCCCTGTCGGCCGCGCCCGACGGCGACCGGCTGCGGCTCACCGCCAAGGCGGCCGGCGACGGCTCAGCGGCCCTGCGCCACCTCAAGCCCGGCACGCGCGTCTTCGCCGAGGGCCCCTACGGCGCCTTCACCGCGATGCACCGCACCCGCCCGGAGGCCGTCCTGATCGCCGGCGGCGTCGGCGTCACCCCCATCCGCGCCCTGCTGGAGGAGCTGCACGGCCACGCGGTCGTCATCTACCGGGTGGCCACGGACCAGGACGCTGTCCTGTACGGCGAATTGGTGGAACTCGCCCACGCCAAGGGTGCCGAGCTGCACCTGGTGACGGGCCCGCCCGTCCCCGACAGGCTCGCCCCGGCCGAACTGGCACGGCTGGTGCCGGACATCACCGACCGGGACGTCTTCCTGTGCGGACCGCCGCCCATGATGAACGCGGTCATCGGCAGCCTGCGCGAGCTGGGCGTGCCCAAGCAGCAGGTCCACTTCGAGCGTTTCAGCCTGGCGGGATGAGAGGGACAACCATGAAGCGAGCCATCCCCGTCCTGGTCCTCAGCATCGCGGGCCTCATCCCGGTCTGGCGCTACGAGCCGTCGCTCGGCACGACCGTCACGGAGGCCGCCGAACCGGCCTCGACGCCCTCGGTGTCGTCCTCCGCCGGGTCCGACAGCACCGTCGTCACGGGCACGACCGTGCAGACCGAGAAGGGACCCGTGCAGGTCCAGGTGACCTTCCAAGGCGAGAAGATCACCGCCGTGAAGCTGCTCCAGCAGCCGAATCACCCGCAGACGACCGCCGCGGTGCCGAAGCTGATCGAGGCGACGCTGGAGGCGCAGAGCGCGGACGTCGACGCGGTGTCCGGGGCGACGATCACCAGCGAGGGCTACCGGGATTCCCTCCAGGCCGCCATCGACGCGAACGCGCAGAACACGGCAACCGCGGAGAGCACGGAGAGCACGGAGAGCACGGAGAACACGGAGAACACGGCGTCGGCCCCGGCGGACACGACGTCCGAGGTCGTCGCGGGCTCGACGGTCACCAGCGAGGGCGACAAGGAGTCGCTGCAGGTGGCCATCGACGCGAAGGGCGCCTGACGTGCACAGGGTCGAGCACGTCATGGGGTTCCCGGTGTCCCTGCGGATCGACGACGAGGGGGAGTGCGAGGCTCTCGCCGACGCCGTCTACGGCTGGCTGCGTGAGGTCGACACCCGGTTCAGCCCCTTCAAGGCCGGCAGCGAGGTGTCCCGGCTGGGCCGGGGCGAACTGGCAAAGGGCGAAGTGAGCGCCGACCTCGCCGAGGTGCTCGGGCTGTGCGAGGAGTACCGGGTCGCCTCCGGCGGCGCCTTCGACGTACGGCTGCCCGGGCGCGGCCTCGACCCCTGCGCGGTGGTCAAGGGCTGGTCGGTGCAGCGGGCGGCGGAGCTGCTGACGGCGGCCGGGGTGCGGAGGTTCTGTCTGAACGCCGGGGGCGATGTCGTCGTCTCCGGCGGGCCCTGGCGGATCGGCATACGGCACCCCGAACACGCCGACAAGCTGTGCACCGTCCTGGAGCTGACCGAGGGGGCGGTCGCGACCTCCGCGCGCTACGAGCGCGGTGACCACATCCTCGACGGGCGCACCGGACGCCCGGCGACCGGACTGCTCAGCCTCAGCGTGGTCGCCCCGACGCTGACCGAGGCGGACACCGTGGCGACGGCCGGTTTCGCGATGGGCGCCGAGGGCGTCGAGTGGGCGGCCGGGAGGGCGGGCTGCGAGGTGTACGCCGTGGACGCCGAGCGGCGGGTGCTGCGCACCGGCGGGTTGCCGGTGGCGGCGGCCCGGAGCGCCGCAGCACCGGGGGCATAGACTCGACCCGCAACGGCCCGTGCGAGCGCGGTCAGGAGCGGGCGGATTCTGCCAAACCCGAAGGGCGTTCGGCGTTTTGATACGGATAGACTCAGTCACCAAGCGGTATCCGGACGGCACGGTGGCGGTCGACCGGCTCTCCCTGGAGATACCGGACCGATCCATCACCGTGCTCGTCGGCCCCTCGGGCTGCGGCAAGACGACCACCCTGCGGATGATCAACCGGATGGTCGAACCCAGCGAGGGCACGATCCTCATCGACGGCGTCGACAGCCGGCGACAGCCCGTCAACACGCTGCGCCGGTCCATGGGATACGTCATCCAGAACGCCGGCCTGTTCCAGCACCGCACCATCCTCGACAACATCGCCACCGTGCCCCGCCTGCTCGGCTGGCGCAAGGAGAAGGCCCGGGCACGGGCCCGCGAACTGATGGAGCGCGTCGGCCTCGACGGCTCGCTCGCCAAGCGGTATCCCTACCAGCTCTCCGGCGGTCAGCAGCAGCGCGTCGGCGTGGCCCGGGCGCTCGCCGCCGACCCGCCCGTGCTGCTCATGGACGAGCCGTTCTCCGCCGTCGACCCCGTCGTCCGCAAGGGACTCCAGGACGAACTCCTTCGCATCCAGGAGGAGTTGGGCAAGACCATCGTCTTCGTCACCCATGACATCGACGAGGCCGTCAAGCTCGGCACCATGGTCGCCGTGATGCGCACCGGCGGTCGGCTCGCCCAGTACGCGCCGCCCGCCGAGCTGCTGACCCGGCCCGCCGACGCCTTCGTCGAGGACTTCCTCGGCGCCGACCGCGGCATCCGCCGGCTGTCCTTCTTCCCCGCCGCCGGACTGGAGTTGCTGACCGCGCCGATCGTCGCGATCGACGCCACCGCCGAACAGATCGCCGCGCGCGACACCGGAGACGTCCCCCATCTCCTCGTAACGGACGTGGACGGCAGGCCACTTGGGTGGGCGGCGCCGCGAGACCTGACCGCCGGGGACCTCACGCCGGAGCAATTGCTGCCGTGCGGGCGGCCCTTCGACACCCGCACCGACTCGCTGCGCGCCGCGCTGGACTGCGCGGTGCTCTCGCCCACCGGCTGGGCCGTCGCCGTGGACGACGAGGGACGGGCCGCAGGTGTCGTCTCGCAGCAGACCATCGCCGAGGCGATCCGCGGCGCCCACGCGGAGGGACGCACCGACGCGAAGGTCGCCGGATGAACCGCTTCTTCGACATCCCGAGCGACCTCCAGCACAGCTGGCTCGGCCTGATCGGACTGCATCTGCGGCTGGCCCTGCTGCCGGTGCTGGCCGGGCTGCTGCTGTCACTGCCGATCGCCCAACTGTGCGCGCGTGTCCGCTGGTTGTACCCGCCGGTGCTGGGTGTGACCACCGTCTTGTACGCCATCCCCTCGCTGGCCTTCTTCGTCGTGCTCATCGACTACACCGGCCAGACCGAACTCACCGTGATGATCCCGCTGACCGTGTACAGCCTGGTGGTGCTCGTCCCGGCGATCGTCGACGGGGTGCGGTCGGTGTCGCAGGAGACGCTCGCCGCGGCCACCGCGATGGGCTTCGGGCCCGTACGCCGGTACGTCCAGGTGCAGTTGCCGATCGCCGTGCCCGCCATCGTGGCCGGGCTCAGGATCGCCACCGTCTCCAGCATCAGCCTGGTCAGCGTCGGCATGCTCATCGGCAACCAGGGCGCGCTGGGCAACCTGCTGCACGACGCGCAGATCTACAACCGGCCCGAACTCGCCTGGAACTCCGTGCTCACCACGGCCGCCCTCGCCGTCCTCGCGGACGCCCTGCTCGTCCTCGTACGCCGGCTGCTGACGCCCTGGATGCCGAGCGGTACGCACCACAAGGAGCCGGCCCGGTGAACGTACTCGACTTCGCCCACGCCTTCTTCAGCGACAGCGCCCACTGGCACGGCTACAACGGCATCCCCACCCGCCTCGCCGAGCACATCCGCTACACCCTCCAGGCGCTGGCGATCGCGGCCGCGATCGGGCTGCCGATCGGGCTGGTCACCGGCCACTACGGGCGCGGCGGCAACGCGCTCGCACTGATCGCCACGGCCGGGCGGGCGCTGCCCAGCTTCGGACTGCTGGTGCTGATGGTCATGCTGTTCGGGTTCGGCATGCTGCCCGTGATGGTCCCGCTGGTCGTGCTCGCGGTCCCGCCGATCCTGGTGACGACGTACGAGGCGATGCGCTCCGTCGACCCCTCCCCGGTGGACGCCGCGCGGGGCATGGGCATGAGCGAGGCCGGGGTACTGCTCCAGGTGGAGCTGCCGGCGGCCCTGCCGCTGATCCTCAGCGGTCTGCGCTCGGCGGCCATCCAGATCGTCTCCACGGCCACCATCGCCGCGTACGTCGCGCTCGGCGGCCTCGGCCGCTACATCGTCGACGGTCTCTACCAGCGCGACTACGAGAAGGTCGTCGGCGGCGCCACCCTGGTCGCCGCCCTCGCCCTGGTCACCCTCGGCGTGTTCTGGGCGGTGGGGAGGCTCGCGGTGTCGCCGGGGGTGCGGCGCGGGGCGTAGCGGTCGCCGGCCGCCGTCAGCTCTCCGCGCGGTGCAGGGCCTGTTCCAGTACGACGAGCAGCGCGTCCCGCACCGAGCCGCGCTCCCGGGCGTCGAACACGAGGACCGGGACGCCGTCGGAGACGTCCAGCGCCCAGCGGACATCGTCCAGGCCGTGCTCGACCTTGCCGTCGAAGGCGTTGATCGCGACGGCGAACGGCAGGCCCTTGTGCTCGAAGTAGTCGACGGCCGCGTAGCAGTCGTCCAGGCGCCGGGTGTCGACGATGACCAGCCCGCCGACCGCCCCCTCCACGATGTCGTCCCACATGAACCCGAACCGCTCCTGCCCGGGCGTGCCGAACAGATACAGCTTCAGCGTCGGGTCGATGGTGATGCAGCCGAAGTCCATCGCCACCGTGGTCGTCGTCTTGCGCGGGGTGTGTGTGAGGTCGTCGACACCCGCCGCCACCTCGGTGATGGCCGCCTCCGTGGTCAGCGGCTCGATCTCGGAGATCGACCCCACGGCGGTGGTCTTGCCCACGCCGAAACCGCCCGCGATGACCAGCTTCACCGGCAGCGGCGGCCGTACGGCGCTCTGCGCGGCCGCGGCGCCGGCGGTCGGGTCAGTCGGTGTCACGGAGTACCCCTCGGGAGTCGGGGATGGCCCGCAGGCCATCGATAACCCTGCGCAGGACGGAGGCGTCATGGGTGGCGCCGGAGTCGGGCACATGCACCGTCAGATGCCCGGCCGCGCGCAGATCCTCGGCGAGGACCCGCACCACGTTCAGGTGGAGCCGCAGCCGGGCCGCGATCTCCGCGATGGACTGCGGGCGACGGCAGGCGGCGACGATGTCGTGCTGCTCGAAGGAGAGCCGGTCGAGCGCGGCGAGCCCCTCCGCGGTCGTCACCACCTGGGTCTCCACGGGCATCGGCCGGCCGGCCGCGGCACGGTCCGCGCCCGCCACCCGGCCGGCGGTCACCAGGAAGGGCCGTACGGCGGGGGCGGGGCCGTCCTCGCCGGCGTCGCGCGGAGTACGGCCGTCCGCCATCGGTGGTCCTCTTCCTCTGCTCGCTCGTCGGGCCGGCGGCCGGTCAGCGCAGTCTGCTCTTGCTCTTGGCCTGGTGCTGGGCGGCGCTGACGGAGTTCTTCAGCTCCAGCACCAGCTGGGGGCTGAGGGCGGCGCCGGCGCGGTTGGCGAACACGGTCATCTCGTAGGCGATGTTGCCCAGCTTGGCCTCCTTGTCGGTGACCACACCGAGGACGGCGCCGCTGCCGATCGCGGAGACCAGCACATGGCCGCCCTCCAGATCGATGATGACCTTGTTCAGGCCGCCCAGACCGTAGTTGCCGGAGGCGCCGGCCGCGAGGCTGGTGATGCCGGAGACGATCGCGGCCAGCCGCTCCGAGTCGGCGTGCTCACGCAGCTCCGACACGGCGATCAGCAGACCGTCGGAGGAGACCGCGATGGCGTCCACGACGCCCGCGGTCTCGGTGGCGAAACGGTTGAGCAGCCAGGTGAAGTCGGCTGCGGCGGCCCGCAGATCGGTCGGCGTGGCGTCGCCCGTCGGGCTGCCACCTGTCGACGTACTCACTGCTCGGCTCCTTCCGGAAGGTGGTTCTGGTACTGCGCGGACTGCGGCTCGCGGGCGCCCACCACAGGACCGCACCTCGGCACGCCGCCCCCGTCGGCCTCCGCCGGGCCGGCGCCGGTACGAGTGCCGGGGGCAGTGGGGTGGGGGCCCGCCGGGTCCGGGGGTGTGTGGGCGCTGTTCGCGCCGGTGGGGTGGGGGTCGGCCGGGTCCCGTGGTGTACGGGTGTGGTGGTGGGCGCCGTCGGTGCCGGTGGGGTGGGGGTCGGTCGGATCCTGGGGTGTGTGGGGGCGGTGGTGGGCGTCCGTGTCGGTCGGGCAGGGGTCGGCCGGGTCCCGTGGTGTACGGGTGTGGTGGTGGGCGCCGTCGGTGCCGGTGGGGTGGACGTCAGCCGGGTCCGGGGGTGTGTGGGGGCGGTGGTGGGCGCCGTCCGTGTCGGTCGGGTGGGGGCCCGCCGGGTCCGGGAGTGCGCCGGTGTCGTCGAGGTCGCGCAGCCTGCCGATGGGGATCTCCGCCGTGTCGCGGTGCGCGCGCTCCACCGCCGCCTCGAACTCCTCCAGCGCACGGCGCACTGCCTCGGCGTCGGCGGGCCGCACGGTCTGCCGGTCGGCCTGCTGGGCGCCCGCGTCGACGGTCGTACGAAGGGTCGCCCCGCGCACCCGCCGCCGCAGCGGCCGCCCCCCGACGCCGTCCGCCGAGGCGGGCCGCTCCTCGGCGCGAGCCCGGGGGATGGGACCAGCCGCGTCCTGGACGGCGGCCTGCCGACGGGGCGTACGACGGGGAAGGGCACCCGGGTCCCCGGCCACGGCGGGCTCGGAAGGCGTCGGGCCGGTCACGGGAGCGGGGGGTACGGGGGAACCTTCGGGTTCTTGAGCCCCCCTGGGTGCGCCGGCGGGGGTGCCGGAGCGGGTGCTGGAGTCGGTGCCGGAGCGGGTGCTGGAGCCGGAGCGCGTGCCGGAGCTGGAGCGGGCGCCGTTGCCTGAGTCGAGGCCGGACCTGAAGTCGGGCTCGTGAATCGGGTCGGTGCTGAGGTTCTTTCCGAGGCTGGAGCCTGAGCCGGGACCAGTGTCGGAGCTGCGGTCGGTGCTGGAGCCCGAATCGGGACCAAGGCTGGAGCTTGAGTCGGGACCTGAGTCCGAGCCCGTAGCAGCCCCTGAACCGGCAGCGGTCCTCCCGGCAGTGACCCCCGGCCCGGCGGTGGTTCCCGGCCCGGCGGTGGTCCCGGTTCGGGTGGCGGTCCCGGATGGGGTGGGGGTTCCCGATGCGGCAGTCACCCCCGACCCGGCGGTGGTCCCGGCTTCGGTGGCGGCCCCGGCTTCGGCGGCGGTTCCCGATCCGGCTGCGACCTGGGATCCAGAGGGGGTTCCCGGCCTGGCGGTGGTTCCCGGCCCGGCGGTGGTCCCGGATGGGGTGGGGGTTCCCGATGCGGCAGTGATCCCCGGCCCGGCGGTGGTGCCGGCTTCGGTGGCGGCCCCGGACTCGGTGGTGGCCCCGGACTCGGTGGTGGTTCCCGATCCGGCTGCGACCCCGGATCCAGAGGGGGTTCCCGGCCCGGCGGTGGTCCCCGGTCCGGCAACACCCTCCGATCCGGCGGCGGCCCCCGCTCCGGCAGTACCCCCTGATCCGGTGGCCGCCCTGGCCCCCGGGCCCGTCTCCACTGCACTCAGCGTCAGTAGCAGCGAGGACGGCAGGGCCACCTCCGCCGTCACCCCGCCCCCCGGCGTACGCGTCAGGGTGACGGTGACGTCCCAGCGGCGGGCCAGGGCGCCGACCACGAAGAGGCCGAGGACCTTGGTGGGGACGAGGTCGAGGCGTTCGCGGCGGACCAGACGGGCGTTCTCCTCCGCGAGGCGCTCCGCGCTCATGCCGAGGCCGTGGTCGGCGATGATGATCGACGCGCCGTCGGCCCCGGAGCTGACGGTGACCTCCACGGGGCTGCCCGCGGGGGAGAACGACACGGCGTTCTCCAGGAGTTCGGCCACCATCAGCGTGAGGTCGCCGATCATGTCGGGCTCGACCATGACCTCGGTCCCGGCATGCAGCCGCACCCGCTGGTACCCCTCGATCTGCCCGAGCGCGGCCCGTACGACGTTCGTGAGGGCCGTCGGCCCCGCGTTCAGGACCGTCTCACGGATGCCGGCCAGCAGCATCAGACTGTCGGCGTTGCGCCGCAGGCGTACCGCGATGTGGTCGATGGAGTAGAGCCGCTCCAACAGGGCCGGGTCGGTCTCGCCCCGCTCCACCGCGTCGATCAAGGCAAGCTGACGTGTCGTCAAGTTGCTGACGCGGCGCCCGACGTTGCCGAACATCTCGGCGGTGTTGCGCCGGCTGAGCACCTGGCGTTCGAGCAGCGCGGCCGCCGTGGTCTGTACGTTGTTGAACGCCTCGGCGAGCTCACCGATCTCGTCGTCCGCGGTGACCGGCAGCTCCCGCAGCCGCGGCGGCCCGCTCTCCTCCGCGTCGTCGTCGGCGACCCGCGCCAGCTCCCGCCCCGCCACGTCGGCCACCTCCTGCGCGGCCCCGGTGAGGGCCAGCACGGGCCGGATCACGGAGCGGCGCACCAGGACGGAGAAGCCGATCCACAGGGCGAAGCCGAGCAGCGCCAGGCTGAGCAGCACCCCGACCCGCCACTGCGCGCTGCTGGCGGCGTCCTCGGCCCGGTCGGCGATCTGGTCGATGAGCGATCCGGTGATCTCCAGCCGGGTCTCCGCCTGTTGCTGGTAGTCGCCGTAGGCGGCGAGCGCGTCGCGCAGCGCCACGCGGATGTCGTCGGTGGACTCGGCCTGCAGCGCCCCGGGTTCGACCGCCAGCTCGGCGAAGTGCCGGCCGATCACCGCCTGCGCGGGGTTGTGCTCGACCCCGCCGAGCTCGTCGGCCTGCGCCTCGGTGGCGAACCGGGCGAAACGATCCGCCTGGTAGGTGTACAGCTTCTGGGCGCCGATCGCGCCGGTGAACTGGATCAGCGCGTTGGAGTCCCCGGTGAGCGCCGAGAACACGGCCGTCTCATAAGCGCCGTGCGCGGCGTCGGCGCGCAGCAGCGAGTCGAGCAGGTTGCCGGTGAAGGTGGTGGCGAGCCCGGAGTCGCGGTCCAGGCCGAGGCCGTCGATCAGGCCCCGGGCGGCGCCGGCGTACGCCGGGTCGATGTTGTCGGCGGGCAGATAGCCCTGCTCGACGGTGTGGCGCAGGGCGGCCAGTCCCTCGATCTCCTTGAGCGCCTGCGCCTCACCGGCCGGCAGCCGGTCGCCGAATGCCTCACGCACGGCGCGGACCTGGTCGTCGACGGTGACCTGGGCGACCCGGTAGGCGCTGGAGGGCGGGGTGCCGCCGTCGAAGGACGCCTGGTGGCGCACCGACAGCAGGATGGCCTGCTGGTGCTCGGCCTCCACGAGGGAGACCAGCTTGGCGACCTCGGCGCTGTTCCGTACCAGTTCGGCGGCGCTCTCGGCCCGCTCGGACTCCTGGACGAGGTCGGTGACGAGGTACGCCAGCAGCATCAGGATCACCGTGAGCGGCACGCCGACGAGGAGGGTGAGCTTGCGCTGGAAGGGCCACCGGTCGGCGAAGCCCCGCAGCCCCGGGTGTTCGGACGAGGGTGCCGGCCGGGCTGGCGCGTCCACCTCTGTCGTGGACACCGGGCCTCCTTCGTGGTGTGCGACGTCGTGCGGTTTCAGTGGGTCACGTGACCGCCGCCAACTGCCGCGACACTATCGCCTCTTCGAACAGGCGAGCAGTCGCCCTACGTCAAGAATCAATTACGAAGCGCCTTCGCCGCTCTTCGGTCGTCGATCACCCCTGGTACGAAGAGAATCGTTAACACGGCCGCCCTTGACTGATCGAGAAGCGGCTGGATTGGATCGGGGCCAGCGTGCTTCACCGACCCCCAGAGCTCGGAACGGAATTGTGACTTCCAAAGCGCACAGCAGCAGGTCCATCCGGAGACACCCCGTCGCGACGGCCCTCGCGCTCGCCGCGGCGGCTGCCCTGCTGGCGGGTTGCGGCTCCTCCGACGGCACCTCGGACAACCCGCTCGACGAGGGCAAGGCGGCGGACGGCGGCACGGTCGTCGTCGGCTCCAACAACTTCGCGGAGAGCATCCTCCTCGCCGACATCTACGGCGAGGCACTGAAGGCCAAGGGCATCAAGGTGTCCTACAAGCCGAACATCGGCAGCCGCGAGACCACGTACGGCCTGCTCAAGAACGGCTCCATCACCGTCCTGCCGGAGTACAACGGGTCCCTGCTCGCCTACCTCGACCCGGACGCCGAGCAGACCTCCGTCGAGACCGTGAACGCTGCCGCGAAGGCAAAGCTCGACCCCAAGCTGACGCTTCTGGAGTCGTCGCCGGCCGAGGACAAGGACTCCGTCTCGATCAACGCGGAGACCGCGAAGAAGTACAACCTCACCTCCGAGTCCACGCTCGCCGACCTCAAGGACATCGCGCCCGAACTGATACTCGGCGGGTCGCCCGAGTTCCAGACCCGGCAGCAGGGCATGGTCGGTCTGGAGAAGGTGTACGGCCTGAAGTTCAAGTCCTTCAAGGCACTTGACGCCGGTGGCCCGCTGACCCAGGCCGCGCTCAAGAAGAACACGGTGCAGGCCGCGGACATCTTCACCACCGACCCGACCATCACCAAGGAGAAGTTCGTCGTCCTGAAGGACCCGGAGAACCTCTTCGGCTTCGCCAACGTGACCCCGCTGGTCTACAAGAGCGGCCTGTCCCAGGAGGGCGTCGACGCGCTCAACGCCGTCTCCGCCAAGCTCGACACCAAGACCCTCCTCGAGCTGGACTCCCAGGTCCAGTTGGAGAACAAGGACCCGCTCGACGTCGCCAAGTCCTGGCTGAAGTCGGTCGGCCTGGGCTGAGCCGGGGAAGGAACGGATACGCTCGGCGCCCGTGAACAGACGGCGGCAAAAGAAACTGGCAAGGCGTCTCGTCGGGGCGGCGATGTGCGGCGACGGTCCCGCGATCAAGGCGCTGCTGCGCGCCGGCGCCGACCCGGCGGCGGCGGACGGGGACGGCGAGACACCCCTGTACGCCGCGTCGGTCAACGGCAACGCGGACGCCGCCCGGCTGCTGCTGGAGGCGGGCGCGCCCCCCGACGCGGAGAGCGGCGGCATGGGATCCGACGGCCTGCCCCTGTGCGCGGCGTCCTGCTGGGGGCACACCGGGACGGTCCGCGTCCTCCTCGCCCATGGCGCCGACCCAGGGCTGCGGGAGGACGGCGGCACCGGCCTCACCCCGCTGGAGTGGGCCCGCACCGGCCCGTACCCCGACACGATCGACGCGCTGCTCGCGGCGGGCGCCGACGTAGAGAAGGCACTGAGGCCCGATAAGGCACTGACGTAGAGAAAAGGAAGGGCGCGCCGAGGGGGGTTCGCCCCTTCGACGCGCCCTGGGGTCAGGCCGGTTCGCCCGCCTCCGGCAGAGCAGGGGACGGCCGCAGCGCCTTCGCCGCCCTTTCCGCCTTGCGGCGCCGGCGGCGGCTGCGGCGGGACTCCTGGTCCGGCAGCCAGCCGAAGGCCATACAACTGCCCGTGACCCCGAGGAGCAGACCGACGAGGAAGCCTCCCAGGTTCGAGGTGACCCAGGTGCCCAGGGAGACCATCACCGCGACGATGGAGTAGAAGAGGCGCTGGGACGGGTTGAAGAGGATCAGCAGCCCGAGCACCACCATCAGGGTGGGCAGGAGGTAACCCGCCACACCCTGGATGCCGATGTGCAGCATGACTCCGAGCGGTGCCTTCATGGTCAGCAGGATCTCCCCGCCGCCCAGGACGAGCAGCAGCCCGCCCACGAAGGGCCGCTGCCCCCGCCACCGCCGGAAGCGGAGCCTCACTGCGGGCAGCCCTTGCCCCCGAACCGCATGTGCAGATCGGGAAGTTTGAAGACGGCCGCGGTGGCGGCGTAGTTGCGCTGGTACAGGTCGGTGATGACGACCTTGTCCGCCTGCTGGCTGTAGACGCCCGGGAAGCCCTTCTGGTCGACCTTGTCGAGCGTGCTGGCGTCGCGGCCGATCTCGATGTTGTTGAAGTCGGCGTTGCCGGTGATGTCGTCGGAGTCGATGGCGAGGTTCTTCACGCTCACCTTGGTGCCCTTGTTGCCGGCGGTGAGGACGAGCTGGATGCCGCCGAGGTCGACGCTCTGGCACAGGTTGGTCAGCTTGCCGTCCTTCACCACCGAGGTGACGACCAGGACCTGGCCGCCGGTGTCGCCCTCGTTGGGGCTGTTCTCGATCATGTGGTCCAGCGAGCCGAACTGGGCGAAGCCGTTGCCTTCGAGTTTGTCGGCGGTGACCACGAACGGCATGCCGGAGATCGCGAACTGCACACCCAGGGCTCCCTGGGCGGTCAGGATCGCGAGGCCCGCGGTGATCGCGGTGGCGGGCACCGCCATGATCGCGGCCCGGCGCAGCCGGACCCGGCCGCGTCTGTCTTCGGAACCGCTCACTGGCTCCCCGGCGGTCTCGGGGTGGTTGTCGGCGGACGAGGCCATGTCTGCTCCCATGGGCATAGTCATGCGGTTGGGCTTCCGTGGCACGTTGTCCTGGCGCGGACAGCGGCTGCCGCGCACGACTCCTGGCGACCTCCCGGAAATCGCAAGGGCTTTCTCGTTACGCGGCAGTAGCCAATTCGGAAGTTACCGATGGTTACAGCGGGGGGTCAAGGGAGGTGTGGAAAAACGGTGTCCGTTGTGTGGCCGCCACCATCAACTTACCTACGACGCCTTGACGTTGACTGAGCATCAGGTCTACAACGGGCCGTGGCTCCGCCCGGATCCGTGGCGCCGGATCCGTCGTGCGGCGAGACGCCGCGCGCTCTCCCGGGCCCTTCATCACCATGGGCGCAACCGCCCTGATCGGCGTGCACCCCTCCGCCCGGCCCGGCCGCAGGCGATCCCCTCCAGTTCCCTCGGCCGGAGACCGGCCGACCGCCGTCGCCGGTCCGTCACGTACGGAGAAGGCGTCACGGGCCGGCGACGGCCGTCACCCCCCACTCGCCACCCCCCACCCCCCACTCACGACCCCACCCCCCCACTCACGACCCCACCCCCACGCTCCACTCCCCAAGACGTACGTCCTTCACCTCTCGGTACGTCGCATCACTCCCCACCACGAAAGAGGCACCCGCATGCGCGCTCGCTCCGTTCTCGCCGTCGCCGGTACCGTCGCCGCCCTCTCGATCCCGGCGATCACGCCGGCCGGCGCCGCCGACACCGTGCTGACCACCGGCGCCGCCGGCGGTGACGCCGTCGCCGTCGGTGACGTCCTCAACGCGTCCCTGGCCGCCGGCACCACCGCCACCCTCTACTCCAGCCCCACCGGCACCAGCGGTGTCACCTGCTCGGCGTCGGAGTTCACGGCCACCGTCACCGACAACCCCACCGCCCCCGGCGCGGCCACCGAGTCGCTCACCGCGCACAGCTTCGGCAGCTGCACCTCGAACGTCTTCGGTGTCCTCGGAGTCAACAGCATCACGGTCAACAACCTGCCCTACGCCGCCACCGCGGACTCCGACGGCACCCTCACCGTGACCCCGGCCGCGGGCTCCACCATCCGCACGACGGTCGTGCTGCGCACCCTGCTGGGCACCATCAACTGCGTCTACGAGGCGCCCAGCCTGACCGGTGTCTCCGACAACGCCGACAACAGCATCAGCTTCGTCAACGAGGAGTTCGCCCGCGTTTCCGGCTCGTCCCTGTGCTTCGCCAACGGCTACTTCACGGCGAAGTACGCACCGGTGACCTCGGGCGGCGCCGCGGTCTTCGTCAACTGAGTGTCGTAGCTGCCCAGTTCGGACGGCGTCGCCCGCCGCGCAACGGCGCGGTGGCGACGCCGCCCTCGCATGCCCTCGTCTGCGCCACCGCCGTTGCTCCCCGGACCCGGGGCGAAGTGGGGTATTTGCGGTCGAGTCACTGTCGTCGAGGGTGTGTTTCCGGCCGGATCAAGGGTTTCCCCTGTATCCCGATGACCTTCGCTTTGCCTATCGTTCGTGCACAGCTGACCGGCAGGTAACCCCTGAGACGGTCGGCGACCAACGCCTGGCCGGCCAACGCGCTGCTCCTCGATTCACCCCCCGCCGCTTCGACGACGAAGCGAATCGACCGCTGCTCCGCCCTGCCCGGAGCGGGCCACGAAAGGCACGCCTTGCGCACCTCACCCCACATCCGACGGAAGCTGATATCCGTCGCCGCGGTCTCCGCGGCCCTGCTGACCGCCGCGACGACCGCCTCGGCCGCCGTCGCCCAGCAGCCCACCCCCGATCCGGCCGCCGCCGTCCCCACGGCCCAGACCGAGGCCGCCCCGGGCATCCCGGCCGAGCGCCTCATCGTCGGCTACAAGTCCGGCGCCGAGGAGGCCACGTCGAACCAGGCCGCCGAGGCCGACGCCGTCGCCAAGGGCAAGGAGGCCGGCGCGGACGTCGACTTCCAGCGCCGCCTCGGCACCGGCGCCGCCCTCGTCGACCTCGGTGACGTGCGCACCTCGGCGGACGTCGCGGAGGTCGTCGCCGAGTACAAGGCCGACCCGAACGTCGCCTACGTCGTGCCGGACCGCCTGAACCAGGCGAAGGCCACGCCGAACGACACCGAGTACAGCAAGCAGTGGGACCTGTTCGAGGAGACCGCCGGCATGCGTGTGCCGGGCGCCTGGGACATCACCAACGGCTCCGGCGTCACCGTCGCCGTCATCGACACCGGCTACGTCGCCCACTCGGACCTCGCCGCGAACATCGTCGGCGGCTACGACTTCATCGCCGACACCTTCGTCTCCGTCGACGGCAACGGCCGCGACAGCGACCCGTCGGACCCGGGTGACTGGTACAACGCCAACGAGTGCGGCTCCGGCATCCCGGCCTCCAACTCCTCCTGGCACGGCACCCACGTGGCCGGCACGATCGCCGCCGTCACCAACAACAACAAGGGTGTCGCCGGTATCGCCTACGGCGCGAAGATCTCCCCGATCCGCGTCCTCGGCAAGTGCGGTGGCTACGACTCAGACATCATCGACGCCATCACCTGGGCGTCCGGCGGCTCCGTCTCCGGCGTCCCGGCCAACCAGAACGTCGCCAAGGTCATCAACATGAGCCTCGGCGGCGACGGCGCCTGCACCTCGGCGACCCAGAGCGCCATCAACGCGGCCGTGAACCGCGGCACCACCATCGTGGTGGCCGCCGGCAACGACAACGAGAACGTGTCCGGCCACTCGCCGGGCAACTGCAGCAACATCATCTCGGTCGCCGCCACCAGCCGCACCGGCGCCAAGGCGTCCTACTCCAACTACGGCTCCCTGGTGGACATCTCGGCCCCCGGCGGCCAGACCAGCACCGGCACCGCCAACGGCATCCTGTCCACGCTGAACTCCGGCACCCGGACGCCGTCCAGCGAGAACTACACCTACTACCAGGGCACCAGCATGGCCACCCCGCACATCGCGGGCCTGGTCGCGCTGATGAAGTCGGTGAACTCCTCGCTGACCCCCGCGCAGATCGAGTCGGCCATCAAGGCCAACGCCCGTCCGCTGCCCGGCTCCTGCTCGGGCGGCTGCGGCGCCGGTCTCGCCGACGCGGCCAAGACGGTGCAGGCGGTGAGCGGCTCCGGCGGCTCCACCGGCGGCACCACCTTCTCCAGCTCCTCGGCCGTCGCCATCCCGGACGCCGGCTCGGCCATCGAGTCCCCGATCACCGTCAGCGGCATCAGCGGCAACGCCCCGTCCAGCCTCCAGGTCGGCGTGAACATCACCCACACCTACCGCGGCGACCTGGTCATCGACCTGATCGCACCGGACGGCACCGCCTACCGTCTGAAGGCGTCCAGCTCCTCGGACTCCGCGGACAACGTCAACACCACCTACACGGTGAACGCCTCCAGCGAGGTCGCCAACGGCACCTGGAAGCTGCGGGTGCAGGACGTGTACGCGCAGGACACGGGCACGCTCAACAGCTGGAAGCTGACCTTCTGACAGGTCTCGACTGACAGAAACCCCGACTGACAGACGAGTCCCGTGAAGCGGGCGGGCCGGCCGGTGTGGATGGACACCGGCCGGCCCGCCTTCGCGTTGTCAGGAAGCGGCCAGGTCCGTGCGCTCCAGGGTGGCGAGGACCCGGGTGCCCCGGTCGGCCCGGGTGTCCAGCCCGGGGAGCAGACCGGGCACCGCGACGCTCGGCAGAAGATGGGCCCACATCACCGCCAGCCGCTCGGCGATGTCCGCGCGGCCGGACATCGCACGAGCCATCAGCTGTATGCCGGTGAAGGACCCGACGAGCAGCTCCACCGTCTCCCGTGGCCGCACCGTAGGGAGCAACTCACCGCGCTCCCGGGCCAGTTCGAGCAACGGTTCCAGCCGGTCCGCCCACTGCCGGAACGGCTCGCCGTGATCGACGACGGTCGGTGTCTCCTGGTCCACCGCGAGCCGCACACCGCCCCGCAGCAGGGAGTTGGTCAGCAGCCGCTCGCCGACCACGAACGTGATGTCGATGATCTCCTGGAGCTTGCACGGCTGCGGCGGTACGGCGCCGAAGGGGACCTGCGCCTCCAGTACCGCCTGGGCGAGCGACTCCTTGGAGTTGAAGTGGAAGTACAGGGCGCCCTTGGTGACTTCGGCCCGTTCCAGGACCATGGCGATGGTGGTGGAGGTGTAGCCGTGTTCGTCGAAGACCGCGCCGGCCGCTTCCAGGATCGCCCTGCGCGTTCTGATCGCGCGCTCCTGTTTCGCCATAAGAGCCCCTTCACGGCGCCGAGTCGGCCTTCTCCCGCGATCGCGTGCGGGGTCCGGGCCGATCATAGGATGCCGTCGACTGATCTCATTGAAAACAAACCGGTCGCCTCGTACTCTAGCGCTCACCGGAGCGGACGGTTCGCTGTCCGCCGTGGCCTTCCGGGGGACCGTAGGGAGAGAGATGACTCGACCGCGGCAGCTTGCCGACACCCCGTCCATGACGGCAGCCGTCCCCCGCCAACTGGTCCATCGCGCGGCGGTCGCGGAGACCCTCCCCACCGGCTGGCGCCGGACCGGCGCCGACCGTTTCACCGTGTCCGCCCAGTGGCCGCGCGCCCACGGGTTACACGTGTCGCCGGACTGGTCGGCGTACGATCCGCTGCTCGTCGTGGAGACCATCAGGCAGGGCGGCACCCTGATCTCGCATGCCGAGTACCACGTGCCGTTGGATTACCAGTTCGTCCTCCAGGAATTCCAAGTAAGCACTGTACCCGCGGAGTTGGCGGTGGGGGCGCTGCCGGCCGAGCCGGAGATCGAACTCGTCTTCACCCACGTCCAGTACCGCGGCAGGCGCCCTGCCGCCGCCCGCTACACCGCGCGGGTGACCCGCGACGGCGTCCAGGTCGCCACCGCCGACGTCGCGTTCACCTGTGTGAGCCCGGCCGTCTACGGGCGGCTGCGCGGCGGACGCACCCCGGAGACGGTGACCGCCGTCCCCGTGCCGCCCGGGCTGCCCCCGGCCGCCGTGGGCCGAGCGCTGCCCACGGACGTCGTCCTGGGGCGACCCGATTCCTCGGGCCGCTGGCAGCTCCGAGTACATACCGCACACCCCGTTTTCTTCGACCATCCCCTCGACCATGTTCCGGGCATGCTCCTGCTGGAGGCGGCCCGCCAGGCGACCCGGCGGCGAACCGACCCGAACCGCTCCCCGGCGTCGTATCAAGCGCTCTTCCATCGCTACGCCGAGCTGGACGAACCTATCTGGGTCGAGGCCAAGGGCGTTGGCGAGGAGGATGTTCAAGTCGTCGGGACGCAGGGCGAGTCGGCTGTTTTCGAGTGCCGCGTCGGGACCGTCGGGGCGTGAGCTATGGTGTGCGGGGGGTAAGAAACAAACGGCATGACCCGTTCTTTACTGGCCCAGGAGAGTTCACTCGATGGCGAGGCAATTACGCGCCGAACAGACCCGCGCGACGATCATCAGGGCCGCGGCCGACCTGTTCGACCGGCGCGGCTACGAGTCGACCAGCCTGAGTGACATCGTCGAGCACGCCCACGTCACCAAAGGCGCCCTGTACTTCCACTTCGCGGCCAAGGAGGACCTGGCCCACGCGATCCTGGAACTGCAGTCCCAGGCATCGCGCCGGGTGGCCGGCGAGATCGACGACCGGGGCTACTCGTCGCTCGAGGCGCTGATGCGGCTCACGTTCGGCATCACCCGGCTGTCCGTCGAGGGGCCCATCACCCGCGCGGGCCTGCGACTGGCCACCGGGGGAGTGCCGATAAGGCCGCCGCTGCGGCATCCCTTCACCGAATGGCTGGAGTTGATCTCCCGAGGGCTCATGGGCGCGGTCCGCGAGGCCGACATCCATCCGGACATCGACGTCGACGCCGTCGCCCACTCCCTCGTCTGCTTCTTCGTCGGCACCCGGGTCGTCGGCCGCTCCCGCGAACCGGCGACCCGGCTGCCGCGCAGAATGGCGGAGATGTGGTACGTCCTCATCAGAGGGCTGGTGCCGGTGACCCGCCGGCCCCGCTACCTGGCCCTGGCGACCCGGCTGGAGCGGGAGATCCTGGCCGGCTGCGGGGTCTGAACGTCCGGGGGGCCGGTGCGGGACCGCCCGGGGGCGGGGGCCCCCCCGGGGGGGCGCGCCCCCCCCCCCCCACCGGACCCGCTGGCGCCCCCGCAACCCCCCCCCCCGCCCCCGGGCCTAACCCCCCCCCGGCGGGG